>NZ_KZ559400.1:0-620113 GCF_002850715.1 Citrobacter sp. L55 | reverse complement strand
CAGGTGCGAAAGCGTGGGGAGCAAACAGGATTAGATACCCTGGTAGTCCACGCCGTAAACGATGTCGACTTGGAGGTTGTGCCCTTGAGGCGTGGCTTCCGGAGCTAACGCGTTAAGTCGACCGCCTGGGGAGTACGGCCGCAAGGTTAAAACTCAAATGAATTGACGGGGGCCCGCACAAGCGGTGGAGCATGTGGTTTAATTCGATGCAACGCGAAGAACCTTACCTACTCTTGACATCCAGAGAACTTAGCAGAGATGCTTTGGTGCCTTCGGGAACTCTGAGACAGGTGCTGCATGGCTGTCGTCAGCTCGTGTTGTGAAATGTTGGGTTAAGTCCCGCAACGAGCGCAACCCTTATCCTTTGTTGCCAGCGGTCCGGCCGGGAACTCAAAGGAGACTGCCAGTGATAAACTGGAGGAAGGTGGGGATGACGTCAAGTCATCATGGCCCTTACGAGTAGGGCTACACACGTGCTACAATGGCATATACAAAGAGAAGCGACCTCGCGAGAGCAAGCGGACCTCANCGGCCGGGAACTCAAAGGAGACTGCCAGTGATAAACTGGAGGAAGGTGGGGATGACGTCAAGTCATCATGGCCCTTACGAGTAGGGCTACACACGTGCTACAATGGCATATACAAAGAGAAGCGACCTCGCGAGAGCAAGCGGACCTCATAAAGTATGTCGTAGTCCGGATTGGAGTCTGCAACTCGACTCCATGAAGTCGGAATCGCTAGTAATCGTGGATCAGAATGCCACGGTGAATACGTTCCCGGGCCTTGTACACACCGCCCGTCACACCATGGGAGTGGGTTGCAAAAGAAGTAGGTAGCTTAACCTTCGGGAGGGCGCTTACCACTTTGTGATTCATGACTGGGGTGAAGTCGTAACAAGGTAACCGTAGGGGAACCTGCGGTTGGATCACCTCCTTACCTTAAAGAANAGTAATCGTGGATCAGAATGCCACGGTGAATACGTTCCCGGGCCTTGTACACACCGCCCGTCACACCATGGGAGTGGGTTGCAAAAGAAGTAGGTAGCTTAACCTTCGGGAGGGCGCTTACCACTTTGTGATTCATGACTGGGGTGAAGTCGTAACAAGGTAACCGTAGGGGAACCTGCGGTTGGATCACCTCCTTACCTTAAAGAAACGTTCTTTGTAGTGCTCACACAGATTGTCTGATGAAAAGTAAATAGCAAGGCGTCTTGCGATTGAGACTTCAGTGTCCCCTTCGTCTAGAGGCCCAGGACACCGCCCTTTCACGGCGGTAACAGGGGTTCGAATCCCCTAGGGGACGCCACTTGCTGGTATGTGTGAGTGAAAGTCGCCGACCGAAGTATCTCAAAACAGACTTTCGAGTCTCGTTTGAGATATTTGCTCTTTAAAAATCTGGATCAAGCTGAAAATTGAAACGACACACTGTTTCATTTCTCCGTAAACAAGAAATGAAAAGCGGTGTGTCCGAGTCTCTCAAATTTTCGCAACACTGAAGTGTTTTACGAAACATCTTCGGGTTGTGAGGTTAAGCGACTAAGCGTACACGGTGGATGCCCTGGCAGTCAGAGGCGATGAAGGACGTGCTAATCTGCGATAAGCGTCGGTAAGGTGATATGAACCGTTATAACCGGCGATTTCCGAATGGGGAAACCCAGTGTGATTCGTCACACTATCATTNTGTTTTACGAAACATCTTCGGGTTGTGAGGTTAAGCGACTAAGCGTACACGGTGGATGCCCTGGCAGTCAGAGGCGATGAAGGACGTGCTAATCTGCGATAAGCGTCGGTAAGGTGATATGAACCGTTATAACCGGCGATTTCCGAATGGGGAAACCCAGTGTGATTCGTCACACTATCATTACGTGAATACATAGCGTAATGAAGCGAACCGGGGGAACTGAAACATCTAAGTACCCCGAGGAAAAGAAATCAACCGAGATTCCCCCAGTAGCGGCGAGCGAACGGGGAGCAGCCCAGAGTCTGAATCAGCATGTGTGGTAGTGGAACGGTCTGGAAAGTCCGNCGTGAATACATAGCGTAATGAAGCGAACCGGGGGAACTGAAACATCTAAGTACCCCGAGGAAAAGAAATCAACCGAGATTCCCCCAGTAGCGGCGAGCGAACGGGGAGCAGCCCAGAGTCTGAATCAGCATGTGTGGTAGTGGAACGGTCTGGAAAGTCCGACGGTACAGGGTGATAGTCCCGTACACAAAAGTGCATGTGTTGTGAACTCGAAGAGTAGGGCGGGACACGTGGTATCCTGTCTGAATATGGGGGGACCATCCTCCAAGGCTAAATACTCCTGACTGACCGATAGTGAACCAGTACCGTGAGGGAAAGGCGAAAAGAACCCCGGCGAGGGGAGNCCCGTACACAAAAGTGCATGTGTTGTGAACTCGAAGAGTAGGGCGGGACACGTGGTATCCTGTCTGAATATGGGGGGACCATCCTCCAAGGCTAAATACTCCTGACTGACCGATAGTGAACCAGTACCGTGAGGGAAAGGCGAAAAGAACCCCGGCGAGGGGAGTGAAAAAGAACCTGAAACCGTGTACGTACAAGCAGTGGGAGCCTCTTTATGGGGTGACTGCGTACCTTTTGTATAATGGGTCAGCGACTTATATTCTGTAGCAAGGTTAACCGNCCTCCAAGGCTAAATACTCCTGACTGACCGATAGTGAACCAGTACCGTGAGGGAAAGGCGAAAAGAACCCCGGCGAGGGGAGTGAAAAAGAACCTGAAACCGTGTACGTACAAGCAGTGGGAGCCTCTTTATGGGGTGACTGCGTACCTTTTGTATAATGGGTCAGCGACTTATATTCTGTAGCAAGGTTAACCGAATAGGGGAGCCGAAGGGAAACCGAGTCTTAACTGGGCGTTAAGTTGCAGGGTATAGACCCGAAACCCGGTGATCTAGCCATGGGCAGGTTGAAGGTTGGGTAACACTAACTGGAGGACCGAACCGACTAATGTTGAAAAATTAGCGGATGACTTGTGGCTGGGGGTGAAAGGCCAATCAAACCGGGAGATAGCTGGTTCTCCCCGAAAGCTATTTAGGTAGCGCCTCGTGAANATAGGGGAGCCGAAGGGAAACCGAGTCTTAACTGGGCGTTAAGTTGCAGGGTATAGACCCGAAACCCGGTGATCTAGCCATGGGCAGGTTGAAGGTTGGGTAACACTAACTGGAGGACCGAACCGACTAATGTTGAAAAATTAGCGGATGACTTGTGGCTGGGGGTGAAAGGCCAATCAAACCGGGAGATAGCTGGTTCTCCCCGAAAGCTATTTAGGTAGCGCCTCGTGAACTCATCTTCGGGGGTAGAGCACTGTTTCGGCTAGGGGGTCATCCCGACTTACCAACCCGATGCAAACTGCGAATACCGAAGAATGTTATCACGGGAGACACACGGCGGGTGCTAACGTCCGTCGTGAAGAGGGAAACAACCCAGACCGCCAGCTAAGGTCCCAAAGTCATGGNTCATCTTCGGGGGTAGAGCACTGTTTCGGCTAGGGGGTCATCCCGACTTACCAACCCGATGCAAACTGCGAATACCGAAGAATGTTATCACGGGAGACACACGGCGGGTGCTAACGTCCGTCGTGAAGAGGGAAACAACCCAGACCGCCAGCTAAGGTCCCAAAGTCATGGTTAAGTGGGAAACGATGTGGGAAGGCACAGACAGCCAGGATGTTGGCTTAGAAGCAGCCATCATTTAAAGAAAGCGTAATAGCTCACTGGTCGAGTCGGCCTGCGCGGAAGATGTAACGGGGCTAAACCATGCACCGAAGCTGCGGCAGCGACACTATGTGTTGTTGGGTAGGGGAGCGTTCTGTAAGCCGTTGAAGGTGNCCGCCAGCTAAGGTCCCAAAGTCATGGTTAAGTGGGAAACGATGTGGGAAGGCACAGACAGCCAGGATGTTGGCTTAGAAGCAGCCATCATTTAAAGAAAGCGTAATAGCTCACTGGTCGAGTCGGCCTGCGCGGAAGATGTAACGGGGCTAAACCATGCACCGAAGCTGCGGCAGCGACACTATGTGTTGTTGGGTAGGGGAGCGTTCTGTAAGCCGTTGAAGGTGTGCTGTGAGGCATGCTGGAGGTATCAGAAGTGCGAATGCTGACATAAGTAACGATAATGCGGGTGAAAAACCCGCACGCCGGAAGACCAAGGGTTCCTGTCCAACGTTAATCGGGGCAGGGTGAGTCGACCCCTAAGGCGAGGCCGAAAGGCGTAGTCGATGGGAAACAGGNTGCTGGAGGTATCAGAAGTGCGAATGCTGACATAAGTAACGATAATGCGGGTGAAAAACCCGCACGCCGGAAGACCAAGGGTTCCTGTCCAACGTTAATCGGGGCAGGGTGAGTCGACCCCTAAGGCGAGGCCGAAAGGCGTAGTCGATGGGAAACAGGTTAATATTCCTGTACTTGGTGTTACTGCGAAGGGGGGACGGAGAAGGCTATGTTAGCCGGGCGACGGTTGTCCCGGTTTAAGCATGTAGGCGGAGATTCCAGGTAAATCCGGAGTCTTGCTAACGCTGAGGTGTGATGACGAGGCACTACGGTGCTGAAGTAACAAATGCCCTGCTTCCAGGAAAAGCCTCTAAGCATCAGGTAACACAAAATCGTACCCCAAACCGACACAGGTGGTCAGGTAGAGAATACCAAGGCGCTTGAGAGAACTCGGGTGAAGGAACTAGGCAAAATGGTGCCGTAACTTCGGGAGAAGGCACGCTGATATGTAGGTGAAGTGATTTACTCATGGAGCTGAAATCAGTCNCCCCTAAGGCGAGGCCGAAAGGCGTAGTCGATGGGAAACAGGTTAATATTCCTGTACTTGGTGTTACTGCGAAGGGGGGACGGAGAAGGCTATGTTAGCCGGGCGACGGTTGTCCCGGTTTAAGCATGTAGGCGGAGATTCCAGGTAAATCCGGAGTCTTGTTAACGCTGAGGTGTGATGACGAGGCACTACGGTGCTGAAGTAACAAATGCCCTGCTTCCAGGAAAAGCCTCTAAGCATCAGGTAACACAAAATCGTACCCCAAACCGACACAGGTGGTCAGGTAGAGAATACCAAGGCGCTTGAGAGAACTCGGGTGAAGGAACTAGGCAAAATGGTGCCGTAACTTCGGGAGAAGGCACGCTGATATGTAGGTGAAGTGATTTACTCATGGAGCTGAAATCAGTCNTAACGCTGAGGTGTGATGACGAGGCACTACGGTGCTGAAGTAACAAATGCCCTGCTTCCAGGAAAAGCCTCTAAGCATCAGGTAACACAAAATCGTACCCCAAACCGACACAGGTGGTCAGGTAGAGAATACCAAGGCGCTTGAGAGAACTCGGGTGAAGGAACTAGGCAAAATGGTGCCGTAACTTCGGGAGAAGGCACGCTGATATGTAGGTGAAGTGATTTACTCATGGAGCTGAAATCAGTCGAAGATACCAGCTGGCTGCAACTGTTTATTAAAAACACAGCACTGTGCAAACACGAAAGTGGACGTATACGGTGTGACGCCTGCCCGGTGCCGGAAGGTTAATTGATGGGGTTATCCGTAAGGAGAAGCTCTTGATCGAAGCCCCGGTAAACGGCGGCCGTAACTATAACGGTCCTAAGGTAGCGAAATTCCTTGTCGGGTAAGTTCCGACCTGCACGAATGGCGTAATGATGGCCAGGCTGTCTCCACCCGAGACTCAGTGAAATTGAACTCGCTGTGAAGATGCAGTGTACCCGCGGCAAGACGGAAAGACCCCGTGAACCTTTACTATAGCTTGACACTGAACACTGGTCCTTGATGTGTAGGATAGGTGGGAGGCTTTGAAGTGTGGACGCCAGTCTGCATGGAGCCAACCTTGAAATACCACCCTTTAATGGCTGGTGTTCTAACGTAGACCCGTGATCCGGGTTGCGGACAGTGTCTGGTGGGTAGTTTGACTGGGGCGGTCTCCTCCTAAAGAGTAACGGAGGAGCACGAAGGTTAGCTAATCCTGGTCGGACATCAGGAGGTTAGTGCAAAGGCATAAGCTAGCTTGACTGCGAGAGTGACGGCTCGAGCAGGTGCGAAAGCAGGTCTTAGTGATCCGGTGGTTCTGAATGGAAGGGCCATCGCTCAACGGATAAAAGGTACTCCGGGGATAACAGGCTGATACCGCCCAAGAGTTCATATCGACGGCGGTGTTTGGCACCTCGATGTCGGCTCATCACATCCTGGGGCTGAAGTAGGTCCCAAGGGTATGGCTGTTNGGACGCCAGTCTGCATGGAGCCAACCTTGAAATACCACCCTTTAATGGCTGGTGTTCTAACGTAGACCCGTGATCCGGGTTGCGGACAGTGTCTGGTGGGTAGTTTGACTGGGGCGGTCTCCTCCTAAAGAGTAACGGAGGAGCACGAAGGTTAGCTAATCCTGGTCGGACATCAGGAGGTTAGTGCAAAGGTATAAGCTAGCTTGACTGCGAGAGTGACGGCTCGAGCAGGTGCGAAAGCAGGTCTTAGTGATCCGGTGGTTCTGAATGGAAGGGCCATCGCTCAACGGATAAAAGGTACTCCGGGGATAACAGGCTGATACCGCCCAAGAGNATAAGCTAGCTTGACTGCGAGAGTGACGGCTCGAGCAGGTGCGAAAGCAGGTCTTAGTGATCCGGTGGTTCTGAATGGAAGGGCCATCGCTCAACGGATAAAAGGTACTCCGGGGATAACAGGCTGATACCGCCCAAGAGTTCATATCGACGGCGGTGTTTGGCACCTCGATGTCGGCTCATCACATCCTGGGGCTGAAGTAGGTCCCAAGGGTATGGCTGTTCGCCATTTAAAGTGGTACGCGAGCTGGGTTTAGAACGTCGTGAGACAGTTCGGTCCCTATCTGCCGTGGGCGCTGGAGAATTGAGGGGGGCTGCTCCTAGTACGAGAGGACCGGAGTGGACGCATCACTGGTGTTCGGGTTGTCATGCCAATGGCATTGCCCGGTAGCTAAATGCGGAAGAGATAAGTGCTGAAAGCATCTAAGCACGAAACTTGCCCCGAGATGAGTTCTCCCTGACCCTTTAAGGGTCCTGAAGGAACGTTGAAGACGACGACGTTGATAGGTCGGGTGTGTAAGCGTAGCGATACGTTGAGCTAACCGATACTAATGAACCGTGAGGCTTAACCTTACAACGCCGAAGNGTTGTCATGCCAATGGCATTGCCCGGTAGCTAAATGCGGAAGAGATAAGTGCTGAAAGCATCTAAGCACGAAACTTGCCCCGAGATGAGTTCTCCCTGACCCTTTAAGGGTCCTGAAGGAACGTTGAAGACGACGACGTTGATAGGTCGGGTGTGTAAGCGTAGCGATACGTTGAGCTAACCGATACTAATGAACCGTGAGGCTTAACCTTACAACGCCGAAGGTGTTTTGGCGAAAGAGACACGAAATTCAGCTTGATTACAGATTACATCGACAGACCTGAGAGGTGTGTTGATAAACAGAATTTGCCTGGCGGCTGTAGCGCGGTGGTCCCACCTGACCCCATGCCGAACTCAGAAGTGAAACGCCGTAGCGCCGATGGTAGTGTGGGGTCTCCCCATGCGAGAGTAGGGAACTGCCAGNACAGAATTTGCCTGGCGGCTGTAGCGCGGTGGTCCCACCTGACCCCATGCCGAACTCAGAAGTGAAACGCCGTAGCGCCGATGGTAGTGTGGGGTCTCCCCATGCGAGAGTAGGGAACTGCCAGGCATCAAATAAGTGAAGAAGCCCATCCTGCCGGATGGGCTTTTTTGCGTCTGCAGAGAATGGAACTGCCGGATGCAGCGTACCATTTTATCCAGCCCATAAAAGCCCACTCTATTTCAAACCGATTTTTCTCTTTCTCGAACATATCTGAATCCTTTCTCTGCTAATGAAAACCGTGATCTTTCTCTCATAATAAATTATAACAATTATATAACATTTATTTCACCAAAAAATACACAACCACCATTGATAAATTAATGCAATCGTTGGCAGGGGTACAATTCTAATGGCTGATAGCAGTGTAACTGAGAACGGGGCGCTGGCAGACGGCGATACTCGGCGTCGTATATGGGCGATTGTCGGAGCATCATCAGGGAATCTGGTCGAATGGTTTGATTTCTATATCTATTCTTTCTGCTCTCTCTATTTTGCTCATATCTTTTTTCCATCAGGAAACACCACCACGCAACTCTTACAAACAGCCGGAGTTTTTGCTGCAGGCTTTCTGATGCGACCGATTGGCGGCTGGCTGTTTGGTCGCATCGCGGATAAGCACGGGCGTAAAAAGTCGATGCTGCTGTCAGTTTGTATGATGTGTATGGGATCGCTGGTGATCGCTTGTCTTCCGGGATATGAAACCATCGGTACCTGGGCTCCTGCTCTATTGCTGCTGGCTAGGTTATTTCAGGGGCTGTCTGTCGGTGGTGAATACGGGACCAGCGCTACCTATATGAGTGAAGTAGCAGTTGAAGGTAAGAAAGGTTTTTATGCTTCCTTCCAGTACGTGACGTTAATCGGCGGGCAGTTACTGGCACTGCTGGTTGTGGTCATATTACAGCAAACGTTAGAAGACTCAGCGCTAAGATCGTGGGGTTGGCGTATTCCATTTGCGTTGGGCGCCGTACTGGCTATTGTTGCGTTATGGCTGCGTCGACAGTTGGATGAAACCTCGAAACAGGACGTTCGCGCGCTGAAAGAAGCTGGTTCTCTGAAAGGTCTGTGGCGTAATCGCAAAGCCTTCATCATGGTGCTTGGCTTTACCGCTGCTGGCTCGCTCTGTTTTTACACGTTCACAACCTACATGCAGAAGTACCTGGTTAACACTGCCGGTATGCATGCCAACGTAGCCAGTGGGATTATGACGGCGGCACTGTGTGTGTTTATGCTAGTGCAACCGTTGTTCGGTGCCTTGTCAGATAAAATTGGCCGACGTACTTCAATGCTGTGTTTTGGCGCGTTGGCCGCGATTTTCACCGTCCCCATTCTGACAGCGTTGCAAAGCGTGACGTCCCCGTATATGGCGTTTGCTCTGGTGATGTGTGCCTTGCTGATTGTGAGTTTCTATACGTCAATCAGCGGTATTCTGAAGGCCGAGATGTTCCCGGCACAGGTGCGCGCTCTTGGGGTTGGATTATCTTATGCGGTGGCCAATGCTCTGTTTGGTGGCTCAGCCGAATATGTTGCGTTATCCCTGAAGTCTGTCGGTATGGAAACAACATTCTTCTGGTACGTTACAGCACTGGCAATAGTCGCATTTTTGGTATCGCTGATGCTGCATGGGAAGGGGAAAGGTCTGCGCCTCTAGTGATGTGCCAGTTGCCAGACCGCATAGCCGGTAGACGCGCCTGCAACATCCCAGGCGAAGTCTTTCCAGCTCCAGCCGCTCCCAGCGGGACGGCTGTCCCATAACTCTTTTGACGCGCCCAGGCTGACAGAGAACATCAGGCCGATAGCCGCGCTGCGATCGCGGCTGTTGCCCTGATGTTGAGCATATTCGTTTCCAGCTGCGGAGAGCATAGCGGAGGCGATAAAGTGTTGAGCCTTGTCTTGTCCGCTCCAGCGGTCGTTTGCCATGTGGCTGCAGCCAGAAATGGCCAGGATACTGAAAAGAATAAACAAGCGCACCGTTGCCTCCATAGGAAAAACCCCGTCACTGGACGGGGTCTTGGTTACAGAATACGGCTAATTAGTCTGTCGATACGGATACGGCGTAGTCGACGGATGAGCTTACGCACTTTGACTGGATAGTCGGCAATGCTTTGCAGGTCGCGATAGTGCTTAACGACGGTAGTATGCGTGCGAATAAGCTCCAGTTCTTTATCGCGCTGGGGAGTCAGCTCTTGCTTCGGATCGTGGATAAGGATGGCGTTTTCCAGATCCAGACGCCAGGCGCGAGGGTTAAGGTTGTTGCCGGTGAGCAGCATCCATTTATCATCAACCCACATGCCTTTCAGATGATAGGTGTTGTCATCATCTTTCCATAAGCGCACGACCAGTTGGTCGGTATTCACGTAATATTGCAGTCTGCTCAGGAAACGGCGCAGGTTAATTTCATACAGGTAGGGCAGCGCGCCGATGATTTTAAATGGCTCATCTTCTGGAATGAAAAAGTCGTTGGCGGTTTTATCACCGACAATGATCTCGACCTTTTTGCCTTCACGCAGCAGCTGAATGATATTGCGCACCAGTATAGCGGGCAGGTTGAAATAAGGGGTACAGATTGTGAGCTTGTGCTCCGCGCAGGGCATAAGGTGGAAAATGGTCTTATTTAACAGACTGGATTTTCCAAGGCCTACCAGAGGCGTTACCGAGAGCTGTTCATTATCCGCATCACCCTGAAAATGGAATGACGCATCGCGCAGTTCCTGACGGTAAAGGCGGATGTCGTTTTTAATTTCCGGGCTTTTAGGGCGATTAATATCATCAAGACGATTAACGCCGCGACCGTTCATCAGGTTCTGCGTGACCCAATCGAACATGATATCGGCCATTTGCGCGTTGCGAATCAACTGATAACGGTCATAGCGATATTTATCATGCTGATGCAGATAAACATCATTCAGGCTGGCCCCGCTGTACAGGACGCTGTCATCGATGATAAAGCCTTTAAAATGCAGGACGCCAAGCGCTTCTCGGGTGTTAATCGGAACACCGTAGACAGGAATATCAATACCTGGGTTTTCTTGTGCCATTCGGCAATACCAGTCAGCGTTGGTATTCGATGCCGCAGCACCAATACGTCCGCGCTGGGCTCGGTGCCAGTCGACAAGCACCCGGACATCCAGTTCAGGACGCTGCCGTTTTGCCGCATAGAGCGCGTCGAGTATGCCTTTGCCACCGTCATCCTGTTCCAGGTACAGCGCAATAATGCAGATCCGTCGCGTCGCGCTGGCTATTTTTTCCAGCAGAGTCTCCCTGAAATTAGCGGGAGCATAAAAGAAATCTACATCATCAACTGACTGAGAAATCTTGGGTAGTTGGGCAAGGTGTTGTTGATGTTTATTACGCTTAAATTTTGACAACATCACAGTGCATTTCTTCTCTGTTCATTGAAGGGTCCTCTGTGCTATGCAGACGACATAAGCGGGTAATGATACCACCAGTACCTATTAATGTGGTCAACATTTCCAGTACCTTACTCACGATTCCTCAAATTGGGCCAGATTAAGCGTTAGCCCAACAATTCCCTCTTCGAGTTGGACGTCAACAGCGAACCCGAGTTTCCGGGCCAGGGCGACCATCCCACGATTGTTTGGCATCGTAATACCATTCAAACGTCTAAGTCCGTGATCTCGGGTATATGCAATTAATTTTTCCATCAACCGGCGACCCAGTCCAAGCCCTTTGAGATCTGAACGAACCAGCACGGCGAACTCGGCGTCAATGTTATCAGGATCCGAGATTGCTCGCGTTACGCCGAGGATCTCTTGCTGATTGTTTTTACAGCGTACCGCAACAAAGGCCATTTCCCGATCGTAGTCGATCTGCGTCATATTGGCTAAATCTTCGTGGGTAAATTCGTTGATCTCACTGAAATAGCGATAATAAAGATCTTCTTTTGTTACCTGAGAAATGAACTGCTGCAGATGAGGTTCATCCTCGGGCAAAATAGGGCGGAACAAGCAACGCTCGCCGTTCTTCAACTCCACCCATTCTTCAAGCTGATGGGGGTAGGGACGTATAGCCAGTCTGCTTTCGTTATCGCCCGTGAAAAGGGCAATGTCCAGCGTGACATCCAGCGCGGTAAATTCACCGGCGGAGGCCAACAGCGGATGAATATCCAGACGCTGAATTTCCGGGCAATCGACGATCAGATTGGAGACCTGCACCAGAAGCTGACTTAACCCGTCGATATCCAATGGGCGTAATGCGCTGCGAGCGCGGATCTTTTTATTTTTGATCCCCTGGATCACCAGATAACGCGCCAGATTCATGTTCAATGGCGGCAACGCCACCACGGCCTGCTCTTCTGGTCGCCACTCAACTCCGCCTTCACCAAGCATAATCAACGGGCCAAATACCGGGTCATGTTCAACGACGACGCGCAGCTCCTGAGCGCCAGCGCGATTCGCCATACTTTGTACTAATAAACCGTGAATGCGCGCCTGCGGCCAGGCCATTTTTACCCGATCAAAAATCGCATTGGCTGCCTGCTGCACCTCTGTTGCTGTCCGCAGGTAGAGCATTACCCCCTGAACTTCTGATTTATGCGGGATATCAGGAGAACGCAGCTTTAGCGCCACCGGGTAACCGATTTGCTCCGCGATGTGTACGGCTTCAGCGCTGTCGCTGGCGATCCACGTCGGCAGCGTGTGTAAGCCATAGGCTTGTAAAATCGGCTGCACTTCATGGGTATCCAGCGACGTTGCTCCTTCAGCAATCGCCTGCTGTAACAGATTATGCGCCTCGGCGGTGTTGGTGGTCAGGTAGTCGGGCAGCGCAGGGGTTTCCCGCAGTTGCTTCTGGTTACGCCGGTACTCCACCATATGCATAAACGCGGTGATGGTGCCTTCTGGCGTGCGGTAGGTAGGTAATCCGGCTTCGCTAAACAGTCTACGGGCTTCCTGAGAGGAAAACTCTCCGCACCAGTTGGTCAGCAACGAGACAAACTTACCGCGGGGATGACGTTTTACCGCTTCGATTAACGCTTGTGCGCTTTCTGTTCCCGGGGCGGCTGCGCTGGGTGAGTGAATCACCATCAGTGCGTCGAAATCCTGGCTGGCGAGCAGGATATCCAGCGTCTTAACGTAGTGTTCGCTGCTGGCGTCGTCACGCAGATCCAGCGGGTTGGCGATATCAATATGTTCAGGTAACGCATCGCGTAATTTCTGGCAGGTATCTTCACTCAATGTCGCCAACTTACCATTTTTTGACCACAGCTCATCTAATGCCAGTGCGGCAGGCGCGGCCCCATTGCTGATGATCATCAGCCTGTCGCCGCGCAGTGGACGCATGTGGCTCAGGGTTTCTACCGCAGAGAACAGCTCGTGAGTGTCTTGTACGCGTAATAAACCGGCGCGCTGGATAGCCGCGTCCCACGCAGGGTCCATCCCTGCACTGGTATGCAGTAAACGCTGCGCCGCCGGACTACGACCACTCTTAATCACCAGAATGGGTTTATTGCGCGAGGCGCTACGGGCGGCGGAGACAAAGCGCCGGGCATCACTTAAATGTTCGAGATAAAGTAATATCGCGCTGGTTTTACTGTCGCGCGCCAGGTAATCCAGTAGTTCATCAACGTCGATATCCAGGCTGTCGCCCAGCGCGATAAACCAGGAAAAACCCATGTCGCGCTGCTGCGCCCAGTCCAGAATGGTGTTGGAAATCGCCGCTGACTGGGAAATAAATGCCAACTTACCGCGCTTGATGGGGACGGGGGAAAAGCTGGCGTTAAGCCCCTGCCAGGGCGCGAGAAGTCCCAGGCTGTTGGGGCCGAGGAGACGTATGTTGTAGCGTGCGGCGCAGGCCAACAATTCCAGGTGCTGCGATGCGGGAGCTGAAAGAATAATGCAGGTTTTACAGCCTTTCTCGCCAAGCGCTTCGAGTAATGCCAGGTTGCGGCTGGCATTGGTGCACAACACGGCAAGGTCTGGGCTAAAAGGCAGGCTGTTGATATTGGGCCAGGCCAGGACGCCCAACACCGCTTTCCATGCTGGCGTCACTGGTAAAACAGGTCCATTGAAACCGCCGGCAAGCAGGTTACGCATCATCAGGTAACCTGCGCGATTAGGCTTCATTGACGCCCCAATCACCGCAATGGATTTCGGTCGCAGTAGTGCTTCCAGACCACGCTGACTCATATCGGCTTCCTTAATGACACCAGTGACCGAATGATTTTAAACGCTTTCTGGCGAGTCTGCTGTGACGCTTCCCTGATGTTGAGTTTTTCCTGCCAGGTAGCGGGTTTTAAAGCGAGTGAAATGTTCGCTCAATCCCTCCGCGGCTTGCGTATCGCCCGCCAGATCCAACAACGCGATGGCCACTTCGGCAGTACAGTATTGCCCTTCGGCGTGAATGCCACGCAGGTGGTAAGCGGAAAGTCGCGATAAATCAACGGAGATCACCGGCAGGTTATCAAGGTACGGGCTTTTGCGGAACATTTTACGCGCTTCAGGCCAGGTACCATCAAGCATGATAAACAACGGCGGTTTACCGGCTGGTGGAGCGAAAATCACTTCACGCTCTTCGCCCGCATAGGATGCCGGGAATACAACCATCGGCTGGTAATCCGGATTTTTCACCAGTTCGAGCAACGCCTGCGGCGGTTCGGTGCGTGACCACTGAAAAGCTGTGGTATCGGGCAAAATATCGGCAATCAAACGTCCCGTGTTGCTGGGCTTCATCGGCTCGGTATCAAACATCACCAGACAAAAGCGGCTTTTGGCCTCAGACGGCACCAGCGTTGCACACAAGCAGAGCTTCAGCGGCAGCAGGCAGCGCTGACAGCGGCGAATGCGATTACCTCGGGCAAGGAAAGGGCGCGTGGCGCGCGCGAGGCGCTCAGCGCGTAACTGAAGAACAGCGTTATCGGTCATGGGAGAACACGTTGAAAAACGCTATTGTCGCAGAGGTGAAAACGGGGCACAAGATGCGCCCCGTAGAGATTATAATGATTCGTTAAGCCAGCTATCAAACGGGGCTTTAGGTACGGCGCCATTAAGCATGTCGACGATTTCACCTTTTCTGAAGATCATAATGGTCGGGATGCTGCGGATACCGAAACGGGCGCTGAGTTCACGCTCGGCTTCTGTATTCACTTTAACAAAACGCACTTTACCGCTACGCTCTTCCGCGACATCTTCAAAAATCGGGGCGAAGTTACGGCATGGACCACACCAGGGGGCCCAAAAATCAACCACCACCGGGAGATCGTCTTTTAACAGTTTATCCAGTGTTTCACCGGTCGCATTGATCACCTCCCCATCAAACAGGTCGTGACCACAGCGTCCGCATTTAGCCGCTTCCTGGACACGATCGTCGGGGATGCGGTTGATAGCCTGGCAGCTGGTACAAACGGTATTCATAACTAACCTCTGGATGAGTGGAGTGGACTTCACGGCAGTAACGCCAGTATGTTTCTATTATGTTACATATTATCGGGGAGTCTGTTCTAAACAACAATGCGTTTTATTCAATGAGTACAATAGTCCTTAGCTTTTAAATGAAATAATGGCTAACGACGTGCACATCGGGTAATCTTCGCGCTTCGCGCAGAGCAGGTGGAGAAAAACATGAGCGACGAACTGAAGAATAAAAACGGCAAGGTCAAAGTGATGTACGTCCGCAGTGACGATGACTCGGACAAACGCACCCAAAATCCACGTACTGGTAAAGGCGGCGGTCGCCCCGGTACTTCCCGAGCCGAAGGCGGTCGTCGCCCTGCCCGTGATGACAGAAAGGGTCCGAACAGCGAACGTGGTCGTGAACGTGGTCGTGGCCGCGATGTAGAACGCGACCGTGGACGTGAAGATTCACCATGGCGTACCGTGTCCCGCGCACCGAATGATGATGCAGCAGACAAAGCCGATCACGGTGGTATCAGCGGCAAAAGCTTTATCGATCCTGAAGTATTACGTCGTCAGCGCGCGGAAGAAACCCGCGTTTACGGTGAGAATGCCTGTCAGGCTCTGTTCCAGAGTCGTCCGGACGCTATTGTTCGCGCCTGGTTTGTTCAGAGCGTAACCCCGCGCTTTAAAGAAGCATTACGCTGGATGGCGGCGAACCGCAAAGCCTACCACGTGGTTGACGAAGCCGAGCTGGCGAAAGCCTCCGGCACTGAACACCATGGCGGCGTCTGTTTCCTGATCAAAAAACGTAACGGTACCACTGTTAAGCAGTGGGTTGGTCAGGCCGGGGCGCAGGATTGCGTGCTGGCCCTGGAAGACATTGCTAACCCGCACAATCTGGGCGGCATGATGCGTAGCTGCGCGCACTTCGGTGTGAAAGGCGTAGTGGTACAGGATGCGGCGCTGTTGGAATCAGGTGCGGCTATCCGCACTGCTGAAGGCGGAGCTGAGCACGTTCAGCCGATCACCGGTGACAGTATTGTCGATGTGCTGGACGACTTCCGTAAAGCGGGTTACACGGTAGTGATGACCTCAAGCGTGAAAGGCAAGCCGCTGTTTACTACCACGTTGCCGGAAAAAATGGTGCTGGTATTAGGGCGTGAGCGTGAGGCTCTGCCAGAAGCAGCATGCTCAGCCGACGACCTGTGCGTGGCGATAGACGGTACGGGCAACGTAGAAACGCTCAACGTTTCTGTCGCGACCGGCGTGCTGCTCGCGGAGTGGTGGCGTCAGAACAAAGCCTGATAATAAAAATGCCAGCGATTCGCTGGCATTTTTTTACTCGCTTTCTGCTGGTAATACCGGCGTCCAGTCAATCGGCTTTTCACCTCGCTGTTCCAGCCACTCATTAGCCAGTACAAAATGATTGCAGCCAAAGAAACCGCGATGCGCAGAGAGCGGTGATGGGTGCGGCGCTTTCAATACATGGTGACGCTGCGCATCAATAATCGCACCTTTCTTTTGTGCGTGTGAACCCCAGAGCAGGAATACCACGCCTTCCCGATGTTGGTTAATCAGGCTGATGACTTTATCGGTAAATGTTTCCCATCCCAGACTGGCGTGCGAATGTGCCTGCCCGGCACGGACGGTAAGCACGGTGTTGAGTAACAGCACACCCTGGCGTGCCCAGCTTTCCAGATATCCGTGCGTTGGGCGTGTGAAGCCAGGAATCGTTGCTTCCAGCTCTTTGTACATGTTCAGCAACGAGGGCGGGGTGGCAATACCGGGGCGGACAGAAAACGCGAGACCGTGTGCCTGGCCCGGACCGTGGTATGGATCCTGCCCCAGGATGACGACTTTCACGTCGCCAAGTTCGGTAAAGCGAAAAGCGTTGAATACATCTTTTTGTGGCGGATAAATTGTCATACCTGACTGACGCTCGCCCGCCACAGTATGCAGCGTGTTAACAAAATAAGGCTGCTGTTTCTCTTCTGCCAGCACATCGTGCCAGGTTAATTCGGTGGCCATCTCGCTCTCCTGCGAATTTTCAATCCCCCTAGCTTAACTGCTTCTTTCGACGTCGCAAAATTCTGTACGTTTCTCAAGGGTCTACCCCTTAAAGATAGTTGAAAATTTATGTAAAAAGTTTAGCTGCGCATGTGGCGTAAGTTGATGTAAAACAATAAAATCCACCTATCACCACTTTTCATGTGTGGTTTTTATTGATTTAAATCAAAGATTCAAGGGGGTGTGAGGGGTATATATACACTCAAGCAACAATGGTTTTACCAATTGGCCGGATGACGGCCAACCGAGATCAAATAATTTTGCCGGGGAGGCATCAAATGATTACAGGTATCCAGATTACTAAAGCTGCAAATGACGACCTGCTGAACTCTTTCTGGCTGCTGGACAGCGAAAAAGGCGAAGCACGCTGCATCGTTGCGAAAGCAGGTTTCAATGCTGATGAAGTCGTTGCTGTCAGCAAACTGGGTGAGATCGAATACCGTGAAGTACCGGTAGACGTACAGCCGGAAGTCCGTGTGGAAGGTGGTCAGCACCTGAACGTGAACGTTCTGCGTCGTGAAACGCTGGAAGATGCGGTTAAGCATCCGGAAAAATATCCGCAGCTGACCATCCGTGTTTCTGGTTATGCCGTGCGTTTCAACTCTCTGACGCCAGAACAGCAGCGCGACGTTATTGCTCGTACCTTTACTGAGAGCCTGTAAGGTTCACGGGGAATAACCCCGTCTGGCAGAGAATCTGAAAGCGGAAGATGCCAACGTATCTTCCGCTTTTTTGTGCACAAAAAATGCCGGGCTAAATGGCCCGGCATTCGGTTTACTCTTTGTCGGACTGCTGGGTAGCAGCTCCGCTCGGCTTACGGCGTTTGCCGACATTTTTGGCGTCGCGGTGACGTTTTTTCACCCGCGGTTTCTCTTTCTCTTTCGCTTTTTGCTCGGCGCGCTTCGCCAGCACTTTCTTGGATGGCTTACCGTTAGATTTCTCACTTGGCGCGCGCGTGGTTGGACGCAGTTCGTCGATGACGCGTGCTTTCAGTGGCTCGTCAATGTAGCGGCTCGCTTTGCCGAGCAGCAGATGGTCGTGGGCTTCAACCAAAGAGATCGCAGTACCTTTACGGCCTGCACGACCGGTACGGCCAATGCGGTGCAGATAGGCATCGCCACTGCGCGGCATGTCGAAGTTAAACACGTGGCTGACGTCAGGAATATCGATCCCACGAGCGGCAACGTCGGTTGCTACCAGCACGTTCACACGACCATCGGTCAGGCGTTTGATCGCTTCATTACGTTTGTTCTGCACCATCTCGCCTTCGAGATAGCAGTTATTAATGCCCGCCTGGCGCAACCAGCCTGCCAGCTCGTGCACACGCTCGCGTTTACGTACAAAAACAATCGAGCGGGTCGCTTCCGGCTGTTTTAACAAATGGATCAGCAGGGCCGTTTTGTGCTCGATGTCATCGGCACGGTAGTAAAACTGATGAATCTTCTTGCGTTCGCGGGTAGACGGATCCGCCGAAACTTCAACCGGATCCTCCAGCAGACGCTCAGCAAAATCTTTAATCGCATCGCCTTCCAGCGTGGCGGAGAACAGCATAGTTTGCTTACGCCAGCGGGTTTCTCCAGCGATATGCTCGATGTCCTGGGCAAAGCCCATGTCCAACATGCGGTCTGCTTCATCGAGGATTAGTGTCTCAACCGCATGGCAGTCAAAGTTTTCTTCTTTAATGTACTGCAGCAGACGACCGGTAGTGGCGACCACGATGTCCTGGTTTTCGCTAAAGACTTCCATGTGGTTCATGTAAGCCACGCCGCCGGTAATCGTGGCGATATCCAGATGCGTATTCTTCGCCAGTTCACGGGCGTGTTCGGCAACCTGCATCGCCAGTTCGCGCGTCGGTGTCAAAATCAAAATGCGCGGCGGGCCAGATTTCTTGCGCGGGAAGTCGAGCAGGTGCTGCAACGCTGGCAGCAAATATGCCGCCGTTTTACCGGTGCCTGTCGGCGCAGAACCGAGTACATCACGGCCATCGAGCGCAGGCGGAATGGCGGCAGCCTGAATGGCGGTCGGGCGAGTGAAACCTTTTTCCTGGAGGGCATCCAGAAGGCTTTCATCGAGTTCAAGTTCGGAAAAAGTCGTTACAGTCATGTTCTACCTCTGAGTGGGGCGCTGATTATAGACGTTACGGCTGCAATCTTCATCTGTTTGTATGGATATACCTTCTCAGGTATTGTTTTTATCCTATGTTATCGTTTTTTTTCCAGGAAGGTTGTTCTTCATGCCCCAGTCTACATCCGTACTTAGACGTAATGGATTTACTTTTAAGCAGTTTTTTGTGGCACACGATCGTTGTGCAATGAAAGTCGGAACGGACGGCATTTTATTGGGGGCCTGGGCCCCTGTTGCTGGCGTAAAGCGGATCCTGGATATTGGTACCGGGAGCGGCCTGTTGGCGCTGATGCTGGCCCAGCGCACAGATGAAAACGTCATCATTGACGCTGTGGAGCTTGATGTTGATGCCGCGCAGCAGGCGCAGGAGAACATCGCGCAATCCCCGTGGATGCATCGCGTGAACGTTCATACGGAAGATGTGCAGCAGTGGGTACCGCGCCAGACCGTGCGCTTTGATTTGATCATCAGCAACCCTCCCTATTATGAACAGGGAGTGGAATGTGCCACGCCGCAGCGCGAGCAGGCTCGCTACACCACCACGCTCGATCATCAAGTATTGCTGACGCTGGCGGCAGACAGCATTACGGAAGAAGGTTTTTTCTGTGTGGTGCTGCCCGAACAGATTGGTAACGCCTTTTCCCAGCAGGCACTGGGCATGGGCTGGCATCTGCGATTGCGCACGGATGTAGCAGAAACTGAGGCCCGACTACCGAATCGGGTACTGCTGGCATTCTCCCCGCAGGCCGGGGAGTGCTTTAGTGACAGGCTGGTGATCCGTGGGCCAGACCAACGTTACTCTGAAGGTTACACGGCGCTGACCCAGGCGTTTTATCTGTTCATGTGATGACTTAGCGGTGAGAGAATGGACGGGCCCGCCTCTGGAAGCTGTTCTGGATAATCCAGCGTATAGTGCAGGCCCCGACTCTCTTTACGCATCATCGCGCAGCGGACAATCAGCTCAGCAACCTGCACCAGATTGCGCAGTTCCAGCAAGTTGTTCGACACGCGGAAATGAGCGTAATACTCGTCGATTTCCTGTTGCAACATGGTGATACGGCGTAGGGCGCGCTCCAGACGTTTAGTTGTGCGCACGATACCGACGTAATCCCACATAAATAGCCGCAGCTCATGCCAGTTATGCTGAATCACAACCAGTTCATCCGGGTTTTCTACCCGGCTTTCATCCCAATCCGGGAGGGTGCTGACGCTGCGAGCATAAGGCATTCGCCTGTCGATATCTTCAGCCGCGGACCAGCCGTAAACCAGGCACTCCAGTAATGAGTTTGACGCCATCCGGTTGGCTCCATGCAGGCCGGTGTAACTCACTTCGCCGATCGCATACAGCCCGTCGACATCCGTACGGCCAAAGTCATCCACCATCACGCCGCCGCAGGTATAGTGCGCGGCAGGAACGATGGGAACCGGCTCTTTGGTCAAATCGATGCCCAGTCCCAGCAATTTTTCATAAATCATCGGGAAATGCTGACGAACAAATTCTTCCGGTTTATGGCTGATGTCGAGAAACATGCAGTCAGCGCCCAGGCGCTTCATTTCGTGGTCAATGGCGCGGGCAACAATATCGCGGGGAGCCAGTTCGCCACGCTCGTCAAAATCGGGCATAAAGCGCGAACCGTCCGGGCGCTTCAGATGTGCGCCTTCGCCACGCAGCGCCTCGGTTAGCAGAAAGTTGCGCGCCTGCGGATGATACAGCGCCGTCGGGTGAAACTGGTTAAATTCCAGGTTGGCGACACGGCATCCCGCGCGCCAGGCCATCGCAATCCCATCACCCGAGGAAATATCTGGATTGGTGGTGTATTGGTACACCTTTGACGCGCCGCCGGTGGCCAACACTACTGACTTGGCATGGCAGGTTTCTACGGCTTCTTTATTACGGTTCCAGATCCAGGCTCCGACAACCCGACGCGTTCCCGGCAGACCGATTTTATCGGAGACAATCAGATCGACGGCATTACTGCGCTCAAGAACCCGTATGTTGGGGTGATTTTGTGCCTGGCTGACGAGGGTGGTTTCGACTTCTTTACCGGTGGCATCCGCAGAGTGCAGAATGCGTCGATGGCTATGACCACCTTCACGGGTCAGGTGATAGCTCTCTTCACCGTTGGGCTGAACCTGCGTATCAAATAAGACGCCCTGATCGATAAGCCACTGAACGCAGGTGCGGGCATTGCTGGCGACAAATTCAACCGCATGGCGATCGCACAGGCCGGCCCCGGCAATCAGGGTATCTTCAACGTGGGAATCGATGCTGTCGGTTTCATCAAACACCGCGGCAATACCGCCCTGGGCATAAAATGTCGAGCCTTCGCTGACCGGACCTTTGCTCAGGACAATAACCTGATGTTTTTCGGCCAGGCGCAGCGCCAGTGAGAGTCCGGCAGCCCCGCTGCCAATGATCAGCACGTCACAGGATAATTCAGGAGTCGTATTCATGATTTTTGTTTAATTTACTAAACAGTGTTTGGTCACCATAGCACCACATTGCGCGATACTGCACGTTTTATTTTTAAATGTGTTGCAGTGACTAAACATGAAAAAAAAAGCATGACGAGGACGAAATGAGCAAAAATATTTTGTGAAGCAGGCCGTTAGCACCAGATTATGTGATGAAATAAAGTGGCCGTTGGGTTACTCTGCAAGCGGTGAAATGGGCATTTCTAAACAGATAGTGCGTCGATCGGATTATGTAGACTTATAATGAGAGATAAGACCTGTCTACAACATGACAAACAAAAAACAATGCGTAACGGAACTTTACGAAACTTGAGCACTCTAAGCATTTGCTTGCTCATAGTGAAGCTGATGGAGTGGCGTTTCGAAGGCGCGTGGAAATTTGGTTTGGGGAGACTTTACCTCGGATGAGCGAGCAGTTAACGGACCAGGTCCTGGTAGAACGGGTCCAGAAGGGAGATCAGAAAGCCTTTAACCTACTGGTAGTGCGCTATCAGCATAAGGTGGCGAGTCTGGTTTCTCGCTATGTACCGTCGGGCGATGTACCCGATGTAGTACAAGAAGCATTTATCAAGGCCTATCGTGCGCTGGACTCGTTCCGGGGAGATAGTGCTTTTTATACCTGGCTGTATCGTATTGCAGTCAATACAGCGAAGAATTACCTGGTCGCTCAGGGGCGTCGTCCACCTTCCAGTGATATTGATGCGATTGAAGCAGAAAATTACGAAAGTGGCGGTGCGCTGAAAGAAATTTCGAACCCTGAGAACTTAATGTTGTCAGAAGAACTGAGACAGATAGTTTTCCGGACTATTGAGTCCCTCCCGGAAGATTTACGCATGGCAATAACCTTGCGGGAGCTGGATGGCCTGAGCTATGAAGAGATAGCCGCTATCATGGATTGTCCGGTAGGTACGGTGCGTTCACGTATCTTCCGAGCGAGGGAAGCTATTGATAATAAAGTTCAACCGCTTATCAGGCGTTGACGATAGCGGGATACTGGAAAAGGTATTAGGCATGCAGAAAGAAAAACTTTCCGCTTTAATGGATGGCGAAACGCTGGATACTGAGTTACTCAAAGAGCTGACTCAGGACCCGGAAATGCAAAAAACCTGGGAGAGTTATCACCTGATTCGCGATTCCATGCGAGGTGATACCGCCGACGTTCTCCATTTCGATATTTCCGCCCGCGTAATGGCTGCCATCCAGGATGAGCCAGTACGTCAGACGGTGCCATTGATTCCTGAGGCCCAGCCAGCACCGCACCAGTGGCAGAAAATGCCATTCTGGAAAAAAATGCGTCCATGGGCCGCGCAGCTTACCCAAATGGGTGTGGCCGCGTGTGTATCACTTGCAGTTATTGTTGGCGTCCAGCACTATAATGGGCAATCTGAAACGTCCCAGCAGCCCGAAACGCCGGTATTTAATACATTACCGATGATGGGTAAAGCCAGTCCGGTAAGCCTGGGTGTACCCTCTGACGCGACGGCCAGCGGCGGTCAGCAACAGCAGGTACAGGAGCAGCGTCGTCGTATTAATGCCATGTTGCAGGACTACGAACTGCAACGTCGACTGCACTCTGAACAGCTTCAGTTTGAGCAGGCCCAAACACAGCAAGCCGCTGTGCAGGTGCCAGGAATTCAAACTTTAGGAACGCAATCGCAGTAATGAAGCAACTTTGGTTTGCCATGTCACTTGTGGCTGGTAGCCTGTTTTTCTCTGTAAACGCCTCGGCCAATCCTGCGTCCGGGGCGTTGTTGCAGCAGATGAATCTGGCCAGCCAGTCGCTAACCTATGAGCTGTCATTTGTCAGCATCAATAAGCAGGGTGTTGAATCCCTACGTTATCGCCATGCCCGCTTGGATAACCGTCCGCTAGCGCAACTGTTGCAAATGGATGGACCGCGCCGGGAAGTGGTGCAGCGTGGCAATGAAATTAGCTATTTTGAGCCTGGTCTCGAACCGTTCACGCTGAACGGCGACTATATCGTTGACTCTCTGCCCTCTCTGATTTACACCGACTTCAAACGTCTTGCTCCCTACTATGACTTTATCTCAGTAGGTCGCACCCGCATTGCCGATCGGCTCTGTGAAGTGATCCGCGTAGTCGCCCGTGACGGTACGCGTTACAGCTATATCGTCTGGATGGACACGGAGACTAAGCTGCCGATGCGCGTCGATCTTCTCGACCGTGATGGTGAGACGCTGGAACAGTTCCGTGTTATCGCGTTTACCGTAAACAACGGCGTTAGCGATAGCATGCAGGCGCTGGCGAAAGCCAATCTACCGCCGTTGCTGTCAGTTCCTGCGGGTGAGAAAACCAACTTCAACTGGAGTCCGTCGTGGTTGCCGCAAGGCTTCAGCGAAGTTTCCAGCAGTCGACGTCCGCTGCCGACGATGGATAACATGCCGATCGAATCGCGCCTATATTCTGATGGCCTGTTCAGTTTCTCCGTGAACGTAAACCGTGCGATGCAAAACAGCGCCGATCAGCTGTTGCGAACCGGGCGTAGAACGGTTAGTACCAGCGTGCGTGATAACGCAGAAATTACGATTGTGGGCGAGCTTCCACCGCAAACGGCGAAGCGTATCGCGGACAATATTAAGTTCAGGGCTGCACAATGATTAAAGAGTGGGCGACAGTCGTCTCCTGGCAAAATGGTCTGGCGACGGTCAGCTGTGATGTTAAAGCATCATGTAGCAGCTGTGCTTCGCGGGCCGGATGCGGGAGCCGCGTGCTGAACAAACTTGGGCCGCAGACCACGCATACCATCGTGGTGCCCAGCGACGAACCCTTAGCGCCCGGTCAAAAAGTTGAACTGGGTATCGCCGAGGGTAGCCTGCTGGGTTCAGCGATGTTGGTCTACATGTCTCCGTTGGCGGGGCTCTTTCTCTTCGCGGCGCTATTCCAGGTGCTGTTTGGTTCCGACCTTGCGGCATTAAGCGGTGCCGTGCTGGGGGGCGTGGGCGGATTCCTGATTGCCCGTGGATACTCTCGTAAGCTTGCTGAGCGCGAAGCCTGGCAGCCGGTCATTCTGAACGTTGCTCTTCCACCCGATCTCATTCGAGTCGAAACCCATCAGTGATAGCTTTGCCTGATGGCGCTTGTGTCGCCATCCGGCAAAAGTTTCACCGACTTTGCAAAGTTGTTTCCAGTTCCCGCTATCCTTGCTCTATGAACATTTCCTCGCCTCAGCGTTGTAGTGTAGAATGCGGCGTTTCACTTAAACAGACGTTAAGCTCAGATCAGCGACTTCTCAGAGCCTGCTCAGGCGGGCGTAAGGCACAATAATTACACTATATGAAGAACATACGTAACTTTTCAATCATAGCTCACATCGACCACGGTAAATCGACGCTGTCTGACCGTATTATCCAGATCTGCGGTGGCCTGTCTGACCGTGAAATGGAAGCGCAGGTTCTCGACTCGATGGATCTTGAGCGTGAGCGCGGTATTACTATCAAAGCGCAGAGCGTGACGCTCGATTTCAAAGCATCTGATGGTGAAACCTATCAGCTTAACTTTATCGACACCCCGGGCCACGTTGACTTCTCGTATGAAGTTTCCCGCTCGCTTGCCGCCTGTGAAGGCGCACTGCTGGTGGTTGATGCCGGACAGGGCGTCGAAGCACAGACCCTGGCTAACTGCTATACCGCCATGGAAATGGATCTGGAAGTGGTGCCGGTACTGAACAAAATTGACCTGCCAGCCGCCGATCCTGAGCGTGTGGCGGAAGAGATCGAAGATATCGTCGGTATCGATGCGACGGATGCCGTTCGCTGTTCGGCGAAAACCGGCGTTGGCGTCACTGACGTTCTTGAACGTCTGGTGCGCGACATCCCGCCGCCGGAAGGCGACCCGGAAGGTCCGTTACAGGCGCTAATCATCGACTCCTGGTTCGATAACTACCTGGGCGTCGTGTCACTGGTGCGTATTAAAAACGGCACCATGCGTAAAGGCGACAAAATTAAAGTGATGAGCACCGGTCAGGTCTATAACGCTGACCGTCTGGGCATCTTCACGCCAAAACAGGTTGACCGTACCGAGCTGAAATGCGGCGAGGTGGGTTGGTTGGTTTGTGCGATTAAAGACATCCTGGGCGCACCGGTTGGCGATACCCTGACGCAGGCGCGTAACCCGGCGGACAAGCCGCTGCCAGGCTTTAAAAAAGTGAAGCCGCAGGTTTACGCCGGTCTGTTCCCGGTGAGCTCTGACGACTACGAAAACTTCCGTGACGCGCTCGGCAAGCTGAGCCTCAACGACGCCTCCCTGTTCTATGAACCGGAAAGCTCAACCGCGCTGGGCTTCGGCTTCCGCTGTGGCTTCCTCGGTCTGCTGCACATGGAGATCATTCAGGAACGTCTGGAACGTGAATACGATCTGGATCTGATCACTACCGCGCCGACCGTAGTCTACGAAGTCGAAACCACGGCGAAAGAGACGATCTACGTCGATAGCCCGTCCAAGCTGCCGCCGTTGAACAACATTTACGAACTGCGTGAGCCGATTGCTGAGTGTCATATGCTGCTGCCGCAGGCTTACCTCGGTAACGTCATCACGCTGTGTATCGAGAAGCGCGGCGTACAGACCAACATGGTTTACCACGGTAACCAGGTGGCGCTGACCTATGAAATTCCGATGGCGGAAGTGGTACTCGACTTCTTCGACCGTCTGAAGTCAACTTCTCGCGGCTATGCGTCGCTGGACTATAACTTCAAACGTTTCCAGGCGTCTGACATGGTGCGCGTTGATGTTCTCATCAACAACGAACGTGTCGATGCGCTGGCGCTGATTACCCACCGCGACAACTCCCAGAGCCGTGGTCGTGAACTGGTCGAGAAGATGAAAGATCTGATCCCTCGCCAGCAGTTTGATATCGCGATCCAGGCGGCCATTGGTACGCACATCATCGCGCGTTCAACGGTTAAGCAGCTGCGTAAAAACGTTCTGGCGAAATGCTACGGTGGCGATATCAGCCGTAAGAAAAAGCTGCTGCAAAAACAGAAAGAGGGTAAAAAGCGCATGAAGCAGATCGGTAACGTCGAACTGCCACAGGAAGCCTTCCTCGCCATTCTGCATGTCGGTAAAGACAGCAAATAATCTTAAGGAGTTGGCATGGCGAACATGTTTGCCCTGATTCTGGTGATTGCCACATTGGTGACGGGCATTTTATGGTGCGTAGATAAATTCATCTTCGCGCCTAAACGCCGGGAGCGTCAGGCAGCAGCGCAAGCTGCTGCAGGTGATTCACTGGATAAAGCAACGCTGAAAAAAGTGGCCCCTAAGCCAGGCTGGCTGGAAACCGGGGCATCCGTTTTCCCGGTTTTAGCTATTGTGCTGGTGGTGCGTTCATTTATTTATGAGCCGTTCCAGATCCCGTCTGGTTCGATGATGCCGACACTGCTTATCGGTGACTTTATCCTGGTGGAGAAATTCGCCTACGGGATTAAAGATCCGATTTACCAGAAAACGCTGATCGAAACCGGCCATCCGAAACGTGGTGATATCGTGGTGTTTAAATACCCGGAAGATCCGCGTCTGGACTACATCAAACGTGCTGTCGGTTTACCGGGAGACAAAGTGACGTACGATCCGGTGGCGAAAGAGGTAACTATTCAGCCAGGATGCAGTTCTGGTCAGGCGTGTGAAAACGCGCTGCCGGTAACGTACTCTGATGTTCAGCCAAGTGATTTTGTGCAGACTTTTGCGCGTCGTAACGGCGGTGAAGCGACCAGCGGCTTCTTTGAGGTTCCGCTGAATGAAACGAAAGATAACGGTATTCGCCTCTCCGAGCGTAAAGAAACGCTGGGTGAGGTAACGCACCGCATTCTGACCGTGCCAATCGCGCAGGATCAGGTGGGGATGTATTACCGCCAGCCAGGCCAGCAGTTGGCAACCTGGATCGTCCCGCCGGGACACTACTTCATGATGGGTGATAACCGTGACAACAGCGCGGACAGCCGTTACTGGGGATTTGTGCCGGAAGCGAATCTGGTTGGTAAAGCAACCGCTATCTGGATGAGTTTCGATAAGCAAGAAGGCGAATGGCCGACCGGTGTGCGCTTAAGCCGTATTGGTGGCATTCACTAATCGCTGATAATCGTTCACGTTGTCGTCATTATGGCGACAGCGTGAATTATTTCTCGGATAAATTCCCGCAGACTAACGACATCCCTTGTCGTTGTGTATAGAATATTCCCCCGAAGTTTGAGGTTGGCACCGACAGGTTGCCACGGCACACGAAACAGCGTTGGTTTGTGTATAAATGCATTCAGCCGAAGCGGGATGGCTAAGCGAAATGCGTATATCAGGTCTGTTTCGTGTGCTGAATTGTTGACGCATTCATTTATTGGTATCGCATGAACCCCATCGTAATTAATCGGCTTCAACGGAAGCTGGGCTACACTTTTAATCATCAGGAGCTGTTGCAGCAGGCATTAACTCACCGTAGCGCCAGCAGCAAACATAACGAGCGTTTAGAATTTTTAGGCGACTCTATTCTGAGCTTTGTTATCGCTAATGCGCTGTATCACCGTTTTCCGCGTGTGGATGAAGGTGATATGAGTCGCATGCGCGCGACGCTGGTTCGCGGCAATACGCTGGCTGAATTAGCCCGTGAGTTTGACCTCGGTGAATGTTTACGTTTGGGGCCAGGCGAGCTGAAAAGCGGCGGTTTCCGTCGTGAATCGATCCTGGCAGATACCGTTGAAGCTTTGATCGGCGGCGTCTTCCTCGACAGCGATATTCAAACCGTTGAACAACTGATCCTGAACTGGTATCAGACTCGTCTGGATGAAATTAGCCCAGGCGATAAACAAAAAGATCCGAAAACGCGCCTGCAGGAATATTTGCAGGGTCGCCACCTGCCGCTACCGTCCTATCTGGTGGTGCAGGTTCGTGGTGAAGCACACGATCAAGAATTTACTATCCACTGCCAGGTCAGCGGCCTGAGTGAACCGGTGGTTGGCACAGGTTCGAGCCGTCGTAAGGCTGAGCAGGCTGCCGCCGAACAGGCGTTGAAAAAACTGGAGCTGGAATGAGCGAAGAGAAAACTTACTGCGGATTTATTGCCATCGTCGGTCGCCCGAACGTCGGCAAATCCACCCTGTTGAATAATCTGCTTGGGCAGAAGATTTCCATAACCTCACGTAAGGCTCAGACAACACGTCACCGTATTGTTGGCATCCATACCGAAGGTGCGTATCAGGCAATTTATGTTGATACCCCGGGCCTTCATATGGAAGAAAAACGGGCGATTAACCGCCTGATGAACAAAGCGGCAAGCAGCTCGATTGGTGATGTTGAACTGGTTATTTTCGTTGTGGAAGGCACCCGCTGGACGCCGGACGACGAAATGGTGCTCAACAAGCTGCGCGACGGTAAAGCCCCGGTTATTCTGGCTGTGAACAAAGTTGACAACGTTCAGGAAAAAGCCGATTTACTGCCGCACCTGCAGTTTCTGGCAAGCCAGATGAACTTCCTTGATATTGTCCCGATTTCTGCCGAAACCGGCCTGAATGTTGATACCGTTGCGGGCATCGTGCGTAAGCACCTGCCGGAAGCCATTCATCACTTCCCGGAAGATTACATCACCGACCGTTCTCAGCGCTTTATGGCGTCTGAAATCATCCGTGAAAAGCTGATGCGTTTTCTGGGGGCTGAACTGCCGTACTCCGTTACCGTGGAGATTGAGCGCTTTATATCTAACGAGCGCGGTGGTTACGATATTAACGGTCTGATCCTCGTTGAACGTGAAGGGCAGAAGAAGATGGTTATTGGCAACAAAGGGGCCAAAATTAAAACCATCGGCATCGAAGCGCGTAAAGACATGCAGGAGATGTTCGAAGCGCCCGTTCACCTTGAGCTGTGGGTGAAAGTGAAATCCGGCTGGGCCGATGACGAGCGCGCGCTGCGTAGCCTCGGTTACGGCGACGACGTCTAATTTTTCATAGGTTATGGCTTTCGAGGTGCAGGAAGGCGGCAAGACCGCAGATCCTCGGGAGTTTACTCAAGTGAGTGACTGGGGTGAGTGGGCGCAGCCAACACACCTGCAGCTTGAAAGACGGCGGGTATGATGGAAGGATGGCAACGCGCTTTTGTCCTGCATAGCCGCCCGTGGAGCGAAACCAGTCTCGTGCTGGACGTCTTCACGGAAGAATCGGGTCGTGTGCGCCTGGTGGCTAAAGGCGCGCGCTCCAAACGTTCTAATCTCAAAGGCGCGCTCCAGCCTTTTACTCCGTTGTTGCTTCGCTTTGGTGGACGTGGTGAGGTCAAAACCTTACGCAGTGCCGAAGCCGTTTCTCTGGCTCTCCCCCTTAGCGGTATCACACTGTACAGTGGCTTGTATATCAACGAGCTTATCTCTCGCGTACTTGAGTATGAGACCCGCTTTTCTGAACTCTTTTTCGACTACCTGAACTGTATTCAGGCGCTGGCTGGCGCGACGGGTTCGCCAGAGCCTGCGCTGCGTCGCTTTGAGCTGGCCTTACTTGGACATCTGGGGTACGGCGTCGATTTTACCCACTGTGCGGGTAGTGGCGAGCCGGTGGACGACACCATGACCTATCGTTACCGGGAAGAAAAAGGGTTTATCGCAAGCGTAGTGATTGATAACGCCACCTTTACCGGACGCCATCTGAAAGCACTCGAATCGCGGGAATTTCCGGATGCTGATACGCTTCGCGCCGCGAAACGCTTTACCCGCATGGCGTTAAAGCCGTATCTTGGTGGTAAGCCGTTAAAAAGCCGGGAACTGTTCCGGCAATTTATGCCAAAACGCGCAGTAAAAACAAAAAATGATTACGAGGATGGATTGCCATGGCCGAATTACTGTTAGGCGTCAACATTGACCACATTGCCACTTTACGTAATGCACGCGGCACCGCATACCCTGACCCGGTTCAGGCGGCGTTTATCGTTGAGCAGGCGGGCGCAGACGGCATTACCGTGCACTTGCGTGAAGACCGTCGCCATATTACCGATCGCGACGTGCGCATTTTGCGCCAGACGCTGGATACGCGTATGAATCTGGAAATGGCGGTAACCGAAGAGATGCTGGCGATTGCCGTTGAGACTAAGCCGCATTTTTGCTGCCTGGTGCCGGAAAAACGTCAGGAAGTGACGACTGAAGGTGGCCTGGATGTCGCGGGTCAGCGTGACAAGATGCGTGATGCCTGCAAACGCCTGGCGGACGCAGGCATTCTGGTTTCGCTGTTTATCGATGCTGATGACGAACAGATTAAGGCCGCTGCTGAAGTCGGCGCGCCGTACATCGAAATTCACACCGGCTGTTACGCCGATGCGAAAACCGACGCTGAACAGGCCAGCGAATTGGCGCGTATCGCCAAAGCGGCGACCTTTGCCGCCAGCCTTGGTCTGAAGGTGAATGCGGGGCACGGCCTGACGTACCACAACGTTAAAGCCATCGCCCGGATCCCGGAAATGCACGAGTTGAACATTGGCCATGCCATTATCGGCCGCGCGGTGATGAGCGGTCTGAAAGATGCAGTAGTCGAAATGAAGCGCCTGATGCTGGAAGCGCGTGGCTAATGGCTATTCTGGGATTAGGTACGGATATCGTGGAGATTGCCCGCATCGAAGCGGTGATCTCCCGTTCCGGCGACCGTCTGGCAAGACGCGTGCTCAGCGACAACGAATGGGCAATCTGGGAGACGCATCAGCAACCGGTGCGCTTTCTGGCGAAGCGTTTTGCGGTCAAAGAGGCGGCAGCAAAAGCCTTGGGTACCGGTATTCGCAACGGTCTGGCGTTTAATCAGTTTGAAGTCTTTAACGACGAACTCGGTAAGCCGCGTCTGCGGTTATGGGGGGAGGCGTTAAAACTGGCGGAAAAACTCGGCGTCGCACATATGCATGTGACGCTGGCCGATGAGCGTCACTACGCCTGCGCCACGGTGATTATCGAGAGCTAACGTTTTGTCGGCCTGATAAGCATAGCGTCATCAGGCAACGTTACAGCTTATCGGCGTGGTGCATCAGTACAAACTTATCCCACAGCTGCTCTTCCGTTTCGACATGTGCCGGATCTTTCAAAATAGTATTGGGGATCGGGCACACCTTCTGGCAGGTTGGCGTGTCGTAATGGCCTACGCATTCCGTACACTTGTCGCTGTTAATCTCGTAAATGCTGTCACCCATCGAAATCGCCTCATTCGGGCATTCGGGCTCGCACATATCGCAATTGATACACTTTTTAGTGATTAACAGGGCCATCAGGAAACTCTCAAAACATCACAAATCGGGCGGGCATTATACGCGCATTCTTTGCTCAGACCAGTTTTTTTACCAGTGCTTCGCTGTGGCGAATGCGTTCCGGGGCATGCTCCAGATCTTGCTGCACCAGCGCCATAAACAGTAAATCAGTGAGCATCATTTGCGCATGGGTAGAGGAAATCGCTGCGCTGCGCGTGGCCTGTTCTTCAGCAATCGTGTACAGACAATGAGTTGCGCGCTGTTGCAGGGCGTTAGGTGTAAATCCGGTGATGGCGAGAATTTTGGCTCCGGCGCGCAACGTTTCATCCGCAGCCAGGTTGAGTTCGCGGCGTTCTCCGGTATACGAAATGGCCAGCAGCAGATCGTTGGGTGAAAGCGCCTGCACCGCCGCCAGCAGGGCGTGCATATCGCGTTCAACCACCGCGTTAAACCCAATCTTTAGCAGTTTCCAGGCAAAATTCTGCGCTACCAGACCCGATGCGCCAATCCCGGTCAGGATAATGCGCCGGGCTGAGCGCAGCATCGTGACGCTCTCTATCAGTTTCTCTTCGCTGTTGACGTCCAGCGTCGCATGCATCGCCGCCACGTTCTCTTTAATCAGTTTTTCGCCCACCATACGCATGGGGTCGTCACCGCGAATCTGATTATGCACCGGAATGGAATGAGGGTTGGGATTGCTGGCCAACGCTTCGCTAATCGCCAGTTTCAGCGCCGGAAACCCTTTAAAGCCCATCTTTTGCGCGAACTTCACCACGCTGGACTGGCTGACGCCTGCTTCAAAGGCCAGCTGCTGTGAGCTGAGATGACGCGCGGTATCCGGCTGAGCAAGAAGATAATCCGCAAGTTTTTTATCGCTTTGCGCGAGGTCCGGGTAACGCTGACGAATGCGAATTAAACAGTTCATGCTGTCTCCTGGCGAAAACGTGATGGCGATTGCAAAACAAAATTTCACTCGCCTGGATGAATATAATATTCCATTATGACAGATTATTATGAATTAAAAATTCCTAAGGAACAAAAAATGAATCTCGGTGCATTAGTTTCAGAAACCCGCAATCCACAGACCATGGATCTGGATGCGCTCTCAACGTTGGAGTTGGTTCATCGATTTAATCAACAGGATACGCTGGTAGCGGAAGCAGTAAAAGCAACTCTGCCTCAAGTTGCGTGTGCGGTCGATGCGGCAGCCAACGCGTTAAAAGCCGGTGGACGCATTATTTACATGGGCGCAGGGACCAGCGGACGTCTTGGAGTGCTGGACGCGTCTGAGTGCCCACCGACCTTCGGTGTACCGCATGGTCTGGTGGTTGGGCTGATTGCCGGGGGGCCGGGCGCGCTGCTCAAGGCGGTAGAAGGCGCGGAAGATAACCCGCAGTTAGGCGAGGATGATCTGCGCGCACTCAACCTTACCGCACAGGATCTGGTGGTTGGTCTGGCGGCTTCAGGTCGCACGCCGTATGTGATTGGCGGGCTGAAATATGCGCGTTCGGTGGGTTGTACGACGGCGGCTATTTCCTGCAATCCGGATTCTCCTGTCGCGCATGAAGCGGATATTGCAATCTCCCCGGTGGTGGGACCGGAGGCGTTGACCGGGTCAACACGACTGAAATCCGGCACCGCGCAAAAATTGGTGCTCAATATGATCTCCACCGGTGCGATGGTGAAATTTGGCAAGGTGTACCAGAACCTGATGGTGGATATGCAGGCAACCAACGTCAAACTGGTCGATCGGGCGTGCCGTATGGTGGTTGAAGCCACCGGCATTGCGCGTGAACAGGCGCAAGCGCTGCTAAAGCAGACTGATTTTGATGTTAAGCCAGCGATTTTAATGGCGCTCACCGGCCTGGATGCCGCTACCGCCCGCGAAAAGCTTGCCGCTCACCAGGGTTTTTTACGCGCGGCGTTAGAACACTAAGAGGTGTATATGGATAAGACGGCGGTGCTGGCCAGCGACATTCTGCTGGGCGTAGGCGGAGAGCAAAATATTCTGCGCCTGGAAAATTGTATGACCCGCGTCAGGGTGGAAGTTCAGGATGACGGTCAGATTGATATTCCCCGTCTCAGGCAACTGCCCGGTGTTAGCGGTTACGTGAAGCAGGGCGCGCAGCATCAGATAATCGTCGGCCCCGGTAAAGCTGCCAAGGTGGTGGATGCCATGCGCTCCCTGATTGCCGGTGGCGGCGAGCGTGCAGATGTGAATAATATCGAGCGCACCAAATCAGAGGCCAAAGCGAAGTACAAAGCGCCAATGAGCGATGCGCTGCGCAAGCTGGCGAACGTCTTTATCCCTCTTATTCCTGCGTTTATCGCCTCCGGTTTGATCACCGGCATTATAAACATCCTTAAGCGACCGGATATCGTGGGGGATTTTGCGACCCATTATCCGAATATGCTGGGGCTGATGGGCATATTTGGCAGCGCCGTGTTTGCCATCATGAATATTCTGGTTGGGGTGAATACCGCCAAAGTCTTCGGCGGCTCTCTGGCGATGGGCGGGGTGATGGCGGGGATCCTCTCCAGTCCGCAGCTGGCGCAGATTACCCTGTTTGGCGAAGCGTTGCAGCCGGGGCGCGGCGGGGTGATCGCAGTGCTGCTGGTGGTTGCGCTGATGTGTTGGATCGAGCGCAAATTCCGCGAGCTGTTGCCGGAATCGCTGGAGCTTATACTTAACCCGCTGCTGACCACCATCATTACCGGGGCTATCGCGATTGTGGCGCTACAACCGCTTGGAGGCTGGATTTCTGAATCTATCGCTCACGGCGCATCCTGGGCTATCGACCGCGGCGGTTTCCTGGTTGGTGCCATACTGGCGGGAACTTTCCTGCCATTGGTGCTCACCGGACTTCATCAAGGGTTGGTGCCCATCCACGTTGAGCTGGTACAGGCGCACGGTTATAACGCGCTCTTTCCTATCCTGGCGATGGCAGGCGTTGGACAAGTAGGGGCTGCGATAGCGGTGTTGATGAAAACCCGCAATGCGCGGCTAAAGAAAGTGATCAAAGGAGCGCTGCCGGTCGGGCTGCTGGGCATTGGCGAGCCGCTTATTTTTGGCGTCACGCTGCCGTTGGGTAAACCGTTTATCGGTGCCTGCCTTGGCGGAGCGGTAGGCGGGGCGCTGATTAGCTACTGGAAGGTGGCGACGGTTATCACCTTTGGCATCTCCGGTTTGCCGCTGGCACTGACGATTGTTGCCGGAAAAGTGATGTTCTATCTGTTAGGCTATCTGGTAGCAGTTATCGCCGGGTTCCTGTTTACCTGGCTATTGGGGTTCAACGATCCAGAGGAATAAGGTTTGACCAATCACCAGCGCCGCGTTGTTTTTTTTGATTTGGATGGCACGTTACATCAGCAGGATATGTTCGGTAGCTTTATACGTTATCTGCTGCGTCGCCAGCCGCTGAACGCGTTGCTTGTGCTGCCTCTGCTACCGGTGATTGCGCTGGCGCTGCTGATACAAGGGCGCGCCGCCCGCTGGCCAATGAGCCTGCTGTTGTGGGGATGCACTTTTGGTCGTAGCGAGGCGCGTCTGAAAGGGCATCAGGCTGACTTTGTGCGCTGGTTTCGCAGTAACGTGACGGCCTTTCCGCTCGTGCAGCAGCGGCTGACAACCTACCTGTTAAGCTCTGACGCCGAAATCTGGCTTATTACTGGCTCCCCGCAGTCGCTGGTCGAGCAGGTGTACTTCGACACGCCGTGGCTACCGCGTGTCAATCTGATCGCCAGTAAAATGGCGCGGGGATTCGGCGGGTGGGTGCTGCCTCTGCGCTGTCTGGGCCATGAGAAAGTGACGCAACTGGAACGCCACATTGGTGCGCCGCTTCAGCTTTACAGTGGCTACAGCGACAGTAATCAGGACAATCCTCTGCTCTCTTTTTGCCAGCATCGCTGGCGCGTCACGCCGCGCGGAGAGCTGCAACAACTCGAATAGAGTAAACGATAGCGTCTGTGTATAATGCGCCCGCTTTGATTACTGGAGTTACCCCCTTTGTCTGAAGTTGAATTTAGCCACGAATACTGGATGCGTCATGCTTTAACGCTGGCTAAGCGCGCCTGGGATGAGCGTGAAGTCCCGGTGGGCGCGGTATTGGTACATAACAACCGCGTGATTGGCGAAGGCTGGAACCGTCCGATTGGTCACCATGATCCGACTGCCCACGCTGAAATTATGGCGCTGCGTCAGGGCGGCCTGGTGCTGCAAAACTACCGTCTGTTGGATACCACGCTGTATGTCACTCTGGAGCCGTGTGTGATGTGCGCAGGCGCGATGGTGCACAGCCGTATCGGCCAGGTCGTTTTTGGCGCGCGCGATGCGAAAACGGGGGCAGCCGGGTCATTAATGGATGTACTGCATCACCCTGGAATGAATCATCGGGTGGAGGTGACCGAAGGGGTGCTACGAGATGAATGCGCCACGTTGCTCAGTGATTTCTTTCGCATGCGTCGTCAGGAAATCAAAGCGCTGAAAAAAAACGCCAATTTGTAAATGCCGGTCTGATTGCCTGATGACGCTGCGCTTATCAGGCTTCCGAGGCTACTTGCCCTCTTTTTTCTGCGGTGAAAACAGCAGGGAAGGGGAGTGCGACAGGTAATTTGACGACGTCTGAGACAAAAACGCCGAAAGCGGCAATTCATTTTTACCTATTAGCTCTGCCGGCGTCACCGCCGGGTAATCCTGCGCCAGTTGCTGCGTTTCAAGCGCCCGTTTTTCTTTCTCCTGCAGATACCCCACCAGGCTAATCTGGTACTTACGGATATTTTCTACATAAGCGTAGGCTTCGTGGCCTCGCGCATAACCATAGGTCAGCTTGTTGTAATACGGCTTTTGGCTGAGCAGTGGCAGACGCTGTTTTACGTCGGACCAGCTGTTCGGATTGCCTTTGGTTTTCACTGTCAGCGCCCGTGCATCCAGCATGTGCGCATAACCCATGTTGTAGGCTGCGAGCGCAAACCAGATGCGTTCCCCTTCGGGGACGGTATCGGGCACTTTACTCATCATATCCTGCAAATACCGTGCGCCGCCGCTGATGCTTTGTTCGGCATCGGTGCGGTCAGTCAGTCCGAGACTTTGAGCGGTATTTTTGGTCAGCATCATCAACCCGCGTACGCCGGTCGGGGAAGTGGCCTGCGCGTCCCAGTGTGACTCCTGATAAGAGATTGCGGCGAGCAGTCGCCAGTCTATCTCCTGCGCATATTTCTCAAACAGCGGCTTAAGGTCCGGCAATACGCTGTCTACGGCGCGTAAAAAGGTGCGGGTATCAACATAGTCAAAATCATCGCCATGTCCGAGATACTTTTCTTCTAGTCGCGCCAGAGAGCCGTCTTCATTCATGGTGTTAAAAAAATCCAACAGGGCGGCAGACAGCGTGTTGTCATCGTCCAGGCGACTAAACCAGGTCACCGGCTGTTCGTCAGATACGTCCAGCGCTACGGCCAGTTCAGGATGTACGCGCTGGTATAAGCTGATGGCGACGGAATCGGCAATGGTGTAATCCAGCTTCCCGGCGATAACATCATCAAGCAGTTCAGTAGTGCCCTTTTTGTCATCCACCTTCCAGCTCAGATCGGGAAATTTATTCTCTTTAAGTAACTGGAGATCGTTAACCACCACGTGTCCCGGGGCGATGGTCAGCTGATTTTCGTTCACAGTGGCAAGAGTGCGCGGGCGGTATTGCCCAACCCGATACACCAACTGTTGTGAAACCGAATAGTAGGTTGGGCCGGGCTGGTAATTTTTCACCCGCTCGCTGTTATATACCAGGCCTGCGGCTAACAGATCGGCATGGCCGTTATCCAGGTCGTCAAAAAGCTGGCTGATGTTCTGGCGCACGGTGACTTTTAACTTCACGCCCAGGTAGTTGGCGAACGCCTGAGTCAGTTCATAATCCAGGCCGAATTTCTTGCCGTTGAGGGTCGCGTAAGTTAACGGCGAGTCGAGGGTACTGACGCGCAGTTCTCCCCGCGACTGAATGGCGGCGATACGATTTTCGGCTTTACCGAACCAGGGAATAGATGGCCAGAGGGCCGCTGCCAACAACAGCGTTAATATGCCGATGAACAGATAATTAATCTTTAATTTTTTCAATTAGTTAATTCTCTGAACCGTACGTTGTCTCTGCCTGCTGTGGTGATGATTAAGAAGTGAAGTCGTCATTAATGAGCGGCATTTTGCTTAAACTTGCGTCAGTTGGCAACTTATTCAGAAACCAGACCGCATTTGATGATAAGAGACGGTCGTGATTTTATTTCGACGCAAACGGTTTCGTCGGCGCGGTAGATTCTTTATAATGACGCCCGTTTCCCCCACTTGGGCACACCGAAAGCTTAGAAGACGAGAGACTTATGATGGAAATTCTGCGTGGTTCACCTGCACTGTCTGCATTCCGTATTAACAAACTGCTGGCACGTTTTCAGGCTGCCAACCTCCAGGTCCACAATATTTACGCCGAGTACGTCCATTTTGCCGATCTGAATGCACCGTTGAATGAGGATGAGCACGCCCAGCTTGTACGCCTGCTGAAATATGGTCCTGCTCTTCACAGCCATGCCCCTGAAGGCAAACTGCTGCTGGTTACGCCTCGCCCTGGCACCATCTCCCCGTGGTCTTCTAAAGCGACTGATATTGCCCACAACTGCGGCCTGCAACAGATTAGCCGTCTGGAACGTGGCATTGCCTGGTATGTAGAAGCCTCTACGCTGACCGCTGAGCAGTGGCAGATGGTTGCCGACGAACTGCACGACCGCATGATGGAAACGGTTTTCTCTGCGCTGAACGATGCCGAAAAACTGTTTGTCCATCACCAGCCTGCGCCGGTCTCCAGTGTTGATCTGCTGGGTGAGGGACGCCAGGCGCTGATCGACGCTAACCTGCGTCTCGGTCTGGCGCTGGCGGAAGACGAAATCGACTATCTGCAGGATGCGTTTACCAAACTGGGACGCAACCCGAACGACATTGAACTGTACATGTTTGCGCAGGCTAACTCCGAGCACTGCCGCCACAAAATTTTTAACGCCGACTGGGTTATCGACGGTAAACAGCAGCCCAAGTCGCTGTTCAAGATGATTAAAAACACTTTCGAAACCACGCCGGACCACGTGCTGTCTGCTTATAAAGACAACGCCGCGGTAATGGAAGGTTCTGAAGTGGGCCGCTACTTTGCCGACCACAAAACCGGCCGCTACGATTTCCATCAGGAGCCAGCCCACATCCTGATGAAGGTTGAAACCCACAACCACCCGACGGCTATCTCTCCGTGGCCGGGCGCGGCTACCGGCTCCGGCGGCGAAATCCGCGACGAGGGTGCAACCGGTCGTGGTGCAAAACCGAAAGCCGGGCTGGTGGGCTTCTCCGTTTCCAACCTGCGTATTCCTGGCTTTGAACAGCCGTGGGAAGAAGACTTTGGTAAGCCGGACCGTATTGTTACCGCGCTCGATATCATGACCGAAGGTCCGTTGGGCGGCGCGGCATTTAACAACGAATTCGGTCGTCCGGCGCTGACCGGCTACTTCCGAACCTACGAAGAAAAGGTCAACAGCCACAACGGCGAAGAGCTACGCGGTTACCATAAACCGATCATGCTGGCGGGGGGGATCGGTAACATCCGTGCCGATCATGTGCAAAAAGGTGAGATCGTCGTTGGCGCCAAGCTGATCGTCCTCGGCGGCCCGGCGATGAACATCGGGCTTGGCGGCGGGGCGGCCTCCTCTATGGCTTCCGGCCAGTCTGATGCCGATCTTGATTTCGCTTCGGTACAACGCGACAACCCGGAAATGGAACGTCGTTGCCAGGAAGTTATCGACCGCTGCTGGCAGATGGGCGATGCGAACCCGATCCTGTTTATCCATGACGTTGGCGCAGGCGGTCTGTCTAACGCCATGCCGGAGTTGGTAAGCGATGGCGGTCGCGGCGGTAAGTTCCAGCTGCGCGATATCCTTAGCGACGAGCCGGGTATGAGCCCGCTGGAAATCTGGTGTAACGAATCCCAGGAGCGTTATGTGCTGGCGGTTGCCGCTGACCAGCTACCGCTGTTTGACGAACTGTGTAAGCGCGAGCGCGCGCCGTATGCGGTGATCGGTGAGGCCACTGAAGAACAGCATCTCACACTGAGCGACAGCCACTTCGATAACCAGCCGATCGACATGCCGCTTGATGTGCTGCTGGGTAAAACCCCGAAAATGACCCGCGATGTGCAGACGCTGAAAGCCAAAGGCGACGCCCTGAATCGTGGCGAAATCTCGATTGCAGATGCGGTTAACCGCGTGCTGCATCTGCCGACTGTCGCTGAGAAAACGTTCCTCGTGACGATCGGCGACCGTACCGTTACCGGCATGGTGGCGCGTGACCAGATGGTTGGTCCGTGGCAGATCCCGGTAGCCAACTGCGCGGTCACCACCGCAAGCCTGGATAGCTACTACGGTGAAGCGATGTCTATCGGTGAGCGTGCGCCAGTTGCGCTACTGGATTTCTCGGCTTCTGCGCGTCTGGCGGTAGGTGAAGCGCTGACTAACATTGCGGCAACGCAGATTGGCGATATCAAACGCATTAAACTGTCGGCCAACTGGATGGCGGCTGCGGGTCACCCCGGTGAAGATGCCGGGCTGTACGAAGCGGTAAAAGCCGTTGGGGAAGAATTATGTCCGGCGCTTGGCCTGACTATTCCGGTGGGCAAAGACTCTATGTCGATGAAAACCCGCTGGCAGGAAGGTAATGAGCAGCGTGAAATGACTTCGCCGCTGTCGCTGGTGATCACCGCCTTTGCCCGCGTGGAAGACGTGCGCCACACGATAACCCCACTGCTCTCTACTGAAGACAACGCCCTGCTGCTGATTGACCTCGGTCTTGGTCACAACGCGCTGGGCGCGACGGCGCTGGCACAGGTTTATCGTCAACTGGGCGACAAGCCTGCCGACGTGCGTAACGTTGAGCAACTGAAAGGCTTCTACGACGCCATTCAGGCGCTGGTCGCGCAGCGTAAGCTGCTGGCCTACCATGACCGTTCCGACGGCGGACTGCTGGTTACGCTGGCGGAAATGGCCTTCACCGGTCACTGCGGTATTGACGCTGATATCCACTCGTTGGGTGACGATCGTCTGGCGGCGCTGTTTAATGAAGAGCTGGGCGCAGTGATCCAGGTTCGCGCTGCTGACCGTGAAGCGGTTGAGGTGTTGCTGGCACAACATGGCCTGGCAGATTGCGTGCACTATCTCGGCCAGGCGGTAACGGGTGACCGTTTCACCCTGAGCGCCAACGGTCAGCCGGTGTTCAGCGAAAGCCGCACCACGCTGCGCATGTGGTGGGCGGAAACCACCTGGCAGATGCAGCGTCTGCGCGACAACCCGGAGTGTGCCGATCAGGAACACGACGCGAAAACTAACGATGCCGATCCTGGCCTCAACGTTAAACTGTCGTTTGATATCAACGAAGATGTTGCCGCCCCGTACATCGCTACCGGCGCGCGTCCAAAAGTGGCCGTGCTGCGCGAGCAGGGTGTGAACTCCCACGTCGAAATGGCGGCTGCCTTCCACCGTGCGGGCTTTGACTCCATCGATGTGCATATGAGCGACCTGCTGGGCGGACGCATCGGTCTGGGTAACTTCCAGGCGCTGGTAGCCTGTGGCGGTTTCTCTTACGGCGATGTGCTCGGCGCAGGGGAAGGCTGGGCGAAGTCGATTCTGTTCAACAACCGCGTCCGTGATGAGTTCGAAACCTTCTTCCATCGCCCGCAAACGCTGGCACTCGGGGTGTGTAACGGTTGCCAGATGATGTCTAACCTGCGTGAACTGATCCCGGGAAGCGAGCTGTGGCCGCGCTTTGTGCGTAACCACTCCGATCGTTTTGAAGCCCGCTTCAGCCTGGTCGAAGTGACACAAAGCCCGTCTTTACTGCTTGCCGATATGGTTGGTTCGATGATGCCGATTGCCGTTTCTCACGGTGAAGGCCGTGTGGAAGTGCGTGACGGCGCGCATTTGGCCGCGCTGGAGAGTAAGGGACTGGTGGCGCTGCGCTACGTTGATAACTTCGGTAAGGTGACCGAGACCTACCCGGCTAACCCGAACGGTTCGCCGAACGGAATTACTGCCGTTACTACTGAAAATGGTCGCGTCACCATTATGATGCCGCACCCGGAACGCGTATTCCGTACCGTGAGCAACTCTTGGCACCCGGAAAACTGGGGCGAGGACAGCCCGTGGATGCGTATCTTCCGCAACGCGCGTAAACAGCTCGGGTAATCAGCTCGATAACCTTTAAGCCCCTCTGCGTGAGGGGCTTTTTTTTGTCTGTCATTTTGTATGCCGCTATCCGACAATGCGTTTAAGTGTCGGGAAATCCCGACATAGGTGGGGTGACGTTGTCGTCAAAAAGAGACACTTAATCATATGATTTGCAATGACTTTATTTTTAAGTGCTGCAAGTGTTGCTGATTGGAGACGGTAAGGGTGAAAAATAGCCAAAATCATTTTTCATATGAATAAGAACATTTTCTATATTTATCATTGTGTTAATAAAGTGTTTTGAATATTGGCACAGATGCTGCATAATATAACCCAGTGGCTCATTCACCTTCTTATGTCAGCCCCTTCGGGACGTGCTACATAAACTTCGAATGACGCACAACAAGGTGCCTGCCGTCCAACATCTGATATTAGCATCGCTCATATCAACCTTCGGGCGAAACGTCGAGTTAGGCACCGCCTTATTCCACAACAAAGCCGGGTTAATCCCGGCTTTGTTGTATCTGACGTTCCCCTCAGTTAGCATCAACCTAATTCCTGTCCATTGAGAGTAACGCCTTGAAGCGCTGGTCTGTTTTCCCCCGATCTTTACGTCAATTGGTTACGTTGGCATTTTTGCTTATCCTGCTGCCGTTGTTAGTTTTGGCCTGGCAGGCGTGGCAAAGTCTGAATGCCCTGAGCGCGCAGGCGGCGCTGACGAACCAAACCACGCTGATTGACGCCAGACGCAGCGAAGCGATGACCAATGCCGCGCTGGAGATGGAGCGTAGCTACCGGCAATACTGTGTGCTTGATGACCCGACGCTGGCTAAGGTTTACCAGAGCCAACGTAAACGCTACAGCGACATGCTGGATGCGCATGCGGGCGTGTTGCCGGATACCAAGCTTTATCAGGCACTGCGTCAGGACCTCAACGATCTCGCGCAGTTACAGTGCACCAACAGTGGTCCTGATAGCGTGGCGGCGGCGCGGCTGGACGCTTTCGCCAGTGCCAATACTGAAATGGTACAAGCGACGCGCACGGTCGTCTTTTCTCGCGGGCAGCAGCTACAGCAGGAAATAGCCGAACGTGGGCAGTTCTTTGGCTGGCAGGCGCTGGTGCTGTTTCTTGTCAGCCTGGCGATGGTGTTGCTGTTTACCCGCATGATAATCGGTCCGGTGAAGGGCATAGAAAAAATGATCAATCGTCTGGGGGAAGGGCGCTCGCTGGGCGATAGCGTATTATTTACGGGACCCCGGGAGCTGCGGTCCGTGGGCCAGCGCATTATCTGGCTGAGCGAACGTCTCTCCTGGCTGGAGTCACAACGACATCAGTTTTTACGCCACCTGTCTCATGAGCTGAAAACGCCTCTGGCGAGCATGCGCGAAGGTACCGAGCTGTTAGCCGATCAGGTCGTTGGGCCGTTAACGCCAGAGCAAAAAGAGGTGGTCGGTATTCTCGATGACAGTAGCCGCAACCTGCAAAAACTGATTGAGCAACTGCTCGATTACAACCGCAAGCTGGCGGATGACGAGGTTGAGCTTGAACGAGTGGAAATCGCGCCGCTGGTGGAAAGTGTCGTTTCTGCACATAGCCTGCCCGCTCGCGCCAAAATGATACATACTGATGTTGCGCTTGCGGTGAACGCCTGCCTGGCAGAACCGATGCTATTGATGAGCGTGCTGGACAATCTTTATTCCAATGCGGTGCACTATGGCGCTGAATCCGGTAACATTTGGATCCGCAGCAGTTTGCATGGCTCAATGGTATACATTGATGTAATGAATACCGGCACACCGATTCCAGAAGCAGAACAGACCATGATCTTCGAGCCTTTTTTCCAGGGTAGCCATCAGCGAAAAGGGGCGGTAAAAGGAAGCGGGTTGGGGCTGAGCATTGCCAGAGATTGCATCCGCCGTATGCGGGGCAAACTGTATCTGGTTGATGAGCATGCGCAAAACGTTTGTTTTCGCATAGAACTGCCGCTATCTGCAGCGAAAAATCACTAAAATAAACCTAAGTCTGGTGAGTATGCCATACGTTGTTGTCCGAATGCTTAAACGACATTTTTTCCGTCGCGTCATCCTCGCAAGCCTGCCGTGTCTGGCGCTGGTAGGCTGCGTCCCGAACGCGGTGAATCATATTATCGGCGACCCCTCGCAGGAGAAAATTCCGCCTCATCAACTGGCGGACTACCTTGCTACCGACTGTAGCGATATCTGGTCGCTGTCTGGTCAGCCCACAGAGACCAATCCGCTGTACTGGCTGCGGGCGATGGATTGCGCCAATCGCCTGATGCCGGTACAGGCGCGTAGTGAAGCCAGCACGATGATGCCTGATACCTGGCAGGGGGCTTTCAGGCGCGGGATCCTGCTTGATAACGCCAACATTACGCCGCCTGAAAGGCGGGAGACGGTTACGCGCCTCGACGCATTAAGCCCGCAAATTCCGCCACAGGTACGCCCGCTGTATCAGGTCTGGCGCAGCAGTCAGACGTTGCAGTTGCAACTGGCCGAAGAGCGTATGCGCTACAGCAAGCTTCAGCAGGCGTCAGACAGCGATCTTGATACGCTACGTCAGCAGCAGCAACATTTGCAGTCTCAGCTCGATCTCACGACCCGCAAGCTGGAGAATCTGACCGATATTGAACGCCAGCTTTCCACGCGCAAACCTGCCGGTAGTTACAACCCTGATGCGCCGCACGGGAACGATAAACTCACCCCACCTGATAACGAGGAAGGCGCAGCGCCGTCTGCCGATGAGGTCACGCCATGATAAGCCGTAAGCCCGCGCATCTGCTGCTGGTGGATGACGATCCCGGCCTGTTGAAATTACTTGGAATGCGCCTGACCAGCGAAGGCTACAGCGTCGTAACCGCAGAAAGCGGGCAGGAAGGGCTACGAGTGCTGAACCGTGAAAAAGTGGATCTGGTTATTAGCGATCTGCGCATGGATGAAATGGACGGCATGCAGCTGTTTACTGAAATCCAGAAAGTGCAGCCGGGAATGCCGGTTATTATCCTCACCGCTCACGGTTCCATCCCCGACGCCGTTGCGGCGACCCAGCAAGGGGTGTTCAGCTTTCTCACTAAGCCAGTCGATAAAGACGCGTTATACCATGCGATCGACGGGGCGTTGGAACAGTCTGCGCCTGCCGCTGATGACAGCTGGCGTGAGTCCATCGTCACCCGCAGCCCACTGATGCTGCGTCTGCTGGAACAGGCGCGCATGGTGGCACAATCGGACGTAAGCGTATTGATCAACGGCCAAAGCGGAACCGGGAAAGAAGTTTTTGCCCAGGCCATTCATAACGCCAGCCCGCGCAGCCACAAGCCTTTTATTGCCATTAACTGTGGCGCATTGCCGGAACAACTGCTGGAGTCTGAGCTGTTTGGTCATGCGCGCGGCGCCTTTACCGGCGCGGTGAGCAATCGTGAAGGGCTATTTCAGGCCGCGGAAGGCGGGACCCTGTTTCTCGATGAGATTGGCGATATGCCCGCGCCGTTGCAGGTTAAATTGCTACGTGTATTGCAGGAGCGAAAAGTCAGGCCGCTGGGCAGTAACCGCGATATCGATATTGATGTGCGGATCGTTTCTGCGACCCACCGTGATTTACCCAAAGCGATGGCTCGGGGGGAATTTCGCGAAGATTTGTACTATCGCCTCAACGTGGTGAGCCTGAAGATCCCGGCGCTGGCCGAGCGTACGGAAGATATTCCGCTGCTGGCAAACCATCTGCTGCGCCAGTCAGCTGAACGACACAAACCGTTCGTGCGCGCCTTTTCGACCGATGCCATGAAACGGTTAATGACCGCCAGTTGGCCTGGTAACGTGCGTCAGTTGGTTAACGTGATTGAGCAGTGCGTGGCGTTGACCTCTTCGCCGGTGATCAGCGACGCGCTGGTGGAGCAGGCGCTGGAAGGGGAGAACACCGCGCTGCCGACCTTTGTTGAAGCGCGTAACCAGTTTGAACTCAACTACCTGCGTAAGCTGTTGCAAATTACCAAGGGCAATGTGACCCATGCGGCGCGAATGGCGGGGCGCAACCGCACCGAATTCTACAAGTTGCTCTCTCGCCATGAGCTGGATGCAAACGATTTCAAAGAATAAATCTGCGGATTATGTTAGTTTTATTCGATCAAAAGACAGGCGACCTTTTCAAGGAATAGCATGAAAAAGATTGATGCGATTATTAAACCCTTCAAGCTGGACGACGTCCGCGAAGCGCTGGCTGAAGTCGGCATTACCGGTATGACTGTAACAGAAGTGAAAGGGTTTGGCCGTCAGAAAGGCCATACTGAGCTGTACCGTGGTGCGGAATATATGGTGGATTTTCTGCCGAAGGTAAAAATTGAAATTGTGGTCACCGACGACATCGTCGATACCTGCGTCGACACCATTATTCGTACTGCCCAGACAGGTAAAATCGGTGACGGTAAGATTTTTGTCTTCGACGTGGCACGCGTGATTCGTATTCGCACCGGTGAAGAAGACGACGCGGCAATCTAAGCCGCGCCGTGCTTGCCGGATGGCGGTGTAAACACCTTATCAGGCCTACAATATCCCGTAGGCCTGATAAGCGCAGCGCCATCCGGCATGAGTAATTACAAGACTTTATGCGGGCCGAAGCATTCGTAATGAATGTTCTCGTTTTTCACGCCCAGGCCGCTCAGCTGCTTCGCGGCAAACTGCATAAAGCCAACCGGACCGCACAGATAAAACTGCATCGCCGGATCGCTGATTGCGCCTTCCAGTTTGTTCAAATCCATCAGACCAACGCTATCAAACGCACCTTTCGCGCGATCGGCTTCGGTTGGCTCACGATACCAGGTGTGTGCGCTAAAGCGTGGCAGCGTTTTGCCCAGTTCATTCACTTCATCGGCAAAGGCATGTACATCGCCATTTTCTGCCGCGTGGAACCAGTTAACCTGCGCCGTATGATTCGCTTTTGCCAGCGTATCCAGCATCGCCAGCATCGGGGTTTGACCCACGCCTGCTGAAATCAGAGACACTGGGGTATCGGTCGCAACGTCCATAAAGAAATCGCCCGCAGGTGCAGCTAAGTGAACGACGTCGCCCACATTCGCATGGTTGTGCAGCCAGGTGGAAACCTGACCACCGTCTTCACGCTTCACGGCAATACGGTAGCCTTTGCCATCGGGTTTACGGGTCAGTGAGTACTGACGAATTTCCTGATGCGGGAAACCTTCCGGCTTCAGCCAGACGCCCAGGTATTGCCCCGGATGATATTCAGCCACTGCGCCACCGTCGACAGGTTCAAATTCAAAGCTGGTGATAAGTGCACTGCGTGGGGTTTTTGCCACGATGCGGAAAGGACGGGTACCTTCCCAGCCGCCATTTTTATTGGCATTTTCACTGTAGATCTGCGCTTCACGGTTGATGAAAACGTTCGCCAGCACGCCGTATGCTTTGCCCCAAGCATCCAGAACTTCCTGGCCTGGGCTGAACATTTCGTCCAGCGTTGCCAGCAAATGGCCACCTACGATGTTGTACTGCTCCGGTTTAATCTGGAAGCTGGTATGCTTCTGCGCGATTTTCTCGACGGCAGGCAACAGCGCCGCCAGGTTCTCGATATTGCTGGCATACGCGGCAATAGCGTTAAACAGCGCTTCCCGCTGATCGCCATTACGCTGGTTACTCATGTTGAAGATTTCTTTCAGCTCTGGGTTATGCGTAAACATGCGATCGTAGAAATGGGCGGTCAGCTTCGGGCCTGTTTCAACCAGCAGGGGAATGGTGGCTTTCACTGTAGCGATGGTTTGTGCGTCAAGCATACGGTCTTCCTTTATCTGAAATTTTAATGATGTATGTCAAATGCATCTTATAAAAAATACCCCTGCATTGTAAATGGTTCTTTGTCACTTTGCGTTGTAAAGGTTACATCGTGAAAAATCTGCATCACAAACCTGAAAAGAAATCCGTTGAAATTCAGCAGACCTTTGTTCTCCAAAGTCTTGCGTGCCGTGAAGGTAATCGTTTGCGTAAAATCCTTTGTCAAGACCTGTTATCGAAGAATGATTCGGTTATACTGTTCGCCGTCGTCCAACGGGACTGCCTTTTTAGGCCGAAATTCTATTGTTAGCTGAGTCAGGAGATGCGGATGTTAAAGCGTGAAATGAACATTGCCGATTATGATGCCGAACTGTGGCAGGCTATGGAGCAGGAAAAAGTACGTCAGGAAGAGCACATCGAACTGATCGCCTCCGAAAACTACACCAGCCCGCGTGTTATGCAGGCGCAGGGTTCTCAGCTGACCAACAAATACGCTGAAGGTTATCCGGGCAAGCGCTACTACGGCGGTTGCGAGTACGTTGATATCGTTGAGCAATTGGCTATCGATCGTGCAAAAGAGCTGTTTGGCGCTGACTACGCTAACGTACAGCCGCACTCCGGCTCCCAGGCTAACTTCGCTGTTTACACCGCTCTGCTGCAACCGGGTGATACCGTTCTGGGTATGAACCTGGCGCAAGGCGGCCACCTGACTCACGGTTCCCCGGTTAACTTCTCTGGCAAGCTGTACAACATCATTCCTTACGGTATTGATGAGTCCGGTAAAATTGACTACGAAGATATGGCTAAGCAGGCCAAAGAGCACAAGCCGAAGATGATCATCGGCGGCTTCTCGGCTTACTCCGGCGTTGTTGATTGGGCAAAAATGCGTGAAATCGCCGACAGCATTGGCGCATACCTGTTCGTTGACATGGCGCACGTTGCGGGCCTTATCGCCGCAGGCGTTTACCCGAACCCGGTTCCACACGCACACGTAGTGACCACCACCACCCACAAAACCCTGGCGGGTCCGCGCGGCGGCCTGATCCTGGCTAAAGGCGGTGACGAAGAGCTGTACAAAAAGCTGAACTCCGCGGTGTTCCCAAGCGCGCAGGGCGGCCCGCTGATGCACGTGATCGCGGCGAAAGCCGTGGCGCTGAAAGAAGCGATGGAGCCTGAGTTTAAGGTTTACCAGCAGCAGGTTGCCAAAAACGCCAAAGCGATGGTGGAAGTGTTCCTGAACCGTGGCTACAAAGTGGTTTCTGGCGGTACTGAAAACCACCTGTTCCTGCTGGATCTGGTTGATAAAAACCTGACCGGTAAAGAAGCTGACGCCGCACTGGGCCGCGCTAACATCACTGTTAACAAAAACAGCGTGCCGAACGATCCGAAGAGCCCGTTTGTGACTTCCGGTATCCGTATCGGTTCTCCGGCTGTAACTCGCCGTGGCTTTAAAGAAGCGGAAGTGAAAGAGCTGGCTGGCTGGATGTGTGACGTTCTGGACAACATCAATGACGAAGCCGTTATCGAGCGCGTCAAAGGTAAAGTTCTGGATATCTGCGCACGCTTCCCGGTTTACGCGTAATTCTGCTTAACGCAAAACGAAAGGCCGCTGATGCGGCCTTTTTTAATGCCTGATAGCGCTGCGCTTATCAGGCTGCTATCACAACGACTTCAGCGCTACGCCTTCATCGCACAGCGCTTCCTCGCTTACTACTCGTCCTGAATGAATTAACTTACGCAGTGCGCGCACTTCGCGTCCGTTGTTGAGCGCTACTGCGCCAATTAGCTTCCCATCACGCAGGTGGAACCAGATAGCCTTGCCGTCATCCGGATTGCCACGACATAGCCATGTTTGCCCTTGCATATCGCCAACAAATTGCAGATTGTCATTAAATTGGTCGGTCCAGAACCAGCCTGGCGTCTTCTCCGGCAACGGCAGGTTGAGCATTGCGGCAGCGGCAATCTGTGCCTGGTTATTGGCATTTTCCCAGCTTTCTACTCGTTCTAACGAACCGTCAGGCTGGCGCGTTATCGCCACATCACCGGCGGCGAAAATCGCGGGATCGGAGGTGATGCAGGCGGAGTCAACGATAATACCGTTAGCCGTCTCCAGCCCCGCTTCGCGAGCCTGCGCATCATTCGCCACGATGCCGATGCCATAAACCAGCGCATCGGCCTGTAGCGTCTCGCCGTTTTGCAGGGTAAGCGAGAGAAACTCTCCCGCTTCAGCGTGCTCAATGGCGCTGTTGAGCAGCACCCGCACCCCTGCCTGTCGGTGGCGGTTTAGCAGATAGTCGCGCACCGGAGCAGGGGCGTTGCGACCCATTACCGTTGAGGCCAGCTCCACTAACGTCACCCTACAGCCGCGTTGGATCGCGCTGGCCGCTAATTCCAGGCCAATGGTGCCCGCACCGACAATCACAATCGACTTGCCCGGCAGCAAGGCACCGCGCAGACGCTCGGCATCTGTGGCGTGACGCAGGGTAAAGCAACGTTCGCCCAGTTTATCCAGTAGCGACAGCGGTCTGGCGGCGGCCCCGGTCGCCAACAGCAACTGCGACCAGCGGTAGGACTGACCATCGGCGAGCATCAGCGTGCGCGAAGTGCGGTCAATCTGACGCAGCGTGACGCCAAGATGCAGCTGTACGTTGTTCTCCAGCCACCAGTCAGCGTTCAGGATCGGCTGTCGCTGTGGATTTTCGTCCAGCAGCATTGCTTTGGAGAGCGGAGGGCGTTCATAGGGCAGATACGGCTCATCGGAAAACAGATGCAATTCGCCGTTAAATCCTTGCTGACGCAGTGCGACGGCGGCCATTGCCGCAGCCTGACCACCGCCGACGATAGCGATAACTTTATGGCTCATAACGCCTCCTCAGAGATCCAGTCCGGCGGCAACGTGACGAATACCGCGAATGCCCAAACCGGCATCGGCATTGATCATCACGCCACTCAATGTGCGATTGTTGCGCTTTGACGCCAGCATCACATACGGGCCGGTAAAATCCGCTGGCTCAGGAAAAAACTGCAACGGCAAAATGGCGGCGATTTTTTCCGGCGTCAGCGACTGCATAATCGACGTATCGCCCTGGCCCAGCGCCTGTGGGCCGCGCAGATCGGTTGCCATACCGCACGGACCGACGCCGTTGACGCGCACCTTTGGCGCCAGCTCGTAGGCTAACTGGCGAATCAACCCGGTGGCGGCATGTTTAGAGGCGGTATACAACGGACCGCCGCCGCCGGGATACCACGCCGCGTTGGAAAGGGTAAAGATGATGTTGCCTTCGCTGGCGATAAGTGCAGGGGCGCAGGCTTTTGCACCCAGCAAATAGCCCAGCACGTTGACGTTAAACAGCTCATGAAAGCCGCTCTCCAGCGCGTCCGCTGGCGTATTGACCAGCGAGGCGTTGTGATCCCATATCCCGGCGTTGCCGATCAAACAATCCAGGGTGCCGTAGCGCGCCAGAATTTGATCCACCGCGCGCTGATAGTCGGCGTAGCAGGTGACGTTGCCTTCTACTGCCAGCACATGTTCGCCAAAACGTTGGCGCAGGCTGGCGACTTTGGCTGGCGAAAGTTCCAGCGTGGCGACCCGCGCGCCTTCCTCAATGAAACGCTCGACCAGCGCCAGGCCAAGACCGGAGCCGCCGCCGGTGATAAAGACCACGTTATCGCGTAAATCGCTCATCTCGCGTCCTCTGGAATATCAACGAACACATCACTACCTTCCACGTACACCGCGTAGGTGGTCAGCGGATCGGTGGCAGGTAAACACAACGCCTTACCGGTTTTCAGGCAGAAACTGGCGGCATGCAGCGGGCATTCCACCGTCGCGTCGTCTTCCAGATAACCTTCCGACATCGAGGCATTACCGTGGCTACAGCGATCGTTAATGGCATAAAACTCGCCGCCAACGTTGAACAGCGCGATGACGGGCGAGGTGTCGAGCCGGAGCGCTTCACCCTCCGGCAAATCCCCTACGGGGCAGGCATAAATACGACTCATCAGAACAATACACTCAGGTTATGGGAGGTGATCACCGCTTGATCCAGCACGATCTCACGCTCCAGTAAGCGCCACTCATCGCCCGGTAAACGGCGCACTTTGTCCATGCGCATGCCGACGTAAAAGGTTTCATCGCGCTCTTTTTGCGCGCGATACAGCAGATAGTTAAGGCGCACGGCGAATACATCCGGCACTTCGGTTTCACTGACCTGGCAGTTGCTGATCAGGTGTCGGGTACGCGACGGCGGCTCCTCTGCCCAGGCCATTCCGGTTTCCAGTCGCGCAATACGGCGTTCAAGCTGATCTTTATTGTCGTTAAAAATCCAGGTGGTTGGCGGCTGCACGCCTTTGCGACGATCGCGCGTCTGGGCATTGACCGTTGTGCGCATGGTATAGCGAATGTCGTCATCCAGCTGTGCCAGCCAGTCGCGAAACTGCCAGTCATCCAGCAGGCTGGCTTCATGGTAGAGAAACTGCGTAATGCGGTGATGCAGTTCCAGGGAAACTAAAGCACTCATTTCATCACCTCCTGCTGGTAAGCGGCGGTTTTTTCCTGCACTTCCTGCCAGCTTTCGCTGCTGAGTAAATCAGCCCAGCGCTGATACATGCCGCGGGCGGCGGTTTCTGAGAAGATGTAGTTGGTGATCCCCGGAATGCCGTCTTCACGACGTTTCTCCTGACCTAACCCCATTTCCAGGCACAGTTTGCTATTACGCGCCCGATGGCCCTTCAGAAGTTTTTGAATTTCACACCAGTTTTCCGAGTCGTCCTGTTCAAGGAATCCGGCGGGGCCAAAAGCGCGCGTAGCGCTGTTTTCAAATGCGGCTTTCACTTCATCAGAGGCGGCTTTATCGGTAATACAGAACGCCCACACTTCAACCTGATCAGGACCGCGCGGATGCCAGACGCGCAACGTAGCGGTACCATTGAGCCAGGAAAGCGTTGGAAAAATGTTGTTGTGACCGGCCAGACGCAGGGCACGAACCTTACCCAGACGCTGTTCAGCTTCCGCGTAGGTGTCGCGGTAGTAGCTGGAGACTTCGCCGTCGACCCACACGTTGGCATCCGGCTTTTCGGTAAAGAAGAAGCCGCTGCCGTGCCCGTCCTGGCCGAACTGTAGTGCATCTTTGGCGGTTTCCCACACCGGGCGAGCGGTTTGTCCGTCACCGAGGCGTTTATCGCTACCGTCGTCTTTTGCCCCCAACACCTGCACAGCGGAGGCATGACTGAACAATGCGTGATACTGATCGCTGGCAAACTGTTCGGCGGGGAATTTCCAGTTACAGTCGATGGTCCACTTCTGTACGCCGCCGACGATTTCTGTGCCGCCTTCGCGGCGGTCAAGCACGCCGTCGAGATACCACGCGATGTCACCGAGATAATCGCGCAGCGTGGGCGCGGTGGTGTCCCAGTTGCCGAAAATCAGCCCTTTATAGCTCTCTACGCCAGGAACTTCGTTCAGTCCCCAGTGCGATTTGCATAGCCCTTGCGGGTAAGCGCGAGGCTCCAGCGGGACGTCGATCAGCTCGCCATTGATACCGTACGACCAGCCGTGATACGGGCAGGTAAAGGCGCGAGTGTTCCCACAGTCGGCGTAGCTGACGCGCATCGCCCGGTGGCGGCACTGGTTGAGAAACGCTTTGATGCTGCCGTCTTTCTGGCGAACCACCACGACCGCATCCTCGCCCATGTAGGTGTTAAAAAAATCACCGGCTTTGGGGATTTGGCTTTCGTGGGCGAGAAATAGCCAGCAGCGCCCGAAGATGCGCTCCAGCTCCAGTTGGTAAATTTCTGGGTCAGTATAAATCCGTGGGGTTACACGACCGTTTTGCGTGTCGATCAGTTGGTAGATATCTAAATTTGAGGGTGTGGTCATATTTTTTAATCCTGAAAGATAAGATGTATTGACCTTCTATTTTTGTGCCATAAGGATGTTGCTGGTTAGTTATCAATCTGTGAAATAGTAAATTTCTACCAGTTGAGACATTTTTTCGATAACAAGGAGAAGGGCATGGAACTGAGGCACTTACGCTATTTTGTGGCGGTGGCGCAGGCGCTGAATTTCACCCGGGCGGCAGAAAAGCTGCATACCTCTCAGCCGTCGTTAAGCAGCCAGATCCGCGATCTGGAAACCTGCGTGGGCGTTCCGTTACTGGTGCGGGACAAGCGAAAAGTTGCGCTGACGGCGGCCGGGGAGTGCTTTTTACAGGATGCGCTGGCGATCCTTGAGCAGGCGGAAAATGCCAAAGTTCGCGCCCGTAAAACGGGGCAGGAAGATAATCATTTCGCTATTGGTTTTGTCCCTTCCGCTGAGGTGAATTTGCTACCGAAGGTGCTGCCCTTATTTCGTTTAAAACAACCGGATACACACATTGAGCTGGTAAGCCTGATAACCACCGAACAGGAAGAAAGGATCCTCAACGGAGAACTGGACGTGGGCTTAATGCGTCACCCGGTGTACAGCCCGGAGCTGGATTATCTGGAGCTGATTCATGAGCCGCTGGTCGTGGTGTTACCGGTGAATCATCCGTTAGCCAATGAGCAAGCTATCTCCGCAGAACAGCTGCATGGCGTAAATTTTGTCAGTACCGATCCCGCTTATTCCGGGGCGCTAGCGATGATTGTCAAAAACTGGTTTCAGCAGCAGGAAAGCCAGCCCAATATTGTGCAGGTAGCGACCAATATACTGGTGACCATGAATCTGGTCGGCATGGGGCTGGGGGTGACTTTGATACCCGGTTATATGAATAATTTTAATACCGGGCAGGTGGTTTTTCGGCCAATCGTCGGTGAAGCGCCAACGCTGGCATTGTTGATGGCATGGAAGAAGGGCGAGCTAAAGCCCGCCCTGCAGCAATTCATCGAACTGGCACAACGCCAGAGGATAGAGTAAAGCGCTATTTCACGAGAACGGTAATCGTGGCTGTACCGCTAAATTTACCTGGGGCTGGCGTTCCACCGAGGAGATTGATCGGCCATGCCTCCAGGCTGATGACCCCCCAGCCGGAAGGATGGATACCGATTAACCCATTTGTGAACGGGATATTGATGTGGGTGTCGTCGATACGAGCCATTCTCACGCCGATGTCCGGGGTATTATCGGCCTCCCGGCGGCGGGCGACTAACGTGTACTGATCAAGCAGATCATCGCCATCAATCCTCATTTCCATCTTATTGTTGATGCTTGATGTATCGCCACAGTCGTAGACAATATCAAAATTGACTGGTGTATAGCCGTCCGGCATCTCATTACGGGTAGTGAAACGGCTGGTGTTGATATAACCGAGATCGACCTGAATGACGTCGCCCTGGTTGATTTTACAGTCCTGAGGCACGGTAATGCTCCCCTGGATGCGCAGTTCGGCGATATCTCCCAGGCTGTTCATTGACGGAGGGGAGGTCGTCGTGCTCCATCCGGCCCGTACGGAGGCGATTAGGGTATCTGGAATCACCAGTTCACCTAAGAAGGGTTTGGTGACGTACAGCGTAAAACGGGTACGTGCGCCTATCGTCACCGGCGCGGCGCGATTCTCCGCCGGATCGTCGGTACACACGCTGCCTTTGGGGTTGTTTATTTCATACGAGCCATTTTCTCTCAATGGGTCACGGTTTGTCGGTAAGACGGCTGTGGCGCCGGGAATATCGTCAACTTCGGTTTTAATATCCAGATTATCATTCAGATGGTAAAAGCCGCTGAGTTGACCGATTCCGGGTAGCGCGCTGGTGACCGTATAGAACAGCGCCACTCTGCTACCCGCGCCACAGTCACAATCAATTTGATAGGCACCGCCCGAGAGCGGTGTCGGCAGCTCCAGCGAGGTTCCGGCGACGTTCTGGGCTTGTGTCCAGTCGCTGGAGACATCGGCGTTAAAGCGACCTGCTGCGGCGCAGGACCCGTTCGCCGCGTAGAGCGGGGCGATAGATAGCACCAGCAACGCGGCGGCAATCCCATTTTTCATCCACGAATTCTTTATTGACATAGTGCGTTCCCATTATGTATTGCGGCGCTGCGAGCGGCATCTTCCTGCAGGCTGAAGGTAAACTGGCACTGTTGATCAGGCTGATTGCCCCAGCGCACGGACCACCTCTGCGGCTGATTGTTCACGCCGGTGATATACAGCACGCCGCCTTCATCGACGATGCTTTGCTGCGTCTGGCTGCTGGCTACTGCGCCGAAGGGCAGCGCATTCCCTCGCGCATCGGTGAGTTTCAACAGCACGCGGTAGCCTGTCTGGGCAATAAAGTGCGCCGTTACGGCGGCACCGCGATTAGGCACCACGGTACGCACGGTTTCGGTCACATCGACATTATCCGGCATCATAGTGGTATCGAGAGAGATGGCGTTTTCCTGATACGCGGTCAGATAGGGGATAATGGCATAGCCAAAATAGTCGGTGGCGATGCCCGGATAGTTTTTCACCCGGATACCTGCCGCGCCGTTGGCGTCAATCAGCGCAAAGGCATTACCCAGCGGCTGCGACAGCGTCACGCCGTGGGGATGGGCGACAATACCGCCGGAGAGGCCGTAGCTCATCTGCTGGCTATCGCTGCTGTAGTCGTAGCCCGCATTCATGGTGCCATAGGCAGAGCGATAGCTGCCGTACAGGCTGCTGCTATCACCGCCGCCGCCTTCGCTTTGCCGCTGTTTGAGGCTATAGCTCAGTCGACGGTCTTCCAGCAGCGAGCCGTTGATACCCACTTCGTGCTGTGTGGCGCGATCGCGTTGATCGGTGGTGCGCCAGGTTGCCCGCGCATGCGACAGCCAGCGATCCAGTGGTACGCTCAGGCTGAGCGACAGCGTCCGATCGTTGTCGCTGTCCTGCGAATCGGTGAACTGGCCGCTGAGGTTATAGCTCACGCCCCATAGATTGCCGTTCAGGCCGATGGACAGGTTTTTATCCTGCCCCCCGCGATCCCAGTACTTCTGCTGCGAGCCGGAGGCGTAGAAGCTGATACCAGAAAACAGCGACTGGCTGACGGTGAACTGAGCTTCATCGCGCAGGCGGTCGTCGGCGCTGATGTCCTTCTGGTTGGCGTCGGAGAAGTTGAAATAACCGCTGCTGGTGTAGCGATAGTAGCTTACTGACACGCTGGTGCCGCTTTCCGGTAGATCTTTGATGTACTGGGTACGCCAGCTGTAGCCGTGATAGTTTTCATCGTTATCAAGCTGGGTATTCGCACGGCTGACATCCATCGATACCGCCCCAAGTTCGCCGAGCGTAGAGCCGAGACCCAGCGCCAGCGCCCGATAGTCCTGCGAGGCATTCAGGCCACCGTACAGGGTCAACACGTTGTTCAGGCCATAGCTGGCGGTGCTTTCAAGGAACTCCGGCTCGTTGCTGTCCTGCGAGCTGGCGGCGCGAAAGCGCCCGGCGGTGGCGCTGTATTTGAGATATCCCGGCCTCTGCATCTGCGGTAGCGCGGAGAACGGCTGGACGAAGTGCCGCACGCTACCGTCGGCCTCTTCGATAGTGACGTCTAAATCGCCGCTGAAGGAAGAGGGGTAGAGGTCGTTGATTTCAAAAGCGCCGGCCGGGACATTGCTTTGATACAGGGTGTAGCCGTTTTGCCGTACCGTGACGATAGCGCTGGAGTTGGCGATACCGCGAATGGTCGGCGCAAAGCCGCGCTGGCTGTTGGGCAGCATGGTTTCATCGGAGTACAGCCGCACGCCGGTAAACTGATAGCTGGTGAATACCGTGCCTTCCGTTGCACTCTCGCCCATTACCAACTGCGATTTCAGACTTTTGATATCCCGCTGCAACCAGCTATTAATGCTCTCCCAGCGTGTGTCGTTATCGTTGTGCGTCCAGGTGGAATAATTGCGCAGCCGCCAGGGGCCGATATTGGCGCCGTTTTGCATATTCAGATACTGGCGCTGGGTGTTATCGCTGTCGTATTGGTTCTGCGAGCCGCTAAAGGCGTAGTTGGTAAACAGCACCGGCATACCGTCGTCCCAGCGGGAGGGGTCAATATAGCCGCGGGCGTCGCGGTACAATGCAATCTGCGGCACGCTGAGATTCAGCCGGCTATAGTTGAAGTCGAACTGAGAGACGCTGCCGGGGATGGCCTGCGTCAGATCGGCAATTATCGTACGGTTGTCCTGCTCCGCAAGCTGCGGATAGTTGTCGATCTTAAAGCCTAACTCACGTAGCTGCCCAAGGGTGAACTGAGGAATCAGCTGGTGGTCTTTACCGGCGATGAACGGCAGCGTACGTTGTACCGTTTTCTTTTTATTAATATAAATATCAACAATATATTCACCAGGGAGCTGGGCGTTATTCTGAGAAAATACGTTGAGATCCACTGCCCGCTGGCCACTTTTCTCCGTTTCCAGCAGCGCCGGGTCAAAATAGAGATCGCTGGCCCAGGCCTGGCATGCGCTCAGGCATCCGCTGACAATCGCGCAATGTATCCAGAAAGAGAGCCGTTTCGTGGTTAATAAATGCGGTGTTAATTGCACCATTTCGCTTGTCATTCCTTGAGAGCTATTATCGTATGGTCAACATGGGGTACGGCTATTGCAGCGTTCGGGTTTCCGTTTTGGTGGCCCCGCCGTAGTCGTTAATGGCTGCCCACTGCACCGTTTTCCCTGCAGAAGCGGGAACCTCGATCTGTTTATGCTCGCCGGGAGCGATATAGTCGATTTTACTGGTGAGATCGGTTTTCCCGAGCGCAATACCGGCAAAGACGACGTGATAAGCCGATGGGTTATAGATGTCTAACTTATTATTGCTATATTTATATTGGAGAGATTTATAGGCATCGTAAGGTTTACCCGTTAAATTGGCTGGCCGATAGAACAGTTTGATACGCGTTTTAAATACCAGGGTCAGCATATTATTATCGCTGTCGGCAGACTGGCTTTTTGCCGGGATCGCGCGGACGTTAATAAAGAAAAGTGATTCTTTGTTATTAATGATGTTTTCAGATGATTTAATTATTCGTAGTGATGAATCGCTGCCCGAATCCAGACGAAATAGCGGTGGCGTAATAATAAAAGGACCACGCGCCGTTCCTTGCGCATTATCGACCCACGACTGTAATAAATAGGGCAGGTTTTCGCTGCGGTTAGCTACCGGCAGGGCGGCCTCTTTTTTCCCGGCATCGTAGATGACGCGAGTTCTCTCTAGCACAATTCCACCCGCGAGGCACTGGCTGACCCAGCCGCCAAGCAGCATCGATAATACGAGAATAGTGTGTTTTTTCATCACAGTCATCCTTAACCAGACGTCAGAAAACGTCTCTTTCCGTCCTTGCTGGAAGAAAAGAGACGACGTACGGGAATTAGCGGTAGTCTATGGTGACATCCACGTTGGCGTTGGCTTCCCCAGGGGTGATCAGTGATGAATCAACGGTGGAGACGTAATAGGCTTGCAGCCCTACGGTAGTGGTGCCATTGGCGTCCGGGGTAAAACTAACTTTCGGCGTGGTGAGCTTATTCAGTGACATTTGCTTGCCGTCGCTGGCTCTGTCGATACGGATACCCACGCCTGTTGCGGCGGTATCCAGGCCGCTAACGGCGACCAGAGCGTCGTGATCGGGCGCAGTCACGGTGCTGCCTGTGCGCGTTTCCAGCCACAGCTGGAACGAGTTGTCCGTTGTACCATCAACGTGTTTCCACGTGGTGGTTGGGCAATTTTTTAACGGAATATCAACCGGAATCGCCGGGGAGCGGTCGCCAATTTCTTTAAACTGCGCGGCGGCGTAGTGACCCAGTTCCACCTTGATGACGTCGCCATTAGAAAACTCACAGGTGCTGGTTAGAATTTCACCCGTAAATTCAATGGTGCCATCTGTCGCCCATGCGCTTCCCGCAGAAAGTGCTATCAGGCTAACTGCTATAGATTTTGTAATTTTGTTCATTAAATTCCCTCTTATCCGATAAACCTATTGACAATTAAATTTATGGAAACATACAGGTTAAAATTAATTGCGGGGCGATGGTATTCGATATTCGTGCATAAGCAAGTTAAGGCGTGATGTTTTCAGATTATATTTATTAAAAATAAGAAAATTAACTGTCATTGTATTAAATAATATTAAATTAGTGAGGGGTGAAATATTATAATAACGAATGTTTTTGCTAAGTATTATACTCGTGATGATATTAAGCCCTTGATATTTAGTTGCGTGTTTTTTAGCTAATTTTTCCCTTCCTTGCATTCCTGTTTACTCATCCCATTACATCTTCTGCTGTAAAATTGTACAGGTGTAAATGATTGTGGATTCGGATAGCCAACAGTGTTGGTTAAAAGTGATGTTTGTCACAATTATCTGGTAAATGTGAACAGTAGTACTCTTCAGAATGCGGCTTGTGTCATTAGACTAGGGCTTCTAAAACGGGAGGACCCATGGCTTTGCATTCCACGCGCTGGCTGGCGCTCGGTTATTTCACCTACTTCTTTAGCTACGGTATTTTTCTGCCTTTCTGGAGCGTCTGGCTCGAAGGGCTGGGGCTGACGCCGGAAACCATCGGTTTACTGCTGGGCGCGGGGCTGATTGCCCGTTTTCTCGGCAGTTTGCTGATTGCGCCGCGCGTAAGCGATCCCTCTCGTCTGATCTCCGCTTTACGTATTCTGGCGCTGTTGACGCTGGTGTTTGCGCTGGCCTTCTGGGCGGGCACCAACGTGGCGTGGCTGATGGTGGTGATGGTCGGCTTTAACCTGTTTTTCTCGCCGCTGGTGCCATTGACCGACGCGCTGGCCAACACCTGGCAAAAACAGATAACCATGGACTACGGTCGGGTAAGACTGTGGGGATCCGTTGCCTTTGTGATTGGCTCCGCGCTGACTGGCAAGCTGGTGAGCCTGTTTGACTATCGGGTGATCCTGGTCCTGCTGTCGCTTGGCGTCGCGTCGATGCTATTGGGGATGATGATCCGCCCGAGCGTGCAGCCAGCGGGGGAAAACCGTCAGCAGGAGAGCGCGGGATGGCCCGCCTGGCGTGCGTTGATAACCCAAAGCTGGCGTTTTCTTGCCTGCGTGAGTCTGTTGCAAGGTGCGCATGCCGCTTATTACGGGTTCAGCGCCATCTACTGGCAGTCTGCCGGATATTCCGCTTCGGCGGTGGGCTATTTGTGGTCATTAGGCGTGGTGGCGGAAGTAATTATTTTTGCGCTCAGTCACAAGCTGTTCCGCCGCTTTAGCGCGCGCGATTTGCTGCTGCTTTCCGCCGTTTGCGGCGTGGCGCGTTGGGGGTTGATGGGCTGGAGCACTGAGCTACCGTGGCTGATTGTGGTGCAAATCCTCCATTGCGGAACCTTTACCGTCTGCCACCTGGCGGCAATGCGCTATATCGCGACGCGCCAGGGCAGCGAAGTGATACGTTTGCAGGCGGTGTATTCTGCGGTGGCGATGGGCGGCAGCATCGCCATCATGACCGTATTCGCAGGCTACCTGTACCAGAATCTGGGCAACGGCGTATTCTGGGTGATGGCGCTGGTGGCGCTACCGGCAATCTTTCTGCGCCCGAAGGTGGTGGCGCAGCCTGCAATGTTATGATTCGAGGATTTTGCGGATCTGCTGCTGCTGATGCGGCGTAAGTGCCAGATCCGCATGAATCAACGGCGGAGAAAACAGCGGCAGCGGCGTGGTATACGGCGTAATAATCAGCGTGACTCCGCGCGGTGTACCCTGTTTTTGAAAGTCCTGCATCGGCATATGTTTTACGTTGAGCGGCAGCAGCGTCAGTTCGCGCAGCTGTTGCTCAATATGCGTTTCAAGTTGTTCATTGTTGCCGGTCAGCAGGATAATCTGCTTCTCGTGCAAATCCTTCTCCTGCATCAGCCAGGCACCGAAAATAACGGCGACCAGCCCGATCTCTTCTTCTGAAAACTGCACATCGTACTCCGCTTCGAAGCCATGTATCGCCTCGCGGGTAGTACGAACCAGACGGGGATAAAGTCGGCTGAACTCCTCCGGCAGCGTGTTATCTATGCCAATGGCAAACACGCTGCGGTTAAGCGCCTGGGCAAGGTGAATATACAGCTGATCGTTCAGTCCTTGCTCATCGCTGAAGCGTACATTGCCATACTCGCGAAAACGCAGCACCAGCCGTGCAATAGCAAGACGCAGGCGACGATCCTGCTGGTGGTTATCGCGCACAGGGTCGGGGATACGGAGCATTGAGAACAACAACGCCATAAACAGCGATTCGCCCGGCGGCGCACTCTGCATGACGTGGCGCTGCCAGTGGCGGCCAATTTCCTCCGCGAGCGGATACTCTGCGCAGGATTGCGCCCAGCGTTGCTGGAGCGGATTAAATTCCGGGGTGACTCCCGCGTGATGCTGTAGCAGACAATACTGTAAATACAGGCGCAGGAACTGGATGTCACGGTACTCAAACGGCTTCTGCAAGCGCCGGGAGCACAGATTAATGAGCGCATGCAGATTGGTGTCGTCATACAGCGTACGCGCGATACCTTGTTGTTTCAGCGCCATTTTTAATGCGGGTGTGAAATGCTGGGCGATGAAAGTCGGGCAGATCCGCAGACCGCGGCGCAGCCACTGCAACAGACACAGGCGCTGATTTAGCGGGGTCCCTTCGATCGTATAGCCGCCATTCAGCGCGGTGGTAATCGCGAGTCGGTGATAGCGCTGGATTTCGAGTCCTGCGCCAATAATATCTTCCTCAACAGTGGCATCATCAACGCCATTGAGGCGACTGAAGGTTTGAGCTGTAGCGATTTGCCCTGGCAGGAAAAGCGTCAGCAGCACCTGGCAACGGCGCTGGGGAGCGGAAAGTACAGATGGTGGAGCAAGCGTTGACATCATCTGTAGGATCTCCCGTAAGTATGTTTGATAAGAATAGCTAAAGTTTGCTCATAGATTTGGAGAATGGAATGCTTTCCACCAGGAATGCTGGAGAGCGTCACAGAATTTTTAACGTGCGGAACAGATAGCAGGAGTGGAACGCAGCGCGTTAACTGGCTTTTTCACTGTTTTATCTTCTATTGAGACATAAAAAAAACCCGCCTGAGGGTGACGGGTTGAGAAGACGAGTGGAAATGCGCGGTCTGGTGTTACTGCTCGCGGCTCAGCGTTAATCCCACATCACCGCCAGGATGTACAGACAATAGCGTCTCTTTTGAGTAACCGCTTTCGCTCATCAGACAGGCGCAGGCGGCGTCAAAGATAGCCAGGACCAGTAAAATTGAGGTGGTGGCCAACATGTTCAACGGGTCGGCCTCACGCTGGACGCCGGTGGAAATCACCAGCCTCGACGCTTTAGCAATGGCTGAGTCGGCGTTTTCAGTCACGCTCAGGATGGGCACATTTCTCGCAGCCAGTCCGGGCAGCAGTCGGGTGAGTTCATCCGAATTTCCCCGCGTGATAGCATAATGACCAGGTCGTCGGCGCGTAAAAAACCGAGATCGCCATGCGCCGCATCCGTCGCGTTGAGGTAAATCGCCGGACGTTCCACGCAGGCGAGCATGTGCGCAACTTTACGCGCCGCAATACCGGATGTACCGACGCCAGTGACGACGATTTTCCCCTGGCAACCGCGCAGCTCCGCCATTAGCGACTGCCAGACCGGTTCAGTCAGATGCTGTCCCAGACCTGCGAGGGCATCGCTATAGAGCTGAAATACGTCGGTGGCCTGAGACCAGGAGTCACTCATGCGTCCTCCTGCATCAGTTGGCGGTATTTCATATGATCCTGATACATCTCGTGGAATACCCGATATTTGCGATCGTAGTACTGCTTAATGCGATTGGTCTGCGGGGTGACCGTTTTACCAATCCGGCTCATTGCCGACATCGCTTCCGGGAAAGTGTCGAACACGCCTGCGGCGATAGTCCCCATCATGGCGCCGCCCAGCAGCATGGCTTCGCTCTCTTCAGGCAGCAGCATGGCGCAACCGGTGGCGTTGGCATGCTCCTGAACGAAGATCGGGTTTTTCGTCCCGCCGCCGCTGGCCATAATCGTATCGATGGTGTAGCCGCTTTGGTTCATCGTTTCAATGATATGGCGCGTTCCCAGCGCAATGGCCTGGATGGTTGCGAGGTACTGGAGCGCCATATCTTCCGGCGTGCGGGACAGCTTCAGTCCGGTGATTGCTCCCGTGAGCGTGGGGTTAGCGCGCGGCGAGCGGTTGCCGTGGAAATAGGGCAGGATGTGCATGTCACGGGTCAAAAAGGCGATATCTTCCGGCTCACCAGCCATTTTGCGCAGCAGCGCATTCAGCACTTCATAAATGGTTTGTCCCTGAGACTTAGCCTGCGTCAGCAGGGTTTCGTAACACGGGTGCGACTGAATAACGTGGTCGATTAACGCCCCGGTTGCTGATTGTCCGCCTTCATTAAGCCAGTATTCCGGCAGTACGGCTGAGTAGTAAGGGCCCCAGACGCCGCCGATAAAGCGCGGCTCTTTGGAGATCGCCATGTGTCCGGTGGAGGTGCCACCAATTAGCGCGACACGACGGTCAAAATCCGCCACCTCGCCGGAAACTCCGCTTGCGCCGAGCGTACCGAGTGTGCCGGCGTGGGCATCGATTATCGAAACGCTGACCGCGGTCCCCGGAATCAGTCCCATTTCGCTGGCGGCGCGCGCGGACAGCCCGTGACCGAGCGGTTCACCCATGGTTTTCACGTAGCGACCAATTTTGGCAGCATCATGTTCCAGCAGGTCTTCCAGCCCAATCTGGCGGAAATAGCTGGCATCCCATTTGTCTTCATGGCCCATATAGGTCCATTTACACACTGTCGAACACAATGAGCGTGTGTCATCGCCTGTTGCGCGCCAGGTCAGGAAATCGGGCAGATCAAAGTAGTAACCCGCATTGGCCCAGGTATTGGGCATATGCTGCTTCAGCCACAGCAGCTTGGGCGTTTGCATTTCCGGGGAGATAATGCCGCCAACGTAGTCCAGCACCCGATGATGCAGGGCGTTAATGCGTTCAGCCTGGGTAATGGCGCGGTGATCCATCCACACAATGATGTTCTGTTCGCTGCGCCCGGACGGGCTGATGGTCAGCGGTTTACCTTCTTTATCCAGCACCACCAGTGAGCAGGTAGCGTCAAAGCCCAGACCTTTCACCTGGATTGGGTTGATATCTGACTGGTTAATCGCATCGCGAACCGCGTTACACACCGCCTGCCAGATGTTATCGGAAGACTGCTCAACAAAATCGGCCTGCGGGCGGTAAATCTCGATAGCCCGACTGGCCTGGCCGACCATTCTGCCGTTGAGATCAAACACGCCGGCACGGGCGCTTCCGGTTCCGACATCCACACCAATAAAGTAACTTGCCATAATTTTTTCTCCTGAAATCAGGCTTTACGATTCTGTAATGCGATAAAGAGGATCAGCACCGCGCCCCACAGCGCCATCGTCAGATAGCTGCTGACCCCCAGCAAGTTAAGGCCGCTTTCCAGCATTTGCAGCACAATCAGCGCCAGTACCAGGCCGATAATGCGCCCGAAACCGCCATCCGGGTTGATGCCGCCGAGGACAGAGGCAAGGATGGTGACCAGCAGGTATGACTCACCGTATCCGGCTTTTGCCGAGTTGAATTTCGCCATCATCAGAATGGCGGCGACCCAGCCGAGCAGGGCAGAAATCACGTACACGGAAATTTGTACCCGGACGGTATTTACGCCGCTGTAGCGGGTAGCCTGTTCATTGGAACCCACGAGATACAGACTGCGCCCAAGCGTGGTGTGCTCCAGCAGTACCCACAGCAGGATTGCCACCAGGAAAAAGAGCAGCAGCGCTACCGGAATACCGGCAATCGTGGCGTTACCAAGATATTGAATGGCGGTCGGGAAACCGGAAATCACTGTCCCATTGGAAAGCAGAATATTCAGCCCGGAGATAAGCGTCATCGTGCCGAGCGTGGCGAGAATCGGCGAAACCCCGACCCAGGCAATCAGCGCGCCGTTGAGCGTACCGATTGCGACCGCCACGGCAGCGCCTGCCAGCAGCGCCAGCACCAGAAACAGCGGGTTATCCGGATGGGTGACGATAATCGCCGCCATTACCAGCGAGCAGGCATTCGCACCTGCAATTATCGACAGGTTTATGCCGCCGGTCAGCATGGTCATGCCCATCCCGAGGGCCAGCATGCCAAGGATCGGCAGTTGCGAGCCAATCGACTGGAAGTTAGCGACGCTGAAAAAACGGCTGCCGAGCAGGGCCGAGAAGACCAGGGCGACGACCACAATAATGACGCATTGCAGACGAATGATGGCATCACCGGGTAAAAATCTGGCGATTGTTTTCATCTCAAAGCTCCCTTGCCAGTTTGCGTTTTTCGTTCCAGGCCGTGGCGCTAATGCTGACCAGGATAATGGCGCCGCTGAACACGGTGTGCCAGTAAGAGGAGACGCTGAGCAGCGTCAGGCCATTTTGTAAGAAGGCCAGCAGGACCACGCCGAGCAGGGTTCCGGTTAATGTGCCGCGTCCGCCGCTCATGCTGGTTCCGCCGAGCACGACCGCCGCCAGCACCGTCAACTCAAAGCCGAGCAGCGAATTGGGCGCAACTGACTGGGTGATTTGCGCCTGAACCACGGCGGCAACGCCTGCCAGAATGCCCATGTAGCCATACACGTAGAAATGCAGCTTCAGCAGATTCAGCCCCAGGCGCGAGGCCGCATCACGATTACCGCCCATGGCGTAAACCTGACGGCCAAGACGGGTATAGTTCATCAGCACGGCGGTAAAGATGATCACAGCCGCAAGGCACAGCAGGGGCAGTGTCAAGCCGTAGTCGTAGCCATCCGCCGCGGTGAAGGAGAACCAATTGATGCCGTTCATAAACCAGTCCGGAAAGCCGTACAGCCAGGTGCCTTTGGTGGCGTACACCAGCAGACCGTAGTAAACGTTCAACGTGGCGATGGTAATGATGATGGCCGGAACGCGCAGCCAGTAGACCAGGAAGCCATTAATAAGTCCCAGCAGCAGACCCACCGCAATTGCGATGATTAATGCCAGCGCGAAGTTGCCGCCGTGGCCAATAACCCAACTGGCCATCGCATACTGGGCTATCGCGGTCATCGCCGGAAATGAGATGTCGATCCCGCCGGAAATCAGTACCACAAACAGCCCGCAGGCAAGGATGCCGAGAATCGCATAGCTGGTAGCCACATCCGTCAGGTTCCCCAAAGACAAGAACTCATCGGTGCTGATGCTCAGCCCAACGGCAAGGGCCACAACCAGCAGGCCCAGCCAAAACTCATGTTGCCCGATTAAACGGGAGAGATGCATCTTATTCATTGATTACCTCGACCACTTCAGCAATCTCCTCTTCACGGCACTGATGAGGATTAAATTCCGCCACCAGCTTGCCGCGACGCATCACCAGCACGCGGTGGCTGTTGTAATACGCTTCCGGGATTTCATCGCAAATCATCAGCACCGCCATACCCTGTTCCGCCAGATCGCGGGCTATCTGGTAAATACCCTCTTTGTTGGCGATATCTACGCCTACGGTAGGGGAGTCGAGGATCAGGATGCGGGGATTAGTCGCCACCCATTTGGCAATGGCGATACGCTGGGCATTACCGCCGGAAAGGGTTTTAACCGGCAGGTGTGGATCGGACACTTTGATATTCAGCTCGCGGATCAAATCGGCGACCAGCTTTTGCGCTTTACGGTGATCGAGCAGGCCGCTGCCAGTATGCAGTTGATCAAACACCGTGACGATGGTGTTGTCGTAGATCGACTGCTCCATGATCAGCCCCTGCGTCAGGCGATCTTCTGAGACGTAGCCGATCCCATGTTTGATGGCATCATGGTTATTGCGAAGAGTGACCGGCTGGCCGTTAATGCGAATCTCACCGCTTTCTGGGTGCGTCATGCCAAACAGGCTCAGACAAAGTTCGGTGCGTCCGGCGCCCAGCAGGCCCACAATGGAGACAATCTCGCCGCCGTGCAGCGACAGATTAATGTTTTGGTATTTGCCTCTGCGGCTGAGGTTGCGCAGCTCCAGCAGGGGCTCTTGCTCAATAGCGGGTCTTTCCGGCAGCGGGCTATAGTGGAAGCGTTGTCCGGTCATCAGGAAAGCCAGCTCGTGGCTGTCGAGTTCGCTGGCAGGATAAGTGCCCACCAGTTTGCCGTCGCGCATCACGCTGATGCGGTCAGCCACTTCCATCACTTCATCCAGACGGTGGCTGACAAACACTACACAAATTCCGGCAGCTTTTAGTTCGTTAACGACCCGTAGCAGGCCATTAACCTCCTGACGGGTTAGTGAGGCGGTGGGCTCGTCCATAATCACCAGACGCGCGTCGGCGGCAATCGCCCGGCAAATGGCGACCAGTTGTCGGTCGGCAATCGAGAGTTTTTCAACCTTTTTATCGGGATCGATGTTCACACCGATGCGCTTCATGGCTGCCAGCGCCTGCTGCTTCATGGCGCCACGACGTACCCAGATATCGCCACCGGGCAGATAGCGGTTGACCGCGATATTCTCCGCGACGCTAAAGTTAGGGAACAACGACAGGTCCTGATAAATAACCTGAATGCCATAATGGGAAGAGAGCTGCGGCGTCAGGTGATGGAACAATTTGCCATCGAGTAAAATCTGCGCGCCTTTTTCCGGATGATAAACTCCGGAGATCACTTTAATAATGGTACTTTTACCACAGCCGTTTTGACCCGCCAGACAGTGAACTTCGCCTTTTCTCAGCGTCAGATTCACGTTATCCAGCGCCAGCACGCCCGGGAATTGTTTGCTGATATTCTCAAGAGTGATAAATGCGGTGGTGTCTGCCATGGACAATACCCCTGCGAGCGCCCGGATGGACGCTGAGTGTTAGTTTGGTTGATAGCGCCGGCCAGACGGCCGGCGTTAAGGTTCCCTGGTGTTGGCTAAAGCCTTAGAAACCAAGTGATTGTGCGTTGTCTTTGGTGACTTCGAGGATCTTGTTAAAGCGGATCACTTTCTTCTCCGTGTCGATATCGGCTTTCCCTAAACCATCGATACTCAGGTCGGCGTTAACTTCTTTGCCCTGCAACAGCTGATCGGCAACCGTTACCAGCGCGTAGCCCGCGTCTTTTGGATCCCACAGCAGCGCTTTTTTGATATCACCACGCATCAGGTAAGGTGCAGCCTGTGCTGGCATTGCGATCCCGACGACGGCGATTTTATCTTTGGCGCGTTTTTTCTGCACAGCCTGACCCGCTCCGATTGGACCCAGCGAGCCGAAACCGATAATGCCCTTCATCTGTGGATAGGTTTTCATCAGGTCCAGCGTCGTGGCGTAGGATTTATCGATGCTTTCCGCGACCGGCAGACGTGAAGTGACCTCAAACATTTCCGGATATTTTTCTTTCTGGTACTTAATTGCATAATCCGCCCACGCGTTATGCAGCGGCACCGTCAGTGAACCGACATAGATGGCGTAACCCCCTTTGCCGCCCATGTTTTTTGCTAACTCATCGACGTTAGCCTGCGCGTATTTTTCACTATCGATGGTTTCGATATCCCATTGGCCAATTTGCTCATCCGGGGATTCGTGCGTCAGAACGACAATGCCTTTATCGCGCGCTTTTTTCAGTACTGGCTCAAGGACCTTGGCATCATTCGGTACCACGATGATGGCGTTGACGTTTTTGGCGATCAGATCCTCAATCACTTTGACCTGCTGTGCCGGATCCGGCGTGGAAGGCCCGGTCTGGTAAGCATTCACATCCAGTTTTTTTGCTGCTTCATTAACACCGGTTTCCATCCGGTTAAACCACGGAATCCCGGTGACTTTGGCAACCACAGCAATTTCATATTTTTCCGCCGCAAAGGACGTGCCGGACAACATGCATGCAGAAACCAGGGTTGCACTGAGTAATGCGAGTTTGAATTTCATAGTTGTACCTTTCGTAGGGGGCAGGACATGTCACGGCGTGAAGTTAACAACGAATGGAAGAGGGAATGAATCAGAAGTTTGGTGAATGTGATCTATGCCCATTATTGTAATTTTATGGAAAATAAATGGTTAAATATTGGTTAAATTTGCACGGAAATACACTCAGGGGTTTAAATTTATTGTTAACAAAACATTAAAATGAAACCATAAATTAACAAACTGTTATCATTTTACTTAAGTTGTGGCGACGAAAAGGTATTTGGGAGGATGTTGCTGAAGAAGAAATTGTTGAAATTGAGAACTGAATCGATACCGGAAAAGGAGGCTCAACATTTTTTCGTTCAATGGTATCCTCAGCACACTTTCGCCAAACACAGCATCATTATTTGTGGCGGTGTAGATTTTTCTCGTGGAGAACTCATGCAAGGCGTTAAACGTATCATTATGACGTTGTTTCTCGCGATCCTGTCCTTTGGCGCAGGTGCGCATCCCCACAGCTTTATCCATTTGAAAACCGAGATAATGAGCGAGAATGACCAGTTCGTCGCGCTAAAAATGCGCTGGACGATGGATGAAATCACCTCGGCAGATCTGCTTTACGATGCGGGAAATGCCAAGCTTGGTGATGAGATCTGGAAAAAACTGGCGGCAGAAGTGATGGCCAACGTCCTCGGGCAGCACTATTTCACCGAAGTGTGGCACGACGGGAAAAAGGTAAAGTTTAAAAACAGGCCGACGGAATATGGCATGGAGCGTGAAGAACATCAGGCAGTGCTGACGTTCGTGTTGCCGCTGGCGGAAGCTCAGCCGCTGAGCGGTCAAAAATATACCATTTCAACCTTCGACCCCACCTACTACGTTGATATGAGCTATGACAAAGACAGCGATGCCAGGCTGGCGCAGGCCATAAGTCAGCAATGCCGTATTTCAGTACATACGCCGACGCCGAATGAACAAATGCTGAGCTTTGCGCAGTCGCTGGATAAAGAAGACGCACCGCCGGAGGATATGGAATTGGGTAAACAGTTTGCACAGACGGTGACGCTGCAATGTCCGTAGTTTATCAACAACGCGCCGCCAGACGCCGCTGGCTCACGCTATGGCCGCTGGCGGTGTTTTTACTGCTGGCTGCAGTTGGCATACTGTGGCTATGGCAGGCCTGGCCGCAGGTGATGATGAAAAGTGTCGTCTGGCAGCGCGACGTTAACCAGCAGATGAGCGGTTTGCTGAAAGCCGTTGCCGCCAATCCGGCCCAGGCCGGGGGATCGCTGCTGCTGTTTAGTTTTCTCTATGGTGTGCTGCATGCGTTGGGACCAGGACATGGAAAAGTCGTCATTACCACCTGGCTGGCAACGCATCCCTCGAAGCTGAGGTCGAGTATTGGCCTGACGCTGGCCTCATCTTTATTACAGGGACTGGTCGCCATCGGGCTGGTGGTAGTGGTGCTCACCATTTTGCAGTTGCCTGCACGACAGCTACATATGAGTAGTTTCTGGCTGGAGAAAGGGAGTTACGCGCTGGTTGGCGTGTTGGGCGTTTTATTGTGCGTCCGTGCGCTGAAGAAATTGCGCCAGTTACTGCGTCGCCCGAAATTTATCGCCTTCACGCCGCACCATGTGCATCACGAGGGATGTGGCTGTGGGCATCAGCATTTGCCTGATCCTGAACAGCTGCAAAGCGGTGATGACTGGCGCGCCCGGCTGATGATCGTTTTGTCTATGGGAATGCGGCCATGCTCCGGGGCAATTATGATTTTACTGTTTAGCAAAGTGGTTGGCGTTTTTAGCTGGGGCATGGCGTCGGCGCTGGCGATGGCGGCAGGAACCTCTTTGACGATTACGTCACTGGCTTTGCTGGTACACAGTTTCCGCTCGCTGGCGGTGAGACTTAGCGGACATAAAGCGCCGGTGCTGTGGCGACAGATTGGCTGGACGACGCTGGCATTAGCCGGTGGTGCGGTGCTGATTGCTGCTGCGGTAGTGATGTGGGTGAGCGCGGTGCCGGTGGGGCGAGGGATTAGACCGTTTTAATCAAAGCCGGATGGCGGCTTCGCCTTGTCCGGCCTGTATCAACACGTAAGCCCGGTAAGCATGACACCACCGGGCTGTACTGAATTAACGCTTCAGCGCGTCGCTCAGTTCGTCACGCATGTTAGCCAGCATGGCTTTCACTACGCGCGGATTACCTGCAACGATGTTGCCAGTCGCCATATAGTTATGACCGCCGGTGAAGTCGCAAACCAGTGCGCCTGCTTCACGAGCAATCAGCTCACCTGCGGCGAAATCCCATGGTTTCAGACCGATTTCGAAGTAACCGTCAACACGTGCAGCGGCAACGTAAGCCAGATCCAGCGCAGCAGAACCTGTGCGGCGGAAGTCAGCGCACTCGGTAAACATCTTGCCAAGAATTTTCATGTAAGACGCGGCGTGCTGTTTCGCTTTGAACGGGAAACCGGTGGCGATGATTGTGCCGTCCAGATCGCGTGCGGTGCTGCCACGCAGACGGTAGCCGTTCAGCTGTGCGCCCTGGCCGCGGGTTGCGGTGAACAGTTCGTTACGCATTGGATCGTAAACAACGGCGACTTCAGTACGGCCTTTAATGCGTACTGCGATGGAAACCGCGAAGTGCGGCAGACGTTTTACGAAGTTGGTGGTGCCATCCAGTGGATCGATAACCCATTGAACATCCTGATCTTCACCAACATGCTCACCGCTTTCTTCGGTGATGATGGTGTGCTGTGGGTAAGATTTGCGAATTGTTTCGATAATAATCGCTTCGGCGGCTTTATCGACGTTAGTCACGAAATCATTGCTGCCTTTCTGGCTGGTTTCTACAGAGTCTGGCGTTTCGTAGTGTTTGGCAATTACATTACCCGCCTTGCGCGCTGCGCGCACGGCGATGGTCAGCATCGGATGCATCGGTCTCTCTCACTGGATGTTAAAGAACGGGAAAACGGCGCAGAGTATAGCAGCGAGTTCGGAATATGTCTTCGTTTTATGATAATATGCCCGAATAATCTTTAGCCGAAGAAATACAATGCTGCAAAATATTCGAATCGTGCTGGTGGAAACCTCTCACACTGGCAACATGGGCTCTGTGGCCCGCGCAATGAAAACCATGGGTTTAACTAATCTGTGGCTGGTAAATCCACTGGTTAAACCGGACTCCCAGGCCATCGCCCTGGCGGCTGGTGCCAGCGATGTGATCGGCAGCGCGCAGATCGTCGATACTCTCGATGAAGCGCTGGCGGGTTGCAGCCTGGTGGTGGGTACCAGCGCGCGCTCCCGTACGCTGCCGTGGCCGATGCTGGATCCGCGTGAATGCGGTTTAAAAAGCGTCTCTGAAGCAACGAACTCGCCGGTGGCGCTGGTGTTTGGACGTGAACGCGTTGGCCTGACCAACGAAGAGCTGCAGAAGTGCCATTATCACGTCGCCATTGCCGCAAACCCAGAATACAGCTCGCTCAACCTGGCGATGGCGGTGCAGGTCATCTCTTATGAAGTTCGCATGGCCTGGCTGGCAACGCAGGAAAGCGACAAGACCGCAGAATACGAAGAAGCTGAGTATCCGCTGGTTGATGATTTAGAGCGTTTTTACGGTCATCTGGAACAAACGCTGCTGTCGACCGGGTTTATCCGCGAAGGACATCCGGGGCAGGTGATGAACAAGCTGCGCCGTCTGTTCACTCGTGCGCGTCCTGAGAGCCAGGAGCTGAACATTTTGCGCGGAATTTTAGCTTCTATAGAGCAGCAGAATAAAGGCAAGTAAGCGTCTTGATGCCGGATGGCTGCACGATTTCCAGGCCGGATTAGCGAAGCGCCATCCGGTAAATGAAAAATGGCACTGAAGGTTAAATACCTGACTAAATTAGTCAAGTAAATAGTTGACTGATTTAGTCGGGAATGTCAGACTTGCCCCTGCTATGCAATACCCCCATTTTACAATAAAAAACCCCGGGCAGGGGCGAGTTTGAGGCTAAGTAAGACATGAGACTGACATCAAAAGGGCGTTATGCCGTGACCGCAATGTTGGACGTTGCGCTCAACTCCGAAACGGGCCCGGTACCGTTGGCTGATATTTCTGAACGTCAGGGAATTTCCCTGTCATATCTGGAGCAGCTGTTTTCCCGTTTGCGTAAAAACGGTCTGGTTTCCAGCGTACGTGGACCAGGCGGCGGGTATCTGCTGGGTAAAGATGCCGGCAGCATCGCAGTAGGTGAAGTGATTAGCGCTGTTGACGAGTCTGTAGACGCGACCCGTTGCCAGGGCAAAGGCGGTTGTCAGGGCGGCGATAAATGCCTGACCCACGCGCTGTGGCGCGATCTGAGCGATCGTCTGACCGGTTTCCTCAACAACATTACGTTGGGCGAACTGGTGAATAATCAGGAAGTCCTGGATGTGTCTGGTCGCCAGCACACACATGACGCTCCACGCAGCACTCGCACGCAAGACGCTATCGACGTCAAACTGCGTGCCTAATAAAAATTACGCAATATCTTCTGGTTGCATCAAGGCAGCCAGAAAGATGAAGCGTAAAAAGTATTTCAGAATCAGGCCGGGGTGCCAGACGCCCCGTTAACTCGGTCGTACATCCAGCCGGTTGCCTGGTTCCTTGCATTGAAGCGATGTACGGAGTTTATAGAGCAATGAAATTACCGATCTATCTCGACTACTCCGCAACCACGCCGGTGGACCCGCGTGTTGCCGAGAAAATGATGCAGTGTCTGACCCTGGACGGAAACTTTGGTAACCCAGCGTCTCGTTCACACCGTTTCGGCTGGCAGGCTGAAGAGGCGGTAGATATCGCCCGTAACCAGATTGCCGACCTCGTGGGCGCTGACCCGCGTGAAATCGTCTTTACTTCCGGTGCGACTGAATCCGATAACCTGGCGATTAAAGGTGCAGCCAACTTTTATCAGAAAAAAGGCAAGCACATCATCACCAGCAAAACCGAACACAAAGCCGTGCTGGACACCTGCCGTCAGCTGGAGCGCGAAGGGTTTGAAGTGACCTACCTCGCCCCGCAGCGTAACGGCATTATCGACCTGAAAGAACTTGAAGCGGCAATGCGTGACGACACCATTCTGGTCTCCATCATGCACGTTAACAACGAAATCGGCGTGGTACAGGATATCGCAACCATCGGCGAAATGTGCCGTGCCCGCGGCATCATCTATCACGTTGATGCGACCCAGAGCGTGGGCAAACTGCCTATCGATCTGAGCCAACTGAAAGTTGACCTGATGTCCTTCTCCGGCCACAAAATCTATGGTCCGAAAGGTATCGGCGCGCTGTACGTTCGTCGTAAACCGCGTATTCGTATTGAAGCGCAGATGCACGGCGGCGGTCACGAGCGCGGCATGCGTTCCGGTACGCTGCCTGTGCACCAGATAGTCGGGATGGGTGAAGCTTACCGTATCGCCAAAGAAGAGATGGAAACCGAGATGGCGCGCCTGCGCAGTCTGCGTAACCGTCTGTGGAACGGCGTGAAAGATATGGAAGAGGTGTACCTCAATGGTGACCTCGAGCAGGGCGCACCGAACATTCTCAACGTTAGCTTCAACTTTGTTGAAGGCGAGTCGCTGATTATGGCGCTGAAAGACCTGGCTGTATCCTCCGGTTCTGCATGTACCTCTGCAAGCCTGGAGCCATCCTACGTGCTGCGCGCGCTGGGGATGACCGACGAGCTGGCACATAGCTCAATTCGTTTCTCTTTAGGTCGTTTCACTACCGAAGAAGAGATTGACTACGCCATCAATCTGGTTCGCAACTCCATTGGCCGCCTGCGCGACCTTTCCCCGCTGTGGGAAATGTTCAAACAGGGCGTGGATTTGAACAGTATTGAATGGTCACATCACTAATCGGTACCGATAAGGAGAATTCATCATGGCTTATAGCGAAAAAGTAATCGATCATTACGAGAATCCACGTAACGTGGGCTCTTTTGACAACAGCGACGAGAACGTGGGCAGCGGCATGGTGGGTGCACCGGCCTGTGGCGACGTGATGAAGTTGCAGATCAAAGTCAACAATGAGGGTATCATTGAAGACGCGCGTTTCAAGACTTACGGCTGCGGTTCCGCTATTGCCTCCAGCTCTCTGGTTACCGAATGGGTAAAAGGGAAATCTCTGGACGAAGCACAGGCGATCAAAAATACCGATATCGCCGACGAGCTTGAACTGCCACCGGTGAAAATTCACTGCTCTATTCTGGCTGAAGACGCGATTAAAGCCGCGATTGCGGATTACAAAAGCAAACGTGAAGCAAAATAATTAAGAGTTGAGGTTTTATTATGTCGATTACCTTAAGCGACAGTGCAGCAGCGCGTGTAAATACCTTCCTGGCAAACCGCGGTAAAGGGTTTGGTCTGCGTCTGGGCGTGAGAACCTCCGGCTGCTCAGGTATGGCTTATGTACTGGAATTTGTTGACGAGCCGGCGGCTGAAGATACCGTGTTTGAAGACAAAGGCGTAAAAGTCGTGATCGACGGTAAGAGCCTGCAATTCCTCGACGGTACGCAGTTAGACTTCGTCAAAGAAGGTCTGAACGAAGGGTTTAAGTTCACTAACCCGAACGTGAAAGACGAATGTGGATGCGGCGAAAGCTTCCACGTGTAACGCGCTTACTGATAACCCCACCGTGGTCGCCTGCGCGTGGGGTTTGTTTTACCTGACTCTCTGGTTTTGCCTCATCGAACAACAGAGAATCGATGCCCTGAGAATGTTATGGACTACTTCACCCTCTTTGGCTTACCGGCCCGTTATCAGCTCGATACTCAGGCGCTGAGCCTACGTTTTCAGGATCTGCAACGTCAGTATCATCCTGATAAATTCGCCAGCGGTTCTCAGGCGGAACAACTTGCTGCGGTTTCGCAGTCCGCCACTATCAACCAGGCCTGGCAAACGCTGCGTCATCCTTTGATGCGCGCCGAATACTTGTTGTCTTTACACGGCTTTGATATCCGCAGCGAGCAGCACACGGTGCGCGATACCGCGTTTCTGATGGAACAGCTGGAGCTGCGCGAAGAGCTGGACGAGATTGAACAGGCAAAAGACAATCAACGGCTGGATGCGTTTATGCAACGCGTCAGCGAAATGTACAACGTTCGCCATCAACTGATGGTGGAACAGCTGGATAGCGAGACGTGGGACGCAGCGGCAGATACCGTGCGTAAGCTGCGTTTTCTCGATAAACTGCGAAGCAGTGCAGAACAACTCGAAGAAAAACTGCTCGATTTTTAATTTCCGGAAGCGAAAATGGCCTTATTACAAATTAGTGAGCCTGGTCTGAGCGCCGCGCCGCACCAGCGTCGTCTGGCGGTCGGTATCGATTTAGGCACCACCAACTCCCTGGTTGCGACCGTACGCAGCGGCCAGGCCGAAACGCTGGCAGATCATGAAGGTCGCCACCTGTTGCCGTCAGTGGTTCACTATCAGCAACAGGGCTACTCGGTCGGTTACGATGCCCGCGCCAATGCAGCGCAGGATACGGCAAACACCGTCAGCTCGGTAAAACGCATGATGGGCCGCTCTCTGGCGGATATCCAGGCGCGTTACCCACATCTGCCTTATTCATTCCAGGCGAGCGAAAACGGCCTGCCGATGATTGAAACCGCTGCCGGTTTGCTTAATCCGGTGCGCGTATCCGCTGACATTCTGAAAGCGCTGGCCGCGCGGGCAACCGAATCGTTGTCCGGCGAACTGGATGGCGTAGTGATCACCGTTCCGGCTTACTTTGACGATGCACAGCGTCAGGGGACGAAAGACGCCGCGCGTCTGGCGGGCCTGCACGTATTGCGTCTGCTGAACGAACCGACCGCTGCGGCGATCGCTTATGGCCTGGATTCCGGTCAGGAAGGCGTGATCGCGGTCTATGACCTTGGCGGCGGTACTTTTGATATTTCTATTCTGCGCCTGAGTCGCGGCGTGTTCGAAGTGTTGGCGACCGGTGGTGATTCCGCGCTCGGCGGCGACGATTTTGACCATCTGCTGGCCGATTACATTCGCGAGCAGGCGGGCGTTGCCGATCGCAGCGATAACCGCGTACAGCGCGAGCTGCTGGATGCCGCGATTGCAGCGAAAATCGCACTCAGCGACGCCGATTCTGTGACGGTTAACGTGGCGGGATGGCAGGGTGAAATCACCCGTGAAACCTTTAATGAACTCATTTCCGCACTGGTTAAACGTACGCTGCTGGCCTGCCGCCGTGCGCTGAAAGATGCGGGCGTTGAGCCGCAGGATGTGCTGGAAGTGGTAATGGTCGGTGGTTCAACGCGCGTGCCGCTGGTACGTGAACGCGTCGGTGAATTCTTTGGCCGTACGCCGCTGACCTCTATCGACCCGGACAAAGTGGTCGCTATCGGTGCGGCAATCCAGGCGGATATTCTGGTCGGGAATAAACCGGACAGCGAAATGCTGCTGCTGGACGTTATCCCGCTGTCTCTGGGACTGGAAACCATGGGCGGTCTGGTGGAGAAAGTGATCCCGCGTAACACCACTATCCCGGTGGCGCGCGCGCAGGACTTCACCACGTTTAAAGATGGCCAAACCGCGATGTCCATTCACGTGATGCAAGGCGAGCGTGAGTTGGTGCAGGACTGTCGTTCACTGGCGCGTTTTGCGCTGCGCGGTATCCCGGCGTTGCCGGCAGGCGGCGCGCATATCCGCGTGACCTTCCAGGTCGATGCTGATGGGCTGCTGAGCGTCACCGCTATGGAGAAATCCACCGGCGTTGAGTCCTCGATTCAGGTCAAACCGTCCTACGGTCTGACCGACAGTGAAATCGCCTCCATGATTCAGGATTCGATGAGTTTTGCCGAGCAGGACGTTAAAGCTCGTATGCTGGCAGAACAGAAAGTCGAAGCGGCACGCGTACTGGAGAGTTTATCCGGTGCGCTGAACGCTGATGCCGCGCTGTTAAGCGCCGCAGAACGTCAGGCTATCGACACCGCTGCTGCGCACTTGAGCGAGGTAGCACAGGGTGACGATGTTGACGCGATAGAACAAGCCATTAAAAACGTAGACAAACAAACCCAGGAATTCGCCGCTCGCCGTATGGACAAATCCGTCCGTAGCGCGCTGAAAGGCCATTCCGTGGACGAGGTTTAATATGCCAAAGATTGTTATTTTGCCTCATCAGGATCTCTGTCCCGATGGCGCAGTTCTGGAAGCTGAGACCGGCGAAACCATTCTCGACGTTGCCCTGCGTAACGGTATCGAGATTGAACACGCCTGTGAAAAATCCTGTGCCTGCACGACCTGCCACTGCATCGTACGTGAAGGTTTTGATTCTTTGCCGGAAAGCACAGAAGAAGAAGACGACATGCTGGATAAAGCCTGGGGACTGGAGCCGGAGAGCCGTTTAAGCTGTCAGGCACGGGTAACCGAGGACGATTTAGTGGTCGAAATCCCACGTTACACAATCAATCATGCACGTGAGCATTAACAGAGGGTAGTATGGGACTGAAGTGGACCGATAGCCGCGAAATCGGCGAGGCGCTGTACGACGCGTTCCCCGATCTCGATCCCAAGACCGTTCGTTTCACCGATCTGCATCAATGGATCTGTGACCTGGAAGAGTTCGATGATGATCCACAGGCATCGAACGAAAAAATCCTTGAGGCCATTTTACTGGTCTGGCTGGACGAAGCCGAATAAGTCAACGGGCTGCCCACGGGTGGCCCGTTTTCCTGTATGCGCGAAATAAGGATAAATAAAATGACAGAAGCCATGAAAATTACGCTTTCCACGCAACCCGCTGACGCTCGCTGGGGTGAAAAGGCGACATACAGCATTAATAATGACGGTATTACCCTGCACCTGAACGGAAAAGATGATCTCAGCCTTATCCAGCGCGCCGCGCGTAAAATTGACGGCCTGGGTATTAAACATGTCCAACTGGATGGTGAAGGCTGGGATACCGAACGTAGCTGGGCGTTCTGGCAGGGTTACAAAGGACCAAAAGGCACCCGCAAAGTTGAGTGGGCCGCTCTGGACGAGGCGCAGCGCAAAGAGCTGGATAACCGTCTGAAGATTATTGACTGGGTGCGCGATACCATTAACGCACCTGCAGAAGAGCTGGGCCCGGAACAGCTGGCGCAACGCGCGGTAGACCTGCTGTGCGGGGTGGCCTGCGACAACGTCTCGTACCGTATCACCAAAGGTGAAGATCTGCGCGAGCAGAACTACATGGGGCTGCATACCGTGGGTCGAGGCTCTGAACGCCCGCCGGTGCTGCTGGCGCTGGATTACAACCCGACTGGCGACAAAGAAGCTCCAGTTTATGCCTGCCTGGTTGGCAAGGGAATTACCTTTGACTCCGGCGGATACAGCATCAAGCAAAGCGCATTTATGGACTCAATGAAGTCCGATATGGGCGGTGCGGCAACGGTCACCGGTGCGCTGGCGTTTGCCATCACCCGTGGCCTGAACAAGCGTGTGAAGCTGTATCTGTGCTGCGCGGATAACCTGATCAGCGGCAACGCCTTTAAGCTTGGCGATATCATTCACTATCGCAACGGTAAAAAAGTTGAAGTGATGAATACCGATGCTGAAGGGCGTCTGGTACTGGCCGATGGCCTGATCGATGCCTGCGCGCAAAAACCTGAATTGATCATTGATGCTGCCACGCTGACCGGCGCGGCGAAAACCGCACTGGGCAACGATTACCACGCGCTGTTTAGCTTTGATGACCAACTGGCCGCGCGTTTGTTGGCAAGTGCGGCGCAAGAAAACGAGCCGTTCTGGCGTTTGCCATTGGCAGAGTTCCACCGTAGCCAACTGCCGTCAAATTTTGCCGAGCTGAACAATACCGGCAGTGCGGCCTACCCAGCGGGTGCAAGCACCGCGGCGGGCTTCCTGTCTCATTTCGTGGAAAATTACCAGCAAGGCTGGCTGCACATCGATTGCTCTGCAACCTATCGCAAAGCGCCGGTTGAGCAGTGGTCTGCGGGCGCAACCGGTCTGGGTGTGCGCACCATCGCGAATCTGCTGACCGCATAATTCATGACTGTATTGCCGGATGGCGCTACGCTTATCCGGCTTACATGTATTCATCCAATTTGTGATACTTATGTCCGAAACAAAAAATGAATTAGAAACGTTGCTGGAGCAAGCAGCGACAGAGCCTGCGCATCGTCCGGCATTTTTCCGTACATTACTGGAATCCACCGTCTGGGTGCCGGGTACTGCCGCAGAAGGCGAGGCGGTAGTAGAAGACAGTGCCCTCGACCTTCAACACTGGGAAAAAGAAGACGGCACGACCGTGATCCCGTTCTTCACCTCCCTGGAAGCCCTGCAACAGGCGGTTGAAGATGAGCAAGCATTTGTCGTTATGCCGGTGCGTACGCTATTTGAAATGACGCTTGGCGAAACGCTCTTTCTCAACGCTAAACTGCCGACCGGCAAAGAGTTTATGCCGCGTGAAATCAGCCTGCTGATGGGGGAAGAGGGTAATCCGCTAAGCACCCAGGAAGTACTGGAAGGTGGTGAATCGCTGATCCTTTCTGAAGTCGCCGAACCTCCGGCGCAGATGATTGACTCACTGACCACGCTGTTTAAAACCATTAAGCCGGTAAAACGCGCATTTCTCTGTTCAATCAAAGAAAGTGCGGAAGCCCAGCCGAATCTGCTGATTGGTATTGAAGCTGAAGGTGATATTGAAGAGATCATCCATGCTGCGGGTAGCGTCGCGACCGATACGTTGCCGGGTGATGAACCCATTGATATCTGCCAGGTGAAGAAAGGTGAGAAGGGCGTGAGTCACTTTATCACTGAGCACATCGCACCGTTCTACGAACGCCGCTGGGGCGGTTTCCTGCGCGATTTCAAACAGAACCGGATTATCTGAGTGAAGGAAAGCCGCCACGAAGGATAATACCTCGCGCACTGAATAATTTTGCCGCTAACTCAGTTGGCTTTTTCTCCCTCAAAAGGGAGTATTAGTTCGCTACGATGAGCCTGCGTTGCTAAAGCAGCACAGCCTGCTGGAAAGGCCGCGAACCGGATAGGCACAAAAAAACCGCTCATTGAGCGGTTTTTTTGTGGGTGAAAAAGATGAGTAAATCAGATTTTATTGAGTCTCAGCCGGTTCTACCGGTAAATCGTTGCGCGCGCCCCATTCGCTCCATGCGCCGTCATACAATGCGACGTTAGAAACGCCCAGCGTGGCTAGCGCCAGCACAACCACCGCCGCCGTAACGCCTGAGCCGCAGCTGGCGATAATGGGACGGTCAAAGCTTACGCCGTGGCTGAAGAAAATAGCATCCAGTTCGTCGGTAGTTTTCAGTTCACCGTCACGAACCAGCTCTGTCCACGGTACGTTAAGCGCACCAGGCACATGGCCACGCTTGAGGCCCGGACGCGGCTCGTCAACTTCGGCATTAAAACGCGCAGCCGGTCGGGCATCGACGATCTGCGCCGTTTTTTCATGACTGGCCAGCAGTACGTCGGTAACGCGCACAACCGCTTCAGGCGTAAATGCCACGTTAAATTCACCTTCCGGTAAATCCTCATTTCCTTCTTGGAGCATTAGCTCATCGCGCTGCCAGCCAGCCAGACCGCCCGCCAGAATGGAGACATTCTCGACACCAAATGTCCGCAGCATCCACCATGCGCGTGGCGCGGAAAACAGGTTGCCGTCATCGTAGACAACCAGGTGTTTATCCTGATGAACGCCCAATTCGCGCATCGCTACGGCAAAGGCTTCCGGTCGCGGCATCATATGCGGTAGCGGTGACGTATGGTCGGAAAGCGCTTCAATATCAAAAAAGACTGCGCCAGGAATATGGCCTGCACGATACTCCTCGCCAACATCGCGATCTTCCTGTCCTGGAGGTGCCATCCGGGCATCAAGAATTTGTATTTCCGGATCGTCAATGTGTTCGGCAAGCCAGTCGGCAGCGACAAAAAAGGCGGTGGTCATAGGCATCTCCATTTTTACCAGGTTTTGGCAAATTGTCGGATGTTTAGTGCAATGCGACAAGTAAAAGAGGCTGATTTGTCAGGCGAATCCACATTAATCACGAAAAAATAGGACAACGTAGAACAGTTACTGGCTTCCACAGCCGAAAATCTGACGCATAATAGTTGTTCTACGTAGCTAACGGGCCACTACGGCCAGGGATGAAAAATGAAACATTTACGCGTAGCGGCCTGTATGCTGATGCTGGCACTGGTTGGGTGCGATAATAATAACGAAAAATCACCGACGGCTGCGAAGCCTGATGCGCCTGCACCGCAGACTGCGCCAGCAAAAGATAAGGCCCAATTACAAAAGCTGATTCAGCAAAGCCAGGGCAAGTCGCTGACGTTGCTTGATGCCTCCGAGGTCCAGCTCGATGGCGCGGCAACGCTCGTTTTAACCTTTTCCATTCCCCTCGATCCGGAACAAGATTTTTCTCGCGTAGTGCACGTTGTTGATAAAAAAAGCGGCAAAGTGGATGGTGCCTGGGAGCTGGCGCCAAATCTAAAAGAGCTACGCTTACGCCATCTCGAACCTAATCGGGAACTGGTGGTTACCATTGAGCGTGATTTACTGGCGCTGAATAAAGCGACGTTCGCTATCGATTATGAAAAAAACATTACCACCCGCGACGTCCAGCCAAGCGTAGGGTTCGCTAGTCGCGGCTCGCTGCTGCCGGGAAAAGTGATTGAAGGGTTACCGGTGATGGCCCTTAACGTTAATAGCGTGGATGTGAACTTCTTTCGCGTAAAGCCTGGGTCGCTCGGTGCGTTTGTCAGCCAGTGGGAATACCGTAATTCGTTGTCAAACTGGGAGTCAGACAATCTGCTGAAAATGGCGGAGCTGGTTTATACCGGACGCTTTGACCTCAATCCTGAGCGTAACACCCGAGAGAAGCTGCTACTGCCACTGAGCGATATCAAGCCGTTGCAGCAAGCAGGCGTTTACATTGCGGTGATGAATCAGGCCGGACACTATAACTACAGCAATGCTGCTACGCTGTTTACGCTCAGTGACATTGGTGTCTCTGCGCACCGTTACCACAATCAACTGGATGTCTTTACGCAAAGTCTGGAAAACGGCGCTGCGCAGCAGGGTATTGAGGTCACGTTACTCAACGAAAAAGGGCAGACGCTGGCGCAGGCTACCAGCGACGCGCAGGGTCACGTCAAGCTGGAAACCGATAAAGACGCGGCCTTATTGCTGGCCCGCAAAGACGGGCAAACCACGCTGCTGGATCTGAAGCTCCCGGCGTTGGATCTGGCTGAATTTGATATTGCCGGCGCGCCGGGATACAGCAAGCAGTTCTTTATGTTTGGCCCCCGTGACCTCTATCGCCCTGGCGAAACGGTGATCCTCAACGGATTACTGCGAGATAGCGACGGCAAAACGCTGCCTGACCAGCCGGTGAAGCTGGAGGTCGTTAAGCCCGACGGACAGGTGTTACGCTCGGTAGTGAGCCAGCCGGAAAACGGTCTGTATCGCTTTAGCTGGCCGCTGGACAGCAGCGCGCCAACCGGCATGTGGCATATTCGTGCCAATACTGGCGACAACCAGTCGCGGATGTGGGATTTCCACGTCGAAGATTTCATGCCTGAGCGGATGGCGCTCAATCTCACCGCCAATAAGATGCCGCTGGCTCCAACTGATGGAGTGAAGTTCTCGGTGGTGGGCTACTACCTGTACGGCGCGCCCGCCAACGGCAATGCTCTGCAAGGGCAGCTTTTCCTGCGCCCGTTGCGGGAAGCGGTGCAGGCATTACCGGGGTTCCAGTTTGGTAATATTGCCGAAGAAAATCTTTCTCGCAGCCTCGATGAGGTTCAGTTGACGCTGGATGACCACGGTCGCGGCGAAGTGACTACCAACAGCCAATGGCAGGAGACGCATTCTCCGTTACAGGTGATTCTGCAAGCCAGCCTGCTGGAGTCGGGTGGCCGTCCGGTGACGCGTCGGGTTGAACAAGCCATCTGGCCTGCGGATACGCTGCCAGGTATTCGTCCGCAGTTTGCGGCGAGAGCCGTTTATGACTACCGCACCGATACTACCGTCAATCAGCCTGGCGTTGATGAAAACAGCAATGCCGCTTTTGATATTGTGTATGCCGATGCGCAAGGTGAGAAAAAAGCGGTGTCCGGTTTACAGGTGCGTTTGATTCGTGAACGCCGTGATTATTACTGGAACTGGTCTGAAGGCGAGGGCTGGCAATCGCAGTTCGATCAAAAAGATCTGGTTGAGGGTGAGCAGACCCTGGATCTTAAGGCCGATGAGACCGGTAAAGTCAGCTTCCCTGTCGAGTGGGGTGCCTATCGCCTGGAAGTGAAAGCTCCGAATGATGCGGTGAGCAGCGTGCGCTTCTGGGCTGGTTATAGCTGGCAGGATAACAGCGACGGCAGCGGGACAGTACGTCCCGATCGCGTGACCCTGAAACTGGATAAACCCGGCTATCGTCCCGGCGATACCATGAAGCTACACATTGCCGCACCCGCGGTTGGCAAAGGTTACGCGATGGTGGAGTCCAGCGAAGGCCCGCTGTGGTGGCAAGAGATAGACGTACCGACGGATGGTCTTGATATCTCCATCCCGGTCGATAAAACCTGGAATCGCCATGACTTGTATCTCAGCGCGCTGGTGGTTCGTCCTGGCGACAAGTCTCGTTCGGCAACGCCAAAGCGGGCAGTCGGCTTACTGCATTTGCCGTTAGGCGATGAAAACCGTCGTCTGGCGCTGGAGCTGGAAAGCCCGGCGAAAATGCGTCCAAATCAGCCGTTGACCGTCAAGATTAAAGCCAGCGTTAAAAATGGCGACGTGCCAAAACAGGTTAACGTGCTGGTCTCAGCCGTTGACAGCGGGGTGTTGAACATTACCGATTACGCCACGCCGGATCCGTGGCAGGCGTTTTTCGGGCAAAAACGCTATGGCGCGGATATTTATGATATTTACGGCCAGGTGATCGAAGGGCAAGGACGTCTGGCGGCGCTGCGCTTTGGTGGTGATGGCGATGAGTTAAAACGCGGCGGCAAGCCACCGGTTAATCACGTCAATATCGTGGCGCAACAGGCGCTGCCGGTGACGCTTAACGAGCAGGGCGAAGGTACGGTGACGTTACCAATTGGTGATTTCAACGGCGAGCTGCGGGTAATGGCGCAAGCCTGGACGGCGGATGATTTTGGCAGTAGCGAAAGCAAAGTGATTGTCGCCGCGCCGGTAATTTCTGAACTGAACATGCCGCGCTTTCTGGCGGGGGGCGATACCTCGCGCCTGACGCTGGACGTGACCAACCTGACTGACAAACCGCAAACGCTGATTATTAATCTCGCGGCCAGCGGTTTACTGGAGCTGATGGGGCAAGATCCCGCCCCGGTGAATCTGGCGCCAGGCGTACGGACTACGCTGTTTATTCCGGTGCGTGCGCGGGAGGGCTTTGGCGATGGCGAAATTCAGGCGCAAATTAGCGGTCTGAATCTACCGGGTGAAACGCTGCCTGTTCAGCATAAACAGTGGAAAATTGGCGTGCGACCGGCGTTCCCGGCGCAAACTGTTAATTACGGCGTCGCACTTCAGCCGGGCGCAACCTGGCAGCTTCCGGGCGAAGAACTGACGAATTTCTCTCCTGTGACGATGCAGGGACAACTGCTGTTCAGCGGTAAACCACCGCTGAATCTGGCGCGCTATATCCGTGAACTGAAAGCTTACCCTTACGGTTGCCTCGAGCAAACGGCGAGCGGGTTGTTCCCATCCTTATACACCAATGCCGCGCAGTTGAAGGCGTTAGGTATCGCGGGCGACAGCGATGAAAAACGCCGTGCGGCAGTAGAGATTGGCATCTCTCGTTTACTGCAAATGCAGCGTGATAACGGCGGTTTTGCGCTGTGGGATAAGAACGGGTCGGAAGAGTACTGGCTGACCGCGTATGTGATGGATTTCCTCGTTCGCGCGAATGAACAGGGCTATAGCGTTCCGGCAGAGGTGATTAACCGGGGTAACGAGCGGCTGCTGCGCTATTTGCAGGATCCGGGCATGATGTCGATTCGCTATACCGACGACGCATCAGCAAGCCGGTTTGCCGTACAGGCCTACGCCGCGCTGGTGCTGGCTCGTCAGCAGAAAGCCCCGCTCGGCGCGCTGCGTGAGATCTGGGAGCGTCGTGCACAGGCGGCTTCCGGTTTACCGCTGTTGCAACTGGGGATAGCGCTGAAAAACATGGGCGACGCCAACCGCAGTGAACAAGCGTTGACGCTGGCGCTGAATACGCCACGCCGTGATGCGCAGCAGTGGATGGCGGATTACGGCAGTCAGCTACGTGACAACGCGCTGATGCTGGCATTGTTGGAAGAGAACAAGCTTAAACCTGACGTGCAGAATACGCTGCTGAACACTTTGTCAGAACAGGCCTTTGGGCAGCGCTGGCTCTCTACTCAGGAAAACAATGCGCTGTTCCTTGCCGCGCGTACGTTGCAGGACTTGCCTGGCTCGTGGCAGGCGCAAACGTCACTCTCTGAACAGGCGTTAGCCGGGGAGAAATCACAAACGCGTAATCTGGATGCTGACGCGCTGTCTACTCTGAACGTCACCAATACCGGTAATCTGCCGCTGTGGCTGCGTCTGGATGTGAGTGGTTACCCGCAAACCTCGCCGACGCCTGCCAGCAACGTCCTGCACATTGAGCGTCAGATCCTGGGGCTCGACGGGAACAGCAAAGCGCTGGATTCTCTGCGCAGCGGCGAGCTGGTACTGGTCTGGCTGGAGGTGAAAGCCAGCCAGAACGTGCCGGATGCGCTGGTGGTTGACTTACTGCCAGCCGGCCTGGAGCTGGAAAACCAGAATCTGGCCAACGGCAGCGCCAGTCTGCAGGACAGCGGCAGCGAGGTAGCGAATTTGCTCAATCAGATGCAGCAGGCGGATATCCAGCACGTTGAGTTCCGTGACGATCGCTTTGTCGCCGCGGTAGCGGTCAACGAAGGGCAGCCGGTGACGCTGGTCTATCTGGCGCGGGCGGTAACGCCGGGGACCTATCAGGTTCCTGTGCCGCAGGTGGAGTCAATGTATGTTCCGCAGTGGCGCGCGACCGGTGCGACAGAGGGGCTTTTGATTGTCAGACCGTAAATGATGCGCGGGTTGGGGAAACGCGGCTGCTGGCTCTGGCTGGCAGCCGTTGCGCTATTGCTGGTAGCGGTGGTTTGGGCGGCAGATAAAATCTGGCCGCTGCCGCTTCACGAAGTCGATCCGGCACGTGTCGTGGTGGCTTACGATGGTACGCCGCTATGGCGCTTCGCCGACGCGGACGGTATCTGGCGTTATCCGGTGACTATTGATGAGGTGTCCCCCCGTTACCTTGAGGCGTTAATCAACTACGAAGACCGCTGGTTCTGGAAACATCCCGGCGTCAATCCGTTTTCAGTGCTGCGCGCGGCATGGCAGGACCTCTCCTCAGGTCGCGTCGTTTCAGGCGGCAGTACGCTCACCATGCAGGTCGCACGATTACTCGATCCCCACCCGCGAACTTTCGGCGGCAAGTTCCGCCAGCTCTGGCGCGCATTGCAGCTGGAATGGCATCTTTCTAAGCGCGACATCCTGACGCTATATCTTAACCGCGCGCCGTTTGGCGGCACGCTGCAGGGCGTGGGGGCGGCGAGCTGGGCCTACCTTGGTAAATCACCCGCACAGTTGAGTTATTCCGATGCCGCGTTGCTGGCCGTGTTGCCGCAGGCACCGAGCCGTCTGCGCCCGGACCGCTGGCCGGACCGCGCTGAAGCGGCGCGCAATAAAGTGCTTGAGCGCATGGCGACGCAGGGCGTTTGGCCTGCCAGACAGGTGCAGGAGTCACGCGAAGAACCGGTCTGGCTGGCGCCCAGACAAATGCCGCAGCTAGCGCCGTTATTCTCGCGCATGATGCTGGGAAAAAGCCGGAGCGATAAAATCGTGACCACCCTTGACGCCGGATTGCAGCGCCAACTGGAAGAGCTGGCGCAAAACTGGAAGGGCCGCTTACCTGCGCGCAGTTCGCTGGCGATGATTGTGGTCGATCACACTGATATGAGCGTGCGTGGCTGGGTGGGGTCGGTAGATATGAATGACGACTCCCGCTTTGGCCATGTGGATATGGTGAATGCGATCCGCTCGCCGGGCTCGGTGCTGAAGCCGTTTATCTATGGTCTGGCGCTGGATGACGGATTAATTCATCCTGCTTCATTGTTGCAGGATGTACCGCGTCGAACCGGAGATTATCGACCAGGGAATTTTGACAGTGGTTTTCATGGCCCGGTCAGTATGAGCGAAGCGCTGGTGCGCTCGCTGAATTTACCCGCCGTGCAGGTACTTGAAGCCTATGGCCCGAAGCGTTTTGCCGCATCGTTACGTAACATTGGCTTACCGCTGTATCTGCCCGCAGGTGCCGCACCGAATCTGTCGCTGATTTTGGGCGGGGCAGGGGCCAGACTGGAAGACATGGCGGCGGCGTACAGTGCCTTTGCCCGTCAGGGAAAAGCGGGGAAACTGCGCCTGCAGCCAGACGATCCACTGCTGGAACGTCCGTTGATGTCGATAGGCGCGGCGTGGATTATTCGCCGCATTATGGCTGACGAAGCCCAACCGCTGCCGGATAACGCGCTGAGCAGAGTGGTTCCGCTGGCGTGGAAAACGGGTACCAGTTATGGCTATCGCGATGCGTGGGCGATTGGCGTTAACGCCCGTTATGTGATGGGTATCTGGACCGGCAGACCCGACGGTACGCCGGTGGTGGGCCAGTTTGGTTTTGCCAGCGCCGTGCCGTTGCTCAATCAGGTCAACAATCTTTTGCTCTCTCGCGGGGCAAATCAGCCGGAGGATCCGCGCCCTGAATCCGTTAGCCGCGGCGTAGTGTGCTGGCCGGGCGGGCAGTCACTTGCGCCGGGAGACAGCAACTGTCGACGCCGTCTGGCAACCTGGCTGCTGGAGGGCAGCCAGCCGCCTACGTTGTTATTGCCCGAACAGGAGGGCGTGAGTGGTATTCGTTTCCCCGTCTGGCTGGATGATGAAGGCAAACGTGTGGCGGCGGATTGTCCGCAAGCGCGCGAACAAACGTTAATCGTCTGGCCTTTACCGCTGGAGCCATGGCTGCCGGAGTCAGAGCGCCGTGGGGCGAGATTACCGACGGTTTCTGCCACGTGTCCGCCGCTGGGGCAGGATGCTTCGCTGCCGTTGCAGTTGACAGGGGTTCGTGATGGCGCGATTGTGAAGCGTTTACCCGGCTCTGCGCTGGCCTCATTGCCGGTACAAACCAGCGGTGGGACTGGCGATCGCTGGTGGTTTCTTAACGGTGAACGGCTGGATGAACGCGGACGCCGTCTTACGCTACGGCTGGCGACCAAAGGGGATTATCAACTGCTGGTGATGGATGACGCCGGACAGGTGGCGACGGTGAGATTTTCGTTGCAGTAGACTACCAGGTGATTTTTGTTGCTAAAATTCATCTTATTTTAAAGAAATGTTATCTTCGTCAATAGTCAATTGCCGGGATGCTCTTTATAATCCGCGCCAGGTAAACAACAACAAAACATCTTTTTCAGAGGTAATCATGGCTATTGAACGTACTTTTTCCATCATCAAACCAAACGCGGTGGCAAAAAACGTTATTGGGAGCATCTTTGCGCGCTTTGAAGCAGCAGGGTTCAAAATTGTCGGTACTAAAATGCTGCACCTGACCGTTGAGCAGGCGCGTGGCTTCTATGCTGAGCATGATGGTAAGCCGTTCTTTGACGGTCTGGTTGAATTCATGACCTCCGGTCCTATCGTTGTTTCTGTTCTGGAAAGCGAAAATGCCGTGCAGCGTCACCGTGATCTGCTGGGTGCAACCAACCCGGCGAATGCGCTGGCGGGTACTCTGCGTGCAGACTACGCTGATAGCTTCACTGAGAACGGTACTCACGGTTCCGACTCCGTTGAATCTGCCGCGCGTGAAATCGCCTATTTCTTCGGTGAAGGCGAGGTTTGCCCGCGCACGCGCTAATCTCCTGCGTCTTTCACATCGCATAGTTTTCTATGCTTTCGGGGAGGCTCGAACGTGCCGCTTTCCTGCGATGCGAAATCCTTTGGAGAGGAATTAGCGATTTACATATTATTTTCGCTAATGCTTCGTGCAAACGTGGCATCCCTGCGCCAGACTTTGTACAATGCAACGCCCCGGAAGAGCAGAACGCTTGCCGGGGCGTTTCTTTTTAACCCTCCACGGGCCACAACGTGTAACAACGAGGCCGGAAAAAATTATGTCTGAATTAGTTAACACCTCTGAAGTCGTCATTCCTGCGGTTCCAAATAAAAATGGAAAAATCAACCTGCTGGATCTGAACCGTCAGCAAATGCGCGAATTCTTCAAAGATATGGGTGAAAAACCGTTTCGTGCCGATCAGGTCATGAAGTGGATGTACCACTATTGCAGCGACAACTTTGATGACATGACTGACATCAATAAGGTGCTGCGTAACAAGCTGAAAGAAGTGGCTGAAATTCGCGCCCCGGAAGTGGTGGAAGAGCAGCGTTCCTCTGACGGTACGATCAAATGGGCCATCGCGGTTGGCGATCAGCGCGTAGAAACCGTGTATATCCCGGAAGACGATCGCGCGACCCTGTGTGTTTCTTCACAGGTCGGTTGTGCATTAGAGTGTAAATTCTGCTCTACGGCGCAACAGGGCTTTAACCGTAACCTGCGGGTGTCGGAAATCATTGGTCAGGTCTGGCGTGCGGCGAAAATCGTCGGCGCGGTGAAAGCAACGGGCGTGCGTCCTATCACCAACGTGGTGATGATGGGGATGGGCGAGCCGCTGCTCAACCTGACCAACGTGGTGCCAGCGATGGAAATCATGCTGGATGACTTCGGTTTTGGGCTGTCCAAGCGTCGCGTCACGCTCTCCACATCAGGCGTTGTCCCTGCGCTGGATAAGCTGGGCGATATGATTGATGTCGCGCTGGCGATTTCTCTGCATGCGCCGAACGATGAAATTCGTGACGAAATTGTACCTATCAACAAAAAGTACAATATTGAAACATTCCTTGGCGCGGTTCGTCGTTATCTGGAGAAGTCCAACGCTAACCAGGGTCGTGTGACCATTGAGTATGTGATGTTAGATCACATCAATGATGGTACTGAACACGCGCATCAGTTGGCAGAGCTGCTGAAAGATACGCCGTGTAAGATTAACCTGATCCCGTGGAACCCGTTCCCAGGCGCGCCATATGGCCGTAGCTCTAACAGCCGTATCGATCGTTTCTCCAAAGTGTTGATGAGCTATGGTTTCACTACCATCGTGCGTAAAACACGTGGCGATGACATCGATGCAGCCTGCGGTCAGCTGGCGGGTGACGTTATCGACCGTACCAAGCGTACTCTGCGTAAGCGTATGCAGGGCGACGCTATCGATATCAAGACCGTTTGATGTTGGGTGCACTACGGTATAATTCATGTACCGTAGTGCAACGTAAGCCAAATGAGGTTCTTTGTTGTTGTTGTCAGGTCAATAATAACGGTGCGTTTTTGTCGACTTTAAGGCAGTATGTAACGGCGCAACAAGCCTTTAGCCCTCAGGTTTACGTTGTTTTGTCTTTGATAGTCTGACCGTTTTATACTGTCTGACGAAGGTTAACTGACCAGATGTTTCGCGGTGTGGGTGAGCATTGTGGCTCGCCGGCATCAGAACCCAAATTTACGCAGCTGTAGCGAATGAATACTGAAGCCACGCACGACAAAAATGAAGCACTATCCACCGGCGTTCGTCTGCGCAATGCCCGTGAACAACTCGGATTCAGCCAGCAGGCAGTCGCGGAGCGACTTTGCCTGAAGGTCTCCACGGTACGTGATATTGAAGAAGATAAGGCACCAGCCGATCTCGCTTCAACATTCCTGCGCGGGTATATCCGTTCTTATGCGCGTCTGGTGCATATTCCTGAAGAAGAACTGTTGCCAGGGCTGGAAAAACAGGCTCCGATTCGCCCAGCCAAAGTCGCACCGATGCAGAGCTTCTCGCTCGGTAAGCGTCGTAAAAAACGCGACGGCTGGTTAATGACCTTTACCTGGCTGGTGCTGTTTGTCGTTGTCGGACTGACGGGAGCCTGGTGGTGGCAGAACCATAAAGCGCAGCAGGAAGAGATTACCACCATGGCCGATCAATCCTCCGCTGAGCTGAATGCCGGTAAAGATGGTGCGCAGAACGTACCGTTAGATACCAGCGCCGCAGCGGGCCAGGATACTACCCCGGCTCCAGACGATGGCGCGGTGGCGGACGCAGCGCCTACGCCAGATGTTGCTGCAACCCCGGCACCTGCCGCTGATGCGCAGCAGAATGCCGTTGTGGCACCTTCTCAGGCTAACGTCGATACCGCAACTGCTGCGCCAGCGACCGCGGCGCCGCTGCCGACTGACCAGGCGGGTGTCACTACCCCAGCCGCCGATCCTAACGCACTGGTAATGAACTTTACCGCCGATTGCTGGCTGGAAGTGACCGATGCGACCGGAAAAAAACTGTTCAGTGGTATGCAGCGTAAGGACGGCAATCTGAATCTGACGGGTCAGGCGCCGTACAAACTGAAAATTGGCGCTCCGGCGGCAGTGCAGATTCAGTTCCAGGGTAAACCTGTCGATCTGAGTCGTTTTATCAGAACTAACCAGGTTGCGCGTCTGACCGTTAATGCCGAACAATCACCGGCTCAGTAACAGACGGCAATGCGGGAGATTTTTTAATGCATAACCAGGCTCCAATTCAACGTAGAAAATCAACACGCATTTACGTTGGGAACGTGCCGATCGGCGATGGCGCGCCCATCGCCGTACAGTCTATGACCAATACGCGTACCACAGATGTGGAAGCGACGGTTAATCAGATCAAAGCGCTGGAACGCGTCGGCGCAGATATTGTTCGTGTCTCCGTACCGACAATGGATGCCGCAGAAGCGTTCAAGCTTATCAAACAGCAGGTTAATGTCCCGCTGGTTGCCGATATTCACTTCGACTATCGTATCGCGCTGAAGGTGGCGGAATACGGCGTCGATTGCCTGCGTATCAACCCAGGCAATATCGGTAATGAAGAGCGTATTCGCATGGTAGTGGACTGCGCTCGTGATAAAAATATTCCTATCCGTATCGGCGTCAACGCCGGATCGCTGGAAAAAGATCTGCAGGAAAAATACGGTGAACCGACGCCGCAGGCGCTGCTGGAATCCGCTATGCGCCATGTGGATCACCTCGATCGTCTGAACTTCGATCAATTCAAAGTCAGCGTTAAAGCGTCTGACGTTTTCCTCGCTGTTGAATCCTATCGCCTGCTGGCGAAACAGATCGATCAACCGCTGCATTTGGGGATCACCGAAGCCGGTGGCGCACGCAGTGGGGCGGTAAAATCAGCGATCGGTTTAGGATTGCTGTTGTCCGAAGGGATCGGCGATACGCTGCGTGTCTCTCTGGCGGCGGATCCGGTGGAAGAGATCAAAGTTGGCTTCGATATCCTGAAATCGCTGCGCATTCGTGCGCGCGGGATCAACTTTATCGCCTGCCCAACCTGCTCGCGTCAGGAGTTCGACGTTATCGGTACGGTGAACGCGCTGGAACAACGTCTGGAAGATATCATTACGCCAATGGATGTTTCGATCATCGGCTGCGTGGTGAACGGTCCTGGCGAAGCGCTGGTTTCTACGCTGGGCGTGACGGGTGGTAACAAGAAAAGCGGTCTGTATGAAGACGGCGTGCGTAAAGATCGACTCGATAACGACGATATGATTACGCAGCTTGAAGCCCGCATTCGCGCCAAAGCGAGTATCCTGGACGAAGCGCGTCGTATTGACGTGCAGCAGCTTGAAAAATAACAACGTGATGGGAAGCGGCATGCTTCCCGTGTATGATTGAACCCGCATGGCGCCCACATTGTTCGGGTTAGCGCTGAGGGTTCATTTTTATATTCATAAAGAGAATAAACGTGGCAAAAAACATTCAAGCCATTCGCGGCATGAACGATTATCTGCCTGGCGAAACCGCCATCTGGCAGCGCATTGAAGGCACTCTCAAAAACGTGCTCGGCAGCTACGGTTACAGTGAAATCCGCTTGCCGATTGTAGAGCAGACCCCGTTATTCAAACGCGCGATCGGTGAAGTCACCGACGTGGTTGAAAAAGAGATGTATACCTTTGAGGACCGGAATGGCGACAGCCTGACGTTGCGTCCTGAAGGGACTGCGGGCTGCGTACGCGCCGGCATCGAACATGGTCTCCTGTACAATCAGGAACAGCGTCTGTGGTATATCGGGCCGATGTTCCGCCACGAACGTCCGCAAAAAGGGCGCTATCGTCAATTCCATCAGCTGGGTGTCGAAGTGTTTGGCCTGCAAGGCCCGGACATCGATGCTGAACTGATTATGCTGACGGCTCGCTGGTGGCGCGCGCTGGGTATTTCTCAGCATGTCAGCCTTGAGCTGAACTCAATTGGTTCGCTTGAAGCCCGCGCTAACTACCGTGATGCGCTGGTTGCCTACCTGGAACAGCACAAAGAGAAACTGGACGAAGACTGCAAGCGCCGTATGTACACTAACCCGCTGCGCGTTCTCGACTCCAAAAACCCGGAAGTACAGGCGCTGCTCAACGACGCACCTGCGCTGGGCGACTATCTTGATGACGACTCTCGCGAGCACTTTGCGGGCCTGTGCAAACTGCTGGAGTCCGCAGGTATTGCCTATACCGTCAATCAGCGTCTGGTTCGTGGTCTTGATTATTACAACCGCACCGTATTTGAGTGGGTTACCAGCAGCCTGGGCTCTCAGGGTACCGTGTGTGCCGGTGGGCGTTACGACGGTCTGGTAGAGCAACTTGGCGGTCGCGCAACGCCGGCCGTGGGCTTTGCCATGGGTCTGGAACGACTTGTTTTGTTAGTTCAGGCAGTTAATCCGGAATTTAACGCAGATCCTGTTGTCGATATATACCTGGTCGCTTCGGGGGCGGATACGCAGTCGGTTGCAATGCGGCTTGCAGAACGTCTGCGCGATGAAGTTCCTGGTGTGAAACTGATGACAAACCACGGTGGCGGCAACTTTAAGAAACAGTTCGCCCGCGCCGACAAGTGGGGCGCCCGCGTTGCACTGGTACTGGGCGAGTCCGAAGTGGCTGACGGTACTGTTGTAGTGAAGGATTTGCGCTCTGGTGAGCAAACGGCAGTAGCGCAGGATAGCGTTGCCGCGCATTTGCGCACTCTACTGGGCTAAGGAGAAGGACAGCGTGGAAATTTACGAGAACGAAAACGACCAGATTGATGCAGTAAAACGCTTCTTTGCTGAAAACGGCAAAGCGCTGGCTGTTGGGGTCATTTTAGGGGTGGCGCGCTGGTTGGCTGGCGTTACTGGACCAGCCATCAGACGGAGTCCGCACGCTCTGCTTCTCTGGCATATCAAAATACGGTGACTGCGGTTAGCGCGGGTAAACCGGATAGCCTTCCTGCTGCAGAGAAATTTGCCGCAGAAAACAAAAATACCTACGGCGCGTTAGCTTCACTGGAACTGGCGCAGCAGTTTGTTGACCAAAATGAACTTGAGAAAGCCGCAAGCCAGCTGCAACAAGGCTTAGCAGCGACCAGTGATGAGAATCTCAAAGCGGTGATTAACCTGCGTCTGGCTCGTGTTCAGGTTCAGCTTAAACAGGCTGATACCGCGCTGAAAACACTCGACACCATTAAAGGTGAAGGGTGGACGGCCATTGTTGCCGACCTGCGCGGTGAAGCATTGCTGAGCAAAGGCGATAAACAAGGTGCGCGTAGCGCATGGGAAGCGGGCGTGAAAAGCGATGCCTCTCCTGCTCTGAGCGAAATGATGCAGATGAAAATCAATAATTTGTCCATCTGAGAGGGACCCGATGCAATTGCGTAAATTACTTCTGCCAGGGCTGCTTTCCGTTACCCTATTGAGCGGCTGTTCACTGTTTAGTGGCGAAGAAGATGTCGTTAAGATGTCCCCATTACCGGTGGTTGAAAACCAGTTTACTCCGTCTACGGACTGGAGCACCTCTGTAGGTAACGGTATTGGTGATTTCTATTCCAATCTTCATCCTGCGCTGGCGGATAACGTTGTCTATGCAGCCGATCGCGCCGGCGTCGTTAAGGCGTTGAATGCGGACGACGGCAAAGAAGTCTGGTCTGTTAATCTGGGTGAGAAAGACGGCTGGTTCTCCCGCGCATCTGCACAGCTTTCTGGCGGTGTAACCGTGTCCGGTGGCCATGTTTACATTGGCAGCGAAAAAGCGCAGGTTTATGCGCTGAACACCAGCGATGGTACCACCGCATGGCAGACGAAAGTTGCCGGTGAAGCGCTGTCTCGTCCTGTTGTGAGCGATGGCGTGGTATTAATCCACACCAGTAACGGTCAGTTGCAGGCCCTGAACGAAGCTGACGGCGCTATCAAATGGACCGTTAACCTCGACATGCCTTCTCTGTCTCTGCGCGGCGAATCTGCCCCAGCGACCGCCTTTGGCGCAGCTATCGTTGGCGGTGATAACGGCCGCGTAAGCGCCGTGCTGATGCAGCAGGGCCAGATGATTTGGCAGCAGCGTATTTCTCAGGCGACAGGTCCAACGGAAATCGATCGTCTGAGCGACGTTGATACCACGCCGGTTATCGTCAATGGCGTTGTCTACGCGCTGGCTTATAATGGTAACCTGACGGCGCTGGATCTGCGCAGCGGTCAGATCATGTGGAAACGTGAACTGGGCTCAGTGAATGATTTCATCGTCGACGGTAACCGTATCTACCTGGTAGACCAGAACGATCGTGTACTGGCGCTGACCACCGACGGCGGTGTGACGCTGTGGACGCAAAGCGATCTGCTGCACCGTCTGCTGACGTCCCCGGTATTGTATAACGGCAATCTGGTCGTGGGTGATAGCGAAGGCTACCTGCACTGGATTAACGTTGACGATGGCCGCTTTGTCGCCCAGCAGAAAGTTGACAGCTCTGGTTTCCTGACCGAGCCGGTCTCTGCTGATGGTAAACTGCTGATCCAGGCGAAAGACGGTACGCTGTACTCTATTACGCGTTAATCGTCCCGGCCGCTCGCTTTGAAAAACGGCTCCTGGTGCAGGGGCCGTTTTACTGTTTTTAACAACGGCGCAAAAAATGTGCCCGTTGTCTGATGATTTATTAAATGAGGCTTTAAACATGGTACCTGTGGTCGCGCTTGTCGGGCGCCCTAACGTTGGCAAATCCACGTTATTTAACCGTCTAACTCGCACCCGAGATGCGCTGGTTGCGGATTTCCCGGGTCTGACTCGTGACCGTAAGTACGGTCGTGCGGAAATTGAAGGCCGCGAGTTTATCTGTATTGATACCGGCGGTATTGATGGCACCGAAGACGGTGTAGAAACCCGCATGGCGGAACAGTCGCTGTTGGCGATCGAAGAAGCGGACGTTGTGCTGTTCATGGTAGATGCACGTGCTGGCCTGATGCCTGCGGATGAAGCCATTGCGAAACATCTGCGTTCGCGCCAGAAACCGACGTTCCTGGTAGCCAACAAAACTGACGGACTCGATCCTGATCAGGCGGTCGTCGATTTCTACTCGCTGGGTCTGGGTGAAATTTATCCGATCGCGGCATCCCATGGTCGTGGTGTTCTCAGCCTGCTGGAGCATGTTCTGCTGCCGTGGATGGATGACGTTGCTCCTCAGGAAGAAGTGGATGAAGATGCAGAATATTGGGCGCAACTGGAAGCCGAAGAGAACGGCGAAGAAGAGCCTGAAGATGACTTCAACCCGCAGGACCTGCCGATCAAACTGGCGATTGTTGGTCGCCCGAACGTAGGTAAGTCCACGCTTACTAACCGTATTCTCGGCGAAGACCGCGTAGTGGTTTACGACATGCCGGGGACCACGCGTGACAGTATTTATATCCCGATGCAACGCGATGAGCGCGAATATGTGCTCATCGATACCGCGGGCGTGCGTAAGCGCGGCAAAATTACCGAAGCAGTAGAAAAATTCTCAGTTATCAAAACGCTGCAGGCGATTGAAGATGCCAACGTGGTGATGCTGGTGATTGACGCGCGCGAAGGTATTTCCGATCAGGACCTGTCGCTGCTGGGCTTTATCCTCAATAGTGGGCGTTCACTTGTTATTGTGGTCAACAAGTGGGATGGCCTGACGCAGGAAGTGAAAGAGCAGGTCAAAGAGACCTTGGACTTCCGTCTGGGCTTTATTGATTTTGCGCGTGTACACTTCATCTCTGCGCTGCACGGCAGCGGCGTGGGTAATCTGTTTGAATCGGTCCGCGAAGCGTATGACAGCTCCACCCGTCGCGTCAGCACCGCGATGCTGACGCGCATTATGACTATGGCGGCAGAAGATCATCAGCCGCCGCTGGTGCGTGGTCGTCGTGTGAAGCTGAAATATGCCCACGCTGGTGGTTATAACCCACCAATCGTGGTGATTCACGGCAACCAGGTCAAAGACCTGCCGGATTCCTACAAGCGTTATCTGATGAACTATTTCCGTAAGTCTTTGGATGTGATGGGGACGCCGATCCGCATTCAGTTCAAAGAAGGGGAAAACCCGTTTGCGAACAAACGCAATACGCTGACGCCGACGCAGATGCGCAAACGTAAGCGTTTGATAAAACACATCAAAAAAAGCAAGTAACTGTTGCTGATTCTGATAAAAACCCGTGCTTGTCGCGGGTTTTTTTTCGACGTTCCATCGCCAGCCTCAGCCCGTGCGATGTCAATCACTATTCATTTTTTACCAAGTTTAAATCTAAGAAAGTAGACATTTGTCGAGTTTTCGTCTTAAAGTCCGGGGGCTGGTACTAGACAAAACTAGCCTTAGGTTATCAAATGGTTAAATAAATTTTCGCCGCATGTAAAAAATCGGTCAGATACGTAACTGGCTGGCGTACATCGCGGTGTTTACACACACGACGACATAACTTTCGGGAGAATTATGCAATCCTCTGTTAATCAAAAAGAAAGCCGAACTTTCTTCGGCCATCCTTATCCGCTCGGCTCGCTGTTCTTCACAGAGATGTGGGAGCGCTTCTCGTTTTATGGCATTCGCCCGTTACTGATCCTGTTTATGGCTGCTACCGTTTATGACGGCGGCATGGGGCTGGCACGTGAAAATGCCTCGGCGATTGTGGGTATCTTTGCCGGTACGATGTACCTCGCTGCGCTGCCGGGGGGCTGGCTGGCTGATAACTGGCTCGGCCAACAGAAAGCGGTGTGGTACGGTTCCATCCTGATTGCCCTCGGCCATCTGTCAATTGCGCTCTCCGCCATTATGGGGAACAACCTGTTCTTTATTGGTCTGATGTTTATCGTGCTCGGCTCCGGTCTGTTTAAGACCTGTATTTCGGTCATGGTTGGTACGCTGTACAAAAAAGGCGATGCGCGTCGCGACGGCGGCTTCTCGCTGTTCTACATGGGCATCAACATGGGGTCGTTTATCGCGCCGCTGATTTCCGGCTGGCTGATTAAAACCCACGGCTGGCACTGGGGCTTTGGCATCGGTGGTATCGGGATGTTGGTGGCGTTGATCATTTTCCGTGTATTTGCTGTTCCATCGATGAAACGCTACGACAGCGAAGTGGGGCTCGACTCCACCTGGAATAGCCCGGTAGTGAAACGTAACGGCGTGGGCGCGTGGCTGCTGGCGCTGGCCGTCGGTGCGGCGGTTATCGTTACGCTGATAGCGCAGGGCGTGATTGTAATTAATCCGGTCGCGGTTGCCAGCATGCTGGTGTACGTGATTGCAGCCTCCGTTGCGCTCTACTTTATCTACCTGTTCATCTTTGCCGGTCTGAACCGTAAAGAGCGCGCCAGACTGCTGGTCTGCTTTATCCTGCTGGTTTCCGCCGCGTTCTTCTGGTCCGCGTTTGAGCAGAAGCCAACTTCGTTCAACCTGTTCGCCAACGACTACACTAACCGTATGATCGGTGATTTTGAAATCCCGGCGGTCTGGTTCCAGTCGATAAACGCGCTGTTTATTATCCTGCTGGCACCGGTATTCAGTTGGGCATGGCCGAAGCTGGCAAGCATGAATATTCGCCCGAGTAGCATCACCAAGTTTGTTATCGGTATCCTCTTTGCGGCGGCAGGCTTCGGTCTGATGATGCTGGCGGCGCAAAACGTTCTCAGTAACGGCGGGGCAGGCGTTTCTCCATTCTGGCTGGTGGGCAGTATCCTGATGCTGACGCTTGGCGAGCTGTGCCTGAGTCCGATCGGTCTGGCGACAATGACGCTGCTGGCGCCGGAAAGAATGCGCGGGCAGATGATGGGCCTGTGGTTCTGCGCCAGTGCGCTGGGCAACCTGGCCGCAGGTTTGATTGGCGGTCATGTGAAGGCTGACCAACTGGATATGCTGCCGGATCTCTTCGCACGCTGCTCGATTGCGCTGCTGATCTGTGCTGCGGTACTGATCATCCTCATTGTTCCGATTCGTCGCATGCTGGAGAATACGCAAACTAAACCGGCAACTAGCGCCTGATAACACCTCGATTGTGCCGGGGCAGACGTTATGTCCCGGCTATTCAATTAACGAGGTAAGAGCATGCTGTTAGGATTTGTTGGGCTTGGTGCCGTCGTTGAAACGGCATACTTGCCCGCATTACGTAATATGTTCGGTGATGCACTACGCTGTGTGGGATTTGATGTTCAACCCGCAAAGCAGCCCGCAGACGTGACACGCTGTGCGTCGCTCGCTGAACTTCTTGCAATGCCGCTTGATACCCTGTTTATTACCACCGCATCCCTGTATCACCTCGATGTGCTTGAACAGGCGCTGGCGGCTCCCATCGCTCGTATCGTGGTCGAAAAGCCTATTGTCGCCACGCTTTCCCAAATTGAAAAACTGAAAACGCTGCTGGCTCAACCGGATGCTGCCAACCGCGTGCTGGCACTCGACCATTGGATGGCACGCAATGGCGCAATGCAGCTGGCGTTGGGCAAACTCGGAGCGCAGTGGCAGGGCGATAATCCGCAACAGGCACTTGTCTCTCATTTTTCACACATTGTTAAAATCGACGGTTTTTTGCAGGAACCGAGCGGGTTTAACGCTGTTGGAGAACCCATTGCGCTTAACTTTGCCACCGGTGAGCCGGATACCCGTGAGCTTCGTCATCCGGACGGTGTGATTCTGGACATTGGCACACATGTACTGGCAATGCTGCGTGAAACAGTGCGTTACCTGGGCGGTAATGACAGTATGACCTTGCAGGTGAAGAGCGCTAAAGACCGTCTGGGACGAAATATTGTAGAGGGCGACCTGACCACAGCAGAAGGAGAGGCGCATCTGCAGGGACAGATTAGCGGCATTCCGCTGGACATCTGGCTGAATAAATACGCGGGGCCGGCTGGCGGACAAAAAGGCCTGCGCCTTTGTCTGCGCGATGGTCGTGTCATTAGCCATGATCGCCGTGGTGTCGAGGATGTGCTCGAATTGATTGACGGTGATGTTGTACAACGCTGGAGTCTGCCTGGTAGCGTATATGCCCATTGTCTGGCGGAGCATATTCTGGGCGCGCAAAGTCTGTTTGAACGCAGCCCACAGGAAGTGAGCCGCACGACGCAGCGCAGGCTGGAGGAAGTGGAGTGCCTGTTAACGTTACAGCAGCAGTTACGCGGGCGGCATTAAACGCATCGTGTTAAACTCAGCGCAGTAATGGATCCCTGTACTGGAGTCGCTATGTCTATTATTTGCCCGGATTGTAATGCAGAGCTGGAGCCGCAAAACGGTATGGCGCACTGTGATAACTGTAATAAAGATATTCAGTTAGAAGCGCACTGCCCGGAGTGCAATCAGCCACTGCAGGTGCTTAAAGCCTGTGGCGCGGTGGATTATTTCTGCCAGAACGGTCATGGCCTTATCTCGAAGAAACGCGTGGCGTTTGTGCCGCTTTAATCCTGTTTTTTCCTGCGTGTTTTCTTTGTCTTCGTGACAGCTCTCACTTCGCTTTCCACCCATCCGTCAGACAGGCGGGTGGTGAGCACATCACCTGCTGTAACCTGTTTAGTCTGTTTCAGCACTTCACCCTCTTTTGCAGTCGTCACGCTATAACCGCGGGCCAGCGTGGCCAGTGGGCTGACTGCCTCAAGATGGGTAACCGCGTTGCCAAAACGCTCGCGCTGTTCGCTTAAACGCGCACGGATATTTTCCGCCAGGCGGTATTCCAGTTGCTGAATGCGTGTTTGCGCACGGTAAATACGCGGCTGCGGGTTTTGCTGATTCAGACGCTGCAGCATGCGCTGCTGACGCTGATTTGCCTGTTTAATCTTATTCTCAAGTGCGAAGTTCATTCTCTGACGCAGTCGTTCCAGCACGGTCTGTTGACGGGCCAGACGCAGTTGCGGATGCTGCTGTTGCAAGCGGTGATGAAGCTGGGTAAATCGACGAGTACGATTGGCGAGGTAGTAGTCCATCGCCATCTCCAGACGCTGCTGACCATGCTGTATTTGACGCAGCAGTTCAAGCTGATTACGGCTGACAATTTCTGCCGCCGCCGACGGCGTAGGTGCCCGTAAATCTGCAATAAAATCGGCAATAGTGACATCGGTTTCATGGCCGACGGCGCTGACGACTGGAATGCGGCTGGCAAAGATCGCCCGTGCAACACGTTCGTCGTTAAAGCTCCACAAATCTTCCAGCGAGCCGCCGCCGCGCCCGACGATCAGCACATCGCACTCGCCCCGCGCGTTCGCCAGTTCAATGGCCCGAACGATCTGCCCTGGCGCATCATCACCCTGGACTGCGGTCGGGTAGATAATAACGGGCAGGGAAGGGTCGCGACGCTTCAGGACGTGGAGGATATCGTGCAGCGCGGCGCCGGTTTTAGAGGTGATTACCCCGACGCAGTGGGCCGGTGAAGGCAGCGTTTTTTTGAACTGCTGATCGAATAGCCCTTCAGCCTGCAGTTTGGCCTTGAGTTGCTCATATTTTTGCTGCAGCAATCCTTCGCCCGCTGGCTGCATGCTTTCAACAATTATCTGATAGTCGCCGCGCGGCTCGTACAATGTAATGTTGGCGCGTACCAGTACCTGCTGACCGTGCTGTGGTCGGAACGTTACACGGCGATTGCTGTTGCGAAACATCGCGCAGCGTACCTGAGCGGTGTCATCTTTGAGCGTGAAATACCAGTGACCGGAGGACGGCTGAGTGAAATTCGAAATTTCACCGCTGATCCACACTTGTCCCATTTCCTGCTCAAGCAGCAAACGAACCGTCTGATTCAGGCGGCTTACGGTAAAAATTGAGGTGGTCTGAGAGGATAACATGTGAGCGGGATCAAATTCTAAATCAGCAAGTTATTCAGTCGAAAGTAACATGCTCACAGAGGAGCGCAAGGTTTTTTTGCAAAAAAGTGTGGATGCAATCGGTTACGCTCTGTATAATGCCGCGGCAATATTTAATAACCTCCCAGGTGAGATATTGCCCATGCTACGTATCGCAAAAGAAGCCCTGACGTTTGACGACGTCCTCCTCGTTCCCGCTCATTCTACCGTTCTGCCGAATACTGCTGATCTCAGCACCCAGTTGACGAAAACCATTCGCCTGAACATTCCTATGCTCTCCGCAGCAATGGACACCGTGACGGAAGCGCGCCTGGCAATTGCCCTGGCTCAGGAAGGCGGCATCGGTTTTATCCACAAAAACATGTCTATTGAGCGCCAGGCGGAAGAAGTTCGTCGCGTGAAGAAACACGAATCTGGCGTCGTGACCGACCCACAAACCGTACTGCCAACCACCACTCTGCGCGAAGTAAAAGAACTGACCGAGCGTAACGGTTTCGCAGGCTACCCGGTAGTGACTGAAGATAACGAACTGGTCGGCATCATCACCGGTCGTGACGTACGGTTTGTGACTGATCTGAATCAGCCGGTTAGCGTCTACATGACGCCGAAAGAGCGTCTGGTGACCGTTCGTGAAGGCGAAGCACGCGATGTTGTCTTTGCCAAAATGCACGAAAAACGCGTCGAGAAAGCGCTGGTTGTTGACGACAGCTTCCATCTGCTCGGCATGATCACCGTTAAAGATTTCCAGAAAGCGGAACGTAAACCTAACGCCTGTAAAGACGAGCATGGTCGTCTGCGCGTTGGGGCTGCTGTAGGCGCAGGTGCGGGTAACGAAGAGCGTGTTGACGCGCTGGTTGCCGCTGGCGTGGATGTTCTGCTGATTGACTCCTCTCACGGTCACTCAGAAGGCGTACTGCAGCGTATCCGTGAAACTCGTGCTAAATACCCGGATCTGCAGATCATCGGGGGGAACGTTGCGACTGGTGCAGGCGCTCGCGCGCTGGCGGAAGCCGGCTGCAGCGCTGTTAAAGTCGGTATCGGCCCAGGCTCCATCTGTACTACCCGTATCGTTACCGGCGTCGGTGTACCGCAGATCACCGCCGTTTCTGACGCTGTTGAAGCGCTGGAAGGCACTGGTATCCCGGTTATTGCCGATGGCGGTATTCGTTTTTCCGGCGACATCGCAAAAGCGATCGCTGCGGGTGCTTCTGCAGTGATGGTTGGCTCTATGCTGGCGGGGACTGAAGAATCTCCGGGCGAAATCGAACTGTATCAGGGCCGTTCTTACAAATCATACCGTGGTATGGGCTCTCTGGGCGCGATGTCCAAAGGTTCTTCCGACCGTTATTTCCAAAGCGATAACGCCGCTGACAAACTGGTCCCGGAAGGTATCGAAGGTCGCGTTGCGTATAAAGGTCGCCTGAAAGAGATCATTCACCAGCAGATGGGTGGCCTGCGCTCCTGTATGGGTCTGACCGGCTGTGGTACTATCGACGCGCTGCGAACAAAAGCAGAGTTTGTACGTATCAGCGGTGCGGGTATTCAGGAAAGTCACGTCCACGATGTGACCATCACCAAAGAGTCCCCTAACTACCGCATGGGCTCCTGATAAGTTTCCGCGCCCGGCTATATGCCGGGCGAATTTGTTTCACTTGCCTCGGAATTAGCGTCAATGACAGACAATATTCATAAACATCGCATTCTCATCCTTGATTTCGGATCTCAGTACACTCAGCTGGTTGCTCGTCGCGTACGTGAACTGGGCGTCTATTGTGAACTGTGGGCGTGGGATGTTACGGAAGCACAAATTCGCGAATTCAACCCAAGCGGTATCATTCTTTCCGGTGGTCCGGAAAGCACCACTGAAGAAAACAGCCCGCGTGCGCCGGAATACGTTTTCACTGCGGGCGTGCCTGTGTTCGGCGTGTGCTACGGCATGCAGACTATGGCAATGCAGCTCGGTGGCCATGTTGAAGGTTCTAACGAACGTGAATTCGGCTATGCGCAGGTTGAAGTTCAGACCGACAGCGCGCTGATCCGCGGTATTGAAGACTCTCTGACCGCAGACGGCAAACCACTGCTGGACGTGTGGATGAGCCACGGCGACAAAGTGACCGCTATTCCGGAAGGTTTCGTGACCGTTGCCAGCACCGACAACTGCCCATTCGCCATCATGGCGCACGAGGAAAAACGTTTCTACGGTGTGCAGTTCCATCCGGAAGTTACCCACACCCGTCAAGGGATGCGCATGCTGGAGCGTTTTGTGCGCGACATCTGCCAGTGTGAAGCGCTGTGGACCCCGGCAAAAATTATCGATGACGCCGTTGCCCGCATTCGTGAGCAGGTTGGCACTGATAAAGTGATCCTCGGCCTCTCCGGCGGCGTTGACTCCTCCGTCACCGCGATGCTGCTGCACCGTGCGATTGGCAAAAACCTGACCTGTGTGTTCGTCGACAACGGTCTGCTGCGTCTCAACGAAGCTCAGCAGGTGATGGATATGTTCGGCGACCATTTCGGCCTGAACATCATTCATGTTGAAGGTGAAAAGCGTTTCCTGGACGCGCTGAAAGGCGAGAACGATCCGGAAGCTAAACGTAAAATCATCGGCCGCGTGTTCGTGGAAGTCTTCGACGAAGAAGCGCTGAAGCTGGAAGACGTTAAGTGGCTGGCGCAGGGAACCATCTATCCGGACGTGATCGAATCCGCGGCTTCTGCCACTGGTAAAGCGCACGTCATCAAATCTCACCACAACGTGGGCGGTTTGCCGAAAGAGATGAAGATGGGTCTGGTTGAACCGCTGCGTGAGCTGTTCAAAGACGAAGTGCGTAAGATTGGTCTGGAACTGGGTCTGCCGTACGACATGCTGTACCGTCACCCATTCCCGGGGCCGGGTCTGGGCGTACGCGTGCTGGGCGAAGTGAAGAAAGAGTACTGCGACCTGCTGCGCCGTGCGGATGCTATCTTCATTGAGGAACTGCACAACGCTGACCTGTACAACAAAGTGAGCCAGGCGTTCACCGTGTTCCTGCCAGTACGTTCCGTTGGCGTCATGGGCGATGGCCGTAAGTACGACTGGGTTGTTTCCCTGCGTGCTGTTGAAACCATCGACTTTATGACCGCGCACTGGGCGCACCTGCCGTATGACTTCTTAGGCCGCGTCTCTAACCGCATTATCAACGAAGTTAACGGTATTTCCCGCGTGGTGTATGACATCAGCGGTAAGCCGCCAGCTACGATTGAGTGGGAATAATATTCCTCCCGTTTAGCGGTTTCTGAACCGGTAGTATGTAAAAGCCCTCTTTTTACAGAGGGCTTTTTATTGCGCGAATTTTATCGATGCGACAGTCCTGCTCGATAGTAGGGTTAATCACACACTTAACGTCTGCGATCCATTCAACACCGCTTCTTATTTACGGAAATAATGAAAAATACTCAGGGTATTACCCTGTAGAATTTAATAACGGTAACAATTCAGATAAGCATTTAAATTTATGCTAAATATGAATGTTTTAGTCAGTGATATTTTCTGGCGATATTAATTAGCGTCTATTTGAGCGCAGTGTCTCTTTTTTATATCCAGTACACTGGAACGTAAAAAATCAGCGCGAATGGCGCGGTGAAGTGGGATTAAAAGATGGTGTATTTGTGCGAAAAACACGGTTGATTATCCGATATATCAGCACGTGTGGGCGGGCAAGACTGCGTGAAGTTTCATTACTCAAATCCCTTACCGGATGGTTAAATGTCAGACGATTAGCCATCCGGTAAGGAATCTTAATGCTGTGGGTATCCTCGGCGCGAGCGATCAGCGTACGTCAGTTTGTGCAGGAGATGCCTGTTGCGGTAGGGTGATCTGCTGAGATTCTTTTTTGTTCTGGTGGTGGTGCCACGCACCTATGGCGGAGTAGACGAAGCGTCCGAAGAAGAAAAGAAAGCTGATAAGCAGTACGATCCGGATCATGCGACTGTTAAATCGGTGTCGTTTGCGTAGGCTGGTAACCTGGCTCACAAAAGGTTCCTTGTAGTGTACCCAACTGAGGGCGATAGTCACATTAAGGCATACTGTGAGGGAATGGTCAATTTTTCCTTATGTAAAATTGCTTCAGTTGTTTTATCTATTTATGTTATGGAAATTAATATTATTATTTGCATTAATAATGAGATAACGATAAAAAACCATGAAAAGAGTAATAATTGATTAATGAGGGACTTATTTATTGATGTGTATCAAGCATCACCCTTTGCTGACAACTAAAATTGATGAGTCATTTTAATGTATTTAACTTTATCGTTTTAACGTCAGGTGGGATGCCTGTCCGAATACCCCCTGCAGGATGTGCGGGATTCTACTGAGCATCTATGAAACTCAATAAAAATTATATTGGTATTAGAGATAAATGGTGGGCGTTACCTCTCATCTTGCCTTCTTTGCTGTTGCCTATATTGAGCACTGCTAACACCTATGCCCATATTAGTACCGGGAACGTAATTCTTTTCTACCTGCCTTTAGCGCTGATGATTAGCCTGATGTTGTTTTTTGGCTGGGCGGCATTACCAGGAATTATCATTTCCATCATCTGGTACAAATATCCGCAGGTTGGGTTATTTGAAATGCTCTCAATAATTTCGCACTTTATAGTTACGATAGTGCTTAGTTGGGGAGGGTATAAAGTTTTTGCTCCCCGGCGGAATAACGTTTCTTACGGTGACTCCCACCTGATGTTTCAGCACATGTTTTGGCAGGTTTTCTGCCCGGCAACGCTGTTTCTGCTATTCTTCCATTTCGCCGCGTTTGTGGGCGTCTATGAGAGCAAATCCGGCATGGTGGGCGTTATGCCCCTTAATACCGGCACGTTGATCAACTATCAGGCCATGCTGGCCGGGAATCTGGTTGGGGTTCCACTGTGCTACTTTATCATTCGCACGATTCGTAATCCTTTGTATATCAGAGGTTATTTATCTCAGTTAAAGCAGCAGTTTGATACCAAAGTTACCAAAACAGAGTTTGCGGTCTGGCTGATTATATTGACCATACTAATGACATTGTTGTGTATGCCGCTAGATGAGAAAAGCTCAATATTTAGCACGAATTATACCTTGTCACTGATGCTGCCCGTCATGCTATGGGGAGCAATGCGTTACGGTTATAAATTTATTTCGTTAATATGGATGCTCGTACTCATTACAGCAATTCATTATTATCAACGCTATATGCCTTGGTATTCGGGTTACGATGTGCAGCTTGCCATTACCTCATCGAGTTACCTGGTTTTCTCCTTCATCGTGAATTTTATTGCCGTACTGGCAACGCGCCAGAGAATTGTCGCCAGACATTCTCATCGTCTGGCCTTCTTTGACCCCATGGTGCATATTCCGAATTTGCGCGCTTTGAACCGGGATTTGAGAAAGGCGCCATGGTCAGTGCTTTGCTTTTTGAGTGTTCCGGGTATGGAACTGCTGGTGAAAAATTATGGCATTATGCTGCGTATCCAGTACAAGCAAAAACTTGCCCAGTGGGTAAAGCCATTGCTGAAACAAGATGAGCATGTCTATCAGTTATCGGGTAATGATTTAGTTCTGCGTTTTAACACCGAGTCGCATCAGGAGCGTATTGAAGCGCTGGACAGGCATATCAAGCAGTTTCGTTTTATCTGGGATGGCATGCCTTTACAGCCGCAGGTGGGGATTAGTTTTTGCTATGTCCGTTCTCCGGTTAATCACATCTACTTGTTACTGGGGGAGTTAAGCACCATCGCCGAGCTTTCTCTGGCGACCAATGCGCCAGAGAATTTGCAGCGCCGAGGCGTGATGCACCTGCAACGTGACCTGAAAGATAAGGTTGCGATGATGAATCGTCTGCAACTGGCGCTGGAGCACAATCGCTTTTTCCTGATGGCGCAGCCGATTTCAGGCGTGCGCGGCGATGTTTATCACGAAATTCTGCTGCGGCTAGAGGGAGATGATGGTAAAACCATCGGTCCTGACAGCTTCTTACCGGTAGCGCATGAGTTTGGATTGTCATCCAGCATCGATCTGTGGGTGATTGAAAATACGCTGAAGTTTATGGCGCAGAATCGGGAAAAAATGCCCGCCCGTCGGTTTGCTATTAACTTATCTCCCACGTCGGTATGCAGGGCCCGGCTTCCGCATGACATCAACCAACTGCTGATTAAGTACAAAGTTGAACCGTGGCAGCTGATTTTTGAAGTAACGGAAAGCAATGCCTTAACCAATGCGGAACAGGCGCAGGCAACGTTACTGCAGCTGCAATCATTGGGCTGTCAGATTGCGATTGATGATTTTGGTACCGGATATGCCAGCTATGCGCGGCTGAAGAATGTGAATGCCGATATCCTGAAAATTGATGGCAGCTTTATTCGCAACATCGTTTCGAATAGCCTCGACTATCAAATCGTGGCCTCTATTTGCCATCTGGCGCGGATGAAAAGAATGCTGGTGGTCGCGGAGTACGTCGAAAGCGAAGAAATACGCAGTGCGGTAATTTCGCTGGGGATTGATTACATGCAGGGGTATCTGATTGGTAAACCGCAGCCGTTGCATGAAATGCTGGAAGAGCAGGTGCCAGAAGAACTGGCACCTGCTGAGAGCTTATGCGGCGATATCGGGTGAACTCTCTTCTTCAATTTTGAGTCGCCAGCCGGTAACGGCTTCCCAGTATTGCTGCTCTTTTTCCAGATCGAGCAGCACCAGCGCATTCTGGCTAAACCAGTCATGCGGAAAGCGTAAGGTCCAGTGGTTGTCGTCGGTAATTAGGGTCAGCGTCGGTGGCGTGGTGGTCGCCTGTCGCTGATTATTCAGCAGCACGCCCAGGCGCAACAGCTGAATTAACGGCAGAAACTGTTTTTTCTTGAACAGCGTAAAGCGGGGCAAATCATCCAGTTTCACCGCTTTGCGATGATATCGAACCAGGGTTGCCATCATCAGCTGTTGTTCCTGATTGAAACCCGGTAAATCGCTGTTTTGGAGGATATACGCCGAGTGGCGATGTAAACCGCTGTGGTTGATGTTCAGCCCAACCTCATGCAGCATCGCCGCCCAGCGCAGCAACGCTTCCAGTTGTGGATTGGCCAGCTTTGGCTGCTGCGTATGCCACTGGTCGTACATTTGCATCGTCGTTTCCAGTACGCGCCGGGCCTGTTCGCTGTCGATGTTGTACTGGTTCGCCAGGCTGCTCGCGGTACGGCTGCGAACGTCCTGGTGGCGAAAACGACCTTCCATCTCATACAGCACGCCTTCGCGTAGTGCGCCATCAGAAAGGCGGAGTTCGCGGATAGCCAGTGCGTCAAAAACGCCGCACAGAATCGCGAGTCCCGGCACAAACACCGCTTTTCGCTCTTCAGACAGCCCCGGCAGGCTGAGCGCATCGAATGACGCATGCTTCAGCACTTCGGTTCGCAGTTTGTCCAGGCGTTCGGGGGTGATAAAACCATCTTTCTCACCCATCTCCAGCAGCACTTCGTGTGCCGCTTTAATCGTGCCCGACGCGCCCAGCGCAACGTTCCAGCCCTGAATGCGAAACTGCCAGGTTAAGGTTTCAAGCTTTTGCGCTGCCGCCATGCGCGCACGCTGGAAGTTTTCCCGACTAATAGCGCCGCCCGGGAAATACATCTGAGCAAAACTGACGCAGCCCATACGACGACTTTCCACCAGTTTGGGCTCGAAATCTTCGCCGATCACCAGTTCTGTTGAACCACCGCCGATATCAATAACCAGCTTACGACCCTTTTCCGGCTGGGTGTGCTCCACGCCCATAAAAATCAGTCGGGCTTCTTCATTACCGGAAATAATCTCAATCGGGTAGGGGATAACTTTTTCTGCTCGCTTGAGAAACTCGGTCGCATTTAGCGCCTGACGCAAAGTATGGGTTCCCACGATGCATACGCTTGATGGGGGAAAGCCCTGCAGACGTTCGGCGAACAGCGACAGGCAGCTTAATCCGCGCTCCATTGCCTCTTCGCTCAGCTTGTTATCTTCGCCGAGGCCATCCGCCAGATGAACGCGCTGTTTCAGTCGCCCGATAATCTGCATTGCGCCATCAACCACGCGGGCAATGACCATATGGAAACTGTTTGAACCAAGGTCGACCGCAGCAAATTCCTGCGGTCGTGGAGTCTTGTCGTGTATTGGCATAGCGTTAGTCAGGTTGCTCGAGTGATTTGATGTAGTCGTATATCGCCAATTGTGACTGAACCTTACGGCGGTTTCCGCGTGGTACGTAGCGATTACTGAGTTCTTTATCGATGAAGCGAGCCTTCACCGTGTCGCTGAACAGGATATCGATAATATCCAGCACACGCTGCTTAAGACGGGGGTCCAGCAGCGGGGTGGCGACTTCGATGCGATAGTCGATATTCCTGGTCATCCAGTCTGCGGAGGAGAGGTATACCTGCTTGTCGCCACCGTTTTCGAAGATATAAACCCGGTCGTGTTCGAGGTAGCGGTCAACTATGCTTATCACGCGAATATTGTCGCTAATGCCTTCCAGATTCGGAATCAAAGAGCACATACCGCGAATCAATAAATTGACTGGCACGCCTGAGCTTGAGGCCGCATAGAGACGATCAACCAGGCCTTTATCGACCAGGTTATTCAGTTTTAGGGTGATACCGGAAGGCTGTCCTTGCTGCGCGTTGGCGATTTCTTTGTCAATCATCGCGTACAGCAAACGGCGCGAGTTCTGCGGAGAAACCAGCAGATAATCGAACGTCACCGGACGATACGGGTTCTCGATGAAGTTGAACACCCGACGAACCTCGTTGGTAATGCGTGAGTCGGCGGTAAGTAACGAGTAGTCGGTATAGAGACGCGCCGTTTTTTCGTTGAAGTTCCCCGTCCCGATATGTGCATAGCGCACAACTTCATCACCTTCTTTACGCGAGATAAGGAACAATTTGGCGTGAATTTTCAGGCCCGGCGCGGAGAAGATAACGTGAACGCCTGCCTCGGTAAGACGCTTGGCCCAATGAATGTTGGCTTCTTCATCAAAGCGAGCCTGCAACTCCACCACCACGGTGACTTTCTTACCGTTGTGCGCAGCATGGATCATCGAATCAATGATGCGCGAGTCTTTGGCCACACGGTAGATGTTGATTTTAATCGCCAGCACGCTCGGGTCGAAAGAGGCCTGGCGCAACAGTTCAAGAACGTGCTCAAAAGTGTGATACGGATAATATAGCAGCACGTCGCGTTCGCGAACGGCGTCAAAGCCGTTACGAAACTTCTCGTTATCGAACCAGATATGGCGCAAACGCGGCAGCGGTTTGTTCACCAGGTTAGCTTTGCCAACGTTGGGGAAATTAATAAAGTCTTTGAAGTTATGGTAACGCCCGCCGGGAACAATCGAGTCGTAGCGAGAAATCGTCAGCTTTTCACGCAGTACCTCGACCAGCGCATTGGGCATGTCGCGCTGATAGACAAAACGTACAGGCTCTGCGGTCAGACGCTGTTTCAGGCTGGACGACATCAGCTCCATCAGGCTCGATTCCATCTCGTGCACCAAATCGTATTCGGCATCGCGAGTCATTTTCATCGAATAGGCGTTCAGCGCATCGTAATCAAAGAACCCTTTGAAAATGTCGTCAAGGCAGTAGCGTAAAATGTTGTCCAGCAGGATCATCGGTTTGCGACGGCGCGGGGTTTCCGGCGGTAGATTCACAAAACGGGGAACCTTGTCGGAAGGGATTTCCAGCAGCGCGTAGCGGATCGTATCGCCGCGGATAATTTCCACCGCCAGATAGGTGTAGTCATCTTTCAGAAACTGAACTAAATCCGTCTCGCGGTTAATCAGGATCGGTGTAATGTGCTGGCGAAGATATTGTTTGAAGTAATGGCGTAACCAGCTCTGTTGATTGACCGACAACTGACGTTCATTGATAAGGAAAATCTGGTTGCGCGCCATCTCCAGCAGCAACTCGTTGTACAGGCCGTCAAATTCCTGATCGGCTTTTAATACGCGGGCCTGGATTTTACCTAACAGATGGCGGGAGTGAGAGTTTGAACCCTGTTCTTCGCTAATAATGATTCGGCGCTTCAGTTCGGCGAAACGAACCTTATAAAACTCGTCGAGATTATTGGAATAGATGCCTAAGAAACGCATCCGTTCGATCAACGGGTTTGACTTATCAGCAGCTTCCTGGAGTACACGTTCGTTGAACGCTAACCAACTGAGTTCTTTCTCGATGTATAGCTTTTCCTGACCCATTACCACTTTTACTCCGTTTCATTCACGGGACACTACCGATTTATTATGGCGAGCATTGCTCTCAGATGTCCAACAGTGCCAGAAAAATATGACAATAAACCGTCTGATAGCAAAGAGAAAGGGGGAGCGTAGATGAATACCGGAGATGTTAACCGGAAAAGGTATTTATGCCTGTAAACCGGATGATGAGATCCGGTTTACAGGTTGATTTTATTCTTCGTCGACGGCGTAGCCTTGTGGCGGCAGACAAACGCCGTCCAGCCATGCTGCGTTATCACGCATCTTCAGGCGACCATCAGTAAACCAGCTTACCACCAGCGGGTAAATGGTATGTTCCTGGGCCTGGACTCGTGCCGTGACATCATCTTCGCTGTCGCCTTCAAATACCGGAACCTTGGCCTGGAGAATAACCGGTCCGCCGTCCAGTTCATCGGTGACGAAATGGACGGAGGTGCCATGCTCTTCATCGCCGTTTTCCAGAACCTGACGGTGCGTGTGCAGGCCAGGATACTTCGGCAATAAAGACGGGTGGATATTCAGCAATCGTTCAGAATAGTGAGCAACAAACGCCGGACTTAGAATGCGCATATAACCGGCCAGCACCACGACATCGGGGGTATAAGCGTCGATCTCTTGTATCAGTTGCTGGTCGAATGCTTCGCGACTGGCAAACTGGGCGGCTTCCAGCGAGTGTGCAGGAATATTCGCTTCGCGTGCGCGCTCAAGGCCGAACGCATCGGCCTTGTTACTGAATACTGCACGTATGGTGCCATTGATTTTATTCTGTTCGCAGGCATCGATTATCGCCTGCAAATTGCTTCCGTTGCCGGAAATGAGCACCACAATGTTTTTCATTCAATGACCACACGCTGTTCGGAATCAGAAGCTTTGATGATACCGATTTTCCATGCGTTTTCACCTTTCTCATTGAGCAAAGCAAGGGCTTTGTCCACTTCAGAAGCTGGCAGGGCGATAACCATGCCTACGCCGCAGTTAAAGGTGCGATACATCTCATGCTGGCTGACGTTACCCGCCGTTTGCATCCAGTTGAAGACGGCTGGCCACTGCCATGAAGATTCGTCGATCACAGCCTGCGTGTTGTCTGGCAGAACGCGTGGAATATTTTCCCAGAAACCACCGCCGGTCAGGTGGGCAATGGCATGCACATCAACCTTCTCAATCAATTCCAGAATGGATTTGACATAAATGCGGGTCGGGGCCAGTAAGTGATCGGCCAGCGGCTTGCCTTCAAGCTCGGTGGTTTCCGGGTCACAACCGCTGACTTCAACAATTTTGCGCACCAGAGAGTAGCCGTTGGAGTGCGGACCGCTGGAGCCGAGTGCAATCAGTACGTCGCCGTCAGCCACTTTTGAACCGTCGATGATCTCTGATTTTTCGACGACGCCAACGCAGAAGCCTGCCACGTCGTAATCTTCGCCGTGGTACATCCCCGGCATTTCAGCCGTTTCCCCGCCGACAAGCGCACAGCCAGACTGCAGACAGCCTTCGGCAATACCGTTAATGACGCTGGCTGCGGTATCCACATCCAGTTTGCCGGTAGCATAGTAGTCGAGGAAAAACAGCGGCTCAGCGCCCTGAACCACGAGGTCGTTGACGCACATTGCGACGAGGTCAATGCCGATAGTGTCGTGGCGTTTCAGATCCATTGCCAGACGCAGTTTTGTGCCGACGCCATCAGTGCCGGAAACCAGTACCGGTTCACGATATTTTTGCGGCAATGCGCACAGCGCACCGAAGCCACCCAGACCACCCATAACTTCCGGACGACGAGTTTTCTTTACTACGCCTTTGATTCGATCAACCAGAGCATTACCTGCATCAATATCAACACCGGCATCTTTGTAGCTAAGAGAGGTTTTATCGGTCACTGCCTGCTTCCCCACATGTTTACTTGCAGTAAAAGTTAAATTCGGCGCAATTCTAACAGGGAAAGCAAACGTTTGCGAGCCTGCTCTGCATCAAGTTTTATGTGCTGATTTTTTCAGCGTTTTACAATCATTTATCTATTTGTTTGAACTGCGCCACGAAAATGAAACCGGGTACAGTCTTGTGCTTGAAACCTGCCTGCTGAATACACAGTATCATACTGAAACCGGTTTCTGTTTTCTGTTGCGGACCTCATCAACAGCGTTTTGCGCAGAGTAATCACGATAGGGGAAGGGTATGTCAGGATTTAAAGCAGATTTCATGTGGGGTGGTGCCGTAGCCGCTCATCAACTGGAAGGTGGCTGGCAGGAAGGTGGAAAAGGAATTAGCGTTGCCGATGTCATGACGGCGGGGGCGCATGGCGTGGCGCGTGAAATCACTGACGGTGTGATTGCTGGTAAAAACTACCCTAACCACGACGCCATCGATTTTTATCACCGCTATAAAGACGACATTAAACTGTTTGCCGAAATGGGGTTTAAATGTTTTCGCACTTCGATTGCCTGGACGCGTATTTTCCCCTTAGGCGACGAAGCGCAACCCAATGAGGCTGGCCTGCAGTTCTATGATGACCTGTTTGACGAATGCCTGAAATATGGCATTGAACCGGTGATTACGTTGTCGCATTTCGAGATGCCATACCATCTGGTGACGGAATATGGCGGCTGGCGTAACCGTAAGCTTATCGATTTCTTTGTCCGTTTTGCCGCAGTGGTTTTTACCCGTTACCAGCACAAAGTGAGGTACTGGATGACGTTTAATGAAATTAACAACCAGGCAAATTATCACGAAGACTTCGCGCCTTTTACTAACTCTGGCCTGAAATACCAGCCCGGTGAAGACCGCGAGCCGGTTATGTACCAGGCGGCGCACTATGAACTGGTGGCAAGCGCACTGGCGGTAAAGGCTGCGCGTGAGATTAACCCGGCATTGCAGATAGGGTGCATGATTGCCATGTGTCCTATCTATCCACTGACCTGCGCGCCGGACGATATGATGATGGCGATGAACGCCATGCACCGGCGTTACTGGTTTACCGATGTCCATGTGCGCGGCAAATACCCGCAGCATCTTCTCAACTACTTTGCCCGGCGTGGCTTTGATCTTGATATCACCGAGGAAGACCGTCAGGCGCTGACCGAGGGTTGTGTCGATTACATCGGCTTTAGCTACTATATGTCTTTCGCAACGCAGGCCACGGCAGACAACCCACAGCTGGACTACGACGAGTCGAAAAGCCTGGTTTCCAACCCGTACGTGCAGAAATCGGACTGGGGCTGGCAGATTGATCCCGTCGGTCTGCGCTATTCGCTGAACTGGTTCTGGGATCATTACCAACTGCCGCTGTTTATCGTCGAAAACGGCTTTGGTGCGATTGACGTGCAGCAGGCCGACGGCTCGGTGGATGATTCCTATCGTATTGACTATATGGCCGCACATATCAGCGAAATGAAAAAAGCGGTAGTGGAAGATGGCGTGGACCTGATGGGCTATACCCCGTGGGGCTGTATTGACTTAGTCTCGGCCGGGACGGGGGAGATGAAAAAACGCTACGGCTTTATCTATGTTGATAAAAATAATGACGGAAGCGGAACGTTAGCACGCTCGCCGAAGAAATCTTTTTCATGGTATCAAAACGTTATCCAGACCAATGCTGAATATCTATAAAATTCATAGTATTGACAGCCAGCCCCGCCAATAATGCGGGGCTTGTTTTATACTCATCATCCAGACGCAAACGACTTTGGTTGATCCATATCAAGCGTATCCAGTGTTGCGCCAGAGACGAAAAGCGGTATAATCCGGCGATTTTTTTTGTGGTTGCCACTCGTCTGAGGAAAGGAGAAGAGTATGAAGATCGTGGAAGTCAAACACCCACTCGTCAAACACAAGCTGGGACTGATGCGTGAAAACGACATCAGCACTAAACGCTTTCGTGAACTCGCCTCGGAAGTTGGCAGCCTGCTGACTTATGAAGCAACCGCTGGTCTGGAAACCGAAAAGGTGACCATTGAAGGCTGGAACGGTCCGGTTGAAGTTGACCAAATCAAAGGTAAAAAAATCACCGTTGTGCCAATCCTGCGTGCGGGCCTGGGCATGATGGAAGGCGTACTGGAAAACGTTCCGAGCGCGCGTATCAGCGTGGTTGGTATGTACCGTAACGAAGAAACGCTGGAGCCGGTTCCGTACTTCCAGAAGCTGGTATCTAACATCGATGAGCGTATGGCGCTGATCGTTGACCCGATGCTGGCAACCGGCGGTTCCGTTATCGCCACCATCGACCTGCTGAAAAATGCAGGCTGCACCAGCATTAAAGTGCTGGTCCTGGTTGCGGCACCGGAAGGTATCGCTGCACTGGAAAAAGCGCACCCGGATGTTGAGCTGTACACGGCCTCCATCGATCAGGGGTTGAACGAGCACGGATACATTATTCCGGGGCTCGGCGATGCCGGCGATAAGATTTTTGGTACCAAGTAAACGAATAAGTGAAAAGAAGCCGACTTTAAGAGTCGGCTTTTTTTTGAATATAACAACCCAAGGCTAATAACAAACAACACTCAGAGGAAAACACTATGACGCGCCGTGCTATCGGGGTGAGTGAAAGACCGCCGCTTTTACAGACAATCCCGCTTAGTTTGCAGCACCTGTTCGCCATGTTTGGCGCAACGGTACTGGTGCCAGTCCTGTTCCACATCAACCCGGCTACCGTTCTGCTGTTTAACGGCATTGGTACGTTGCTGTATCTCTTTATCTGTAAAGGTAAAATTCCTGCGTATCTGGGTTCCAGCTTCGCATTTATTTCCCCGGTACTGCTGTTGCTGCCGTTAGGGTATGAAGTGGCGCTGGGTGGTTTCATTATGTGCGGCGTTCTGTTCTGCCTGGTTTCTTTCATCGTTAAGAAAGCAGGAACCGGCTGGCTGGATGTCATGTTTCCTCCTGCGGCGATGGGCGCAATCGTTGCCGTCATCGGTCTGGAGCTAGCTGGCGTCGCTGCGGGCATGGCGGGGTTACTGCCAGCAGAGGGACAATTACCGGATTCAAAAACCATCATCATCTCAATGGTGACGCTGGCGGTTACGGTATTTGGCTCTGTACTGTTCCGCGGTTTTATGGCGATTATCCCGATTCTGATTGGGGTGCTGGCCGGCTACGCGCTCTCCTTCGTGATGGGGGTCGTGGACACCACGCCGATTGCGCAGGCCCACTGGTTTGCTCTGCCAACGTTCTACACGCCGCGCTTTGAATGGGTTGCCATTCTGACCATCCTGCCGGCGGCGCTGGTGGTCATCGCTGAACACGTTGGACACCTAGTGGTGACGGCGAATATCGTGAAAAAAGATTTGATTCGCGATCCTGGCCTGCATCGTTCTATGTTTGCCAACGGCCTGTCTACGGTTATCTCTGGTTTCTTCGGCTCTACGCCGAACACCACGTACGGCGAAAACATTGGCGTAATGGCGATTACTCGTGTTTACAGTACCTGGGTTATCGGCGGCGCGGCAATTTTTGCCATTCTGCTCTCCTGTGTGGGCAAGCTGGCGGCGGCGATCCAAATCATTCCACTGCCGGTCATGGGTGGCGTATCGCTGCTGCTGTACGGCGTGATTGGTGCTTCCGGTATTCGCGTACTGATCGAGTCAAAAGTTGACTACAACAAAGCGCAAAACCTGATCCTGACCTCGGTTATTTTGATCATCGGCGTGAGTGGCGCGAAAGTTCACATTGGCGCCGCTGAGCTGAAAGGCATGGCGCTGGCGACCATTGTTGGCGTTTGTCTGAGCCTGATTTTCAAAGTTATCAGCCTGCTGCGTCCGGAAGAAGTCGTGCTTGACGCGGAAGATGCCGACAGTCCGCAACAGTAAATCTCTTACCGGGCGGCGATGCTGCCCGGTTCTATCACGACGTATTTCTGTGTTAAACTCAACGCGATTTTATGAAATCCTGGGTTGAGGTATCTCTGAACACACCGGCACAGCTCTCTTTGCCACTTTATCTTCCTGACGACGAAACTTTCGCAAGTTTCTGGCCGGGGGATAACTCCTCTTTACTGGCTGCACTGCAAAACGTGCTGCGTCAGGACCATAGCGGGTATATTTATCTCTGGTCGCGTGAAGGCGCTGGCCGTAGTCATTTGCTGCATGCAGCCTGTGCGGAACTGTCCGCGCGCGGCGATGCGGTAGGCTATGTGCCGCTCGACAAGCGTACCTGGTTCGTCCCCGAGGTGCTCGACGGTATGGAGCATTTATCGCTGGTATGCATCGATAACATCGAATGTGTGGCCGGGGATTCGCTGTGGGAAATGGCGATCTTTGATCTCTACAACCGCATCCTGGAGTCGGGGAAAACGCGTCTGCTGATCACTGGCGATCGCCCGCCAAGACAGCTGAATCTGGGGTTGCCGGATCTCGCCTCGCGCCTGGACTGGGGACAAATCTACAAGCTGCAGCCGCTTTCCGATGAAGATAAGCTGCAGGCGTTGCAATTACGCGCCAGACTTCGTGGGTTTGAACTGCCGGAAGATGTGGGACGCTTCCTGCTCAAGCGTCTGGATCGAGAAATGCGTACGCTGTTTATGACGTTGGATCAGCTTGATCATGCATCGATCACCGCCCAGCGTAAGCTGACCATTCCATTCGTAAAAGAGATACTGAAGCTGTAAGCGCCGCAGCCGAAAAAACTGCGGCAGGTTTCAGGTTAACCGATGATTTCCAGTACCTGCTCCGGCGGGCGTCCAATTCTCGCCTGGCCTTTGGCAACCACAATCGGGCGCTCCATCAATTTCGGGTTTTCCACCATTGCCTGAATCAGCGCATCCTCACTCAGATTTACGTCCGCCAGATTAAGTGACTTATAGAGATCTTCTTTCTGGCGCATCAGCTCGCGCGCGCTGGACATGCCCAGCATCTGCAACAATTCACGCAGGGTTGTGGCGTCAGCCGGGGTTTCCAGATACAACACCACTTCCGGGTCCACACCGTTAGACTTCAGTAACTCCAGCGTTTCACGGCTCTTGGAGCAGCGTGGGTTATGGTAGATTTTAATCGCGTCTGACATGACTTCTCCTTGCATAACAATCCTGCCGGATGGCGACCAAAAGACCTTATCTGGCCTACATATCGCCATCCGGCAAGGGTTCGATAATTACATTTTCGTATACGGTTTAAAGCGCTCTTGCAGTTGGCGTAGCTGGTCGATACGGGCATCGTATCTGGCCTGCTGCTGGCTACCCAGCTTGACCTGTGAGCTTGCGCTGCTGAGCATCGAAATCGCCTGATCCAGACGTCCTGCGAGGGCATACCCTTCCGCGCGGGCCGCCAGTTCCTGATCGCGGTTGTTCAGGTTGGCTTCCGTTTGCGCTAACAGATCCCAGCCGTTAGGGTCGTCCTTATGGCTAAACGTATAGCGATTCAGGATGGTCGCTGCCTCTTTGGCTTGCCCGGCCTGTAAATACGCATTTGCCAGGTTGAGCTGCAGTACCGGGTTGGTGCGCAGGTCGCGGGCGTTTTTCAACCGATTAATGGCATCGCTGGTTTTCTTCTGGCCGAGATCGATATCCGTTGCCAGGTCGAGATACCAGGCATTGTTAGCATCTGCCGCCAGCAGCGGTTGCAGTGCTTTACGTGCCTCGTCATATTTACTGGCCTCCATTGCCTGCAATGCCCGGCCATACTGCGCCGCACGTTGCTCACGTATGTTGCCTTTCGACCAGTTACTCAGCAGGTCATCGGTCAGCTGGTTGCGACCAGAGTTGTACATGCCTAAGGTGCGTGCCTTGGCCAGATAAAAATCTTCTGAAGACTGGACGACAGCCGGACGCATTTGGTTGGCGCGGTTACGGGCATCCGACAGACGGCTTTCTGGCAGGGGGTGAGTCAGCAAAATTTCTGGTGGACGCGAAGAGTAACGGGCCTGATCGAGCAATTTTTCCAGAAACGTCGGCATGGCCTGGGGATCGAATCCCGAGCGTTGCAGTACCTGAATACCGATGCGGTCTGCTTCCTGTTCGTTTTGCTGCGTAAAGCTAATCATCCCCTGGCGTGTACCCGCCAGCGTACCGGTCAGCGCCGCCATACCCGCCTGCGGGCTGGCCATCGCCAATAAAATTGACCCTAACGCACCCACCCACGTTAGCGGCGCGCTGCGTTTCTGGTCTTCCATTGCACGCGCCAGGTGACGCTGCGTAACGTGGGAAATTTCGTGCGCCATAACCGATGCCAGTTGGCTTTCGTTATCGGAATAGCGGAACAGTGCGGAGTGCAAAACAACGTTGCCGCCAAAGAAAGCAAAGGCGTTGATTTCATCGTTGTTAATCAAAAAGAAGGTGAAGGGCGTTTTTACCGAGTCGGCGTGCGAGACCAGACGCATCCCCAGCGCATTAATGTATTGCGTCAGCAACGGATCGTTAATTAATGGCGCACTGCCGCGCAGCTGGCGTACATAATAATCGCCCATCTGCATTTCCTGTCCTATGGAAAGCGTACTCCCTGCCGAGGTTCCCATATCAGGTAGGGTGTCCGCGGTTTCTGCAAATGCGGACGCAACCTGACCGATGGTCAGTGCAGCAATGAGGGTAGCAACCAGGTTTTTTTTCAACTGCCTGAACATAACCTCTGTCCTGTATTCTTTTTTGAGATAGCCATTTGACCAATGCCGTGAAGTTTCGTTCACACTCCGCAAGCTTAGGGAGTGTAACTGCGAAACCTGACGATGAACACCCAGGAAAAATGACTTTTCACTTTGCGTAATCCGCTATAAAAAGCGAAGTCTTTTTTGTGACATTTCGATACAATTCGGGATCGCAATCCCGCTATTGGATTCATGGAAGGGTTTTATGCTCGAAATGTTGATGCAATGGTATCGCCGCCGCTTTAGCGACCCCGAAGCCATCGCCTTGCTGATTATTCTGGTTGCCGGTTTTGGCATCCTGTTCTTTTTTAGCGGTCTTCTGGCGCCGCTGCTGGTCGCCATTGTGCTGGCGTACCTGCTCGAATGGCCGACAGTACGGCTGGAACATATTGGTTGTTCACGGCGTTGGGCGACATCGATTGTTTTGGTGGTGTTTGTCGGTATTTTGCTGCTGATGGCGTTTGTGGTAATGCCCGTTGCATGGCAACAGGGGATCTACCTGATCCGCGATATGCCCGGCATGCTCAACAAATTGTCTGATTTTGCCGCCACCTTACCGCGGCGTTATCCGGCGCTGATGGATGCGGGCATTATTGATGCGATGGCGGAGAATATGCGCTCGCGAATGCTCACCATGGGCGATTCGGTGGTGAAATATTCACTGGCTTCACTGGTCGGATTGCTGACGCTGGCGGTGTATCTGATTCTCGTCCCGTTGATGGTGTTCTTCCTGATCAAAGATAAAGGACAAATGCTGAACGCAGTGCGTCGGGTGCTGCCGCGTAATCGCGGACTGGCGGGGCAGGTGTGGAAAGAGATGAACCAGCAAATCACCAACTATATCCGTGGCAAGGTGCTGGAAATGGTGGTGGTCGGCGTGGCGACCTGGCTCGGCTTCCTGCTGTTTGGCCTCAACTATTCGCTGCTGCTGGCGGTGCTGGTAGGCTTCTCCGTGCTGATCCCGTATATCGGCGCTTTCGTGGTCACTATTCCGGTGGTCGGTGTGGCATTGTTCCAGTTCGGGCTTGGCACCGAGTTCTGGAGCTGTTTTGCCGTATACCTGATAATCCAGGCGCTGGACGGTAATTTGCTGGTGCCGGTGCTGTTCTCCGAGGCGGTAAATCTGCATCCGCTGGTGATTATTCTCTCTGTAGTGATATTCGGCGGCCTGTGGGGATTCTGGGGCGTATTCTTTGCGATTCCTCTGGCGACGTTAATCAAAGCGGTAATGCATGCCTGGCCGGATGGTCAGGTCGTTGATGAACCCTAATCTGTTTGCTCCGGCGATGCAATGTCGCCGGAGCCGAACTTGTCTGACCTCTATCCACACATTCTGAATAATCTCCTCTGGTGTCGTTTTTCTCTGCGTTTGTCTTTAACTTGACCCGCGTGATGTCTTTAGTCACGCAAGGAATAAGGCCAACAGGAGAACAAAATGGGTCACAACACACACACGCAGCAGAAGGTGGGATGGGGCGGTTATCTCGCTTTTTTTATTACGATTATTCTTTTTTCCGGCATGTTTGCGAAAAGTACCGAATGGTGGCGAGTCTTTGATTTCACCGTTCTCAACGGTGCGTTTGGGCAGATTAATGCGGCGGGGGACACGGCGGTCTCTTTTCGCGGCACGGGCGGTATGGGCGCAAAAGACGGCTTCTTATTCGCGCTTGAGCTGGCGCCTTCCGTCATTCTTTCACTCGGGATAATTTCCGTCACCGAAGGGCTGGGAGGGTTGCGTGCGGCACAGCAACTGATGACGCCAGTCCTGCGCCCGTTACTCGGTATTCCGGGTATTTGCTCGTTGGCGCTGATTGCGAATTTGCAAAATACCGATGCTGCGGCAGGGATGACTAAAGAAATGGCGGAAGAGGGCATTATCACTGAACAGGAACGTGCCATTTTTGCCTGCTGGCAAACCAGCGGCAGTGCGTGTATTACCAACTATTTTTCCTCGGGTGCCGCGCTGTTTACGATGGTTACCGTTCCGGTGATTACGCCGCTGGCGGTGATCCTTGTCTTCAAATTTGTGGGTGCGAACCTGCTGCGTTTGTGGATTGCGCAGCTGGAAAATCGCCGTACGCAGCAGGAGGCGTGAGATGACAACGCAAGTACGTAAAAACGTCATGGATATGTTTATCGATGGCGCACGGCGCGGATTCACTATTGCAACAACCAGCCTGTTGCCTAACGTGGTAATGGCGTTTGTGATTATTCAGGCGCTGAAGGTGACGGGACTGCTCGAGATTGTCGGGCGGGTATGTGAGCCGGTAATGGCTCTGTGGGGACTGCCGGGGGAATCTGCTACCGTACTGCTGGCGGCGGTGATGAGTATGGGAGGCGGCGTCGGTGTTTGCGCCAGCCTGGTTGTCGCCGGTACGCTTTCGGGACATGATGCTACGGTGCTGTTACCGGCTATCTACCTGATGGGCAATCCGGTGCAAAATGTGGGACGCTGTCTGGGTACCGCGGGGGTCCATCCCCGTTATTACCCGCTTATTATTGCGGTATGCGTAATTAATGCGCTGCTCTCTATTTGGGTTATGCAGGTTATTGCCTGACAAGGAAGGTTATGAACTGTTCCATTCTTAATTTGACGTTGTTCCTGCAGGGACACGTGTACGCGCCGGAAGATTTAGGACGCCAGGATATACTGGTGTCTGGCAGCAAAATTGTTGCCATCGCGCCGTCGATTTCCCCTGACGATTTTCCAGGCTGCGAGTGTATCAATCTTGACGGTGCGATTGTGTGCCCAGGATTTATCGATCAACACGTCCATCTGATTGGCGGCGGCGGAGAAGCAGGGCCGCACACCCGCACGCCGGAAGTGCGCTTGTCGCGGCTGGTTGAAGCTGGCGTCACCTCGGTGGTGGGATTGCTGGGGACAGATGGTATTACCCGTCACCCTGAATCGCTGCTGGCGAAAACCCGCGCGCTGGAATTTGAAGGCATCAGCGCATGGATGCTGACCGGGGCGTATTCTCTGCCTTCCCCGACCATCACCGGCAGTATCGATCGCGATGTGGCGCTGATCGATAAAATCATTGGCGTGAAATGTGCGGTTTCGGACCATCGTTCTTCAGCCCCGGACTCCTCGGCGCTGGCAAACATGGCGGCGCAGTCTCGCGTTGGTGGATTGTTAGGGCGCAAGCCGGGGATTAGCGTCTTCCATATGGGCGACAGCCCGCGCATGCTGGAGCCGTTGTACCAGATCCTCGAAAGTTGCGATGTACCGATTACCAAGCTGCTGCCCACACACGTCAATCGTGCGGAACCGTTGTTTCAGTCGGCGCTGGAGTATGCCCGCAAAGGCGGTTATATCGACATTACCAGCAGCATAGATGAACCCGTCGACCCGGCCACGGCTATCGCCACGGCGCTACGCCAGAACGTGCCGCTGTCGCGTATTACCTTGAGTTCGGATGGCAACGGTAGCCAGCCGGAATTTGATGACTACGGTAATCTTACCGGCATCGGTGTCGCAGGGTTTGAATCACTGGCTGAAACAGTGCGCCAGTTGGTGAAGGTTCATGCCATACCGCTGGAACTGGCGCTGTGTCCGCTGACGCGAACGGTCGCAGAATTTTTGGGACTGGAACATAAAGGGCGTCTGGCGGTGGGATGCGATGCCGACATTCTGGTGCTCAATGATGCGCTTGAAGTTCATCACCTGTGGGCGAAGGGCAAAGCCGTCGTCAGAGAGAAAAAAGCCTGTATAAAAGGGACGTTTGAATAAACGACGTTGATGCCGGATGGCGGCGTAAACGCCTTATCCGGCTACGGAGTTATGCGGATGGTGGCCTGATAAGACGCGTGGCGTCACCATCAGGCGCTATCCGGCAAAATGTAAATCAGGCGTTCTCTTTCAGCCAGTTCATTACCACGTCGTGGTGGTTGCTGGTTTTGAAGTCATCAAACACATGCTCAATTTTCCCTTCAGCATCAATCAGGAAGCTGATGCGGTGGATGCCATCATAGGTTTTGCCCATAAATGACTTCTCACCCCAGACGCCGAACTGCTCGCAAACCTGGTGATCTTCGTCGGACAGGAGAGTGAAGTTAAGGACTTCTTTCTCCGCGAATCGGGAAAGCTTCTCTGGTTTATCGGTGCTGATTCCCAGCACTTCAACACCTGCTTTTTTTAACTCATCCATGTTATCGCGCAGGCCGCAGGCCTGTACGGTACAGCCGGGTGTCATGGCTTTCGGGTAAAAATAAACCAGAACACGCTGTCCCTGGAAGTCGGTTAAATTTACTTGTTCTCCGTCTTGATCCGGCAAGCTAAATTTCGGTGCGATATCACCGGCTTTCAGTGGGTTCATTACTTAACTCCATCCTGTTCATCATGCTGTGAGTAATTGACGACGTTAATACTGCCTTGCGCATTGAGTTCTGTACAGAGTGCTTTAAACGCATCTTCAATATTTGCCGAATCATGTGACGCAGGACTATGTGCGGTAATTTGAATAAACAGCTGTGCCGCCTTTTCGTTCTCAGCCGGTTGCGTGCGTGAAACCAGTTCCGCAATATTCATTTGGTGGCTGTCAAACAGGGCGGTAAAGCGTTCAATCAAATGCGGAGAATCAGGAACATCGACCTGCACCCATACCGTAGCGGGCATCGCCGGACGGGGGCGTGCGGTCGTGCGCTTCATCACAATCAGTAAATCCAGCTCTGCACCTTTCAACGGCAAGGTTGATTCAATTAGGGTAATGGCATTCCAGGTGCCCGACAGCAACATGATAAACGTGAACTCGTCACCCAGCATGGCCAGTCGGCTGTCTTCGATATTACAGCCGCAACTGCTGACATGACGTGTGATGGTGTTCACAATTCCCGGGCGGTCAGCACCCAGCGCAGTAATGACCAGATAGTGTTGCGATGACGATGTCAAACCTGTTCTTCCTTTGAGCGGTGAGGTAATCATAAGGAAAGCATAAAAAAAACATGCATACAACAATCAGAACGGCTCTGGTCGCTTGCTTTTATTGTCGTACCAAACGTACCATTGAGACACTTGTTTGCACAGAGGATGGCCCATGTTCACGGGAAGTATTGTCGCGCTTGTTACGCCGATGGATGAGAAAGGTAAAGTCTGCCGGTCGAGCCTGAAAAAACTGATTGATTATCATGTCGCCAGCGGCACCTCGGCGATCGTTTCGGTTGGCACCACCGGTGAGTCTGCCACCCTGAGTCATGATGAACATGGCGATGTGGTGATGATGACCCTGGAGCTGGCCGACGGGCGTATTCCGGTGATTGCCGGAACCGGCGCTAATGCGACCGCGGAAGCCATTAGTCTGACGCAGCGTTTCAACGACAGTGGTGTTGTCGGCTGCCTGACGGTGACGCCTTACTACAACCGCCCAACCCAGGAAGGTTTGTTCCAGCATTTCAAAGCCATCGCTGAACATACTGACCTGCCGCAAATTCTGTATAATGTACCGTCCCGTACCGGCTGCGATATGTTGCCGGAAACCGTTGGTCGCCTGGCGAAAGTAAAAAATATTATCGCTATTAAAGAGGCCACGGGGAACTTAAGTCGCGTTCACCAGATCAAAGAGCTGGTTTCAGACGACTTTATTCTGCTCAGCGGTGATGACGCGACCGGACTGGATTTTATGCAGCTCGGTGGTCATGGCGTGATTTCCGTGACGTCTAACGTTGCGGCACGCGATATGGCCGAAATGTGCAAACTGGCGGCAGCCGGGAACTTTGCCGAGGCGCGGGTGATTAACCAGCGTCTGATGCCGTTACACAACAAACTATTTGTCGAACCCAATCCTATCCCAGTGAAATGGGCGTGTAAGGAGTTGGGACTTGTGGCGACCGATACGCTACGTCTGCCTATGACGCCAATCACGGATAATGCTCGTGAAATCGTCAAAGCGGCGCTTAAGCATGCCGGTTTGCTGTAAAGTTTAGGGAGATTTGATGGCTTACTCAGTACAAAAGTCGCGCCTGGCCAAGGTTGCGGGTGTTTCGCTTGTTATGTTGCTCGCGGCCTGTAGTTCTGACTCCGTTATAAGCGCCAGGTGAGCGGTGATGAATCCTATCTGGAGGCCGCACCGCTTGCTGAGCTTCACGCTCCAGCTGGGATGATTCTGCCGGTTATGTCGGGTGACTATAATATCCCGGTCACCAACGGCAGCGGTGCCGTTGGTAAAGCGCTGGACATTCGCCCGCCGGCTCAGCCGTTAGCACTAGTCACCGGCGCTCGCACTCAGATCGCGGGTGATACGTCGACATTGCTGGTGGAAAATGGTCGTGGCAACACGCTGTGGCCACAGGTCGTTAGCGTCATTCAGTCTAAAAACTACACGATCACCAAACGTGATGATGCCAGCCAGACGTTGACCACCGACTGGGTTAACTGGAACCGTCTGGATGAAGACGAGCAGTACCGTGGACGTTATCAAATCTCGGTTAAACCGCAGGGTTATCAGCAAGCGGTAACGGTGAAACTGATTAACCTCGAGCAGGCGGGTAAACCCGTAGCTGATCCAGCATCAATGCAGCGTTACAGCGCTGAGATGATGAACGTTATTTCCGCAGGTCTGGATAAGAACGCCACTGATGCCGCGAATGCCGCGCAGAACCGCTCTGCCGCCACCATGGATGTTCAGAGTGCTGCCGATGACACCGGTTTACCGATGCTGGTGGTACGTGGACCGTTCAACGTGGTATGGCAGCGTCTGCCGGCAGCGCTTGAGAAAGTGGGGATGAAAGTGACCGACAGCACCCGTTCTCAGGGCAGCATCGCCGTGACCTACAAACCACTGTCTGATAGTAACTGGCAGGAGCTGGGCGCAAGCGATCCGGGTCTGGTATCCGGCGACTATAAACTGCAGGTCGGTGATTTAGACAACCGCAGTAGCTTGCAGTTTATCGATCCGAAGGGGCATACCCTGACGCAAAGCCAGAACGACGCGCTGGTCGCCGTCTTCCAGGCAGCGTTCAGTAAGTAAAAATAAAGGGCTGGATAACTCCAGCCCTTTTTTTCTGATATGATACGCAAACGTGTGCGTCGGCAGAAAAACGCAATATTTATCGTTAATTCACACCCAGGAGTAATAAAGATGCAAAAGCAAGCTGAGTTGTATCGTGGTAAAGCGAAGACCGTATACAGCACGGAAAACCCGGACCTGTTGGTGCTCGAATTCCGCAATGATACGTCAGCAGGGGATGGCGCGCGCATTGAACAGTTTGATCGTAAAGGCATGGTGAACAACAAGTTCAACCATTTCATTATGACTAAACTGCAAGAAGCGGGCATTCCTACCCAGATGGAGCGACTGCTTTCCGATACTGAATGTCTGGTGAAAAAACTGGAGATGGTACCGGTTGAATGTGTGGTTCGTAACCGCGCAGCAGGTTCCCTGGTTAAGCGTTTAGGCGTTGAGGAAGGTATTGAACTGAATCCGCCGCTGTTTGATCTGTTCCTGAAAAACGATGCTATGCACGATCCAATGATTAACGATTCCTATTGCGAAACTTTTGGTTGGGTGAGCAAAGAGAATCTGGCGCGTATGAAAGAGCTGACCTACAAAGCCAACGACGTGCTGAAAAAGATGTTTGATGATGCCGGTCTGATTCTGGTCGACTTCAAACTTGAATTTGGTTTGTATAAAGGTGAAGTGGTCCTGGGCGATGAGTTCTCACCGGACGGCAGCCGTCTGTGGGACAAAGAAACGCTGGATAAAATGGACAAAGATCGCTTCCGCCAGAGCTTGGGCGGCCTGATCGAAGCCTATGAAGCCGTCGCGCATCGTCTGGGTGTGAAGTTAGACTAATCCTCCCCTGAGCCGGCGATCGCTCTCCGGCTCATCAATCCCGCCGATTTTGATTACTGTTTCTTATGGTAATCCTGTTCCGAACCGCCTACGATCATCATCATAATGAATAAAAAGTTGAGGTGATTATGCGCTGGCAAGGGCGTCGTGAAAGTGACAATGTGGAAGACAGACGAAATAGCTCCGGTGGCGGCCCTTCTATAGGCGGCCCTGGTTTTCGTTTGCCCAGTGGTAAAGGCGGCATCATCCTGCTGATTGTGGTGCTGGTGGCGGGATATTATGGCGTGGATCTCACCGGATTAATGACCGGCCAGCCAGTTTCCCAACAGCAATCATCACACTCCATCAGCCCAAATGATGATGAAGCAGCAAAATTTACCTCGGTGATTCTGGCCACCACGGAAGATACCTGGGGGCAGCAGTTTGAAAAAATGGGCCGGACCTACCAACAGCCGAAGCTGGTAATGTATCGCGGAGCGACGCGTACCGGCTGTGGCGCAGGTCAGTCGGTGATGGGGCCGTTTTACTGCCCGGCGGATGGTACGGTGTATATCGACCTCTCATTTTATGATGACATGAAAAACAAGCTGGGCGCCGATGGTGATTTTGCTCAGGGCTATGTTATCGCCCATGAAGTGGGTCACCACGTGCAGAAACTGCTGGGTATTGAACCGAAAGTTCGCCAGATGCAGCAGAATGCCTCACAGGCTGAAGTGAACCGTCTTTCCGTACGTATGGAACTGCAGGCGGACTGCTTTGCCGGCGTCTGGGGCAACAGTATGCAGCAGCAGGGCGTGCTGGAGTCCGGCGACCTGGCTGAAGCGCTGAACGCCGCTCAGGCTATTGGCGACGATCGCCTGCAGCAGCAGGGACAAGGACGCGTTGTGCCGGACAGCTTTACCCACGGCACTTCTGAGCAGCGGCTTAGCTGGTTCAAACGCGGTTTTGACAGCGGCGATCCGGGACAATGTAATACTTTTGGTAAAGGCATTTAAGCTACTGAGGCAGGGATGTCTGATAATACGGCGCTGAGCGCGTTAACTGAACAGATGGCCCACGAAGGGATCCGTCGTCTGCTGATTATCAGTGGCGAGGGGAACTGGTGTCAGGAGCGGGCTTTAGCGCTACGCGACACGTTACCCGGCGACTGGTTATGGGTGGGCGCACTCGCCCCTGCTGAGCCAAACTGTACGCCACAGGCGCTGCAAACGTTATTAGGGCGCGAATTTCGTCATGCGGTTTTTGACGCCGGGCAGGGATTTGACGCTGCGGCGTTTGCCGCCTTAAGCGGAACGCTGATCGCCGGGAGCTGGCTGGTTTTGCTGACTCCCCCCTGGCATACCTGGCACACGCATCCGGACGTGGATTCACTGCGCTGGAGCGACTGTGCTGAACCTATCCCAACGCCGCACTTTGTTGAACATGTCAAACGGGTGATTTCCCGTGACGGACAGGCGCTGCACTGGCAGCAGCATCACGCAGTTTCCAGCCCGCGTTTTCCTGTTTGTGCAGTCTGGCACGCGGCAACCGGTGATCCTCAGCCTGAACAGGCGATGATTTTAACCCAGTTGCTGGATATGCCTCCCGGCGTGGCTGCGGTCACAGCTGCACGTGGCCGGGGTAAATCGGCTCTGGCAGGGCAACTGATAGCACGTATCAACGGGACCGCGATTGTCACCGCGCCTGCTAAAGCGGCAACGGATGTGCTGGCGCAATTTGCCGCAGAGCGTTACCGCTTTATGGCCCCCGATGCGCTGTTAAGCAGTTCTGCAACCGCAGACTGGCTGGTTGTGGATGAAGCCGCCGCGATCCCCGCGCCGCTGCTGCACCAACTGGTTGCGCGTTTCCCTCGTACGCTGTTAACCACCACCGTACAGGGCTATGAGGGAACTGGCAGAGGCTTTTTGTTGAAATTTTGCGCCCGCTTTCCCCATCTTCGACGCTATGAGTTGCAACAACCCGTGCGCTGGGCGCAGGGATGTCCGCTGGAGAAAATCGTCAGCGATGCGCTGGTGTTTGACGACGAAACCTTTGCGCATGCCCCCTTAGGGGAGCTTAGCTTCTCGGCATTTGAGCAACTCTCATGGCAGACAAACCCGGCGCTGCCGTTAGCGGTATATCAGCTGCTTTCCGGCGCGCATTATCGCACCTCGCCACTGGATCTGCGGCGAATGATGGACGCGCCGGGTCAGCATTTTCTTCAGGCTTCGGCTGCTGACTCGGTGGCGGGCGCCGTCTGGCTGGTCGACGAGGGGGGATTATCCGCAGAATTAAGCCAGGCCGTCTGGGCCGGATATCGCCGACCAAGAGGAAATTTGGTTGCGCAGTCACTGGCGGCGCACGGCGGAGACCCATTGGCAGCGACGCTCGTCGGGCGGCGGGTCAGTCGAATTGCGGTTCATCCCGCACGTCAAAGAGAAGGTATTGGGCAACAGCTGATTCTGCAGGCCCGGCACTATTGCACGCAGTGCGACTATCTGTCCGTCAGCTTTGGTTATACGGCTGAATTATGGCGTTTCTGGCAGCGCTGCGGTTTTGTCCTGGTACGGATGGGTAATCATCGGGAAGCCAGCAGCGGCTGTTATACCGCTATGGCGGTGCTGCCCATCAGCGAAGCGGGAAAACGCCTTGCCTGGCGGGCGCACCAGCGCCTGCGACGGGATGCGGAGATTCTTGCTCAGTGGAACGCAGAGCGCATTCCGCTGGTACCACTGAAAGAGACTACGCTTAATGAGGATGACTGGGGTGAGCTGGCTGGGTTTGCCTTCGCGCATCGACCATTACTTACATCATTAGGTTGTCTGAGTCGTTTGCTTGAGCACAGCGAGTTGCCTCTTCCGGCATTACGCGGGCGTATACAGGCTCAACGCAGCGATGCTGAATTGTGCCAACAGCTGAAAATATCGGGTCGCAAAGCGCTGTTGGCAGTTCAGCGCGCCGAGGCGGCGCAGGCCTTAAAACAGCTGGATGCTGAACGTGAACAACGGCTACATAATCGCATTATGCAATGGCAATTTTTTCACTGACTTCTTCAATTTCCTGGCATGGTCATTGCGGTTAAGCGGCGTAGAATGATTCTCATCAGTTAAGGAGATCGCCATGAAACATGACCATTTTGTTGTTCAAAGTCCCGATAAACCCGCTCAACAGCTCTTGTTGCTGTTTCATGGCGTCGGCGATAACCCGGTTGCCATGGGCGAAATTGGCTCCTGGTTTGCGCCGCTGTTTCCAGATGCGCTAATCGTCAGCATTGGCGGGGCAGAGCCTTATGGTACAACTTCCGGGCGTCAGTGGTTTTCTGTACAGGGGATAACGGAAGAGAACCGCCAGGCGCGTATTGACGCGATTATGCCGGTCTTTATCGAAACCGTTCGCTACTGGCAGAAGCAAAGCGGCGTTTCGCCTCAGGCGACCGCGCTGATTGGTTTTTCTCAGGGCTCGATTATGTCGCTTGAGAGTATTAAAGCCGAGCCTGGGCTGGCGTCGCGGGTCATCGCCTTTAATGGTCGCTATGCCACGTTGCCGGAGGTTGCAACTACCGCGACGACGGTGCATTTGATTCACGGCGGTGAAGACCGGGTGATTGAGTTATCTCATGCCGTTGCCGCGCAGGAGGCGTTAATACGCGCCGGTGGGGATGTGACGCTGGATATCGTCGAAAATCTGGGGCACGCCATTGATGAACGCAGTATGCAGTTTGCGCTCGACCACCTGCGTTTTACCGTACCGAAGCACTACTTTGATGAAGCGCTGAGCGGTGGTAAGCCTCACGATGATGATGTGATTGAGATGATTTAACCCGCAGGCCGGATGGCGATGTGAAACCGCCATTCGGCCTGCGTTGGCTTATTTCTTCGGTTGATCCTTGTTTGGCCAATCGTCGTCGTCATCCCATTTATCGTTAAAATCACGATGCGGGGGAAGCTCCGGCTTATTGGCAAGAAATTTCTTGTGGTCGACGCGCTTGAGATCTTTAATCACGTTCAGCAATACGCCTACCAGAAACACCAACACCAGAATCCACCAGTATTTTGCCAGCCAGTCCATGCTCATTTCCTCTTACAGGAACACTCATCAGGCGACGAGTTGCTCCATGATACGTTGATACATACGGGCAAGCAGCTGCAGGTCGGCGGCATTAACACATTCATTAATTTTATGAATGGTCGCGTTGACCGGCCCCAGTTCTACTACCTGTGCCCCCATGCGGGCAATAAAACGCCCGTCGGACGTCCCGCCTGTAGTCAGTAACTGCGGTTTAATCTCATTATAGTGCTCAATGGCGTTCACCACCGCATCCACCAGTTTACCGCGTGCGGTCAGGAACGGCTGACCGGAAAGCCACCAGTCGACGGTATAACGCAGCTGATGTTTCTCCAGCAACTCCAGCACCCGGGACTTAATCATTTCATCGTTTAATTCGGTGCTGAAACGGAAGTTGAACTGGATAAACAGTTCGCCGGGAATAACATTGTTGCTGCCGGTTCCTGCCTGAATATTGGCAATCTGCATGCTGGTAGCCGGGAAGAATTCGTTGCCCTGATCCCACTCAATCGCCACCAGTTCATTAAGCATTGGCGCCGCGCGGTGTACCGGGTTATCGGCCAGATGCGGGTAGGCTACGTGGCCCTGCACACCGTGAATGGTCAGATTGCAGGTCAGTGAACCACGACGCCCATTTTTCACCACGTCGCCAACGATTTCCGTGCTGGACGGCTCGCCAACCAGACAATAATCCAGTCGTTCATTGCGTGCCATAAGTGCTTCAACCACTTTTACGGTGCCGTTTTGGGCGCTGGCCTCTTCGTCAGAGGTTATCAAAAACGCCAGACGACCCTGATGGTTCGGATGCTGGGCGACAAAACGTTCTGCGGCCACGACCATTGCCGCCAGTGAGCCTTTCATATCGGCTGCGCCACGCCCGAACAACATGCCATCGCGAATGGTCGGTTCGAACGGTGGATTAATCCAACGATCGACATCGCCGACAGGCACTACGTCAGTGTGACCGGCAAATGCCAGAGTCTCACCTTTGCCGCGCCATGCCCAAAAATTCTGTGTGTCACCAAAATCCATACGCTCAACGGTAAAACCTACCGCGCGCAGGCGTTCAATCATTAACGCCTGGCACCCGGCATCATCCGGGCTCAGGGAAGGACGGCGAATAAGCTGCTGTGTCAGCTCAATAACCGGGCACGACATAGACTATACCTCATTAAAAAACTGCGTATAACTGGATTCACTAAAGCCAAGCAGCATAGGCTTACCCGGCGCGCAGAGCAATGGGCGTTTGATAATTGCAGGCATTTCAATCATCAATGCAGCAGCAGAGGACGCATCGGTGATTTGGTTACGTGTGGCTTCATCCAGTTTGCGCCAGGTGGTTCCACGTGTATTGAGCAGCGCCTCCCAACCTAATTCGCTGATAAAGGCGTGTAATAACGCATTGTCCAGGCCGTCGACGCGATAATCATGGAAGCGGTAGTCGACCCCATTGTCTTCCAGCCAGCGTCTGGCTTTTTTAATCGTATCGCAATTCTTAATGCCGTAGAGGGTGATCATTTGAATCCTTATTGACGTAATTTGAATATTTATTCTCGTGTTCTATAAACATGAATAATACATATTGTCATCGAACCGTTATAGAAAAATATAACATTGTTGTTGAATGGTGAATAATGATTCCTGAAAGTTCCAAAATTCACGGGGAACTGAAAATCAGATTTTGCCTGTTTGCATCAGCCTGTTTTTCCATCAGAATTGCCAAAGTCGTAGATGATGTATGAATATTTCAAAATATTGCAGTAAGTCACATAAAATTTATGGGGTTAGCGCATAGTGATTACATATACCCCCGAACACTGGAGGATGTAATCGCAACCATTGGTTAAATGATCTTCTTTTTATGATGATGATTTCGTAGAATGCCCATAATAATAAGAGAGGTTGTTATGATTGAACGTGAACTGGGGAACTGGAAAGACTTTATCGAAGTGATGCTTCGTAAATAATTTTCTGGAAGAAATTCATATCCTGCAAAGGATAATAAAAGGCGACTCAACGTAAGTCGCCTTTTTTGTGTCCGATTATTCTGGGCGTGGCTTCAACGGGAAGCGTCTGCGTACCAGCACAAAGAACAGAGGAACGAAGTAAATCGCAAGGACAGTGGCTGAAATCATCCCGCCCATTACGCCAGTCCCCACCGCATGTTGACCGCCGGAACCTGCGCCACTGCTGATGGTCATCGGCAACACCCCAAAGATAAACGCCAGTGACGTCATCAGAATTGGGCGTAAGCGTTGGCGACAGGCATGCAGCGTGGCGTCGAGCAAGTCGTGACCTTTCTCGTTCATCTCATTGGCGAATTCAACAATCAATATTGCGTTCTTCGCCGAAAGCCCGATCACGGTGAGTAACCCGACCTGAAAGTACACGTCGTTTTCCAGACCGCGCATCCAGGTAGCGAGCAGCGCGCCAATGACCCCCAGCGGTACAACCAGCATGACGGAGAAGGGAACCGACCAGCTTTCGTACAGAGCCGCCAGACACAGGAACACCACCAGCAAAGAAATGGCGTACAGGGCTGGCGCCTGAGAGCCCGACAGCCGTTCCTGGTAAGACATTGCGGTCCATTCGAGGCCGAATCCGGTCGGCAACTGGTGGACCAGCGATTCCATAATGTCCATCGCCGTACCGGTACTGACGCCTGGGGCGGCTTCGCCAACAATCTCGACGGCGGAGTAGCCGTTATAGCGTTCCAGACGCGGTGAACCCGTTTCCCAGCGCGACGTGGCAAAGGCCGAGAAAGGCACCATGCCGCCGCTATTATTGCGGACGTACCACAGATTGATGTCGTCCGGGAGCATGCGATATTTTGCTGCCGCCTGTACGTAAACCTTCTTCACACGACCCCGGTCCATAAAGTCATTGACGTAGCTGGAGCCCCAGGCCGTTTGCAAGGTGTCGTTGATGTCATCAATGGAAACGCCCAGCGCCTGGGCTTTGCGCTGATCGATATCAATTTGCAACTGCGGGCTGTCGTCCAGACCGTTATGACGAACACGGGTCAGAGACGCGTCTTTCCCGGCCAGCTCAATCAGCTTGTCGCGCGCGGCCATTAACGCATCATGGCCCGCACCGGCGTGATCTTGCAGTTCCATATCGAAACCGGCAGAGCTCCCGAGACCGCTAATCGCCGGAGGGCTGCTGGCGAAGACGCGGGCTTCCTTAATCTTATTAAAGGCTTTAGTCGCGCGCTCGATGATGGCGAAAGAGGTTCCGGTGGTGGTGTCGCGATCATCCCAGTCTTTTAAGCGGACAAACATCCGCGCCACGTTTTGACCGTTCCCGCCAGGGCCGGAACCGACCGTGGAAAAGACCGACGTAATGTTGTCTTTCTCATGGGTGAAGTAATACTTCTCCACTTCCTCAACCACTTTCAATGTTTGCTGCTGGGTCGAGCCGCTGGGCAACTGTATTGAGGTGGTAAACATGCCGCGGTCTTCGAGCGGCAGGAAGGAGGTTGGCAGGCGCAGGAACAGGAAAACCATACCGCCGAGCAGCAGGCCGTAAATCAGTATCCAGCGCAGGCTGCGGTGCAGGATCCTGGCGACGCCTTTTTCGTAGCGTTCGGCGTTGCGGTTAAACATCCGGTTAAACCAGCCAAAGAAACCGGTTTGCCCGTGATGCTCGCCTTTATGTAGCGGTTTGAGCAGAGTGGCGCACAGGGCAGGGGTGAGGATCATCGCCACCAGAACTGAAAGAACCATTGCGGAGACGATGGTAATCGAGAACTGGCGGTAGATAGCCCCGGTAGTGCCGCCGAAGAAGGCCATCGGGATAAACACCGCCGACAGCACCATGGCGATACCGACCAGCGCGCCCTGGATTTGCCCCATCGATTTCCGCGTCGCTTCCCGCGGTGAGAGGCCTTCCTCACTCATAATACGCTCGACGTTTTCCACCACCACAATGGCATCATCGACCAGCAGGCCGATCGCCAGCACCATCGCAAACATCGTCAGGGTGTTAACGCTGTAGCCAAAGGCGTAGAGCACGGAAAAAGTACCCATCAGGACGACGGGAACGGCGATTGTAGGGATCAGCGTGGCGCGGAAGTTTTGCAGGAACAGGTACATCACAAGGAATACCAGCGCGATCGCTTCCAGCAGCGTTTTCACCACGTCGATAATTGAGGCTTTGACAAAGGAGGTAGTTTCATACGCCACCTTGTATTCCAGCCCATGCGGAAAATACTGTGAGAGCTCGTTCAGGCGGTCGATAACCAGCTCCGCCGTTGCCATTTCATTGGCGCCGGAGGCCAGTTTTACCCCCAGACCGGAAGCCGGGTGGCCGTTGAAGCGGCTGAGATAGTCGTACTTTTCCGCTCCCATTTCGACCGTCGCCACATCACCCAGTTTAACTTCTGAGCCGTCCTGGTTGACGCGTAGCGTAATCGCGCGGAATTCATCCGGAGTCTGTAGCAGCGACTGGGCGTTGATTGTCGCATTCAGCGCTTGTTTGTCTACCGAAGGCGTGCCGCCAAGTTGCCCGACGGCAATCTGCGCATTCTGTGACTCGATAGCATCGGTCACATCTTTGGCGGTCATCTGGAAGCTGTTAAGTTTGACCGGGTCGAGCCAGATACGCATGGAATATTGTGAACCGTAGGCGTCAATATCGCCCACGCCGTTTATACGACTGAGCGGATCCTGGATATTACTGGCGACGTAGTCGGCGATGTCCTGCTTATCCATTGAGCCATCGGTGGAGACGAAGGCGATGGTCAGAATATTGGTGTCACCGGTCTTGCGCACCGTGACCCCTTGATTCTGTACCGCCTGTGGCAGCTTACGCATTGCCGATTGCAGCTGGTTTTGCACCTGCTGGACGGCCTCATCAGGATCGGTTCCCGCGAGGAAGCTCAGCGTAACTGACGCCTGGCCTGTCCCGCTGCTCTGCGACGACATGTACATCAGATTATCGAGACCAGTCATGTTCTGCTCGATAACCTGGGTGACGGTATTTTCCAGGGTTTGTGCGGACGCGCCAGGGTAGTTCGCGGTTACCCGCACGTTTGGCGGTGCCAGATCGGGATATTGCTCAACGGGCAGCGAAAAAATAGCCAGGGCTCCTGTCAGGCACAACAGGATTGCTAACACCCAGGCAAAAATGGGGCGATCGATGAAAAAATTCGCCATTAAAAGGGGACCTCGTGTTTCTGCATATCGTTATGGGTGTGAATTGCTTCACTTTAGCGGCAAGGTACGGGGCAAACGTGGAGAAAAAAAGAAGATAATGTAAATTATCATGCCCGTTTACAGCTTACCTTTCGTGCCAACGCCGTCAGGCCTGGATCGAGAACCGACGGCGCTTTGCGGTTCTTTACGTTAGCTCACCGTCGGATTCTGCCGAACGAAAACTGATGCTCACCAGCGTTCCCCCTCCGGAGGGTTGAGAGAAAGTCAGCGTGGCGCTCAGCCTTTCCGCCCGCTCGCGCATAATATTTAATCCATAGTGCCCCGAAGGCTCATGCGGCTCGCCAATGCCGATGCCGTTATCGCGAATATAAACCGTATGATTACCATCCGGCGCGGTCACGCAACTGACGGCAATTTCGGTTGCGCTGGCATGTTTAATCGCGTTCAGCACCGCTTCACGGACGATCTGCAGCAGATGCACCTGCATTTGCGCATCCAGCGCCAGGGTCGGTAACCGGCAATCAAGCGTCAGTTTAGCCGAGGTCTGATTTTGCAGCGTTTCCAGCATTTCATGCAGGGCGGAGGGGAGATCGGCCTGCTGTAAAGTCAGGCGGAAGGTGGTGAGCAGTTCGCGTAGCTGGCGGTAGGCATCGTTCAGCGCCTGAGAGAAATCCGCCATAATGCTTTGCGCTGGGGCGTTATCTTCGGGAATCGAACGCTTCAGCAGCGTGAGCTGAATGCGTAAATAAGAGAGCACTTGCGCCAGCGAGTCGTGCAGCTCGCGCGCAATCGTCGCCCGTTCCTCCATTAACAACAGCTGCTGAAAATGTTTTTGCGCCTGGTTGAAGTACAACCCGCGACCCAGCATCGAGGAGACGCTGTTAAGCAGCGGGGTAGAAGCATTGACGTTCGGGCTTTGCCAGTGCAGTTCACCGTAGACGGTTTCCTGCATGGTGACCGGCAGGATCTGCATCGGCAGCTCGGGGCTTTTTGCGCCTTCGCTAATTCGCCAGTTATCTCCGACGGTGAGTTCCAGGAAATAGGCGGCGTCATGCTCGCGGACGATCTGTAAAATATGGCGGAAGCAGTACACATCAATCTGACTGGTATTTAACGCCTGAGAGCACTGATACAACACTTCCAGACGACGATTAGCTTCGTGGAGATCGTGGGTCTTCTCAGCGACAGACGCTTCCAGTGAGCGGTACAGCTTGTGTAATTCACTCGACATCTGGCTGAAGGTCTTGCCCAACAACCCGAGTTCGTTGGGCAAATCAGTATCCAGCGACGGGATGTCAAACTGACCGTGTTCAATGTGCTGGCTTGCCACCACCAGCTTATTCAGCGGACGCACCACCTGCTGGCGAATACGCCGTAAGGTAAAGAAAACGAGGGTGAATATGCCGATCCCGCCCGCCAGTGAAATACCAAAAACCAGCATCACTTTGCGTTCGGCATAATGCTGCAGCGCCAGCACGAAGAGATCGATTTGATCGACATAGTTATTGATATTGCTCTGGTACCAATTTAAATCGCCATCGATCAGACGGGCGTTCATTTCCAACCAGTTTGCATGTAGACGTCCATAGCGACTTTTTACCGCTTGAGGCACGTACCACGCGTTCAGGTTCTGTAGTGCTGGCGAATTTAGCGCCTGCTGGAAAAGCTGGCGGTGAGCGTTAAGCTGCGGACTTTGGCTTTGCAGATCGTAACCCAGACGGTAACTTTGCATGCGCAATGAGCCAGCCACGTTGATGGCTTCGGCATCTCGTAAGCTGCTGGTCAGCGTGAGCAGAGCAATACCCGTTGAGAGAATCGACAACAGCACTATGTAGAAAAAAGCTTTAGCCAGACTGGCCGAGACCGGACGCTTTACCGTCACTTGTGCATCCTCACACAATACACGTCGCGCCTTAAAACAGCCCGAACGATGCGGTGTATTTGATAAATGTTAATAAAACGCCATGAAACTGGATGGTAACTGAAACACAATTTCATATGCGATGAAATAAATTGATCTGCCACAGGTTCTGGATAAATAGTTGTGCTTCCTGGGCAAATGAACATTGCCGCTTCCTTCCGTGTCGGTTAATAACAACACTCATATAAAGAATAAGGTTTTTGCAACCAAAAAAGAAGGAAGCCATGAATCGTTTTATTATGGTTAATAGCCAGCAGTGCCTGGGATGCCATGCCTGTGAGGTCGCCTGCGTCATGGCTCACAATGGCGAGCAGCATGTCCTGAGTCAACGGCATTTCCAGCCCCGAATTACCGTCATCAAGCATCAGCAGCAGCGCAGTGCGGTAACCTGCCATCACTGTGAAGATGCGCCCTGCGCCAGAAGTTGCCCGAACGGGGCAATCAGCCATGATAACGACAGCGTTCAGGTGAACCCGAAAAAGTGTATTGGCTGTAAATCGTGCGTCGTTGCTTGTCCTTTCGGCACGATGCAGATCGTACTCACTCCTGTCGCTAAAGGGAAGGTGAAAGCCACTGCGCACAAATGCGATTTGTGTCAGGGACGCGAACAGGGACCCGCCTGCGTAGAGAACTGTCCGGCGCAAGCGTTACAACTGGTGACGGAAAATTCGCTTACTGGTCTGTCAAAAGCGCGCAGGCTACGCACCGCCAGTCTGGAAAGCCAGCCCTGGCACGCCAACGCCACCGATTTCGTTTCGCATAAAATTACCAAACGTGAGCAAATGCAGGCGACGCCTGCGCGTGGTGAGCCGGATAAGCTGGCAATTGAGGCCCGTAAAACCAGCTTTGAGGAGATCTATCTGCCGTTTCGTACGGCGCAGGCGGAACGGGAAGCGTCCCGCTGCCTGAAATGCGGCGACCACAGTATTTGCGAATGGACCTGCCCATTGCATAACCATATTCCGCAGTGGATTGAACTGGTCAAAGCCGGGAATATCGACGCGGCGGTTGAGCTTTCTCACCAGACCAACTGCCTGCCGGAAGTGACCGGGCGCGTATGTCCGCAGGACCGACTCTGCGAAGGGGCATGTACGGTGCGTAGCGAGCATGGGGCGGTCACTATCGGAAATATTGAGCGTTACATCTCTGATCGGGCCCTGAGCAAAGGATGGCGACCGGACTTAAGCCACGTGCAGAAAGTGGATAAGCGCGTTGCTATCATCGGCGCGGGTCCGGCGGGTCTGGCCTGCGCGGATGTGCTGGCGCGCAGCGGAGTCAGCGCCACCGTATACGATCGCCACCCTGAAATCGGCGGTTTGCTGACGTTCGGCATTCCGGCCTTCAAGCTGGACAAATCGCTGCTGGCCCGCCGCCGTGAAATCTTCAGCGCCATGGGTATTCATTTCGAACTTAACTGTGAAGTGGGTAAGGATGTGGCGCTGTCGGCGCTGCTGGAGGATTACGATGCCGTGTTCGTGGGCGTAGGAACCTATCGTTCCATGAAGGCGGATCTGCCGAATGAAGACGCGCCTGGCGTTTATGACGCGTTACCGTTCCTGATTGCCAACACCAAACAGGTGATGGGGCTGGATGAACTGCCTGAAGAGCCGTTCATCGATACCGCCGGACTGAACGTGGTTGTACTGGGCGGAGGCGATACGGCAATGGACTGTGTGCGTACCGCGCTGCGTCATGGCGCACGCCAGGTGACCTGCGCTTATCGTCGTGATGAAGCCAACATGCCCGGTTCGAAAAAAGAGGTGAAGAACGCCCGGGAAGAGGGGGCTAACTTCGAGTTTAACGTCCAGCCGGTTGAGCTGGTGTTACATGATGATGGGCGAGTCAGCGGCGTGCGTTTTTTACGTACCCAGCTTGGCGAGCCAGACGCGCAGGGACGTCGTCGCCCGGTTCCCCTCGCCGGGAGTGAGTTTGTCATGCCCGCAGATGCGGTGATCATGGCGTTTGGTTTTCACCCACATGGCATGCCGTGGCTGGAGACGCATGGGGTTAAGGTCGATAACTGGGGGCGCATAGCCGCCAATGTTGAAAGCGCATACCGTTATCAAACCAGTAACCCGAAAATCTTCGCTGGTGGTGACGCGGTACGCGGTGCGGATCTGGTGGTTACGGCCATGGCGGAAGGACGGCATGCCGCCCAGGGGATCGTCGACTGGCTGGGCGTAAAATCAGTCAAATCTCACTAAGTCGCTAAGAAGGCCGGATAAGGCGCGTTAGCGTTGCTATCCGGCTCTGCGCCGCCTAATTGCCTGATGGCGCTTCGCTTATCAGGCCGACATTGCACCAAGACAAACCCGGTTTCACGGCGTAGTATTATTTCTCACTTCTTGCTGTGGAGCCGGTATGTCGCAAAAAATTACCCTCATCAAAGATAAAGTCCTTTCCGATAACTACTTCATCCTGCGCAATATCACCTATGACCTGACCCGTAGCAATGGTGAGGTGATTCGTCACAAACGCGAGGTTTACGATCGCGGCAACGGCGCCACTATCCTGCTGTATAACCCGGAGAAGAAAACGGTGGTGCTCATCCGCCAGTTTCGCGTCGCCACCTGGGTCAATGGTAATGAAAGCGGTCAACTGATTGAAACCTGCGCCGGGCTGCTGGATAACGACGAACCGGAAGCGTGCATTCGGAAAGAGGCCATTGAAGAGACCGGCTTTGAAGTGGGTGAAGTGCGTAAGCTGTTTGAGCTCTATATGTCGCCGGGCGGCGTGACGGAGATAATTCATTTCTTTATTGCACAATACAGCGACAGCCAGCGGGCAAATGCGGGTGGAGGGGTGGAAGATGAAGATATTGAGGTTCTGGAGCTGCCGTTCACCCAGGCGCTGGAAATGATTAAAACGGGTGAGATCCGTGACGGTAAGACGGTGCTATTGCTGAACTATTTGCAGTCGTCGCATCTCATGGACTAATGCGCGGGATTTATATTTCTTTACAAATTTTCGGCCAATCCGACGATTCTTATTGAGCCACATCAGTCGCGCAAGGAAGATACCGCTTAGGCTGTGTGTTTTGACTTCGGGGTTGTACCGTCCATGCGCTATCGCGTTATTTTACTTTTCCTGCTCGGGTTGTTACCCGTCCGTTTGCTGTGGGCCGCGCCCGCGCAACAGACGTTTTCTGACTGGCAGGTGACGTGCAATAACCAAAACTTTTGCGTGGCGCGCAATACCGGAGAACATCACGGCCTGGTCATGACCTTGAGCCGCAGTGCCGGGGCACATACCGACGCCGTGTTGCGTATTGAACTGGGTGGGCTGGAATCGCCCACAGCCAAAGAGAGCGATATTGCGCCACGTCTGCTACTGGATGGCTCAGCGCTCACGCTTCGCGGCGAACACTGGCGTATTACCCCCTGGCAGCTGATGACCGATGATCCGGCCACCATCAGCGCATTTTTAACAACCGTACAGGACGCGAAGGCGATAACCCTGCAAAAAGGGGCGCAAAACCTGTCCCTGGTCGGGCTAAAAGCCGCGCTGCTTTTTATCGACGCCCAGCAAAAACGGGTCGGCAGCGAAACCGCATGGATCGAAAAAGGCGACGAGCCTCCGCTCAGCGTGCCTCCCGCTCCCGCTTTAAAAGGCGTGGCTGTGATTAACCCAACGCCAACGCCTCTCACGCAACAAGAGCGCAGTGAATTGCTGGATTACGGTAACTGGCGGATCAACGGTATTCGCTGTTCGATCGATCCGCTGCGTCGCGAGATGCGCGTCACGGCCTTAACGGATGATAAAGCGCTGCTGATGATCGGCTGTGAAGCCGGGGCATATAACACCATCGATCTGGCGTGGGTGGTTTCACGTACTACCCCGTTGACGTCACGGGCGGTACGGCTAAGCCTGCCTTTTAAAACGGATGCGGAAAGCCGCGATATGGAGCTGACCAACGCCACGTTTGATGAGAAGTCGCGCGAGCTGGTAACCCTCGCTAAAGGACGAGGGTTGGCAGATTGCGGTATCCAGACCCGCTGGCGCTACGACGGCCAGCGTTTTCGTCTGGTGCGCTATGCCCAAGAGCCAAGCTGCGATAACTGGCATGGGCCAGATGCCTGGCCCACGCTGTGGATCACACGTTAAGCACCTTATGCGCTTTGTCGACAATGTTATCCACCGTAAAGCCGAAGAACGGGAACAGCTTGTCTGCCGGAGCCGACTCCCCATAACCCGTCATACCGACAATCGCCCCTTTCAGCCCAACATATTTGTACCAGTAGTCGGCAATTCCTGCTTCTACCGCCACGCGCGCGCTGACGTTTGAGGGGAGAACCGATTCCCGATACGCCTCATCCTGGGCGTCGAAGATATCGGTTGAGGGCAGAGAAACCACCCGCACGTTACGACCTTCACCGGTCAGTTTTTCCGCCGCCAGCAGCGTGATTTCCATTTCTGAACCGGTAGCAATCAGGATAACATCCGGCTTACCGCCACCATCCTTCAGCACATAGCCGCCGCGGGCAATCTGCTGCACTTGCTCAGGCGTCCGCTCAACCTGCGCCAGATTTTGCCGCGAGAGGATCAGCGCCGTTGGCCCGTCATGGCGTTCGACCGCCAGCTTCCAGCCTACCGCCGCTTCAACCTGATCGCAGGGTCGCCAGGTGCTGAAATTAGGCGTCAGACGCAGGCTGGCGAGCTGTTCGACGGCCTGGTGCGTGGGACCATCTTCCCCAAGGCCAATCGAGTCGTGGGTATAAACCATGATTTGTCTGGCTTTCATCAGCGCCGCCATGCGTGCGGCATTACGGGCATATTCGACAAACATCAGGAATGTTGCGGTGTACGGTACGAAGCCCCCGTGGTGAGCGATACCGTTGGCAATTGCGGTCATGCCAAACTCCCGCACGCCGTAGTGGATGTAGTTTCCTGCATGATCCTCTTTAAGAGAAGTGGAGCCTTTCCAGATGGTCAGGTTGCTGGGCGCCAGATCCGCCGAACCGCCAAGCAGCTCAGGCAGTATCGGCCCGTAGGCGTTCAGGGTATTTTGCGAGGCCTTACGGGTGGCGATTTTGGCCGGATTGGCCTGCAGCTCGGTGATATATTTCTGGGTCGTTTCTTCCCACTCTTCCGGCAGTCCACCGCTCATCCTGCGGGTAAACTCTGCCGCCAGATCCGGATGCGCATGTCGATAAGCGGCGAATTTCTCATTCCAGCTCTGTTGGGCTTTCTCGCCTTTTTCACGAGCGTCCCACGCCCGGTAAATCTCTTTGGGGATTTCAAAGGCAGGATGATGCCACCCCAACTTCTGCCGGGTCAGCGTCACTTCTTCTTCACCCAGCGCAGCGCCGTGCGCTTCCTCTTTCCCGGCTTTATTCGGTGAACCAAAACCAATCACCGTGCGGCAGATAATCAGCGACGGTTTATCGGTAACGGCCTGTGCTTCCTGAATCGCTTTTTTCACCGCCTCAGGGTCATGACCGTCAATCTCGTGCACTACATGCCAGTGATAGGCCTCAAAGCGTTTCGCGGTATCGTCGGTAAACCAGCCGTCGGTTTCGCCATCAATTGAGATGCCGTTGTGATCGTAAAAGCCGATGAGTTTGCCAAGTCCCAGGGTGCCCGCCAGCGAGCACACTTCGTGAGAAATGCCCTCCATCAGACAGCCGTCGCCCATAAAGACCCAGGTATAGTGATTAACAATCTCGTGGTCTGGCTGGTTAAACTGCGCCGCCAGGGTGCGTTCTGCAATCGCCATTCCGACAGCGTTGGCTAAACCCTGACCCAACGGTCCGGTGGTGGTCTCCACGCCCGGTGTATAGCCAATTTCCGGGTGTCCTGGCGTCTTCGAATGGAGCTGGCGGAAGTTCTTTAACTCTTCGAGCGGCAGGTTGTAGCCGGAAAGATGCAACAGGCTGTAAAGCAGCATTGAGGCGTGGCCATTGGATAAAATAAACCGGTCACGATCGTACCAGGTGGGATCGGACGGGTTATGGCGCAGGAAATCGTTCCACAGCACTTCGGCGATATCGGCCATCCCCATTGGTGCTCCAGGGTGGCCGGAGTTAGCTTTTTGGACGGCATCCATACTTAGCGCACGAATGGCATTGGCAAGCTCTTTACGGGTCATAGGAAATACTCCTTGAAAAGTAAAGTGTTAGATGCGTGTTGTGATTCACACTTTTGAGATAATTGCGGGTGTTGTCAGCAAAAAGCATAGCAGACAAGCATGGTATTGCTGGCTTAAGCAGGTAACATAGATGTTATAAATTGATAACAAATTCTTTCTTTGAATGGTGAGAGTATGGGGACCTTCAAAGTTTGTGCCGTTGACTGAGGTGATAATGTGCGGCTCAGTAGAATGGTTACCCGCGCCACTTTTTTGATAGATACGTGAAAGGAACAACAAGATGGATGACCAGTTAAAACAAAGCGCCCTCGATTTCCACGAATTTCCGGTACCCGGTAAAATCCAGGTTTCTCCGACCAAGCCTCTGGCAACCCAGCGCGACCTCGCGTTGGCCTACTCGCCGGGCGTGGCTGCACCGTGTCTTGAAATTGAAAAGGACCCGCTGGCAGCCTACAAATACACCGCACGCGGCAACCTGGTTGCGGTTATTTCCAACGGTACTGCGGTTCTGGGCCTGGGTAATATTGGCGCGCTGGCCGGTAAACCAGTGATGGAAGGTAAAGGCGTTCTGTTTAAGAAATTCGCCGGGATTGACGTGTTCGACATCGAAGTTGATGAACTCGATCCGGATAAATTTATCAACGTGGTAGCGGCACTTGAACCAACGTTTGGCGGCATTAATCTCGAAGATATCAAAGCGCCGGAGTGCTTCTACATTGAGCAAAAACTCCGTGAGCGCATGAATATTCCGGTATTCCATGATGACCAGCACGGCACGGCAATCATCAGTACTGCCGCAATCCTTAACGGTCTGCGGGTGGTTGAGAAAAATATCTCTGATGTGCGCATGGTGGTGTCCGGTGCAGGTGCGGCGGCGATTGCCTGTATGAACCTGCTGGTGGCGCTGGGGATGCAGAAACACAACATTGTGGTCTGCGACTCCAAAGGGGTGATTTACAAAGATCGTGAACCAAACATGGCGGAAACCAAAGCGGCATACGCAGTGGTGGATGACGGTAAGCGTACGCTGGATGATGTCATTGACGGCGCGGATATTTTCCTCGGTTGCTCTGGTCCGAAAGTGCTGACGCAGGAAATGGTTAAGAAGATGGCGCGTGCGCCAATGATCCTGGCCCTCGCCAACCCGGAACCGGAAATCCTGCCGCCACTGGCGAAAGAGGTGCGTTCCGACGCCATCATTTGCACCGGCCGTTCCGACTACCCGAACCAGGTTAACAACGTCCTGTGCTTCCCGTTCATCTTCCGCGGCGCGCTGGACGTCGGCGCTACTGCCATCAACGAAGAGATGAAACTGGCCGCGGTACACGCCATTGCTGAGCTGGCGCACGCCGAGCAGAGCGAAGTGGTGGCCTCCGCCTATGGCGACCAGGACCTGAGCTTCGGGCCGGAATACATTATTCCGAAACCGTTCGACCCGCGTCTGATCGTCAAAATCGCCCCTGCGGTGGCGAAGGCGGCGATGGATTCCGGTGTGGCAACGCGTCCGATTGCCGACTTTGATGCTTACATCGATAAGCTGACCGAATTCGTCTACAAAACCAACCTGTTCATGAAGCCGATTTTCTCCCTGGCACGCAAAGCGCCGAAGCGTGTGGTGCTGACTGAAGGGGAAGAGGCGCGTGTACTGCATGCCACGCAGGAGCTGATCACTTTAGGTCTGGCGAAACCGATCCTGATCGGTCGTCCGAGCGTTATCGAAATGCGTATCCAGAAACTGGGTCTGCAGATCAAAGCGGGCGTCGATTTTGAGATTGTCAACAATGAGTCAGATCCGCGCTTTAAAGAGTACTGGAGCGAGTACTACCAGATTATGAAACGTCGTGGTATTACCCAGGAGCAGGCGCAGCGTGCGGTAATTGCCAACACCACGGTGATCGGCGCGATCATGGTGCAGCGCGGCGAAGCGGATGCAATGATCTGCGGTACGATAGGCGACTACCATGAGCACTTCAGCGTGGTGAAAGAGGTGTTTGGTCATCGCGATGGCGTGCATACTGCCGGGGCGATGAACGCCTTGCTGCTGCCAAGCGGTAACACCTTTATCGCCGATACCTACGTTAACGACGATCCTACGCCGGAGCAACTGGCGGAAATCGCCGTGATGGCGGCAGAAACCGTGCGCCGCTTTGGTATCGAACCGAAGGTGGCGCTGCTGTCGCACTCCAACTTTGGTTCATCTAACTGTCCGTCGGCCAGCAAAATGCGCGAAGCGCTGGAGCTGATTAAGGCGCGTGCGCCAGAGTTGATGATTGATGGCGAAATGCACGGCGATGCCGCGCTGGTGGAAAGCATCCGTCATGACCGCATGCCGGACAGTCCGCTGAAAGGCTCAGCGAATATTCTGGTGATGCCGAATATGGAAGCTGCCCGTATTAGTTACAACTTACTACGCGTTTCCAGCTCTGAAGGCGTAACGGTCGGCCCGGTGCTGATGGGGGTTGCGAAACCGGTTCACGTATTAACGCCGATCGCTTCTGTTCGTCGTATCGTTAATATGGTGGCGCTGGCGGTTGTAGAAGCCCAAACTCAGCCGCTGTAATTTCACTTTAATTTATTTCCGGCGCGGGTTTCTCCCGCGCCTTTTTATTTCCCCTTTCTTAGTGATCCACTTCACCTTTTAAACATGGTTGCCGAATTTTGTTATTTACTCTGACAAAAAATTGCCACGATGAGGGCAGTTTTAGCGGAGGCGGTGAGCAATGGAAAAAGAACGCATTATTCAGGAATTTGTGCCGGGGAAACAGGTTACGCTGGCGCATCTCATTGCGCACCCTGGTGAGGAACTGGCGAAAAAGATCGGCGTTCCCGAAGCGGGCGCTATCGGCATCATGACGCTGACGCCAGGCGAAACCGCGATGATTGCCGGTGACTTAGCTATGAAGGCGGCAGATGTACATATCGGCTTTCTCGATCGATTCAGCGGTGCGCTGGTCATCTACGGCTCGGTAGGCGCGGTAGAAGAAGCGTTATTACAGACGGTAAGCGGTCTGGGTCGGTTATTAAATTTCACTTTGTGCAACCTGACAAAAAGTTAATCAGAGGCGGCGATGAAACGTATTGCGTTTGTCGGTACGGTGGGGGCGGGGAAAACAACGCTCTTTAATGCGCTACAGGGAAATTATTCCCTCGCCAGAAAAACACAGGCCGTGGAGTTTAATGAAAATGGCGATATCGACACGCCAGGAGAATATTTTAGCCATCCGCGCTGGTATCACGCCTTAATTACCACGCTGCAGGATGTTGATACGTTGATTTATATACACGCGGCAAATGATAAAGAAAGTCGCTTACCTGCCGGGCTGTTGGATATCGGCGCCAGTAAACGACAAATCGCCGTTATCAGCAAAACGGACATGCCGGATGCCGACGTCGCCGCAACGCGACAACTACTTCGCGGGATAGGGTTCCAGGAGCCGATTTTCGAACTCAACAGCCATGACCCGCGCAGCGTGCAGCACCTGGTGGATTATCTGACTGAGCTCAGCCAAAAGGAGGAAAGGGCAGGTGAAAAAACTCATCACAGCTAACGATATTCGTGCGGCCCACGCACGCGGCGAACAGGAAATGTCGGTTGTTCTGCGCGCCAGCATCATCACCCCGGAGGCGCGCGAAGTTGCGGAGCTGCTGGGCGTCACCATCAGTGAATGCGATGAATCCGCGCCAACCGCTGCTGCTGTCGCACCGGTTGCGGTGGATGATGGCAAAACGGAAAGCCAGCGCATTCGCGAAACCATCATTGCGCAGTTACCGGAAGGGCAGTTTACCGAAAGCCTGGTCGCCCAACTGATGGACAAAGTCATGAAGGAGAAACAGTCGCTGGAGCAGGGCGGAATGCAGCCGAGCTTTAACTCGGTGACCGGCAAAGGCGGCGTCAAAGTCATCGACGGCAGCAGCGTGAAGTTTGGTCGTTTTGACGGCGCACAGCCGCACTGCGTGGGTTTAACCGATCTGGTGACCGACCAGGACGGTAGCAGCATGGCCGCCGGGTTCATGCAGTGGGATAACGCTTTTTTCCCATGGACGCTGAACTACGACGAAATCGACATGATTCTGGAAGGCGAGCTGCACGTTCGCCACGAAGGCGAAACCATGATTGCTAAAGCCGGGGACGTGATGTTTATCCCGAAAGGCTCCAGCATCGAATTTGGTACGCCATCGACGGTGAAATTTCTGTATGTGGCCTGGCCTGCGAACTGGCAGTCCTGCTAAGGCGGATGTATGAAGGATTTCATTACCGAAGCGTGGCTTAGAGCGAATCATACGCTCAGCGAAGGGGCTGAAATTCATCTCCCCGCTGATGCTCGCCTGACGCCATCTGCCCGGGAATTACTGGAAAGCCGACATCTGCGCATTAAGTTTATCGACGAGCAGGGCAGCCTGTTTATTGATGACGAAGAACAGCAGCCGCAGCCGGTGCATGGTTTAACCAGCAGCGATACGCATCCACAGGCCAGTTGCGAACTGTGTCATCAACCGGTGGTGAAGAAAGCAGACACGCTGACGCATCTGACAGCGGACAAGATGGTCGCTAAAAGTGACCCGCGCCTGGGATTTCGCGCCGCGCTGGACAGCACCATCGCCCTGGCCGTGTGGTTGCAGATAGAGCTGGCGGAACCGTGGCAGCCGTGGCTGGCGGATATCCGTTCGCGTCTGGGCAACATTATGCGCGCCGACGCTATCGACGAGCCGCTGGCAGCACAAGCTATCGTCGGTTTAAGCGACGAAGATTTACACCGGCTTTCGCATCAGCCGCTGCGCTATCTGGACCACGACCATCTGGTGCCTGAAGCCAGTCATGGCCGTGATTGCGCGTTGCTTAATCTGCTGCGTACCAAAGTTCGTGAAACGGAGACGGTGGCGGCCCAGGTATTCATCACCCGTAGTTTTGACGTGATGCGACCGGACATCATGCAGGCGCTCAATCGCCTTTCCAGTACGGTTTACGTGATGATGATTCTGAGCGTAGCGAAGCATCCACTGACGGTTAGCCAAATTCAACAGCGACTGGGGGAGAAGCAATGATCATTGAACGTGCTCGTCAACTCGCCCAGCGCTCACCTGCACGGGTGGTGTTCCCGGATGCGCTGGATGTTCGGGTGTTGAAAGCGGCAAATTACCTGCATCAGCACGGTCTGGCACATCCTGTTCTCGTCGCCAGTCCGTTTGCGCTGCGCCAGTTTGCCCTCAGCCATCGGGTGGCAATGGATGGCATTCAGGTTATCGACCCGCAAAGCAACCAGTCCATGCGTGAAGAGTTTGCGCTGCGCTGGCTGGCCCGCGCGGGAGATAAAACGCCTGCAGATGCGCTGGAAAAACTCAACGATCCGCTGATGTTCGCCGCCGCCATGGTTAGCGCGGGTAAAGCTGACGTCTGTATTGCGGGCAATTTGTCGTCGACAGCAAACGTGCTGCGCGCTGGGTTACGCATTATTGGGTTACAGCCAGGCTGTAAAACGCTGTCGTCAATTTTCCTGATGCTGCCGCAGTACCTCGGGCCGGCATTAGGGTTTGCCGATTGCAGCGTCGTGCCGCAGCCCACAGCCGCGCAGCTGGCGGATATTGCGATTGCCAGCGCGCAGACATGGCAGGCGATCACCGGTGAAGAACCGCGCGTGGCCATGCTGTCGTTTTCAAGTCAAGGCAGCGCTCGTCATCCTAACGTCGCTAACGTGCAGCAGGCTACGGAGATCGTTCGTGAGCGCGCCCCTCAGCTTACCGTGGATGGGGAACTGCAATTTGATGCCGCCTTTGTTCCGGATGTCGCCGCGCAAAAAGCGCCCGCCAGTCCGTTAAAGGGCAATGCCAATGTGATGGTCTTCCCATCGCTGGAGGCAGGCAATATTGGCTACAAAATCGCCCAGCGTCTGGGAGGGTATCGTGCCGTAGGTCCGTTGATCCAAGGGCTTGCCGCACCGCTTCATGACCTCTCTCGCGGCTGTAGCGTACAGGAAATTATCGAACTGGCGTTGGTGGCAGCAGTGCCGCGTCAGACTGACATGAGTCGTGAAAACGCCTCACACACACTGGTTGTTTAGGTCCCGTTCTGGACCCCTTAATGAGAGGAAAACACAATGGAAGCATTAGGAATGATTGAAACCCGGGGCCTGGTTGCACTGATTGAGGCTTCTGACGCAATGGTTAAAGCGGCACGCGTGAAACTGGTCGGCGTGAAGCAGATCGGCGGCGGTCTGGTTACTGCAATGGTCCGTGGCGACGTAGCGGCATGTAAAGCCGCAACGGATGCTGGTGCTGCTGCTGCACAGCGTATTGGTGAGCTGGTTTCCGTACACGTAATCCCGCGTCCGCATGGCGATCTGGAAGAAGTGTTCCCGATCAGCTTTAAAGGCGACAGCAACGACATGTAAGTCGTCCATGTGACGCCACAGACTTCATTGCTGGCGTCACCCTCTCTCCTTTTCACATTACCTTCTGCGGAGGGTAGGGGGAGGTTTTACCTGAAATATGCCACGGAGGCGCGTATGAAACTGGCAATCGTCACAGGACAAATTGTTTGTACCGTACGCCATCAGGGGCTCGCGCACGACAAGTTGCTGATGGTGGAAATGATTGATGCCTGCGGAAATCCCGACGGGCAATGTGCTGTTGCTATCGACAGCATTGGGGCGGGAACCGGAGAGTGGGTGCTGCTGGTCAGCGGAAGCTCAGCCCGTCAGGCGCACCGTAACGAATCATCACCTGTCGATCTGTGCGTGATTGGCATTGTTGATGAAGTGGTGGCAGGTGGTCAGGTGATCTTCCATAAATAAGGCAGAAAATCATGAATCAACAGGATATTGAACAGGTCGTGAAAGCGGTACTGCTGAAAATGAAAGACAGCAGCCAACCCGTCAGTGCCGTTCAAGAAATGGGCGTTTTTGCCTCCCTGGATGACGCAGTGGCGGCAGCAAAACTGGCCCAGCAAGGGCTGAAAAGCGTTGCCATGCGCCAACTGGCTATCACGGCTCTACGTGAGGCGGGTGAAAAACATGCCCGAGAATTAGCGGAACTTGCCGTCACAGAAACCGGCATGGGACGCGTTGAAGATAAATTTGCCAAAAATGTGGCGCAGGCACGCGCCACGCCGGGCGTGGAATGCCTGTCTCCACAGGTTCTGACCGGTGATAACGGCCTGACGCTGATTGAAAACGCGCCGTGGGGCGTGGTGGCCTCGGTGACACCGTCCACCAACCCGGCTGCGACCGTTATTAACAACGCCATCAGCCTGATTGCGGCTGGCAACAGCGTGGTCTTCGCACCGCATCCGGCTGCCAAGGGCGTGTCTCAGCGCGCTATCACTCTGCTTAACCAGGCGGTAGTTGCTGCAGGCGGACCGGCAAACCTGCTGGTTACCGTGGCCAATCCGGATATTGAAACCGCCCAGCGTCTGTTTAAGTACCCAGGCATCGGCCTGCTGGTGGTGACCGGCGGTGAAGCCGTAGTGGATGCCGCGCGTAAGCACACCAACAAACGTCTGATTGCCGCCGGTGCGGGAAATCCGCCGGTGGTGGTTGATGAAACGGCTGATCTGGCACGCGCAGCCCAGTCGATCGTCAAAGGCGCTTCGTTTGACAACAACATTATCTGCGCCGACGAAAAAGTGCTGATCGTGGTCGATAGCGTCGCTGATGAGCTGATGCGTCTGATGGAAAGCCAGCATGCAGTCAAGCTGACCACGGCTCAGGCCGAACAGCTGCAACCGGTGCTGCTGAAAAATGTCGATGAACGCGGTAAAGGCACGGTCAGTCGTGACTGGGTAGGTCGCGACGCAGGAAAAATCGCTGCGGCGATTGGTCTGAACGTACCGGAGCAAACCCGGCTGTTGTTCGTCGAAACCTCTGCGACTCACCCGTTTGCCGTAACCGAACTGATGATGCCGGTTCTGCCGGTCGTGCGGGTCGCCAACGTCGATGAGGCCATTGAACTGGCGGTCAAGCTTGAAGGCGGCTGTCACCATACGGCGGCGATGCACTCGCGCAATATCGACAACATGAACCGCATGGCCAACGCCATTGATACCAGCATTTTCGTTAAGAACGGACCGTGCATTGCCGGTCTTGGACTCGGCGGCGAAGGCTGGACCACGATGACCATTACCACGCCAACCGGGGAAGGGGTGACCAGCGCACGCACGTTTGTGCGTCTGCGTCGCTGTGTGTTGGTGGATGCCTTCAGAATTGTATAAGGAGTGAACGACATGGCGCACGACGAACAACGTTGGCTGACACCCAGATTGCTAAAAGCGGCAACGCTATGTAACCAGACGCCCGTAAAGAGCGATTCACCGCTGTGGCTGGGCGTGGATTTGGGGACGTGTGATGTGGTGTCGATGGTTGTCGACAGTGACGGACAGCCGGTTGCGGTTTGCCTGGACTGGGCCGACGTCGTGCGCGATGGCATCGTCTGGGATTTCTTCGGTGCGGTGACCATCGTTCGTCGCCATCTCGATACGCTCGAACAACAGTTGGGTTGCCGCTTTACCCACGCGGCAACCTCGTTTCCACCGGGAACTGACCCACGGATCTCGATCAACGTGCTGGAATCTGCCGGGCTTGAAGTCAGTCATGTGCTCGACGAACCGACCGCGGTGGCAGACCTGTTGCAGCTTGATAACGCTGGCGTGGTGGATATCGGTGGCGGTACCACCGGGATTGCGATTGTGAAGCGAGGCAAGGTGACTTACTCCGCCGATGAAGCGACCGGCGGGCACCACATTTCTCTGACGCTTGCCGGGAACCGTCGCATCCAGTTGGAAGAGGCGGAGCAGTACAAACGCAGCAACGGTAAAGAAATCTGGCCGGTGGTTAAGCCGGTCTACGAAAAAATGGCGGAAATTGTGGCTCACCATATTGCCGGACAGGGCGTGGCAGATTTATGGCTGGCCGGTGGTTCCTGTATGCAGCCGGGCGTTGATGAACTGTTTCGTAAGCGTTTCCCGGAACTGCAGGTGCATTTACCCCAGCACAGCCTGTTTATGACCCCGCTGGCGATTGCAAATAGCGGAAAAGAAAAAGCGGAAGGAATCTATGCAAGCTGAATTGCAGACCGCGCTCTTTCAGGCATTCGATACCCTGAATCTGCAACGCGTAAAAACGTTTAGCGTTCCACCGGTTACGTTGTGTGGACTGGGAGCGCTCAGTACCTGCGGACAGGAAGCACAAACGCGCGGCCTGACGCATATGTTCGTCATGGTCGACAGTTTCCTGCACCAGGCGGGGATGACCGCCGCACTGGAACGCAGCCTGGCGATGAAAGGCGTGGCGATGACGCTGTGGCCATGTCCGGTGGGCGAACCGTGCATTACGGACGTCTGCGCGGCGGTCGCGCAACTGCGTGAATCGAAGTGCGATGGCGTAGTGGCCTTTGGTGGCGGTTCCGTATTGGATGCCGCAAAGGCTGTGGCGTTGCTGGTGACCAATCCTACCCAGACGCTGGCAGACATGGATGAGAGCAGCGCGTTACGCCCGCGTCTGCCGCTGATTGCCGTACCGACTACCGCCGGAACGGGTTCAGAAACCACTAATGTCACGGTGATTATCGACGCCGCGACCGGGCTTAAAAAAGTGCTGGCCCACGCAACCCTGATGCCGGATGTGGCGATTCTTGACGCCGCGCTGACGGAAGGTGTGCCCGCACACGTAACGGCGATGACCGGGATCGATGCGCTGACGCACGCCGTTGAAGCGTATAGCGCTCTGAACGCGACACCGTTTACCGACAGTCTGGCGATTGGCGCGATTGCGATGATAGGTAAATCGCTGCCGAAGGCCGTTGGCTATGGTCAGGATCTGGCGGCGCGAGAAAGCATGCTACTGGCTTCCTGTATGGCCGGGATGGCGTTTTCCAGCGCGGGGCTGGGCCTGTGTCACGCGATGGCGCACCAGCCGGGTGCGATGCTGCACATCCCACATGGACAGGCTAACGCCATGCTGCTGCCCACAGTAATGGGTTTCAACCGCATGGTGTGTCGTGAGCGTTTCAGCCATATCGGACGGGCGCTAACCAACAAGAAGTCGGACGATCGCGATGCCATCAACGCCGTCAGCGAGCTGATTAGCGAAGTGGGCCAGACCAAACGACTCTCTGACGTTGGGGCAAAGCCCGAGCATTACAGCGCATGGGCTCACGCCGCGCTGGAGGATATTTGTATTCGCAGTAACCCACGCACCGCCACGCAGGCCGACATTATCGCGTTGTATGCGGCGGCACAATAAATACACATATGACAGGGAGTGAAGGTTATGGGAATTAACGAAATCATCATGTACATCATGATGTTCTTTATGCTGATTGCCGCCGTGGACAGGATCCTGTCGCAGTTCGGCGGTTCGGCACGCTTCCTCGGTAAGTTCGGGAAGAGTATTGAGGGATCGGGCGGCCAGTTTGAAGAAGGTTTTATGGCGATGGGCGCGCTGGGTCTGGCGATGGTCGGTATGACCGCGCTGGCACCGGTACTGGCGCATGTGCTCGGGCCGGTGATTATTCCACTGTACGAAATGTTGGGCGCGAACCCGTCGATGTTTGCCGGAACGCTGCTGGCGTGCGATATGGGCGGCTTCTTCCTGGCGAAAGAACTGGCGGGCGGCGACGTTGCGGCGTGGCTGTACTCCGGCCTGATCCTCGGGGCGATGATGGGGCCGACGCTGGTCTTCTCTATTCCGGTTGCGCTGGGGATTATTGAGCCGTCCGACCGTCGTTATCTGGCGCTGGGCGTGCTGGCTGGGATCGTCACCATTCCGATTGGCTGTATTGCGGGTGGTTTGATCGCGATGTACTCCGGTGTCGAAATCAACGGGCAGCCGGTGGAGTTCACCTTCGCACTGATCCTGATGAACATGATCCCGGTGCTGATCGTTGCCGTGCTGGTGGCGCTGGGACTGAAATTCATCCCGGAAAAAATGATCAACGGCTTCCAGATCTTCGCGAAATTCCTGGTGGCGCTGATCACCATCGGTCTGGCGGCAGCGGTAATCAAATTCCTGCTCGGCTGGGAACTGATTCCGGGTCTTGATCCTATCTTCATGGCACCAGGTGATAAGCCGGGTGAAGTGATGCGCGCCATCGAAGTTATCGGTTCTATCTCCTGCGTGCTGCTGGGTGCGTACCCAATGGTACTGCTGCTGACCCGCTGGTTTGAAAAGCCGCTGATGAGCGTCGGTAACCTGTTAAAAATCAATAATATCGCGGCTGCGGGCATGGTGGCGACGCTGGCGAACAACATCCCAATGTTCGGCATGATGAAGAATATGGATACCCGCGGCAAAGTGATCAACTGCGCTTTTGCGGTCTCCGCAGCCTTCGCTCTGGGTGACCACTTAGGTTTCGCCGCGGCCAACATGAACGCGATGATCTTCCCAATGATTGTCGGCAAGCTGATTGGCGGCGTGACGGCGATTGGTGTGGCTATGCTGTTGGTACCGAAAGACGAAGATGTTCCGGCACCAGCAGAAACCAACCCGGAGGCGCAATCGTGAATACTCGCCAGCTACTCAGCGTCGGTATCGATATCGGCACCACCACCACTCAGGTGATCTTCTCACGCCTTGAGCTGGTCAACCGTGCGGCAGTGTCGCAGGTGCCGCGTTACGAATTCATCAAACGCGAAATTAGCTGGCAAAGCCCGGTGTTCTTTACCCCCGTTGATAAGCAGGGCGGGCTGAAAGAGGCCGAACTTAAGGCGCTGATTCTCGCCCAGTATCAGGCGGCGGGGATTGCGCCTGAGACCGTCGATTCCGGCGCGATCATCATTACCGGAGAAAGTGCCAAAACCCGCAACGCGCGACCAGCGGTGATGACGCTCTCTCAGTCGCTGGGGGACTTCGTGGTTGCCAGCGCCGGTCCGCATCTGGAATCAGTGATTGCCGGTCACGGCGCAGGGGCTCAAACCCTGTCAGAGCAGAAGTTGTGCCGCGTACTGAATATCGACATCGGTGGCGGGACGTCGAACTACGTCCTGTTCGATGCCGGAAAAGTCAGCGGTTCGGCCTGCCTGAACGTCGGCGGACGACTGCTGGAAACGGACGGTCAGGGGCGGGTGGTGCATGCGCATCAGCCTGGACAGATGATTGTTGATGACGTATTTGGTCCAGGCACCGACGCCCGGACCCTCAATGCGGCGCAGCTTGTTCAGGTGGCCCGACGGATGGCGGCGCTGATCGTTGAGGTGATTGACGGCACGCTGTCACCGCTGGCGCAGGCGCTGATGCAAACCGGTCTGTTGCCGACGGGTGTGAAGCCGGAAGTGATTACGTTGTCCGGCGGGGTGGGCGAGTGCTACCGCAACCAGCCTGCCGATCCATTCTGTTTTTCCGATATTGGGCCGCTGTTAGCGACGGCGCTGCATGAACATCCGCGCCTGCGTGAGATGAACGTGCAGTTCCCGGCGCAAACCGTGCGCGCCACGGTGATTGGCGCCGGTGCGCATACGCTGTCGCTTTCGGGCAGCACCATCTGGCTGGAAGGTGTGGCGCTTCCGCTGCGCAATCTGCCGGTGGCGATTCCGGTTGATGAGGCTGATTTGGTGGCCGCCTGGCAACAAGCGCTGATGCAGCTCGATCTGGACCCGCAAACAGACGCTTACGTGCTGGCGCTACCCGGTTCGCTGCCGGTGCGCTACGCCGCGCTGTTAACGGTTATTGATGCGCTACTGGCCTTTGTCGCGCGCCATCCGAATCCACATCCCCTGCTGGTGGTAGCCGAGCAGGATTTTGGTAAAGCCCTGGGCATGCTGTTACGCCCACAGTTACAGCAACACCCGCTGGCAGTCATCGATGAGGTGGTTGTCCGGGCGGGGGACTATATCGACATTGGTACGCCTCTTTTTGGCGGATCGGTTGTGCCGGTGACGGTGAAATCACTCGCATTTCCTTCCTGAGGGAACGACTTATGAAACTAAAGACCACATTGTTCGGCAATGTTTATCAGTTTAAGGATGTTAAAGAGGTGCTGGCAAAAGCCAACGAACTGCGTTCGGGGGATGTGCTGGCAGGGGTAGCTGCAACCAGTTCGCAAGAGCGAGTGGCGGCCAAACAGGTGCTGTCGGAAATGACGGTAGCGGATATCCGCAACAACCCAGTGATTTCCTATGAAGAGGACTGCGTGACGCGTCTGATTCAGGATGACGTCAACGAAACGGCCTATAACCGCATCAAAAACTGGAGTATCAGCGAGCTGCGCGAGTACGTGCTGAGCGATGAAACCTCCGTTGATGACATTGCGTTTACGCGCAAAGGATTAACGTCGGAAGTGGTCGCAGCGGTAGCAAAAATCTGCTCTAACGCGGACCTGATCTACGGCGGTAAGAAAATGCCGGTGATCAAAAAGGCCAACACCACCATTGGTCTGCCGGGCACCTTCAGCTGTCGTTTACAGCCGAACGACACCCGTGATGACGTGCAGAGTATTGCGGCACAAATCTACGAAGGGCTGTCCTTCGGGGCGGGCGATGCGGTGATTGGCGTTAACCCGGTAACCGATGACGTGGAAAACTTAAGCCGCGTACTTGATACCGTGTACGGCGTCATCGACAAATTCAATATCCCGACCCAGGGCTGCGTCCTGGCGCACGTTACTACCCAGATCGAAGCCATTCGTCGCGGCGCGCCGGGCGGGCTGATTTTCCAGAGTATCTGCGGCAGCGAGAAAGGCTTAAAAGAGTTTGGCGTTGAGCTGGCCATGCTGGATGAAGCGCGTGCAGTGGGCGCTGAGTTTAACCGTATCGCCGGGGAAAACTGCCTGTACTTCGAAACCGGACAAGGGTTGCGCTTTCTGCTGGCGCTAACTTCGGCGCCGATCAGGTGACGATGGAAGCACGTAACTACGGTCTGGCGCGTCACTACGATCCGTTCCTGGTGAACACCGTTGTCGGCTTTATCGGGCCGGAGTATCTCTACAACGACCGTCAGATTATTCGCGCGGGTCTGGAAGATCACTTTATGGGCAAGCTGAGCGGCATCTCAATGGGCTGCGACTGCTGCTATACCAACCATGCTGATGCTGACCAGAACCTCAACGAAAACCTGATGATTCTGCTCGCCACCGCTGGCTGCAACTACATCATGGGCATGCCGCTCGGTGACGACATCATGCTCAACTATCAGACCACCGCCTTCCACGACACCGCGACCGTGCGCCAGTTGCTGAACCTGCGTCCGTCGCCGGAGTTTGAACGCTGGCTGGAAACCATGGGCATTATGGCAAACGGTCGCCTGACCAAACGGGCGGGCGATCCGTCACTGTTCTTCTGATGACGCGGGGATGACACACGATGGATCAAAAACAGATTGAAGAAATTGTACGCAGCGTGATGGCGTCAATGGGTGAGTCGCAGCCGCAGGCGCAAGCGCCGGCAGTACAAGCGCAATGCAGCACCACCCAGTGCGCCGCGCCGACCGGTGAAAGCTGTGCGATGGATTTAGGCTCAGCCGAGGCTAAAGCGTGGATTGGCGTTGAGAATCCGCACCGCGCAGAGGTGTTGACTGAACTGCGTCGCAGCACTGCGGCGCGTGTATGTACCGGTCGAGCCGGTCCACGTCCGCGTACCCAGGCGCTGCTGCGCTTCCTGGCCGACCACTCGCGTTCGAAAGATACGGTATTGAAAGAAGTGCCGGAAGAGTGGGTAAAAGCCCAGGGGCTGCTGGAAGTGCGCTCGGAAATCAGTGACAAAAACCTGTATCTGACGCGTCCGGATCTGGGGCGCCGTCTGAGTGCGGAAGCCATTGAAGCGCTGAAATCACAGTGTGTAATGAACCCGGATGTGCAGGTGATTATCTCTGATGGCCTGTCTACGGACGCTATCACCGCTAACTACGAAGAGATCCTGCCGCCGCTGTTGTCTGGCTTAAAACAGGCCGGATTGAAGGTCGGGACGCCGTTCTTTGTTCGCTATGGTCGCGTGAAAATCGAAGATCAGATCGGCGAACTGCTGGGCGCGAAAGCGGTGATCCTGCTGGTTGGGGAACGTCCGGGCCTGGGCCAGTCGGAAAGCCTTTCTTGCTACGCCGTCTATTCGCCGCGTGTGGCGACGACCGTTGAAGCTGACCGTACCTGTATCTCGAACATTCACCAGGGCGGTACGCCACCGGTTGAAGCGGCGGCGGTCATTGTGGATTTGGCCAAGCGCATGCTGGAGCAAAAAGCATCCGGCATCAATATGACCCGTTAAGGAGGCATCATGCCAGCATTAGATTTGATTAGACCTTCAGTCACCGCAATGCGCGTGATTGCCTCGGTAAATGACGGTTTTGCCCGTGAACTTAAATTACCGCCACATATACGTAGCCTCGGACTCATCACAGCAGATTCTGATGACGTGGCGTATATTGCCGCAGACGAAGCGACAAAACAGGCAATGGTGGAAGTGGTTTATGGCCGCTCGCTGTATGCCGGCGCGGCGCACAGTCCCTCTCCAACTTCGGGTGAAGTGCTGATTATGCTCGGTGGACCCAACCCGGCAGAAGTTCGCGCAGGTCTGGACGCGATGGTAGCCAATATTGAAAGCGGCGCGGCGTTTCAGTGGGCGAATGACGCAGAAGATACCGCCTTCCTGGCGCATGTGGTTTCGCGTACCGGCTCGTATCTCTCGGCGACCGCAGGATGCCGGCTTGGCGATCCGATGGCGTATCTGGTGGCGCCGCCGCTGGAAGCGACATTTGGTATTGATGCTGCGCTGAAATCGGCCGATGTACAACTGGTGACTTACGTTCCACCACCGTCAGAAACCAACTATTCGGCTGCGTTTATGACCGGTAGCCAGGCTGCTTGTAAAGCTGCATGTAACGCCTTTGCCGATGCCGTTCTGGATATTGCCCGTAACCCAATCCAGCGCGCGTAAGAGAGGTTGTGATGATCAATGCACTGGGATTACTGGAAGTGGATGGCATGGTCGCTGCCGTGGATGCGGCGGATGCCATGCTGAAAGCCGCGAACGTGCGCCTGCTTAGCCACGAAGTGCTCGATCCTGGCCGGTTGACGCTGGTGGTGGAAGGCGATCTGGCGGCGTGCCGCGCAGCGCTGGATGCCGGTAGCGCCGCTGCTGCGCGTACAGGCCGTGTTATCAGCCGTAAGGAAATCGGCCGACCGGACGATGATACCCAGTGGCTGATCGGCGGTTTTAAGCGCCAGCCGAAGAAACCAGAACAGAAGCCAGAAGTGAAAACAGATGTAAAAACGCAGAAGACGCAGGACGCCCCGTTGACGCCTGAATCCTCTGATCAACTTCTGACGCTGTTGGCATCGGTCCGTCAAGGAATGACGGCAGGGGAAGTGGCTGCCCACTTTGGCTGGTCACTTGATGAAGCCAGAAAGGCGCTGGAACAGCTCTTTTCTGACGGAGCGTTGCGTAAACGCAGTAGTCGCTATCGCTTAAAAAATTAACCTGTCGGAGGGCCGGGGGCTTCGTTGAAGCTTCCGGCTTAAAAGATCATGAAAAAGAACCGTACTGCAAACCTGCACCATCTTTATCATGAAGCATTACCCGAAGACGTTAAACTTACGCCGAAAGTGGAGGTGGACAACGTTCACCAGCGGCGAACAACGGATGTGTATGAGCATGCGCTGACGATTACCGCATGGCAGCAGATCTACGACCAGTTACATCCGGGAAAATTTCATGGCGAGTTCACGGAAATCCTGCTCGATGATATTCAGGTGTTCCGTGAATACACCGGACTGGCGTTGCGTCAGTCGTGTCTTGTCTGGCCGAACTCTTTCTGGTTTGGTATTCCGGCCACGCGCGGCGAACAGGGATTTATTGGCACCCAGTGTCTGGGGAACGCTGAAATTGCCACCCGCCCTGGCGGGACAGAGTTTGAACTGAGTACGCCGGATGATTACACCATTCTGGGTGTCGTCATTTCGGAAGAGGCGATTGCCCGTCAGGCCAACTTCCTGCATAACCCGGAAAGAGTGCTGCATATGCTGCGCAACCAGTCGGCGCTGGAAGTGAAAGAACAACACAAAGCCGCGTTATGGGGCTTTGTGCAGCAGGCGCTGGCGACGTTTAGCGAAAATCCGGAAAACCTCCATCAACCTGCGGTACGCAAAGTGCTGGGTGATAACCTGCTGCTGGCGATGGGCACTATGCTGGAAGAAGCGCAGCCGATTATCACGGCTGAGAGCATCAGCCATCAGAGCTATCGTCGCCTGCTGTCGCGTGCGCGGGAATATGTGCTGGAAAATATGTCAGAACCGCTGACCGTGCTCGATCTGTGTAATCAACTGCACGTCAGCCGCCGGACGTTGCAAAACGCCTTTCATGCGATCCTTGGTATCGGTCCGAATGCCTGGTTAAAACGCATTCGCCTGAACGCCGTACGTCGCGAGCTGATAAGCCCGTGGTCGCAGAGTACGACGGTGAAAGACGCCGCCATGCAGTGGGGGTTCTGGCATTTAGGGCAGTTTGCCACTGACTACCAGCAGCTGTTTGCGGAAAAACCTTCATTGACGCTGCATCAGCGCATGCGCCAGTGGGCATGATGCGATGAATGTGCCGGATGTGACGCAAATGCGTTTTATCCGGCCTGGGGGCTGGTATTGTCTGGGGTTACACCCAGTCGCGAACCTGAATAAACGCGCTAAGGGCGGCTTCCGGGCTGTTCGCTTCCGGCTGCCAGTCATACTCCCAGCGCACCAGCGGCGGCATCGACATCAGAATCGATTCCGTACGGCCGCCGGTCTGCAGACCGAATAACGTGCCGCGATCCCACACCAGGTTAAATTCCACATAGCGTCCGCGACGGTAAAGCTGAAAATTGCGTTCACGTTCGCCCCAGCTCATTGCTTTGCGGCGCTCAACGATGGGCAGATACGCTTCGGTATAGCCTTGACCTACCGCCTGCATAAAGGCGAAGCTGTGGTCGAAATCCGGCGTATTCAAATCATCGAAAAACAGCCCGCCAATGCCGCGCTGTTCGTTGCGATGCTTGAGGAAGAAGTAGTCATCGCACCACTTCTTGTAACGGGGATAAACGTCTTCGCCGAACGGCTGGCACAGATCTCGCGCCGTGCGGTGCCAGTGAACTGCATCCTCATCAAAGCCGTAGTAGGGCGTTAAGTCAAAGCCGCCGCCAAACCACCAGACCGGGTCAGTGCCCGGTTTTTCCGCGATAAAAAATCGCACGTTGGCGTGACTGGTCGGAATGTAGGGATTCTGCGGATGTACCACCAGCGAGACGCCCATGGCCTCAAAGCTGCGTCCCGCAAGCTCGGGGCGATGTGCGGTAGCCGAGGCCGGCATTGCCTCGCCGTGAACGTGGGAGAAGTTGACGCCCGCTTGCTCGAAAATACCGCCGTTACGCAGCACCCGGCTGCGCCCGCCGCCGCCTGCTTCACGTTGCCAGTTATCCTCAACAAACTCGGCGCCGTCTACGGCGGATAACTGCTGGCAAATATCATCTTGCAGGCTGAGCAGGAACTGTTTTACGCGCTGTGCATCGGGCTTCATGGTTAACGTTTCTTCGAGTGTGCTTTCTGGTTATCAAACCAGTGGAAATAGCTGATGATGCCATTGGCGATAGCGGTGGCGATTTTCTGGCGAAATGCCGCCGTACCTAGCAGACGTTCTTCTTCCGGGTTGGTTATGAACGAGGTTTCGACCAGTACCGACGGAATTGATGGTGATTTTAGCACCACGAAGGCGGCTTGTTCCGTGCTGCGGCTGTGAAGACGATGTACCGGCTTGATCTTCTTGAGAATATGCGAGCCTAACGTCAGGCTGTTTTTAATGGTATCCGTTTGCACCAGATCGAACAGCACCTGCTGCAGCAAATGGTCTTTATCGGTGGTCTTCTTCCCGGCCACTTCATCGGCCCGGTTTTCACGATCGGACAGATACTTCGCCATGGCGCTACTGGCACCGCGATTGGACAACGCAAAGACCGACGCACCTGCAGCGCTCGGATTGGTAAAACCATCGGCGTGGATCGACATGAACAGGTCCGCGCCATGCTTATGTGCGATCTCGACGCGATCGTAAAGCGGAATAAATGTATCGCCGGAGCGCGTCAGGCGCGCATCAATCCCCTGGTTGCGTAGAATCGAGCGCACGTTTTTGGCAATCGCCAGTACCACGTGCTTTTCCTTCGACCCATTGCGACCAATTGCGCCGGTATCAATCCCTCCGTGACCCGGATCAAGGACAACAACGCGCTTAGCGCCGGCTTTTTTCGCTTTCGGTTTGCTGTGTCCATTGCTGGTCTTAAGCGCTTCTTCTTTAGCGATGGCTTGCGACATGCCTGACAGCGTTAGGGCGGCCAGCCCGGCTTTCAACACCTGGCGGCGCGATGTGAGTGTTTTTAGTGGTTTAAAAGTGCTCATACGGCCTGAGTTGTAAAAAAAGGTTCTAAACGTTATATCGTATCGCGTTGTCCGTTGCGACGGATCGGGATAAGAATTGTTTTACTTTTCATTTCAATACGTGACAATTCCGTATTATGCCATTTTTTCCGCCGCTTCGCGTCAGATATTGGCTAAATCAGCCGTTCGCGCCATAATCGCTTTTTAACGTCCTGAAAAGGTAACCAATACCATGGAAATACGCGTTTTTCGCCAGGAAGATTTCGAAGAGGTGATCACCCTCTGGGAGCGCTGTGATTTGCTGCGTCCATGGAACGACCCTGAAATGGACATTGAGCGTAAAGTCAATCATGACGTCAGCTTGTTCCTGGTCGCTGAAGTGAATGGCGAGGTGGTCGGTACGGTGATGGGCGGATATGACGGGCATCGCGGCTCGGCCTATTACCTGGGCGTACATCCTGAGTTTCGCGGTCGCGGCATTGCCAATGCGCTGCTCAACCGGCTGGAGAAAAAGCTCATTGCCCGCGGTTGTCCGAAGATTCAAATCATGGTGCGTGACGATAATGACGTCGTACAGGGTATGTATGAACGTCTGGGTTATGAACATGCGGATGTACTCAATCTGGGCAAGCGTTTGATCGAAGATGAAGAGTACTGAGTTTCATCCGGCCGACTATGACGCTCATGGGCGTCTGCGCCTGCCTTTTCTCTTCTGGTGCGTGCTGCTGCTGCAGGCGCGCACTTGGGTTCTGTTTGTGATTGCCGGTTCTTCCCGTGAGCAGGGCAACACGCTGCTGAATCTGTTTTATCCCGATCACGACGCTTTCTGGCTGGGTTTGCTTCCCGGTGTTCCCGCGGTATTGGCATTTTTACTCAGCGGGCGACGCTTTGCGTTTCCGGTGGTATGGCGCTGGCTGCGCGGGTTACTGATCCTCGCTCAACTGGTGCTGCTGTGCTGGCAGCCGGTGATGTGGCTGGCAGGCGATCCGGTCAACGGTGTCGGGCTGGCGCTGCTGGTGGCGGATGTCGTTGCGCTGATCTGGCTGTTAACTAATCAACGTCTGCGCGCCTGTTTTTCCCTCGAGAAAGAATAACGGCACTTTTTGGCGAAACCGGACTCCAAGCAACGTTGATAAATAAGGAAGGAAGTGAAATGAAATCACTGCGTTTGACTTTATGCGCGATGCCGCTGCTATTGACCGGGTGTTCAACGTTGTCATCGGTGAACTGGTCTGCCGCCAATCCGTGGAACTGGTTTGGTTCTTCAACGCAGGTCACTGAGCAGGGCGTCGGAGCGTTAACTGGCGCAACCCCGCTGGATGAAAAAACCATTGCTGATGCGCTGGACGGTGATTACCGCCTGCGTAGCGGGATGAAGACCGATAACGGTAATGTGGTGCGCTTTTATGAAGCGATGAAAGATGACAAGCTGGCGATGGTTATCAATGGCAATCAGGGAACGATTAGCCGTATTGATGTAGTCGACAGCGATATTCCCTCTTCTGCGGGTGTCGAAATCGGTACACCGTTTAGCGACCTTTACACTAAAGCCTTTGGTAATTGTCAGAAGGCGACTGGCGATGACAGCGCGGGCGTTGAATGCAAAGCTGAGGGAAGTCAACATATTAGCTACGTCTTTTCCGGTGAGTGGAGCGGGCCTGAGGGCTTAATGCCGTCTGACGATACGTTGAAAGCATGGAAAGTAAGCAAAATTATCTGGCGGCGTTAATTTGCGTCTGAACAAATCGGCTTGTTAAAAAAACAGGTAGAATAGCGCCCATCAATGCCACGATGTCGTGGCATCTTTTTTTCAGGAGGAACAATGTCTCAGGTTCAGAGTGGCATTTTGCCAGAACATTGCCGTGCGGCGATTTGGATTGAAGCCAATGTTAAAGGCGACGTTGAGGCCCTGCGTGGGGCCAGCAAAACCTTCGCCGATAAGCTGGCGACCTTTGAAGCGAAGTTCCCGGATGCGCATCTGGGCGCGGTTGTTGCTTTTGGCAACAACACCTGGCGTACACTGAGCGGCGGCGTTGGCGCAGAAGAGTTAAAAGACTTTATCCCTTACGGTAAAGGTCTTGCGCCAGCCACCCAGTATGATGTGCTGATTCATATTCTCTCTTTGCGTCATGACGTGAATTTCTCCGTTGCACAGGCGGCAATGGAAGCCTTTGGCGACTGTATTGAAGTCAAAGAAGAGATCCACGGTTTCCGTTGGGTTGAAGAGCGCGATCTCAGCGGCTTTGTTGACGGTACGGAAAACCCGGCAGGCGTTGAAACGCGCCGTGAAGTCGCGGTTATTAAAGATGGCGTGGATGCTGGTGGCAGCTATGTGTTTGTGCAGCGTTGGGAACATAACCTGAAGCAGCTTAACCGCATGAGCATTCATGACCAGGAAATGATGATTGGGCGTACCAAGGAAGCCAACGAAGAGATCGACGGTGATGACCGTCCGGTTACTTCTCACCTGAGCCGTGTCGATCTCAAAGAAGATGGTAAAGGACTGAAAATTGTGCGCCAGAGCCTGCCATACGGCACCGCCAGCGGTACGCACGGCCTCTATTTCTGTGCCTATTGCGCCCGTTTGCACAACATCGAGCAGCAACTGCTGAGCATGTTTGGCGACACTGACGGCAAGCGCGACGCGATGCTGCGCTTCACTAAACCGGTGACCGGCGGCTATTATTTCGCGCCATCGCTGGATCGTTTGCTGGCCCTGTAATTTTTTGATGCCAGATGGCGCTGATGCCGCCATCTGGCACAATATAGCTCTCCCTTGAACCACCCAACGTCCGCCATGCTGATGATGCACTCGCGTTGACGCTCATCCTGAAAAATCACCTCCCACGTTCATTATTATTTACCTGCCAGTTTCTCGGTTATGACAACGGTATTAAATGGAATTATTTAGAATCAATAAACTATTAATACCAATTTATTACTTTAAAAATTCTGAATATATCTGAATTAAATCACAATTTAAATGTGAGGAAGATCAGGTTTTTTAATGCAATTTATGAAAATAAAATAAATAATAAGTGTAATTAATTTCGCTATAAATTGATTTAATGCCTTCATTTGTTGACAATTAAAATGACTGTCTTGTAATCTGAAAATGACCGAAAAATAACGGAATTTATATTTAACCATTTTGCAACAAAGGGTCATTGGAGGTTTTATGTCTACAAAATTATGGGGTGGGCGTTTTGATATGCCTACAAATAAACTGGTCGAATCTTATAATGCGACAATTATGCTGGAACAACGTCTCTGCCCTTTTGATATTCAGGGGAGTATTGCTCACGCCACTATGCTGGGCCGTCAGGGGATTATCACGCAGGATGAAGCGAATGCGATTATTGGTGGGTTAAGGCAGGTCAATAAAGAGATTGAGGAAGGGCAATTCGTTTTTGATACCGTTGATGAAGATATTCATATGGCGATAGAAAGACGTATGACAGAAATAATTGGTCCTGTAGGCGGGAAGCTACATACCGGCCGCAGTCGTAATGACCAGACGACTGTCGATTCGAAAATGCACATGAGATCGACTATTCGTGAAATTCAGCAGGATATCGTTCATCTACAAAAAGTTATTATCAGCAAGGCTGAAAATAACATTAATGCGATCATGCCTGGCTATACTCATTTACAGACCGGTCAGCCTATACTTCTGTCGCACTGGATAATGGCATATTATTGGATGTTACGCCGTGACTGGACTCGTTTTGCAGACCTTTATCAACGCATGGGGGAATGCCCTTTAGGTTCAGCAGCCCTTGCCGGTACTACTTTCCCCATTGATCGTGATTTCACGGCTAAAGAGCTTGGCTTTGACAAGCCGACTGAAAACAGTATTGATTCTGTCAGCGATCGTGACCATATGGTTGAATTCACTGCTGCCGCTGCTATGTGCTTTATGCATCTTACCCGTTTGTCAGAAGAACTGGTTTTATTCTCAAGTCAGGATTTTAAGTTTATTGAGCTTTCAGATGATTTCTGTACCGGTTCCAGCATCATGCCACAGAAGAAAAACCCCGACGTGGCTGAAAAAATGCGCGGCAAAGGGGGGCGTATGTACGGAAATCTAATGGCGATGTTGACCATTATGAAAGGTATCCCTCTGGCCTATAATACTGATATGAGTGAGGATAAAGAGCAGGTCTATGACTCTATGGATACCTTACAGACCAGTCTGAAAATTATGGCGCCGATGCTCGAAAAAATGGTTATTCTTTCAGATAATACTCGCAGCGCAGCGGCAAGAGGATTTTCAAACGCAACCGATATGGCTGACTACCTGGTTCGTAAAGGCATTCCTTTTAGAGAAGCTCACCATATTGTTGGCAGCGCTGTTAATTACTGTATAAAACATAGAAAAATGTTGGAAGAGCTTACTCTGAATGAATTCCACACATTTGATGATAAAATCGAAAATGATATTTATGAGAGTATATCTCTCGAAGCATGTATTAAATCAAGAATGTCTTATGGTGGCACAGGGACTGATGCTGTTAAAAAACAGATCGAAATTGCTAAATCATATTTAAACTAATCCCGAGCATAGTAATTAATATCTCCCGGATGCAATATCCGGGAGACGCTTTGAGGTGAAAAATGGATGCTTTATTTTTTATACAATTATTTATTGTACTCGCCTGTATTGGTATAGGCGGGCGTTATGGCGGAATGGGGCTGGGTGCTGGTGGAGGACTTGGTGTTGCAATATTAGTTCTGGGTTTTGGACTAAAACCCTCCGCACCATCTATTACTGCAATGCTAATTATTATTTGTGTGATTGGCGCTGTCAGCGTATTACAGGCCGCTGGTGGGCTTGATTACCTGGTGCGCGTGGCTGAAAAATTACTCCGTAAAAAACCACAGGCAATTACTTTTGTTGCCCCCATATTAACTTCCATATTTACGCTATTCTGTGGGACTACTTACGTTGCTTTCTCTTTGTATCCGGTTGTCGCTGAAGTTGCTGCTGAAGCAAAGGTCCGTCCGGAGCGAGCGTTGTCCGCAACGGTTATTGCGGCCAGTGTCGCGGTTGCTGCCAGTCCGATGAGTGCGGCAACCGCGGGGATGCTGGCTATTCTGCATGAATATGCCGGGATTAGCCTTGGGCAAATACTGACGATTGCTCTCCCATCATTCTTTATGGCTGCTATTGTTACCAGCTTTTCAGTTTATAAACGCGGAAAAGAGCTGGAGGATGATCCGGAATTCCAGAGGAGAGTTGCTGCTGGCGAATATGAGTTCATGCATACTGAGCAAAAAAAAGAATTTGTTGCTTCAGCTGGCGCTAAAAAAGGTGTCGTTATCTTTGCGATTGGTGTGGTACTGGTACTTATTTTAGGTTCTTTTACAGAGTTACTCCCTTCCTGGGATGGAAAAAGACTGTCAACCCCAATGGTTATTCAGATGGTCATGTTGACAGCCGCTTTGTTTATTATGATTGTCAGTAAAGTACCAAGTAGTACCTTGAATAGCGGCTCAGTCTTCCGTGCAGGTTTGATGGGAGTGGTAGCAATACTCGGTGTTTCATGGATGACGGCGACGTTTTTTGATGCCTATCAACCAGAACTGATTAAGGTTTTTGGTGGCATTGTCAATGACGCACCAATGCTATTTGGTGTGGTTGTATTCTTGTTCTCGCTGGTCATTATGAGTCCGGCGGCGACGGTAGCTGCCATCATGCCACTCGGTGTTACCTTAGGTATTCCAGCCCCGTTTCTTATCGCTATTTTTGCTTGTACCTGTGGTGACTTTATTATACCGGGAGCAAATCAAATCGGCTGTGTTGCATTTGATCGAACAGGTACCACAAAGATTGGACGCTTTGTTGTCAACCATAGCTATATTCGTCCGGGCTTTGTGATGGTTATCTCTCAGGTAATTTTTGCTTATCTCATTGCTCAGGTTGTTCTGTAAAGTACATTCTATGGAAAATTGCAGTGGTGCTATTCAGAAGTGAGTACCAGGCATCCTCTCTGAATTCATTCAGGGGGGATGCCATGAAGAAAAGGTTTACCACAATTAAATTGCTCTCTCACTACATCAGCATTTTGGAAAAAAGGAAGCAAAAAAGGGTTGATGCTACAACGGTGACAAGACCAGGTAGCATGTAGCTGTGATTAACCACATACTTGCCAATTCGAGTTGTCCCGGTACGATCAAACGCCACACAGCCAATCTGTGCCCCCCCTGGAATAATGAATGATCCACAAGTCAGCGGGAGCAGGGCGACCAGGGTTTCTGCCGGATATCCCATTAACACGCCAGCGGGGAGTAGCGCTACAGCAGTCGCTGCGGGGCTATAAATTACGGCTGAAAGACCAAAAACAATAATGCCGAACAAGACTGGATTCTGGAAACCGTGGAAAGCCGTGTTAAATAATTCGTGCCATGCCTCAAAAAAGGAGTTCATCATCCATGACAGACCAAATATGGCGACAACACCCACAAGACCAGCTTTAAAAACAGAACCTGAATCGAGTTTTGACGGAGAAATTCGACATACCATCATAATAATACATGCTGTTGTCAGCATAACTATTTGCAGCGTGGTAGGGATACTCATACGTTCCATTCCGGTACCGTTATTCCACTCAGGACGTAATTCAGGAATTGAACCCATAAGTACGACCAGAATGATACCGGTAAGGAAAATCAGCAATCCTCTCTTCGCCTCTTTTGTCACTATATTGGCTGTTCGCTCTTCAGCTTTTACTGATTCAAACTCACCTTCAGCAACCCTGCGTTGGAATTCCGGATCATTTTTAAGCTCATGACCTCTTTTAAAGACGAACAGGCAGCCGACAACGCAGCCAAGGAACGTTCCGGGAACGGTGACTAGCAAGATATCTAAAGCAGAGACATGTAATCCAGCAAGGACAGCAATTGTCCCTGTAACGACCGCACTGACCGGGCTGGCAATAAGCCCAAAATTGGCAGCGATTACTGACATCGACATGGCTCTTTCTGGCCGTACTCTGGCATCTGCTGCAATTTCAGCAATGACTGGATAAACCGAAAAGGCAACATATCCTGTTCCGCAGATAGCAGTAAAAAGGTAAGCGACTGCGGGGCCGAGGAAAGTGATCGCGCCCGGCCACTTTCTGAGGATCCGTTCTGCCATCGTAACGAATAAATCAAGCCCGCCAGCCGCCTGGAGGATTGTGATGCAAGTGATAACCGCAAGGATAATAGAAATAACAGTGAAAGGAGGTGAGTCGGGAGGGAGTCCAAAACCAAAAGTCAGGATAGCGAGTCCTAACCCGCCAGCAGCCCCCAGGCCAATCCCACCAAAACGCCCACCTATACCGATACATATAAGTACTATCGCAAACTGAGTTACGAATAACACCATAATTAATTCCTTTTTATTAACAAATGGCTTGGTATAATTTGAATAATAGGGGCTATAATCTTACCATAACAGTATATTAAGCAATCTAACTTATTAGATTATTTATACTCATCAGTTTTGCAGCACTTTAATCCGAGAGTGTTTATGGATAACAAAAACGAACTGTTTGAAAGTATTAAAAATTATCTGCTTGATGATGCTAACCGCAATGCTGATGGTCGCATTGAAACTGAAACTGAGCTTGCCGTTCGTTTTAATACATCAAGATATAAAGTTCGTCAGGCGCTCAGTACACTGGTACAGATGGGAATGTTGGAACGATCTCCTCGTCGTGGCAGCGTCTTGAAGAATTTGGAACAGCACAACATAAATCACCAGTTGTTAATGCAGTTTGATTTGTCTGGGTTTGATATCACAGAATTTACAGAGGCAAGGATCCTGATTGAGTGCGCGATTATTCCTCTGGCAACGCGTAGAATTTTTCCGGCGATGCTCTCCAAACTTGAAAATGAGCTAAGGCTTATTGAAGAGAATGCGGATAACCCCCAGGTGGCCGATCGTCACGATAGAGATTTTCATTTGCTCTTGCTACAGGCGAGTGGCAACCGGGTGCTGCAGGTTTTCTCTGATGTCCTCATTACTTATTTTGAGAAAACAAGGGAGTCGTTACCTGCGAACGATCGTCAGTATTTTCTTGATACGGCGGCAAAACAGAGGGAAATACTGCTTCATATTAAAAAAGGGGATGCGCAGATGGCATCGGAGTTGATGAGAGCCCATTTGCTGGAAAAACGGCTGTAAGTCTTCTGTTAACCTGGTCAGAGCATGTTTACCGTTGGGTCCCCGCAATGCCGGGGACTTTTTTTACCTGAGATTAACCTGATTTAGTGAGCTATTCCTCAGCACTTATTTGTTATTGCTGTATCTTCTGCGTGAATGAAGCGAATGCTTCATATTCAAAAGGAGAATATTGAAATGGGAAAACTCACGGGCAAAACAGCATTGATTACGGGCGCATCTCAGGGTATTGGCGAAGGGATCGCCAGAACATTTGCCCGCCATGGCGCGAACCTAATCCTGCTGGATATCTCCGATGAGATTGAAAAACTGGCGGATGAGTTGGCTGGGCGCGGACACCGTTGCACCGCCGTACACGCTGACGTCAGAGATTTTGCGTCGGTCACGGAAGCGGTAAAACGCGCGAAGAAGATTGAAGGCAAAATCGATATTCTGGTCAACAATGCGGGCGTATGTCGCCTCGGCAACTTCCTTGATATGAGCGATGAAGATCGCGATTTCCACATTGATATCAACATTAAAGGTGTCTGGAACGTGACGAAAGCCGTTCTGCCGGAGATGATTGCGCGCAAAGACGGGCGCATCGTGATGATGTCATCTGTGACCGGCGATATGGTTGCCGATCCGGGCGAAACGGCCTACGCGCTGTCGAAAGCCGCAATCATCGGTTTGACCAAATCTCTGGCGGTGGAATACGCGCAGTCCGGAATTCGCGTTAATGCTATTTGCCCGGGCTACGTTCGTACGCCGATGGCGGAAAATATCGCTCGTCAGTCTAATCCGGAGGATCCTGAATCCGTATTAGTCGAAATGGCAAAAGCGATCCCGATGCGCCGCTTGGCCTGCCCACTTGAGGTTGGTGAACTGGCGGCATTCCTGGCGTCGGATGAGTCCAGTTACTTAACTGGCACGCAAAACGTGATTGATGGCGGCAGCACCCTGCCTGAAAGCGTTAGCGTCGGCGTCTGATTGATGCCGGTCTCCTCCCCGTGTGCTGGGGAGGAGGTACCCTTATTCTCTTTTCAACTTTCAAATCATCAAACGGTATATAAAACCGTTACTCCTTTAGCACTGGTTATAAATATGATGACCATAAGAAAGTCATTAAATTTATAAGGGTGCGCAATGGCCGTTAACTTACTGAAAAAAAGAACCCTGACGCTGGCAGCAATGCTGTTGCTGGTGGGTCAGGCGCAGGCAACGGAGCTGCTGAACAGTTCATACGATGTCTCTCGCGAGCTGTTTGCCGCCCTTAACCCGCCGTTTGAACAGCAATGGGCGAAGGATAACGGCGGTGACAAACTGACGATTAAACAATCTCATGCCGGGTCATCAAAACAGGCGCTGGCGATTCTGCAGGGGCTGAAAGCCGATGTGGTGACCTATAACCAGGTGACCGATGTGCAGATCCTGCATGACAAAGGCAAGCTGATCCCGGCCGACTGGCAAAGTCGTCTGCCGAATAACAGTTCGCCATTCTATTCCACCATGGCGTTTTTGGTGCGTAAGGGTAACCCGAAGAATATCCACGAATGGAACGACCTGGTTCGCCCGGACGTGAAACTGATTTTCCCGAATCCGAAAACCTCCGGTAATGCGCGTTATACCTATCTGGCTGCGTGGGGCGCGGCAGATAAAGCGGATGGTGGGGATAAAGCCAAAACTGAACAGTTCATGACCCAGTTTCTGAAAAATGTGGAAGTGTTTGATACCGGCGGTCGCGGGGCAACCACCACATTCGTGGAACGCGGTCTGGGCGATGTGCTGATCACCTTTGAATCAGAAGTGAACAACATCCGTAAACAGTATGAAGACCAGGGCTTCGAAGTGGTGGTGCCGAAGGTCAACATTCTGGCGGAGTTCCCGGTGGCCTGGGTAGATAAAAATGTGCAGGCTAACGGTACTGAAAAAGCGGCAAAAGCTTACCTGAACTGGCTGTACAGCCCGCAGGCGCAAACCATCATTACTGATTTCTACTACCGCGTGAATAATCCGCAGGTGATGGACAAACTGCAGGATAAATTCCCGCAGACCGAACTTTTCCGCGTGGAAGACAGGTTTGGCTCGTGGCCTGAGGTAATGAAAACGCACTTTGTCAGCGGCGGTGAGTTGGACAAACTGTTGGCGGCGGGGCGTAAGTAAATGTTTGCTGTTTCTTCCCGACGCGTACTGCCCGGCTTCACCTTGAGCCTGGGCACCAGCTTACTGTTTGTCTGCCTGATTTTGCTGCTGCCGCTTAGCGCGCTGGTGATGCAATTGGCGCAAATGAGCTGGGCGCAATACTGGGATGTGATTACCAACCCGCAGGTGGTGGCGGCTTATAAAGTGACGCTGCTGTCGGCGTTTGTGGCGTCGATTTTTAACGGCGTGTTTGGTTTGCTGATGGCGTGGATCTTAACCCGTTATCGCTTTCCGGGCCGTACGCTGCTGGATGCGCTGATGGATCTGCCGTTTGCGCTGCCTACGGCGGTAGCAGGTCTGACGCTGGCATCGCTGTTTTCGGTCAACGGTTTCTACGGCGAGTGGCTGGCGAAGCTGGATATTAAAGTGACTTACACCTGGCTTGGCATTGCGGTGGCGATGGCTTTTACCAGCATTCCATTCGTGGTGCGTACCGTGCAGCCGGTGCTGGAAGAGTTAGGTCCGGAGTATGAAGAAGCGGCGGAAACGCTCGGCGCTACGCGCTGGCAGAGCTTTCGTAAAGTGGTACTGCCTGAGCTGTCTCCCGCGCTAGTCGCGGGCGTTGCGCTCTCGTTTACCCGCAGTCTCGGTGAGTTTGGTGCGGTTATCTTTATCGCCGGAAACATCGCATGGAAAACGGAAGTGACCTCGCTGATGATTTTTGTTCGTTTGCAGGAGTTTGACTACCCGGCCGCCAGCGCGATTGCATCTGTGATCCTCGGGGCTTCGTTGCTGCTGCTGTTTTCAATTAACACCCTGCAAAGTCGCTTTGGTCGACGCGTGGTAGGTCACTGATGGCAGACATTACCCAATTGAAACGTTATGGCGCACCCCGCATCAACTGGGGGAAATGGTTTCTGATCGGCACGGGCATGCTGGTATCCGCCTTTATTTTGCTGGTGCCGATGGTTTACATCTTCGTGCAGGCGTTCAGCAAGGGGTTGATGCCGGTATTACACAACCTAGCTGATCCGGACATGCTGCACGCCATCTGGCTGACGGTGCTGATTGCGCTGATTGCGGTGCCGGTGAACCTGGTGTTTGGCGTGTTACTGGCCTGGCTGGTGACCCGCTTTAACTTCCCTGGACGCCAGTTGTTGCTCACGTTACTGGATATTCCATTTGCCGTTTCACCAGTGGTCGCTGGCCTGGTCTATCTGCTGTTTTACGGCTCTAACGGCCCGCTTGGCGGATGGCTGGATGAACACAACCTGCAAATTATGTTTGCCTGGCCGGGAATGGTGCTGGTGACGGTGTTCGTGACCTGTCCGTTTGTGGTGCGCGAACTGGTGCCGGTGATGTTAAGCCAGGGCAGCCATGAAGATGAGGCGGCGGTTCTGCTTGGCGCATCCGGCTGGCAAATGTTCCGTCGCGTTACGCTGCCGAATATCCGTTGGGCATTGCTGTACGGTGTAGTGCTGACCAACGCCCGTGCGATTGGCGAGTTCGGCGCGGTATCGGTGGTTTCTGGCTCGATTCGCGGTGAAACCTTGTCTTTGCCGTTACAGATTGAATTACTGGAGCAGGACTACAACACAGTCGGCTCCTTTACCGCCGCGGCGCTATTAACGCTGATGGCGATTATTACCCTGTTTTTGAAGAGCATGTTGCAATGGCGCCTGGAAAACCAGGAGAAACGCGCGCAGCAGGAGGAAAATCATGAGCATTGAGATTGCCAATATTAAGAAGTCTTTTGGTCGCACACAGGTGCTGAACGATATCTCGCTGGATATTCCTTCAGGTCAGATGGTCGCCCTGTTGGGGCCTTCTGGATCGGGCAAAACCACGCTGCTACGCATCATCGCCGGGCTGGAGCATCAGTCCAGCGGGCATATCCGTTTCCATGGCACTGACGTCAGCCGTTTGCACGCCCGCGACCGTAAGGTGGGGTTCGTGTTTCAGCACTATGCACTGTTTCGTCATATGACTGTTTTCGACAATATCGCTTTTGGTCTGACTGTTCTGCCACGGCGGGAGCGCCCGAATGCGGCAACGATCAAAGCAAAAGTGACCAAACTGCTGGAGATGGTTCAACTGGCTCATCTGGCGGACCGTTTCCCGGCACAGCTTTCCGGTGGGCAAAAGCAGCGCGTGGCGTTGGCGCGTGCGCTGGCGGTAGAGCCGCAGATCTTGTTGCTCGACGAGCCGTTTGGCGCGCTCGATGCTCAGGTGCGTAAAGAACTGCGTCGCTGGCTGCGTCAGTTGCATGAAGAGCTGAAGTTCACCAGCGTGTTTGTTACCCACGATCAGGAAGAAGCGACGGAAGTCGCAGACCGCGTGGTGGTAATGAGCCAGGGTCATATCGAGCAGGCCGATGCGCCCGATCAGGTATGGCGCGAACCGGCTACCCGTTTTGTCCTGGAATTTATGGGTGAAGTTAACCGCCTGCAAGGGACGATTCGCGGTGGACAATTCCACGTGGGCGCACATCGCTGGCCGTTGGGCTATACACCGGGCTATCAGGGTCCGGTGGATCTGTTCTTGCGTCCGTGGGAAGTGGACGTCAGCCGTCGTACCAGTCTGGATTCGCCGTTGCCGGTACAGGTGCTGGAAGCCAGCCCGAAAGGACACTACACCCAATTAGTTGTGCAACCCTTGGGGTGGTATAACGAACCGCTGACGGTGATTATGCAGGGCGATGATTCCCCGAACCGCGGCGAACGTCTGTTTGTTGGGCTGCAAAATGCGCGTTTGTATAATGGCGACCAGCGTATTGAAACGCGTGAAGAGGAACTTGCCCTGGCGCAAAGTGCCTGATAGGTTAATTCGTATAGTTATCATCCGGTGGCGCTGCGCTTACCGGGCTTAACGGGTGGTGCATGACCTGTAAGCCGGGTAAGCGCAGCGCCACCCGGCATTTTATTGAGCTGAAAACGTGAACACATTAGAACAAACAATTGGCAATACGCCTCTGGTGAAATTACAACGTCTGACGGCGGATAACGGCAGTGAAATTTGGGTCAAGCTGGAAGGCAATAATCCCGCAGGTTCAGTGAAAGACCGCGCGGCGTTGTCGATGATCGTTGAAGCGGAAAAGCGCGGGGAAATTCAGCCTGGCGACGTGCTGATTGAGGCCACCAGCGGTAATACGGGTATTGCGCTGGCGATGATTGCCGCGCTGAAAGGCTACCGCATGAAGCTCCTGATGCCAGACAACATGAGCCAGGAGCGACGTGCGGCGATGCGTGCTTACGGGGCTGAACTGGTTCTGGTGACCAAAGAGCAGGGGATGGAAGGGGCGCGTGATTTAGCCCTTGAGATGGCGCAGCGCGGAGAAGGTAAACTTCTCGATCAGTTTAATAATCCTGATAACCCGTATGCGCACTACACGACTACCGGACCCGAAATCTGGCAGCAGACGTCAGGCCGTATTACCCATTTCGTCTCCAGCATGGGGACGACAGGCACCATTACCGGCGTATCGCGTTTTCTGCGTGAACAGGAAAAACCCGTCACCATCGTTGGCCTGCAGCCGGAAGAAGGCAGTAGTATTCCGGGCATTCGTCGCTGGCCGGCGGAATATATGCCGGGCATTTTCAACGCCTCGCTGGTGGATGAGGTGCTGGATATTCATCAGAACGATGCGGAAAACACCATGCGTGAACTGGCCGTTCGTGAAGGGATTTTTTGCGGGGTGAGTTCTGGCGGCGCGGTTGCGGGCGCGTTACGCGTGGCGCGCGCGACACCGGGGGCGGTGGTGGTGGCGATCATCTGCGATCGCGGCGATCGCTACCTTTCCACCGGGGTCTTTGGCGAAGAGCATTTCAGCCAGGGATTAGGTATTTAATTTGTCGGCCTGATAAGCGTAGCGCTAGCAGGCAACCGTACGGCAGGATCGCCGGATGACGACGCAAAGCGTCTTCTCCGGCCCGCACTGTTCAATCGTTACGTTTTTCTACCAACTTATCAAGGAATTGCCACAGCGTCTCATTCATCTGCTGGTAATCCCAGGTGCGCATCTCTTCAACAGCGCGAATAAAGCGCTTCCCTTTCGCTTCGGCCAGTTCTTGCTCAGAGTGCTGAATTAATCCTTCGACCGCTTCGGCGGTAAACTCCATATGGCACTGAAAACCATAGACGAAATTACCGTATTGTACGATTTGTCGCGGACATCCCTCGCTTGTGGCAAGAATTGTCGCCTGGTCGGTTAATCCCGGCATGTCATTGTGCCAGTGGCCCACGTTGAGCGGTGAGCCGAAATGGCTGAACAACGGATGCCGCTGGCCTGCCTCGGTCAGGGCGATCGGATAGTGACCAATCTCTTTTTCCGGGCTTTGGCACACCTTCGCGCCCAGTGCTTCGCCGATTAACTGCGACCCCAAACAGATCCCCACCACGATTTTTCGTGCCGCAATCGCCTGGTTTATCAGATGTTGCTCTGCCTGAGAGTCAAAGTATGGGCACTCTGCGAGTGTGGTGCGGGGTGACTGCGGCCCACCAAATACCACCAGCATATCGAAGCCATCGGCATTAGCGGGAACAGTTTCTCCGGCGTAAACGCGCGACCAACTGATGGTATAGCCGCGTGATTCGGCCCACGGCAGGTACGCGCCAGCAGATTCGAAAGACTCATGAATAACAAAATGAACTCGCACTTTTTCTCTCCTGTTAGCGCTTTAGCGCCTGATGGATATCAGTCGCCAGCTTATCAATGTCGCTGTCTGCTAATGTTGACAGCGTAATGCGCAAGCCATGCGCAGGCGTATTGACGCCAAACACTTCGCCTTCACGTACCAGCCAGCCGGACTTTGCCAGCGCAAAAGCGATCGCCTGGCTGTTATCTTCTAGCGGCAGCCACAGATTAAGACCGTCGCAGTCGGGCAGCGTAATGCCATGAAGCCGCAGAGCCGCTGTCAGCTTTTGCTGCTGGGCGGCGTAAAACTGCTGAGTTTGCGCCAGCGTGTGTTGATAAGTCTCGTCACTCAGGCAGGCGCAGGCCAGATCCTGCAGCAGATGGCTGACCCACTGACTGCCGGCGTTGAGCCGTAAACGCAGTTTCGCGGAAGTGAGTGGATCGCTGGCGACGATGGCCAGGCGTAAATCCGGGCCTAAAGTTTTCGACATTGAGCGGACAATCGCCCAGTGCGTGGTTTCCTTCGCAATCACCGGATACCAACGGCATGCGGACAGCAGCGCAAAGTGGTCGTCGACGATCACCAGCGTCTGCGGATAGCGGGTCAGGATTTCCTGCAATTGCGCCGCGCGGGATGCGCTCAGACTGCATCCTGTCGGATTATGGGCGCGCGGCGTCAGAATCACCGCCCGCGCGCCTTTCTGTAGCGCGATTTCCAGCATGTCTGGCTGCATGCCTTCGCTGTCAACGTTGACCGGACTGGCGGAGAATCCGGCATAACGCAGCATGTTGATGCTGCTCAAAAAGCATGGATCTTCTACCACAACGCTGTCGCCAGGCAGTAAATGGGCGCACAGCAGCCGCTCAATGGCATCAATGGCGCCGCTGGTGATATCAATTTCTCCCTTGGCTGGCATCGCATCTTGCATCCATTGTGCGGCCCACGCCTTAAGGCCGGGTGATACAGCGGCATCACCGTACAAACGAGGATTCTTATTTATTTGCGCGAAATAACGGCTGAGGTCGGGAAGACGCGCGGGGGCTGGATTACCGCCGGAAAGATCGATAAGCGCGGTATCCGAATTGCCGCCTTCCAGCGCAACGGGGGCTGAAATCCCCTTGATTACCGTGCCGTTACGTCCCTGGCTTTGTGCCAGCCCGGAGGTGACCAGGCGTTTATAAGCCGCCGCAACAGTATTACGGTTAACGTTCAATGCTGTTGCCAGTTCACGCACCGGCGGTAACGTTTCTCCTGCTGCCAACGTGCCTGTAGCGACATGTTGACGAATACTGTCAAAAATTTCGTTAGCGGTTTTTCCGTCGATCATTATTGACCTATGACAAAATGAATTTTAGCATATGACGATAATAGTGAGGCGTAAGCCCGCTGTCCAGCGAGAGGAGAAATTTATGGAGCAGGGGAGTGATATTCAGTCAGTGCTCTTCGGCGACAAGCATCGGGCGTTACAGACCGATATCGTCGCCGTCCAGTCACAGGTGGTTTATGGCAGCGTAGGCAACAGCATCGCCGTTCCGGCCATTAAAGCGCAGGGATTACGCGTGACGGCAGTGCCAACGGTGCTGTTCAGTAATACCCCGCATTATGAAACATTTTACGGCGGCGTTATTCCGGCCGACTGGTTTAGCGGGTATCTCCGCGCCTTGAATGAGCGTGATGCTTTGCGCGAGCTGAAGGCGGTGACTACAGGCTATATGGGCAGTGCAGAGCAAATCGCTCTGTTAGCACAGTGGCTGGAAACGGTGCGGGCTACGCATCCGACAGTGTGCATTTTGGTCGACCCGGTGATTGGCGATACGGACAGCGGTATGTATGTAAAAGCTGAAATTCCGCAGGCCTACCGTCAGCACCTGCTGCCGCTGGCTCAGGGACTGACGCCGAACGTGTTTGAACTGCAAATGCTGAGCGGAAAGCCGTGTCGTACGCGTGATGAAGCCATCACGGCGGCGCAATCGCTGCTTACCGAAACGCTGAAATGGGTGGTGATCACCAGCGCGCCGGGGGATAGCGAAGATATTATTAACGTGGCGGTAGTGACGGCTGAAACGGTTGAGGTGTTCGCTCATCCACGGGTTAAAACGGATCTGAAGGGAACTGGCGATCTGTTTTGTGCTGAGCTGGTGAGCGGTATTGTGCTGGGTAAAGCGCTGACAACCGCGACGCACGATGCAGCACAGCGCGTACTGGAAGTGATGAAATGGACCAATCTGTGCGGTTGTGATGAGTTAATTCTGCCACCGGCAGGGGAGGCGCGATGAAGAGTTACCGGCTGGTGGTTCGCCAGAATGGGCGTATGGTTGGACATTTTGACACCAGCGGGGCAACGGCGCTGGAAGATATCTGTGTGGCGCGGGCCATGTTTGGCATCGCGGGTGGCTACAATTGTGAACTGTTAGTGGCGGATTCGGAGCGACGGATGCTGGAAAGCGGGCCGGAAGGGATGAAAATCCTGATGCGCGAGGCGTGTTACCGACCAGTCACCTCACAAATTTAGCGTTATCCGGCAGATTTTGAGGTCTGCCAGATAAAAAAAATGGCGCCATCAGGCGCCATTCTTCTCTGCAGCAAGAATTACTTCTTGATGCGGATAACCGGAGTTTCACCCACTGTCACGCTACCGGACAGTTTGATCAGCTCTTTGATTTCGTCCATGTTGGAGATAACAACCGGAGTCAGGGTAGACTTGGCTTTTTCTTCCAGCAGCGGCAGATCGAATTCAATAACCGGGTCGCCCACTTTAACGCGCTGACCTTCTTCAGCGATGCGCTTAAAGCCTTCGCCTTTCAGTTCAACGGTATCAATACCGAAGTGAACAAACAGCTCAATGCCGCTGTCGGATTCGATAGAGAAAGCGTGGTTGGTTTCAAAGATTTTGCCGATGGTGCCATCAACAGGGGCGACCATTTTGTTACCGGTTGGTTTGATAGCGATGCCATCACCAACGATTTTTTCAGCAAAAACTACATCCGGCACGTCTTCGATGTTGACGATCTCGCCAGAGAGCGGAGCAACAATCTCAATAGTTCCGGTGTCTTTCTTATCATCAGAAACCAGAGATTTCAGTTTATCGAACAAACCCATGATCTTCTCCTAAGCAGTAAATTGGGCCGCATCTCGTGGATTAGCAGATTGTTTTTTCTTCAATGAACTTGTTAACCAGCGTCATTAACTCGTCCGTTGTCGGTTGAGCAAGAGCCTGCTCTGCTAACACCTTCGCATCTTCGAAGTTCGTGTTACGGATAATCTTCTTAATGCGCGGGATAGAAATGGCGCTCATAGAGAATTCGTCCAGACCCATCCCCAGCAACAGAAGTGTAGCACGTTCGTCGCCTGCAAGCTCACCACACATGCCAGTCCATTTGCCTTCCGCATGAGAAGCATCAATAACTTGCTTGATCAGCGTCAGCACAGATGGCGACATTGGTTGGTAAAGGTGTGAAATCATATCATTACCACGGTCAACTGCCAGGGTGTACTGCGTTAAATCATTGGTGCCGATACTAAAGAAATCAACTTCTTTGGCTAAATGACGCGCAATTGTTGCCGCTGCCGGTGTTTCCACCATCACGCCAATCTCAATGCTTTCGTCAAATGCTTTACCTTCGTCGCGCAGTTCCTGTTTGTAGATTTCGATCTCTTTGCGTAGTGCGCGCACTTCTTCAACAGAGATGATCATTGGGAACATGATGCGCAGTTTGCCGAAAGCAGAGGCGCGCAGGATTGCGCGAACCTGATCCCGCAGGATCTCTTTACGATCCATGGCGATACGTACGGCACGCCAGCCCAGGAACGGGTTCTCTTCTTTCGGGAAGTTCATGTACGGCAGCTCTTTATCGCCGCCGATGTCCATGGTACGGACGATGACCGCCTGAGAGCCACAGGCTTCAGCAACGGCTTTATACGCAGCAAACTGTTCTTCTTCAGTCGGCAGCGATTCACGGTCCATGAACAGGAATTCGGTGCGGTACAGACCAACACCTTCGGCGCCATTACGCTCAGCGCCTTCAACGTCACGAACGGTACCGATGTTGGCGCAAACTTCTACCTGATGTCCGTCCAGCGTGATAGCCGGGAGATCTTTCAGCTTAGCGAGTTCCGCTTTTTCGGTAGCAACCTGCTCCTGAACGGCGCGCAGTTGCTCAATAACTTCATTGGTCGGATTGACGTAAACCTGGTTGTTTACGGCATCCAGAATCAGATAGTCGTCGTTTTTAACCTGAGAGGTGACGCTACCCGTACCTACGATGGCTGGCAGTTCCAGAGAACGCGCCATGATAGAAGTATGGGAAGTCCGTCCGCCCGCGTCGGTGATGAAACCCAGCACCTTGTTCAGGTTCAGCTGTGCGGTTTCTGACGGGGTCAGGTCTGCGGCTACCAGGATAACTTCTTCCTGAATAGCGCTCAGGTCGATAATAGCCAGACCCAGGATGTTACGCAGCAGGCGTTTACCGATGTCACGTACGTCAGCCGCACGTTCTTTCAGGTATTCATCATCCAGCTCTTCAAGGGCTGTGGCCTGACCTTCGATAACTTCATGCGCAGCTGCATCAGCCGTCATGTGCTTATCTTTAATCAGGGCTATGATTTCCTGCTCCAGCTCCTCATCTTCGAGCAGCATGATATGCCCTTCAAAGATGGCTTCTTTTTCTTCACCGAACGTTTCACCAGCTTTGGTTTTGATCGCTTCCAGTTGCGCAGATGCCTTGGCACGACCGCTCAGAAAACGTTCAACTTCCTGATCAACCTTGTCGGCAGAAATTTTTTTCCGGTCAATGACGATCTCGTCTTCTTTCAGCAGCAATGCTTTACCGAAAGCGATACCCGGGGATGCTAAAATGCCTGAAATCATAACCCTACCTTACTTGTGACTGATATTTAAAAGAACTCGTTGAACTTACTCGAGTTCAGCCATCAGTTTAACCAGATGCTCAACTGCTTTCTGCTCGTCTTCACCTTCTGCGGACAGGGTGACAACGGTACCCTGAGTCAGGCCCAGAGTCTGCAGTTTAAACAGGCTTTTGGCGCTAGCGCTTTTGCCGTTGGAAGTCACAGTAATTTCAGAAGTAAAGCCTTTTGCTTCTTTAACAAACTGAGCAGCAGGGCGAGTATGCAGACCGTTCGGAGCGGTAATGGTAACTTCTTGCTGGAACATTATATTTCCCCAACTTATAGGTTTAGTGTTGTGGAACTAAAGTCTAGCCTGGCGGTTCAACTTTAGCCTGTATTGTTAGCATCGGCGTAAACTGGACGCGACACAAAAGGAGTTCGGTGCAATCCGTTGCTGGCAACTTCTTGCCGCTGACGTTTCGTTCGTCATTAAACATTATGCCGCGAAAGGAAGAGTTGAACCAAATCATAAAATCGATTCAGCTAGCGCTTTTCCTGTAACGATTAATTTCGCGCATCAAAATAATTAGTTTGGTTAAATACCAGTTCCGGCGGGTTGAATCAATGCCAGGAGAGTTGAAAATTTGAAGCAGGCCACAAAAAAGCACCCCAAAGGGTGCTTTTTTACGCGTTTTTAACATGCTGGCATTACTGTTGCAGTTCTTTCTCTGTGAAGAGATCGGCAAACAGTGCAGTGCTCAGATAACGCTCACCCGATGACGGTAGGATAACCACAATATTCTTATTGGTAAAGGATTCATCTTCCTGGAGCTTAAGCGCGGCAGCCACGGCTGCGCCAGAAGAGATCCCCGCCAGAATACCTTCTTCTTCCATCAGGCGGCGCGCGGTAGAAATAGCTTCATCATTGGTGATGGCAACGACTTTATCGATAAGCTTCAGATCAAGGTTGCCAGGAATGAAGCCCGCGCCAATACCCTGAATTTTATGCGGGCCAGGTTTGAGTTCTTCACCCGCCAATGCCTGGGCGATAACAGGGGAGTCAGTAGGTTCTACCGCGACGGTAATCAGATCGGTTTTGCCTTTAGTGCCTTTAATGTAACGGGTCACGCCAGTTAGCGTACCGCCGGTGCCGACACCGGAAATAAAGACATCAACCTGGCCATCGGTATCTTCCCAGATTTCCGGGCCGGTGGTTTTTTCGTGAATTTCCGGGTTCGCCGGGTTGCTGAACTGCTGCAGCAGCAGGAATTTTTCCGGATCGCTGGCTACGATTTCTTCCGCTTTCTGAATTGCGCCCTTCATACCTTTTGCGCCTTCAGTCAGCACCAGGTTCGCGCCCAGGGCTTTTAAGAGCTTGCGGCGCTCAATGCTCATGGTTTCCGGCATGGTCAGAGTCAGTTTGTAACCACGGGCGGCGGCAACGTAGGCCAGCGCAATCCCCGTGTTGCCGCTGGTCGGTTCTACCAGCTCAACGCCCGGTTTCAGTACACCACGTTTTTCGGCATCCCAAATCATATTGGCACCGATACGGCATTTGACGCTAAAGCTTGGGTTGCGTGATTCCACCTTCGCCAGAATGCGTCCGTTACCGATACGGTTCAGTCGAACCAGCGGCGTATGACCGATAGTCAGCGAGTTATCTTCAAAAATCTTACTCATGGCCTGTCCTTAACTGTATGAAATTGGGATACCGCTTCAGCATACCTGTTGAGAAAGTATGGGGAAGTAAGGAATTCGCATATCTATATGCTGATGAGAAATAATGCGTAGCAGTATGGAATAAGAGCGGGCATAAGCCAGCCCGCTTTTACACATTTTTGCATTACTTCCATAACGCATGCTTAGCACGATAGCAGTCTACCCACATCGCCGTGGCACCACAAACCGCTACCGGCATGATGAACAGATTGAGCACCGGAATCATGGTGAACAGGCTGGTCAATGCGCCAAACTGCATATTGGTCACCTTGCGCGTGCGCAGCGCGACGCGCATCTCCTTAAAAGGGACCTTATGGTTATCAAAAGGATAATCGCAGTACTGAATAGCCAGCATCCACGCGCTGAACAGGAACCACAGGACCGGGGCGACGGTCTGCCCAATGCCAGGAATAAAATAGAGAATCAGCAATACGAAGGCGCGCGGGAGATACCACGCCAGCTTTTGCCATTCGCGTTTCATAATGCGCGGAACGTCTTTCATAATGCCGAGAATGCCGGTGTCGGGCGGTGTTGCGCCCGTTAAGCGCGCTTCCAGCTGTTCAGCCAGCAGACCGTTAAACGGTGCGGCGATCCAGTTGGCGATAGTGGAGAACAGGTAGCCGAACACCAACAGCACGGAAATGGTCACAATCGGCCACAGTAAATAGCTGAGCCACTGAAGCCAGTCAGGGACGTGACTCATCAGCGCGGGAACCCAGTTACCGAGTTGTGTAAATAACCACCAGAATGCGCCGCCCATCAGCAGGATATTCACCAGCAAAGGCAGAATAACAAAACGACGAATGCCCGGTTGGGTGATGAGCTTCCATCCCTGAGAAAAGTAATAAAGGCCGCTGCGAGGTACAACTGCAGATGATGAAACCATGGTCAGGACGTACTCCTTGTTATATAAGCTCTGGTAAACTGTGCGTATCTTACCGGGTTGTTGAGCGTTAAGCTGTTCGGAAATGTTCGAAAAAACAGCAAAAAGCACAATTTTGTTCATCTTTATGCCGTGAAAGCCAAGAGTACACTTGCACTTGGCGTAATCGACAAATACTCTTAGTGAGTAAATGTTTGCCGTGGTGGCAAGGTGTTAGAACAACAGAGAATATAATGATGCAGGATTTGCGTCTGATATTAATCATTGTTGGCGCGATCGCCATAATCGCTTTACTGGTACATGGTTTTTGGACTAGCCGTAAAGAGCGGTCTTCTATATTCCGCGATCGCCCACTGAAACGCATGAAGTCTAAACGTGAAGACGAGGATTCGTTCGACGACAACGTCGAGGAAGACGAAGGCGTGGGTGAAGTTCGCGTTCATCGTGTGAATCATGCTCCCGGTAATGCGCAGGAACATGGTGTTCCTCCTCAGTCGCCGCAACACCAGTACCAGCCGCCTTATGCGTCTGCTCAGCCGCGTCAGCCTGCACAAGCGCCGGTACCGCCGCCGCATGTTCAGCAGCAGCCTGTACAACCGCAGCAGCCGGTGCAACATCAGCCTGTTCAGCAGCCACCTGTGCAGCAACCTGTTGCCCCGCAGGTTCAGCAACCTGCTCAGCAAGCACCGCAACCTGCGCCGCAGACCTTCCAGCCAGCAGAGCCTGTCGTTGAACATCAACCGCAGCCTGAGCCGGTAGTAGAAGAAGCGCCTGTTGCTGAAAAACCGCAGCGTAAAGAAGCGGTCATCATTATGAACGTTGCGGCTCATCATGGTAGCGAGCTCAACGGGGAAGTGCTGCTCAACAGCATTCAGCAGGCCGGTTTCAAATTTGGCGATATGAATATTTTCCATCGTCATTTGAGCCCGGATGGCAGCGGTCCGTCGCTGTTCAGCCTCGCTAATATGGTTAATCCGGGTACGTTTGACCCAGAAATGACGGGCGACTTCAGCACCCCTGGCGTGACTATTTTTATGCAGGTTCCGTCCTACGGGGACGAGCTGCAAAACTTTAAGCTGATGCTGCAGTCCGCACAGCACATTGCCGATGAAGTGGGTGGTGTGGTGCTCGACGATCAACGTCGCATGATGACGCCGCAGAAACTGCGCGAGTATCAGGACCGCATCCGCGAAGTTAAAGAATCTCGCGCCTGATTTTCCTCTGGCGTGACATTTCCTTTCTAAACCCCCGCCTGTCGGGGGTTTTTTATCATTGATGGTGCGATATGGAATCAATCGAACAACAACTGACAGAACTGCGAACCACGCTTCGCCATCATGAGTATCTCTACCATGTGATGGACGCGCCGGAAATTCCCGATGCGGAATACGATCGCCTGATGCGCGAACTGCGCGAGCTGGAAGCGCAGCATCCGGACCTTGTTACCCCCGACTCGCCAACCCAACGCGTTGGCGCCGCGCCGTTAACCGCGTTCAGCCAGATTCGCCATGAAGTGCCGATGCTGTCGCTGGATAACGTGTTTGATGAAGAGAGTTTTCTCGCCTTCAACAAGCGCGTGCAGGACAGGCTAAAGAGTACCGATAAACTGACCTGGTGCTGTGAACTGAAACTGGACGGCCTGGCGGTGAGTATCCTGTATGAAAACGGTGTGCTGGTCAGCGCCGCAACGCGTGGTGATGGCACTACGGGTGAGGACATTACCTCTAACGTGCGCACCATTCGCGCGATCCCGTTAAAACTGCGTGGCGAAAACATCCCTTCACGTCTGGAAGTGCGCGGTGAAGTGTTCCTGCCGCAGGCCGGATTTGAAAAAATTAACGAAGAGGCCCGCCGCACTGGCAACAAAGTGTTTGCTAACCCGCGTAACGCAGCGGCCGGTTCATTGCGCCAGCTCGATCCGCGTATCACAGCGAAGCGACCGCTTACTTTCTTCTGCTATGGCGTTGGTGTGTTGGAAGGCGGCGTGCTGCCAGATACCCACCTGGGCCGCCTGCTGCAATTTAAAGAGTGGGGCCTGCCGGTAAGCGACAGAGTGGCGCTTTGCGACTCCCCGGAGGAAGTACTTGCTTACTATCACAAGGTTGAAGAAGACCGACCAACGCTGGGATTTGATATCGATGGCGTGGTGATCAAAGTCAACTCTATGGCGTTGCAGGAGCAATTGGGCTTTGTTGCCCGCGCGCCGCGCTGGGCTGTGGCCTTTAAGTTCCCGGCGCAGGAGCAGATGACTTTCGTACGCGATGTTGAGTTTCAGGTTGGACGTACCGGGGCGATTACGCCCGTCGCCCGCCTTGAGCCGGTCCAGGTTGCCGGGGTGCTGGTCAGTAACGCAACGCTGCATAACGCTGATGAAATCGAGCGTCTGGGGTTGCGTATTGGCGATAAAGTCGTCATTCGCCGTGCGGGCGATGTCATCCCGCAGGTGGTGAACGTCGTGCTTTCTGAACGCCCGGAAGATACCCGCGAAATTGTGTTTCCAGCGCATTGTCCGGTTTGTAACTCTGATGTTGAACGTGTGGAAGGCGAAGCGGTTACTCGCTGCACCGGCGGTTTAATCTGTGGAGCACAGCGTAAGGAATCGCTGAAACACTTTGTTTCCCGCCGCGCGCTCGATGTTGACGGTATGGGCGACAAAATTATCGATCAACTGGTCGAGAAAGAGTATGTCCACACGCCGGCGGATCTTTTCACCCTGACCGCCGGTAAACTGACGGGGCTTGATCGTATGGGGCCGAAGTCGGCGCAAAACGTGGTCAACGCGCTGGAAAAAGCGAAAGAAACCACGTTTGCTCGTTTCCTCTATGCGCTGGGTATTCGTGAAGTCGGCGAAGCCACGGCTGCAGGTCTGGCGGCGTATTTTGGCACGCTCGACGCGCTGGAAGCCGCTTCCATTGAAGAGCTGCAAAAAGTGCCGGATGTCGGCATTGTGGTGGCGACGCACGTGTTTAATTTCTTCGCCGAAGAGAGCAACCGCGAGGTGATTGTTCAACTGCTGGCGCAGGGGATCCACTGGCCAGCGCCGGTGGTCATTAACGCTGAAGAAATCGACAGCCCCTTCGCAGGTAAAACGGTGGTGCTGACCGGGAGCCTGAGCCAGATGTCGCGCGATGACGCCAAAGCGAGACTGACCGAGTTGGGTGCAAAAGTGGCCGGTAGCGTGTCGAAGAAAACCGATCTGGTGATTGCCGGTGAAGCGGCGGGTTCGAAACTGGCAAAAGCACAGGAACTGGGTATTGCCGTGATCGATGAAGCTGAAATGATCCGCTTACTGGGTGCCTGAGATGGAAAAAGAGCAGCTGGTTGACATCGCCAATACTGTGATGCCCTTTGGCAAATATAAAGGGCGTCGGTTGATTGATGTCCCGGAAGAGTATCTGCTGTGGTTTGCCCGTAAGGATGAATTCCCGCCGGGCAAGCTTGGCGAGCTGATGCAAATCACGCTGCTGATTAAAACTGAGGGGCTGACGCAACTGGTGCAGCCCCTGAAACGTCCTCTTTAAGCCTTCGCGGCGCGGCTTTTCTGTTGCGCCTGCAATGCGTCCGTCTGTTGCTTGTAGCGACGCGCCAGCACGGCGCACACCATTAGCTGTATTTGATGGAAGATCATCAACGGCAGCACCATCATCCCAATCACCGAAGTCGGGAACAAAATATTTGCCATTGGGATCCCGTTCGCCAGGCTCTTTTTCGAACCGCAGAATACAATGGTGATTTCATCAGCTTTGTTAAAGCCGCATTTGCGCGCAACAAAGACATTTATGCCAATCACGATTGCCAGCAGTATGATGCTGACCACCACGATAAACAGCAGTGAACCCACCCCCACTTTGTGCCAGATCCCGTTAACGACGGCTTCACTGAAGGCGGAGTACACCACCAGCAAAATAGAGGATTGATCCGTTTTCGCGATCCATTTTTTATGTCGAGAAACCCAGTTTCCAATCCACGGACGTGAAAGGTGACCCAGCACGAACGGCAGCAGCAGCTGCAACATGATTTTTCCCACCTGCTCCAGGCTGCCTTCTGCGCCGTGCATATTCATCACCAGCCCTACCAGCAGCGGGGAGAGAAAAATACCCAGCAGGCTGGAGGCCGAAGCAGAACAAACGGCGGCGGCAACGTTACCGCCCGCCAGCGACGTAAAAGCGATGGCCGACTGCACAGTGGCAGGCAAAATACACAGGTACAGAAAACCGGTGTACAGCATCGGGTCAACGTTGACCGGCGCCCACCAGGCGAACAGAACGCCGAGAACCGGGAAGACAACAAACGTGCTGCACATCACCCACAGATGCAAACGCCAGTGGCTACCACCGGCAATAATGGCTTCACGCGAGAGTTTCGCCCCGTGCATAAAAAACAGCAGGGCAATGGCGGCGGTGGTTAAGCCTTCAAAGAAAGGCACAAAACCACCTTCGGCCGGGAAAAAGGACGCCAGTAAAACAACGGTAATCAGCGTTATCGTGAACGGATCAAGAATACGAAAAAGTTTCATAAAGACTCCTGAAATTCGGTAGTAACATTTTGCTTTTTTCCGTTTGAGAAATAAAATTGATTTATTGCATCCATATATGAATCGAATAGATGAATTACTCTCTGCGTCAGTTGCGTATCTTTGTCACCGTCGCTCAAGCCAAAAGCTTTAGCCGGGCGGGGGATATCATCGGCTTAAGCCAGTCGGCGGTTAGCCATAGTGTCAAAGAGCTGGAAGGGCAAACGGGTGTGCGGTTATTGGACAGAACGACGCGGGAAGTGGTACTGACGGAGGCCGGACACCAGTTGGCGGCGCGGCTGGAACGTATTCTGGATGAATTGCACAGCACGCTGCGCGAGCCGGACAGGTAGGAACGCAGTTAACCGGCACGGTGCGGGTTGCCGCCAGCCAGACGATCTCTGCTCATCTTATTCCGCAGTGTATTGCCCAGAGTAATCAGCTTTATCCGGCTATCGATTTTGTGCTGCACGACCGGCCACAGCAGTGGGTGCTGGAGAGTATTCGCCAGGGAGAAGTGGATTTTGGCATTGTGATTGATCCCGGCGCAGTCACCGATTTGCAGTGTGAAGCCGTGCTGTCCGAACCGTTCCTGCTGCTGTGTCGCCAGGATCATCCGTTAGCCCAACGAGAGTGGGTGAACTGGCAGGATTTGTACCACGAACGCCTGGTGCTACAGGATTATGCTTCCGGTAGTCGACCGCTGATCGATGCTGCGCTGGCCCATTTTTCCATTGATGCCAATATCGTTCAGGAGATTGGCCATCCCGCCACGCTGTTTCCGATGGTTGAGGCGGGGATTGGCATCAGCGTGCTGCCCGCGCTGGCGCTCCCCTTACCGCAGGGCAGTCACTTGCAGGTTAAGCGCCTGACGCCGGTTGTTGAACGGCAACTGATGCTGGCCCGACGTAAAAACCGCTCTTTATCAACCGCTGCTCAGGCGCTGTGGGATGTGGTACGTATGCAGGCCAGTGAATTAACCGCAGCCCGCGCCCGCGATCCGTTGTATCAGTTATAACGCTCACGCTGATGGTTATCAGAGGGGAAATGGTTCTTCTCTGCATAGCAAAAAGGCGCCTTTAGGGCGCCTTTTTACATTGGTGGGTCGTGCAGGATTCGAACCTGCGACCAATTGATTAAAAGTCAACTGCTCTACCAACTGAGCTAACGACCCGAAGTGGTGGGTGATGACGGGATCGAACCGCCGACCCCCTCCTTGTAAGGGAGGTGCTCTCCCAGCTGAGCTAATCACCCACTTCGGTACTTCACATTTTAACAAGAAATCCAGCTGGCGAGAAAGTGGTGGGTGATGACGGGATCGAACCGCCGACCCCCTCCTTGTAAGGGAGGTGCTCTCCCAGCTGAGCTAATCACCCACTTCTCAATTTCTTGTTTTACACGGCGGAGACCACATAAAGTAGTTGGTGGGTGATGACGGGTTCGAACCGCCGACCCCCTCCTTGTAAGGGAGGTGCTCTCCCAGCTGAGCTAATCACCCCCGCTGTGTGGAGTCGCATTATAGGGAGAGTTGAAAATGAGTCAACGCATTTTCTAAAGAAATTGTTCGTTCGTCGTAAATTTAAACAAAACGATCGCAAAACAGTCCGTGCGGCATGATTTGTATACGAAAATGGCAAAGCGTAATGTTCCAACCTGAACAACATTGAGGAATCAGACCACGGTGATAGAATACGAGCCTGATAATCTTCCCTGGATTTGCCGGTTGTCGGCATCTTTATAAACGTAAGGCCATTTCATGAAAATCAAAACTCGCTTCGCGCCAAGCCCGACAGGCTACCTGCACGTCGGCGGTGCGCGTACTGCTCTTTATTCCTGGCTTTTTGCACGCAACCATGGCGGTGAGTTTGTGCTGCGTATTGAAGACACCGATCTCGAACGCTCCACTCCGGAAGCTATTGAAGCCATTATGGATGGCATGAACTGGCTGAATCTGGAATGGGATGAAGGCCCGTACTTCCAGACCAAACGTTTTGATCGCTACAACGCGGTGATTGATGAAATGCTGGAAGCAGGCACCGCATATAAATGCTACTGCTCTAAAGAGCGTCTGGACGCGCTGCGCGAAGAGCAGATGGCGAACGGTGAGAAGCCGCGTTACGACGGCCGATGCCGCCACGGCCACGAGCATCATGCTGCTGATGAACCTTGCGTGGTACGTTTTGCCAACCCGCAGGACGGTTCCGTTATTTTTGACGACCAGATCCGTGGGCCGATCGAATTCAGCAACCAGGAGCTGGATGATTTGATCATTCGCCGTACCGACGGTTCCCCGACCTACAACTTCTGCGTTGTTGTCGACGACTGGGATATGGAAATCACCCACGTTATTCGTGGGGAAGACCATATCAACAACACTCCGCGTCAGATCAATATCCTGAAAGCGCTGAACGCGCCGGTGCCAGTTTACGCACACGTATCAATGATCAACGGTGACGATGGTAAAAAACTCTCCAAACGTCACGGTGCGGTCAGCGTTATGCAATACCGCGACGACGGTTACCTGCCGGAAGCGCTGCTGAACTATCTGGTGCGTCTGGGTTGGTCCAGTGGCGATCAGGAAATTTTCACCCGTGAAGAGATGATCAAACTGTTCTCCCTCGGTGCGGTGAGCAAGTCTGCGAGTGCGTTTAACACTGAAAAACTGCAGTGGCTGAACCATCACTATATTAATGCGCTGGCGCCGGAATATGTAGCAACCCATCTGCAGTGGCACATTGAGCAGGAAAATATCGATACCCGCGTAGGCCCGCAGCTGTCAGAGCTGGTTAAACTGCTCGGTGAGCGCTGCAAAACGCTGAAAGAGATGGCACAGAGCTGCCGCTATTTCTACGAAGACTTTGCCGAGTTCGACGCTGATGCAGCGAAGAAACACCTGCGCCCGGTTGCACGTCAGCCGCTGGAAGTGGTTCGTGACAAGCTGGCTGCGATTAGCGAGTGGACGGCAGAAAACGTGCACCATGCGATTCAGGCAACGGCTGATGAGCTGGAAGTTGGCATGGGTAAAGTCGGGATGCCGCTGCGCGTAGCCGTTACCGGCGCGGGTCAGTCCCCGGCGTTAGACGTTACGGTGCATGCGATTGGTAAATCCCGCAGCATTGAGCGTATTAATAAAGCGCTGGCGTTTATTGCTGAGCGTGAAAGCCAGCAATAAGACTGATTGACCGATGAAATAACGGCAGGAGCGTATCCTGCCGTTTTTTTTGCCTGTTATTCAGACTCATCAATACCCAAACGAGTAAGAAAAGTGCGAATACCTTCGCGCGAAATATACATCGCCAGCTTTTCTTGTTCCGTTGGGGACATGTTGTCCAGTGCGCTAATTATCTGGCGACACGCGTGGCTGCGTACTACGTGGGTGTATTCTGCCAGCGGTTCTTCAGCCTGATAAACTTCAGGAACTTTGCGAAAAGCGGGAATATTGAGCAGAAACGCGCGGACGCTGGAGTCAATATGAATCAGTCTGGCACGACCACCTTTAACGCCGGGAAACTTTTCGGTAGTCCAGTTTTGTTCTCTGATCCAACGATTGACGGTTTGTTTGGCAACCCCGAGACATTCCGCCAGCTCTTCGGTCGTCATTTTGCTGCGTAATTTTTTCATATTATTTGTTTTCGCGGATCCCTAAACGCTGTAATAAACCCGTAATGCCTTCACGCAGGATCAGTGAGGTAAACATTTTCTGTTCTGTCGGCGTCATTTCTTTAGCGAGCCTAATCAGCAGCGCTTCAACAGAGGTATCGCCGGATAACGATAAGTTATCTGATAAACCTTCGGCTGAACGCTCAGCGCTGCGAATGTATTCACGAACTTGTTCGGTGACGTGAACCAGCCGGGCTTTACCGCCCTGAACGCCTGGTTTTGGTGATGTCGCCCAACCTTCTTTGCGTACCCATTTATTGATGGTCTGTCGGCTGTATCCGGTCAGATTAGCAAGTTCTTCTGGCGTCATCCGTTCCTTGAACATAACGATTCCCTGAATAGTCGTGGGGTTAATTAGTGGTTCATTTTATAGCACCATTTTAGTAGAAACCGTGACGCGTTTAACTACTGAATGCGAGTTGTTACGCAATGTTCTTCATTTGACTGCTTTTTCAGCGATTGAATTCTATGAGTTAATTTTGCCGTTGACACACGCGAAGGGAATTCATATGATGCCGCCCGTCAACTCGACAAACTTTACGTAATGGGGCTATAGCTCAGCTGGGAGAGCGCTTGCATGGCATGCAAGAGGTCAGCGGTTCGATCCCGCTTAGCTCCACCAAATTTAATCCCAATGAATTTGGTACGTACGTAAAAGCATCGTGGGGCTATAGCTCAGCTGGGAGAGCGCTTGCATGGCATGCAAGAGGTCAGCGGTTCGATCCCGCTTAGCTCCACCAAAATTTAAACCCTCGCTGAAAAGCGGGGGTTTTTTGTTTCTGCATCCTGCCAGTTCTTACTCTTTATCTCTTCGGTTTGCTGAATCGCAGGCATAAAAAAACCGGGGAGAATATTAATCTCCCCGGTCTTATTACTGCGACGTTGTCTTACGCTTACAGCACCAGTGCGGCGATAGATGCGGACAGTACGCTCACCAGCGTAGAGCCGTACACCAGCTTCAGACCAAAGCGAGAAACCACGTTACCTTGCTCTTCGTTCAGGCCTTTAATCGCACCAGCGATAATACCGATGGAAGAGAAGTTAGCGAAGGAAACCAGGAACACGGACAGGATGCCTTCTGCGCGCGGGGAGAGCGTAGCGGCGATTTTCTGCAGATCCATCATCGCAACGAATTCGTTGGAAACCAGTTTAGTCGCCATGATACTGCCCACCTGCAGCGCTTCGCTGGACGGCACACCCATTACCCATGCAACCGGGTAGAAGATGTAACCCAGGATGCCCTGGAAAGAGATGCTGTAGCCAAACCAACCGGTCACGGTGGCGAACAGGGCGTTCAGGGCAGCGATCAGTGCGATGAAACCAATCAGCATCGCCGCAACGATAATTGCCACTTTGAAACCAGCCAGAATGTATTCACCCAGCATTTCGAAGAAACTCTGGCCTTCGTGCAGGTTAGACATCTGGATATTTTCTTCGCTGGCATCAACGCGGTAAGGGTTGATCAGCGACAGCACGATAAAGGTGCTGAACATGTTCAGAACCAGCGCCGCAACCACGTACTTCGGTTCCAGCATGGTCATGTACGCGCCGACGATAGACATGGAAACGGTCGACATCGCCGTTGCTGCCATGGTGTACATACGGTTGCGAGACATTTTGCCGAGAATATCTTTATAGGCGATAAAGTTCTCAGACTGACCCAGGATCAGAGAGCTGACGGCGTTGAAGGATTCCAGTTTGCCCATACCGTTTACTTTGGATAACAGGAAACCAATCGCGCGGATGATTACCGGCAGTACGCGGATATGTTGCAAAATACCGATCAGGGCGGAGATGAAGACGATCGGGCAAAGCACTTTCAGGAAGAAGAATGCCAGGCCTTTATCGTTCATGCTACCGAAGACAAAGTTAGTCCCTTCATTAGCAAACCCGAGCAGTTTCTCAAACATCTCGGAGAAGCCTCTCACGAAGCCCAGACCGACATCAGAGTTCAGGAAGAACCATGCCAGTAACACTTCGATAACAAGCAATTGAATAACATAACGAATGCGGATTTTTTTACGGTCACTGCTTACCAGCAGTGCGAGTACCGCAACCACGGCAAGGGCCAGGACAAAATGAAGAACGCGGTCCATATTTGCTCCAAATATGAGGCAGGTTTAGTTTTCGTGCACATTCTATGTAACAACCATAAAGAAAACGAGATCAAACACACACTATAATAAGGACCTGTGACGAGATTCAAAATTAGTGATCGGTGATACACTTCCGTTATGTTTAGTATGGAAGTGAAAAGTTATGTCATTGTGCTATTCTCATAACAATAATTAAACATCTCGCCAGTATTTCCAGAATCCTTATCGATCCATAGACAAACGCTATCAGAGAAATCAACGTCACCCATTAAAATGAATTTGATAATCATTCTCATTAGGCGTAGCTTGAAACATAGCAAAGGCTATGTTTCTGAGGCATTAAAATGACTAACGATCGCGTTGAGAGTAGCAGTGGGCGGGCAGCGCGCAAGTTGAAGCTCGCATTAATGGGACCTGCGTTCATCGCGGCGATCGGTTATATCGATCCGGGTAACTTCGCCACCAATATCCAGGCAGGGGCCAGCTTTGGTTATCAATTGCTGTGGGTGGTGGTCTGGGCAAACCTGATGGCGATGCTGATTCAGGTGCTGTCGGCAAAACTCGGCATTGCTACGGGTAAAAACCTGGCGGAGCAAATTCGCGATCATTATCCTCGCCCGGTGGTGTGGTTCTACTGGGTGCAGGCAGAAATTATCGCTATGGCAACAGACCTTGCTGAATTTATTGGCGCTGCGATTGGCTTCAAACTGATCCTCGGCGTTTCCTTATTGCAAGGGGCCGTACTCACCGGTATCGCGACGTTCTTAATTCTGATGCTGCAGCGTCGCGGTCAAAAACCGTTGGAAAAGGTGATTGGCGGCCTGCTGCTATTTGTGGCCGCGGCTTACATTGTGGAGCTGGTTTTTTCCCAACCGAACTTCGCGCAGCTTAGTAAGGGAATGGTGATCCCAAGCCTGCCTAATTCCGAAGCGGTGTTCCTGGCCGCTGGGGTGCTCGGTGCGACTATCATGCCGCACGTCATTTATCTGCACTCTTCCTTAACTCAGCATTTGCACGGCGGAACACGCCAACAGCGCTATGCGGCCACTAAATGGGATGTGGCTATCGCCATGACGATTGCCGGATTTGTCAATCTGGCGATGATGGCGACGGCTGCCGCTGCATTTCATTTTAGCGGGCATACCGGTATTGCCGATCTCGATCAGGCGTATCTGACACTTGAACCGTTGTTGAGTCACGCTGCAGCGACGGTGTTTGGTTTAAGCCTGGTGGCTGCGGGACTCTCTTCTACCGTGGTCGGTACGCTGGCGGGGCAGGTGGTGATGCAAGGGTTTATCCGTTTTCACATTCCGCTATGGGTACGCCGTACCGTCACCATGATGCCATCATTTATTGTGATTCTGATGGGATTGGATCCGACCCGTATTCTGGTGATGAGTCAGGTGTTGCTCAGTTTTGGTATCGCGCTGGCGCTGGTGCCGCTGCTGATCTTCACCAGTGACAGTAAGCTGATGGGGGATCTGGTCAATCGTCGTTGCGTTAAACAGATTGGCTGGGTCATTGTGATACTGGTCGTGGCGCTCAATCTCTGGCTACTGGCAGGCACGGCGATGGGGCTATAATCAACCGTGACTCGCGACGGGTCACGGTTTTATTTGAGCTTTTCCTCTATTATGTGCCCTGCATAATTAACTGGCAGGCGTTCATGAATCACTTTGATCTCTCTTTCCTGAAATATCTCCAGGACAACAGTCCGCTCTCCGTTGAAGAGGCCGTCGAGCGTTTCGGTAAAACGCTCTCCACGCTAAAACGGACAATGAAAGAGCTCAATGAACTTCTGCCAGAAAATGTCCAGCTACATCAGGATAATCAGTTTATTACCACCCGGATTGGCTACAGCGAATACCGACAGTTTTTAGCGCGCGTCCAGTTTAATCGCTATATCACTACGGCAGAAGAGAGGGTGAAGGATCTCTTTGTGGCGCTCTGTTTGCACGATGTGGTGAATAAAAATGATTATTACAAAAAATTTTATGTCAGTGCGGGAACGGTAAAAAATGATAATCCCGTCATGATGAGCCTGGTGCAGGAACGCGATCTGATTGTGCAAAGTATCCCGCGTAAGGGCTCCCGGCTTGCGGGGGATGAGTTCCAGCTGCGGCTGGCGGCGTGCATGACGATACTAAAAACGGTTGAAATTGGTGAGGATCACCGACTTATCGCCCACCAGGCCAATGAGCCGACAGGCCGTTCGATTGCCGAACAGTTTCTTCATGAGTGTGCTGCACAGATAAACCAGGCGGCAGACTATTACGAAGATAAAATCAGTCCGGTCATCGCCCTGGGATATAACGGCAGAAAATACTTACTGGTCTATCTTAGCCTTGCTCTGCACCGTATCCGCAGGGGACACAGAATTACGGAGAGTTCGGCGGCTGAGTTTTTGACAACCTTTGCTTATGCCGTATTGCCTGATGCGGATGAAAATATCTGTCTGGATCTGCTGATTGCTTCACTGACGTTTACTCATCGCCCCTTCACATTATACGACGCCCGGCTGGTCTCTTACGTTAAGCGCACCTGTCACGCTTTAGCCGGATGTCTGGAAAACACCATTCACAATCAGCACGCCTGGTTTGCGGAGATTTATAATTTTATCTATGCCGCCATCATCCAGAATAAATTTCATCTCTGGTTCGATGATAAAAAGCTCCATGATGTCCAGCGACGCTATCCTGAGCTATGGGAACATGTCCAGTATGCGGTGAAAGAGATTGAACATAACTGGCAAACGACCTTTTCTGCTATTCACCTGGCAACCCTGGTGCTGATTATCAAAAAGTATGCGCTCAAAAATCGGGTTGTTGGCGATAAGAAAAAGCGGGTCATTATTGTGACGAACTCGTCAGAGAGTAAAGTCGGCTATTTTAAAGAGATGCTTTTCTCCCGCTTCCATATTGAAATCCCCGCCTGCATCAACATCAATGAGATTGCGCGGCTTCAGCAGCTCGAATTCGACCTGCTGATTACCTTTACAAACAAGATATCGAGTCATCTCCGGTACGCCGGGCTGGATTATGTCAAAGTGAATTTCTGGCTCACGCAGGACGATCTCCTGTTATTACGCGAAAATGGACTTCCCTCCGCGCGCAAAAAAATACCTGCTGAGGACTTTATTCAGCAGGTTCAGGGAATGAGCCAGGAGGCGTTAAAAATTTTTCTTGATACGCATTACAGTGATATTTTTATTTAGCCAGAGGTTGCGAAACGCCGCGACACCAGACGGCTTCCAGGTTTAACTCTGCACCCAACACGAGAATATCGGCATCTTTTCCTGACGTCAGGCTGCCTTTTCTCGCGTCAACACCCGCCAGGATAGCCGGATTAAGGCAGGCAATCTGCGCGGCTGAAACCCAGCCTTTTTCCAGCCTGTCGACCACATTTTTCACGGAGTCCAGAAAGCTCATCTCCAGTTTGCACACTTCGGACCATTCCGTGGGTGAAACCGTTCGGGTCTTTCCGCTGTGGTCGGTGATTTCAAGACAATGATTGTGAATGCGAAACGTCTCCTGGCGCAGGTAATGGTGGAATTCAGATCCTTCGGGAAAATCCACATATCCCAGACAATCGCTGACCATGACCAACCGGCGATCTTTTTTCAACCGATAGAGAATGTCGAACACTTCTGGTCGCAACGTAATCCCGCTCTGCTTTGCCACCTCGGCATACGTATTCTGATGGTACATCAGCGCCCCCACCACGCCAGGCTCCCGGTGATGCAGCCCGCGCATGGCGCTAAAGGCATGGGTAAAGTGGGTTAAACCGGCTTCAATGGCGAGGGTGGTTTCATCAAAGGTGGCGTCGGTATGACCGGCTGACACGGTGACGCCTGACTGGCGTAAATAGCGGATTAGCGCCAGGGCGCCCGGCAGTTCAGGTGCGAGCGTCATCAGACGGATATTTCCCCTCGCGGCGTGCTGATAGCGTTTGAATCCTTCGATACCGGGTGGTTGAATCGCGTCCTTGCTCTGCATTCCGCTGTATGCAGGGTTAATAAAGGGGCCTTCCATATGAATACCCACCGCTTCGGCACCATCTTCCGCTTTTGCGTCTGCAATCCAGTCCGCGGCGGTGGAAAGACTCTCCAGCAAGAACGTTTCCGGCTGGGTGGCTGATGTTGCAAGCCACCCGGTAACCCCGGCGTTAACCAGATCCCGGCTCATCGCCTGCAAAGAACGGCGTTCACCTCTCCAGGCAAACGACCCTCTCCCCCAGCCGTGAACGTGAATATCCACAAAACCGGGCATCAGCATGGCATGGCGATAATCGACGATTTCCCCTCGTGGCGTACTGTCGAGGCCAGAAATACGCCCGCTTTCAATATGCAGATAGCCGCTTTCGATTCCATTCGGGGTGACAATGCGTTCACTTGCCAGAGAAAGCAGGGGATCAGCCATTGTCTTTCTCCCATACGCGAGCGGCCGTTTCCTCGGCGATTTCTGCGCAAAGGCCGATATAGTGAGCAGGATCCAGCAGCGTATTAATTTCTGAGTCGCTAAAGTGCTGGCGAATAAGAGGGTCACCACGCAGCACATCAGCGTAGGGGATGCCTTCATGCGTGCTGCGCATTGCCAGTTGGTAGACGCGTTCATGTGCGGCATCTTTGCCCAGCCTTTCCACCAGCTGCATCATGATTTTTTCGCTATTAATAAGACCATGCGTTAACTGCACATTCTGGCGCATACGACCAGGATTGATGACCAGCGTTCGCGTCAACTCTTCGGCTCGCATCACAATCTCAGCCATTAGCTCCATACTCTCCTGGATATTACCGTCAAAGATAAAGTAAGCGGAGCTGTCTGCTTCGAAGGGACGTGGGCTGACATACAGGCAGGAGGTCAATACTGAGTACAATTTCTGCGCGTTGGCGATGATCCCCTTCGCCAGTTTAGGATTCACTTTTTGCGGCATGGTGCTGCTGCCAACGGTGCCTTTAGTGAAGGCTTCTGAAACTTCGGCAAACTCTTCGCTTGAGGTCTGATAAACCTCTTCGGCTATTTTGTGTAACGTCGTCGCCAGCAGGCACAAATTACTAATGTATTCAGTGCGGTAAATGCGCGAGTTGCGGGAGGGAATCGCCATTGAATGCATTCCCAGCTTTTGGGCAACGCTATCCTGAACCCGGCGGCCGGTTTCACCGGTTGCGTGGAAGGCGCCCACGGCTCCCCCCATCATCACGGTAAAGACGCGTTTTTCCGCTTCCCGCATGCGCTGCTGGGCGCTCAGTAACTCATCAATCCACACGGCGGCTTTATAGCCCCAGGTGATGGGCAGCGCGTGCTTACCGTGGGTACGTCCGGCCATAATCGTTGCTTTATGGTCAGATGCCATCTTTGCCAGGTTATGCAGAATATCGTCCACAAAACCCTGCATGATGGTATCGAACTGCTTTGCCAGATAAAGCTGTGCTGTTTGCTGAATATTCTGCGTGGTGACGCCGTAATGCACGTATTTTCCGCTTTCACTGTCACAGGCTTTGACCAGCACTTTGATGACCGGAACGAAGCCGTGACCAATCTCGCGCAGCAGGCGTTCCATTTCCGTCAGGTCAATCTTATCCACGTGGCAGTTAGCGGTAATATTGACTGCGGCGCTGGCGGGGATCATGCCGTGTCCGGCCTGTGCCTGAGCCAGGGCGGCTTCAACATCGAGCCATGACTGTACCCGCGCTGGCTGCGCGAGCAGAGATTTCATTCCTCGATCGTCGATCGTTTTGCTTTTTGAATCATACAGTGCACGCATTACTATCTCCTTGAATTTATTTCGCACCGACGAGGCGGTCGTCTACCGCGTTACGGACAAATTCTACGTGTGGGCCGAATACCACATGAACATGGTTGCTGGAGGGGATAAAGGTTCCCAGCGAGCCAGATTCTTTAAGAATGGCCATGTCCATTTTTTTCTGATCTTTCAAATCAATACGTAACCGTGAAACGCAGTTTTCAACGCGCTTGATATTGTCTGTCCCGCCCAGCCCCTGAATCACCAGTTCGGCGACTTTGTCGTACTCTTTATTGTTCAGTAAGGTGCTGTCAGCGATTTCACTCTCGCGGCCTGGGGTCTTAATATCAAATTTACCGATCGCGAAGCGGAAGACGAAATAGAAGACAACAAAGTTAATCACGCCGAGGATAATTAAATTAATCCATTGGGTGTGTTCATACATCAAACCGAAAATACCAAAATCAAAAATGGTGCCGCGAATATAGCCGATGGAGACTTCCAGTAATTGCAGTGGAATGGTCAATAAGCCACAGAGTACCGCATAGACAATAAAGAGTTTTGGCGCGATAAACAGGAAGGAGAACTCCAGCGGTTCGGTAATATTGCCCAGCATGGCGGTCAGCACCACGGTCAGGATCATCCCTTTGGCAAATTTCTTATTCTTGAAATAGGCCATGTGGTACATCGCCAGACCAATCGCCGGAACGCGGAACAGCGTCGTGAGCATTTGTGATGAGGCAAGATAGCTGGTGAGCGTCGGCATATACTCTTTCCAGGCCGGATGGGTGGGACCAAGCTCAAACAGGATTTTATTGATAGCGGGCAAAATACCGACATAGGTCTGCCCGTCAATCAGGTACGTACCGCCTGCCGCGGTGAAACGCACGGTGGAACTGAGGACATGGTGCAGGCCAAACGGGATCAGCAGGCGATTGAGCGTCATATAGATACCTGCACCAATGTTGGGTGCCATCATTATTGTTGATATGGCGCGCATACCTGCGGTAAACAGATCCCAGATAAAAGGAATGATCAAGCCGACGGGAATGGAAAAAGCAATGGCTAAGATCGCGACGGATTTTTTACCGCTGAAAAAGGCGAAAGCGAGAGGTAATTGCAGCCGGTAAAAACGGTCGGTTATTTTAGCTGCCAGCAGCCCGGCAATAATGCCGCCGAGCGCTTCGATTTTCAGCGTCTGAATACCTAATACCATTCCCTGTCCGACGAAAGCCATATCCTCTTTCGCCAGCGTACCCGCCAGCTTAAGATGCACATGCATGGCGATAAGCAGAGTCAGGTAAGCCACGACGGACGCAAATACAGCAATCCCTTTTTCTTTTTTAGACATACCGTAGGCGACACCCATCGCGAACAGTAAAGGAATATTATTAAAAACGACGCTGCTGATTAATCCCAGAGAAGAGAGAATTGCTCTGAAAATTTCATTGCCCAGAAAGGGGAGTTTATCAATCATATAGCTCTGCCCTAACGCAGCGCTAATTCCCATGACCATCCCCACAGGCGCCAGTACGGCGATCGGTAATAATAGCGATCGACCGAATGTCTGAATTTCATTCTTAAAATTAGCATTCATAAGTTAATCCTGACGTGAATTCTCTTGAGGATAAGATACGTTCAGGAGATTTTTGCTCAAGGGCAAATAGTGAAAAATAAAAAGCGCAGGATTTGACCATAAAAAAGCAGCCTGCAGGCTAATGCTGGTCACTTAAGGATTGATTAGCCGCAAAGGTATTTTTTATTAAAGCGAAACGGATTGAACTGAAAGTCAGCGTACTGAAGCGAACCGAAGGAAGATGACATAAGGCGAATGGATCACGAAGTGACGATTTTTCCTGCCGGAAGCCTGGGTGGCAAGGGAGACGGTGAGCCTCTCTTGCCCGTTACGGGAATGAGGGTTTCAGAGAAACAATGAACATACGGTGAACGGAACCCTTTGCCATTGTTAAAAATTCTCTGTTACCACAGGTTCCTTTTCTTAATGACGATGCCCGTGACCGCCGCGCCCACGACCGCGATGGTCGTCACGGTCATTCCAGCCTTCTCGGTAGCCGCGTTCATAAGCTTTGCGTTTATCCCAGCCACGATGGTAGCCGTTGTCATGACGCCACCAGCGATTTTTGCGCCACTCATAGTTATGGTGCCAGTAATCCCGGTCGCGCCAGCGGCCGCCATCCCAGTAGTTACCGTAATTATCGCGATCGCCAATTTGCAATTTTATTGATGGCAGCAGGGTGATTTCGCCAGCGTTCGCGGCCAGCGGTGTAAAAGCCATTAAGACTGCCGCCAGAATCAGTGACCTGAACATGTTTTCTCTCCTTCACGATCGAGCCGTAGCCGGCCTGTTAACGTAATATTACGGGGCAGTAAAGCCCCGTTTCATCGCCACAACTCTTAAATCGCAAGTGAGAGCACTTTTTGTTAATAAATGTGTCTTTATTTCAACCGACTCAGAATGGCATCAATCTCCGCGCACTCTTCAGGCGTAAAGTGACGGTTTGCCAGCATGCCGACGGCATCTTCAATTTGCGCCGGTTTACTGGCACCAATCAGCACAGACGTGACCTTGTCTTCCCGGAGAACCCACGCGAGCGCCATCTGAGACAGCTTTTGTCCCCGTCGCTCTGCCAGTGCGTTCAGCGCTCGAACTTTTTCCAGTTTTTGTGGGGTGATCTGGTCCGGATTCAGAAAACGGCTGGTGCTTGCGGCGCGAGAATCCGCAGGAATACCGTTCAGATAGCGGTCGGTTAACTGCCCGCCAGCCAGCGGTGAGAAGGCGATACTACCGACGCCTTTTTCCTGTAAAAGCGACAGCAGGCTCTCTTCGACCCAACGCTCAAACATAGAATATTTGGGCTGATGAATAAGGCATGGCGTACCTAAATCGTCGAGTATTTCAATCGCTTGTCTGGCAAGTTCAGCCGGATAGTTAGAGAGGCCTACGTACAGCGCTTTGCCCTGACGGACGATATGATCCAGTGCACGCATGGTTTCTCTGAGCGGTGTTTCAGGGTCGGGGCGATGGTGGTAGAAGATATCGACATACTCCAGCCCCAGACGCTTCAGGCTTTGATCGAGGCTGGCAATCAGGTATTTGCGTGAACCCCAGTCCCCGTAAGGGCCTTCCCACATGGTGTAACCCGCTTTGGTGGAGATGATCAGCTCATCTCGCCACGGTAAAAAATCTTCCTGCAGGATGCGACCAAAATTTCGCTCCGCTGAACCCGGCGGTGGACCATAGTTATTCGCCAGATCAAAATGGGTGATCCCCAGATCGAATGCACGCTGTAACAGCGCCCGACTGTTCTCGACCTGCGTGGTATCACCAAAATTGTGCCACAACCCCAGTGATACAATCGGGAGCTTGAGGCCGCTCTGACCGCAGCGGCGGTACTCCATTGTCTGATAACGATTTTCAGCAGCCTGATAAGCCATATAGCCTCCTGTCAGATAAGGTGTGACTTTGAGTGTATACGTTTACACAAGGCCAGCTGCAATTAAATTTAGGGATGAAAACTGTACATCTTGCTTTCCACCCCCTTCACAGCGACTTTCCTGGACAGTCATCACAGTTCTTCGATACTCAACATGAGGTTACCGTCAGAAGGAAAGCTGTCATGCAAACCCCGTATTCCGTTGCTGATTATCTGCTGGACAGGCTGGCAGGCTGTGGTGTTGGCCATCTCTTTGGTGTGCCTGGCGATTATAATTTGCAGTTTCTTGATCACGTGATTGAACATCCCAGCGTACGTTGGGTCGGGTGTGCGAACGAGTTGAATGCGGCTTATGCTGCGGATGGCTATGCCCGGGTATCCGGGGTGGGGGCGCTGCTCACCACGTTTGGCGTAGGTGAGTTAAGCGCGATTAACGGTATCGCGGGAAGCTATGCGGAATATGTTCCTGTTTTGCATATTGTTGGCGCGCCCTGTCGCGGTGCCCAACGTCGCGGGGAGTTGATGCATCACACCCTTGGAGACGGTGATTTTCAGCATTTTTATCGTATGCAGCAGGCGGTGACGACGGCCAGCGCAGTGCTGGATGAACAAAACGCCTGTTATGAAATTGACCGCGTGCTGCGAACAATGCTCATCGAACGCAGGCCGGGCTATCTGATGTTACCTGCTGATGTGGCAAAACAGCGGACCACGCCGCCGAATGACATCCTGATTGTTCCTCTGAGCGAGCCAGAAAGCAGCGTGGCAGAAGCGTTTCGCTACCATGCCCGCGAGCGGTTACTGGACAGCCCGCGCGTAGCGCTTCTGGCAGACGTTCTCGCGCAACGCTTTGGCCTGCAGCCGGTACTGCAACGCTGGATGGCGGAAACGCCGATGGCCCACGCCACGTTGTTGATGGGCAAAGGGCTATTCGATGAGCGTCATCCGGCGTTTGTCGGCACCTACAGCGCTGGAGCCAGCAGCGACTATGTACGTCAGGCGATAGAAGATGCCGACACGATAGTATGTGTTGGCACACAATTTGTTGACACTCTGACCGCCGGGTTTACGCAACAGCTACCACAGGAGCGCACGATTGAGGTGCAGCCACATGCCTCACGGATTGGAAACCGTTGGTTTAACGTTCCGATGGAGCAGGCGGTAACCACCTTGCGGGAGCTGTGTCTGGAGATGTCTTTTTCACTGCCGCCAGAACGCCCGCCAGTTAGACGTATTCAGGTTGAGAAGGGACCTCTGACGCAGGAAAATTTCTGGCATACGGTGCAGCAGTATCTGGCGCCCAATGACATTATCCTCGTCGACCAGGGGACCGCTGCATTTGGCGCGGCTGCGCTCACGCTACCCGGTGGAGCGGAGGTGCTGGTTCAGCCGCTGTGGGGGTCTATCGGCTACGCGCTCCCGGCTGCATTTGGCGCGCAAACCGCCTGCCCGGACCGCCGGGTGATCCTGATTATTGGCGATGGTGCGGCGCAGCTCACCATTCAGGAACTGGGCTCTATGCTCAGAGACGGGCAATCTCCCGTTATTTTGCTGCTAAATAATGACGGCTATACCGTGGAGCGGGCTATACATGGGGCGAATCAGCGCTATAACGATATCGCCGCCTGGAACTGGACGCAGGTGCCGCAGGCGTTTCGTCGTGAATGTCAGGCGGAGTGCTGGCGTGTGGAGCAGGCGGTACAACTGGAAGAAGTGCTGGCCCGTTTGTCCCATCCGCAACGATTGTCGTTAATTGAGGTGGTACTACCGAAAGCCGATCTTCCTGAGCTATTGCGCACGGTGACCCGTGCGCTGGAAACGCGTAACGGAGGCTAACTACTTATCGGTACGCTCGGCGATCATCATCGGTTTGCCCGCCAGCAGCAGCCAGGCGGGCAGCATGACGATGCACAGCAGCGGCAGCAGGGTGGAATCTGGCACCACCACTGCTGCCATAAACAGGCTCAGCCAGGCGTCACGGGTGACGACCAGCACCAGTCCAAGAATCGCGCAGGAGACGGTAATGGCCGCTGGCACCGCTTCAACGTGGGCGTGCAGCATCAGGCCAAGCGCGACCCCAACGAATACTGCCGGGAAAATTCGCCCGCCGCGAAAACCACTCGCAGCTGCAACCACTAATGCCGCCAATTTGATCACGGCGAGCATGAAATAATCCGATGCTCCCAGCGTCTGGCTAAATGCCATTTGCTGCATTTCGTCCAGTCCTTTAAACAAGGTAAGCGGTCCGCCGATAACGCCTAAAATGCCGAGGATTAAGCCGCCAGCCCCAAGAATCAGGACCGGGTGTTTCAATCGATGTATTAAATGGTGTAAACGCGGCAGACACCAGACAGCCACCATCCCGGCGGCAATGGCGATGGCGGCAACGACCGCACCGCTGAGGATATCGATCACATGCATCTGCGTGTAGTGCGCGATAGGCAGTGAAAAATGGGGGTGAAAAAACAGACTGGTGGTCAGCGAGCCCGCGGCGGCGGCCATTAACGGTGCAAACAGGCGATCCCATAAGGGAACATTGTCCGAGCTATTCAGCGTTTGTGAAAAGACCAGCGCGGCGGCAACGGGGGTGCCAAATAGCGCGCCGATGGTGCCGGCAGAGGCGAGGATGGTCCAGTCCAGCTTAGCAATGCGGGGAAACATACGGCTGCCGAGCGCCACAGCCAGTGCGATGTTCACGGTCATGATCGGGTGTTCCGGACCCAAACTGACGCCACCCGCCAGGCCGAGGATGAGCGCTGCCAGCAAGCCCGGAATTGCTGAGGTGGGGACCGGCATTCCAATTAACGGCTCACAGGCAGGATCCGGTCCCGCGTGACCCTGGCTGTAGCGAATAACTAACCCGACCATGATCCCCGTGAGCGTCAGCATGCCGATAATCCACAGCGGAGAGTCCTGGGCAATACCGATGCTAACTGGCAGGCGTTCCCACAAAAACTGCTGTAAAACGGACGCCACTTTCATCACAACGATCAACACCAGGCTGGAGGCAATACCAATAATTAGCGCAGGAGTTGATAGCAAGAGCATCGTTCTGGCTCGTGGATGAAGCATATTCTATTCCTTAAAACAGAGTCATAGACATAGTTTGCACAGCCTGCGCAACCGCATCGCTGCAAATGGTGCTGAAACGATAAAGTAATTATGTGATCTGGATCGATTTTCCACGGGCATCAGCCTTCAGGGCGTTGTTGTTATGCCCCCATGAATTTACAGTGTGGCAAAGATTTATTCTGACTTTAGCGGAGCAGTGGAAGAATGACAAAATATGCTTTAGTAGGTGATGTTGGCGGCACCAACGCGCGTCTTGCTCTGTGCGACATTGCCAGCGGCGAGATTTCGCAGGCAAAAACCTATTCCGGGCTGGATTACCCAAGCCTCGAGGCGGTAGTGCGCGTATACCTGGATGAGCATAGCGTCAGCGTCGAGGATGGTTGTATTGCCATTGCCTGTCCGATAACCGGTGACTGGGTGGCAATGACCAACCATACCTGGGCATTCTCTATTGCTGAGATGAAAAAAAATCTGGGCTTCAGCCATCTGGAAATCATCAATGATTTCACCGCCGTGTCGATGGCGATCCCGATGCTGAAGAAAGAGCATTTGATCCAGTTTGGCGGAGCGGAACCTGTTGAAGGCAAGCCGATTGCTGTCTATGGCGCAGGTACCGGACTCGGCGTGGCGCATTTGGTGCATGTAGATAAACGCTGGGTGAGCTTGCCTGGTGAAGGCGGTCACGTGGATTTTGCGCCTAACAGCGAAGAAGAAGGGATTATCCTTGAGGTCCTGCGTGCGGAAATTGGTCACGTTTCCGCAGAGCGCGTACTGTCAGGTCCGGGGCTGGTTAATCTGTATCGCGCCATCGTCAAATCAGACGGGCGCCTGCCGGAAAATCTGCAGCCGAAGGATATCACCGGGCGTGCGCTGGCTGATTCCTGTATCGACTGTCGTCGCGCGCTGTCGCTGTTCTGCGTCATCATGGGGCGTTTTGGCGGCGATCTGGCGTTAACGCTGGGCACGTTTGGCGGTGTGTACATCGCTGGCGGCATCGTACCGCGCTTCCTCGACTTCTTTAAAGCTTCGGGTTTCCGTGGTGGTTTTGAAGATAAGGGGCGTTTTAAAGCCTACGTACAGGATATTCCGGTATATCTGATCGTGCATGATAACCCGGGCCTGCTTGGTTCCGGTGCGCATCTGCGCCAGACGCTGGGCCATATTTTGTAAGACCAATGCCGGACGGTGCACAGCGCTTATCCGGCTTACATATATCCCGCAAAACCGCGTTTATTACGCGGTTTTTTTATGCCTGCCGCCCGCCTTTCCGACCTTCGTCACATTTCCGAATGGTGGGATTATTTGTCCAGTAAAAGCATTATTTGTCTGATAACGGTCGTTACTTTCCCCGGACCATAATTTCACTCGTTAACTATTACGAGGAAATGATTATGAGCAAAAAACTGATTGCCGTTTGCGCGTGCCCAATGGGGCTGGCCCATACCTTTATGGCGGCTCAGGCGCTGGAAGAAGCCGCGGTTGAAGCGGGTTATGAAGTGAAAATTGAAACCCAGGGTGCGGACGGAATTCAAAATCGCCTGACGGCGCAGGATATCGCTGAGGCAACATTGATCATCCATTCTGTTGCCGTTACTCCGGAAGATAACGAGCGTTTTGAGTCGCGTGACGTCTACGAAATTACGTTACAGGACGCGATAAAAAATGCAGCTGGCATCATCAAAGAGATCGAAGAGATGGTTGCCGCTGAACAACAATAATCATCGACAGGGAATTACGTATGGCCATTAAAAAACGCAGTGCAACCGTTGTGCCTGGCGCATCTGGTGCGGAAGCGGCAATAAAAAATCCACCGGCCTCCCACAATAGCTTCTGGGGCGAACTTCCGCAGCATGTGATGTCGGGTATTTCGCGCATGGTACCGACGTTAATTATGGGCGGGGTAATTCTCGCCTTCTCGCAACTGATCGCCTATAGCTGGCTCGATATACCTGCTGACACCGGCATCATGGATGCACTGAACAGCGGAAAATTCAGCGGTTTTAATCTCTCATTACTGAAGTTTGCCTGGCTGTCGCAATCTTTTGGCGGCGTGCTGTTTGGTTTTGCTATTCCGATGTTTGCCGCGTTTGTCGCCAACTCTATCGGCGGTAAGCTGGCGTTTCCGGCGGGGTTCATTGGTGGACTGATGTCCACTCAGCCCACGCAGATACTGAATTTTGACCCAGCGACGCTGCAATGGGCAACCAGTGCCCCCGTCCCGTCAACCTTTATTGGCGCGCTGATTATCTCGATTGTCGCCGGGTATCTGGTTAAGTGGATGAACCAAAAAATCCAGTTGCCTGATTTCCTGCTGGCATTCAAAACCACCTTTTTACTGCCCATTCTTTCCGCGATCTTCGTCATGTTGGCGATGTATTACGTGATAACGCCGTTTGGCGGGTGGATCAACGGCGGAATTCGTTCTCTGCTGACGGCGGCTGGAGAGAAAGGCACGCTGATGTACGCGATGGGGATTTCTGCGGCAACGGCGATTGACCTCGGCGGTCCGATTAATAAAGCCGCAGGATTTGTCGCCTTCAGCTTTACTACCGATCACGTTCTGCCGGTAACCGCACGCTCTATTGCCATCGTGATTCCTCCAATTGGCCTCGGGTTGGCTACGCTTCTCGATCGGCGCTTAACTGGCAAACGCCTGTTCAACGCACAGCTCTACCCGCAAGGGAAAACGGCAATGTTCCTCGCGTTTATGGGCATCAGCGAAGGGGCGATCCCGTTTGCACTGGAAAGCCCCATCACGGCAATTCCATCCTATATGGTTGGCGCTATTGTCGGATCGACGGCTGCCGTCTGGCTGGGGGCGGTGCAGTGGTTCCCTGAATCGGCTATCTGGGCATGGCCGCTGGTCACTAACCTCGGCGTCTATATGGCGGGGATCCTGTTAGGTGCGGTGATTACGGCGCTGATGGTGGTGTTCCTGCGCAACATGATGTACCGCAAAGGCAAATTGCTGATTGAAAGCCTCTGATTAAAAGGATTGTGACCATGAGCTTACTTGCCTCGCTGCGTGACTGGCTAACGGCGCAACATCTCGATGCGATGCTGCTGTCATCGCGGCAGAATAAACAGCCGCATATGGGGATCTCCAGCGGTTCAGGGTTTGTCTTTATCAGCCATCAAAGCGCGCATATCCTGGTCGACGCCCGTTACTACACCGATGTCGCTTCGCGTACTCAGGGCTATCAGATCCATCTACTTGATGGCGTGCAGACGCTCTATTCACGGGTGAATCACATTATTGCTGACGAAAAGCTGCAGACGGTGGGATTTGAAGGCGAGCAGGTAAGCTGGAATACGGTGAATGGATGGTCGGGCAAACTGCTTGCGCGACTAGTGAGTGCCGTGCCGGATGTGCTCCGGCAGGTAAAAACGGCGCAGGAGATAGCCTGCATTCGCAAAGCCTGTCGGATAGCTGACCTTAGTGCTGAACATATTCGCCGCTTTATTCAACCCGGCCTCAGTGAGCGCGAAATCGCCGCTGAACTGGAGTGGTACATGCGCACGCTCGGTGCAGACAAACCCTCTTTTGACACCATTGTCGCCAGCGGCTGGCGCGGCGCGCTGCCGCACGGTAAAGCCAGCGACAAGCGTGTCGAGGCGGGTGAGTTCATCACGCTGGATTTTGGCGCGCAGTATCAGGGCTATTGTTCGGATATGACGAGAACCTTTCGCATCCCAGACGCAAACCAGCCAGCGCAAGAAAGCCCGCTGTTTTCCGTGTATCAGATTGTCCTGGCGGCGCAGCGTGCGGCGGTGGCAGCAATTCGACCAGGTCGGCGTTGCCATGAGGTTGACGCCGCAGCCAGGCGGGTCATTACGCAGGCGGGCTATGGCGATGAGTTTGGTCACAATACCGGACACGCTATCGGCATTGAGGTGCATGAAAATCCCCGTTTTTCCCCCACCGACGCGACGCCTCTGGCGGCTGGCATGCTGCTCACCGTTGAGCCAGGTATTTATCTGCCGGGGCAGGGAGGCGTGCGTATTGAGGATGTGGTGCTGGTTACGCCAGACGGCGGCGAGGTGCTCTACACCATGGCGAAGACATTGTTACACACGGGAGAGGCGTAATGGACTTATCGCTACTGAAGGCGCTGAGTGAGGCGGACGCGATCGCCTCTTCAGAACAGGAAGTGCGGCAGATCCTGCTTGAAGAGGCGGATCGTCTGCATAAAGAGGTGCGCTTTGACGGCCTGGGATCGGTGCTGATCCGTCTGAATGAATCAACCGGTCCGAAGGTAATGATCTGCGCGCATATGGATGAAGTGGGATTTATCGTGCGCAGTATTTCCAGCGAAGGAGCGATCGATGTATTGCCGGTGGGAAATGTGCGTATGGCGGCCAGGCAATTGCAGCCGGTGCGGATCACTACCCGTGAAGAGAGCAAAATTCCCGGTCTGCTCGACGGAGTGCGCAGCGGTAATGACGTCAGTGCGCTGCAGGTGGACATTGGCGCGCGGTCTTATGACGAGGTACTTCAGGCCGGCGTACGCCCTGGCGATCGCGTCACCTTTGACACGACGTTTCAGGTTTTGCCGCACCAGCGAGTCATGGGCAAAGCCTTTGATGATCGACTTGGATGTTATTTGCTGGTGGCGCTGCTGCGCGAATGGCATAACGCCATTCTCCCATGTGAGGTCTGGCTGGTGGCCAGTTCCAGTGAAGAAGTGGGACTGCGCGGAGGACAAACGGCAGCACGCGCGGTCGCCCCGGATGTGGCGATCATGCTGGATACCGCCTGCTGGGCCAAAAACTTTGATCATGGTGCGGCCAACCATCGGCAGATTGGTAATGGCCCGATGCTGGTGTTAAGCGATAAATCGCTGATTGCCTCGCCAAAGCTGACCGCGTGGGTTGAAAGCGTGGCCACCGATGCGGGCATTACCCTGCAGATTGACATGTTCAGTAACGGCGGCACTGACGGCGGGGCAGTGCACGTAAGCGGTACGGGGATCCCCACGGTTGTCATGGGGCCAGCTACGCGGCATGGACACTGCGCGGCGTCGATTGCCGACTGCCGTGACATCATCCAGACGCAGCAGTTGTTGTCGGCTCTTCTTTCACATCTTACGTGCGAAACCGTGGTTCATCTGACGGATTTCAGGTGCTGATTTCGCGCTAATCAGGAGTTGTTATGCTAACGATTCAATTTCTTTGCCCGTTACCCAATGGCCTGCATGCGCGTCCGGCGTGGGAGCTGAAAGAGCAGTGCAGCCAGTGGCAAAGTGAGGTGATATTTCTTAACCATCGCCAGAACGCCAGGGCTGATGCGAAAAGCTCGCTGGCGCTGATTGGCACCGGGACGCTGTTTAATGACAGTTGTAGCTTAACCATCACCGGTCGCGATGAAGAACAGGCCCGACGAGCGCTAGAGGAGTACATCCTGCACCGGTTTATTGACAGCGACAGCGTTCAGCCGACGGAGGCGGAACTGGCGGCGCATCCGTTGCCGCGTTCGCTGATTCGCCTCAACCCAGACCTTCTTTATGGCACCGTGCTGGCAGGAGGCGTGGGGGCAGGTTCGCTCACGCTTTGGCAGAGCGATAATCTGGAAAGCTATCGCGCGATTGCGCCGAGTGCGGAAGACAATACCCGGCTGGAGCATAGTCTGGCGACGCTTGCCGAACAGCTCAATCAGCAACTGCGCGAGCGTGAGGGTGAGAGTAAAACCATCCTCAGCGCCCATCTGTCTCTGATTCAGGACGACGAGTTTGCCGGGAATATTCGTCGCTTAATGTTGGAGCAGCATCTGGGGTTAGGGGCGGCGATTATCGCCAATATGGAGCAGGTGTGCGACAAGCTGTCGGCCTCCGGTAGCGATTACCTGCGCGAGCGCGTTAGCGATATCCGTGATATCAGCGAACAGCTGCTGCACATCACCTGGCCTGAAAGACGTCCGCGCAATGCGCTGGTGCTGAATAAGCCGACGATTCTGGTTGCTGAGGATTTGACGCCCAGCCAGTTTTTAAGCCTCAATTTGCAGCATCTGTCAGGCATGATCCTGGAGAAAACAGGGCGCACATCGCACACCCTGATCCTTGCTCGCGCGTCGGCTATTCCGGTGCTTAGCGGCTTGCCGCTGGAGGCCATTAGCCGCTATGCAGGCCAGCATGCGGTACTGGATGCCCGCTGTGGGGTACTGGCCATCAATCCAGACGATGCGGTTCGCGGTTATTACGCGATTGCGCAGAAGCTGGCCGATGAATGCCAGCGGCGGCAGGCGCTTGATGCCGCCCAGCCCGCGCTGACCAAAGATAATCAGCGTATTGACGTTGCAGCGAATATCGGTACCGCGCTGGAAGCGCCGGGGGCGTTTGCCAATGGCGCGGAAGGGATTGGGCTGTTTCGTACTGAAATGCTGTTTATGGACCGCGACAGCGCTCCCGACGAGCAGGAACAGTTTGAAGCCTACCAGCAGGTCTTATTGGCCGCGGGCGACAAGCCGGTAATCTTTCGCACCATGGATATTGGGGGGGATAAAAATATCCGTTACCTCAATATTCCGCAGGAAGAGAATCCTTTCCTGGGCTATCGCGCGGTGCGAATTTACCCAGAGTTTGCCGGACTGTTTCGCACGCAGCTGCGCGCCATCTTACGTGCGGCAACCTTCGGCAATGCGCAACTGATGATCCCAATGGTGCACAGCCTTGACCAGATTTTGTGGGTAAAAAGCGAACTGCAAAAAGCGCTGGTGGCACTGAAAGCCGACGGTTTACGCCATGCTCCGACAATTTCATTGGGGATTATGGTTGAAGTGCCGTCGGTGTGTTACATCATCGACCATTTCTGCGATGAGGTGGATTTCTTCAGTATTGGTTCAAACGACATGACCCAGTACCTGTACGCCGTCGATCGTAATAACCCGCGCGTTTCGCCGTTGTACAACCCGATTACGCCGTCGTTCCTGCGAATGTTGCAGCAGATTGTCCGCGTGGCGCACGAACGCGGTAAATGGGTGGGCATTTGCGGCGAACTGGGGGGCGAAGGACGCTATTTACCGCTGCTACTGGGCTTAGGACTCGACGAGCTGAGCATGAGCAGTCCACGTATTCCGGCGGTGAAAAGTCAGCTTCGTCAACTGGAGGGCCAGGCATGCCGTGAACTCGCCATACGGGCCTGTGAGTGCCGTAGCGCTCTAGAGATAGAAGATCTGCTCAACCAGTTTGCACCGCAGAAAGACGTGCGTCCGCTGCTGGCGCGGGAGAACATCTTTGTTGGTGAATCTCTGAGTAACAAAGAGCAGGTGATTCAGTTCCTGTGCGGCAATCTGGGTGTTAATGGGCGAACTGAACATCCGTTTGAGCTGGAGGAAGATATCTGGCAGCGCGAAGAGATAGTCACCACTGCTGTCGGTTTTGGTGTGGCTATTCCGCACACTAAGTCCCAGTGGATCCGCCATTCCAGCATCAGTATTGCCCGGCTTGCTCATCCCGTTGACTGGCAGTCAGAGATGGGCGAAGTGGAACTGGTTATCATGCTGACGCTGGGAGCTGATGAAGGCATTAACCACGTGAAGGTCTTCTCGCAGCTGGCGCGTAAGCTGGTGAACAAGCCGTTCCGCCAGTCGTTGTTTGCCGCTGAAAATGCCGACAGTATTCTCGCGTTGCTGGAGGCGGAACTGACGTTTTAAGCTTCATTGAAAGAGCGCTCTCCAGCCTGCGACGATCTGGTTGCAGGCTGGATGAACGCGACCGGAAAGCGACATCATCAATGCGGCGCGTTTGGCACCGGCAGTTTCCCGGCTCTTAAGAGCGTCATTTCTTGCTTACAGAGCAGAACCACCGCCTGGCGAGCTTTAACACGGCGGGAGGTAAGGGCTCTTTTCACGGTCTGACGATCCGCACCTGATTCCAGCATCTGAAAACACATCAGGGAGAGTGCACGTCTGTTTTTCATCGCATATTCACTTTATTGAGTAAGCCTGCAGGGGGAGCTACATGCCGTTATTTTACAACGATGCAAATGGATATTACTAACCTGTTGGTGTTGTCTCACTTAACGTGCTGACTGAAAACGTACGCTGTACTCTCCCGGCGTCAGGCCAAACTGACGCCGGAACAGGCGGCAGAAATAATTACTGTCCTGATACCCGCACCGCTGTGCGACTTCGCTAATCGACAGATGGTATTTCTGTAAGATGATGCGCGCCTTCGCCATTCTGACCCACCGCAGGTACTCGACGAACCCCATGGTGCCGTGCTGGGCAAACACTTTTGACAGGTGGTTGGGCGTGATATTAAAAAACTGCGCTACGCTTTCCCGGGTCAGCGGTTGGGCATAGTTATCCTGCACCCAGTTACACATACTGTGATAGAGAAATTCAGCGCGCGGACGCTCTGTGTCAGGGCGGGTATTCACCACGCTACGACACAGATGCAGCAGGCTAAGCACCAGCGGCTGAATAATATCCTGGGCCTGAGGAGAGCGGCTTAAATGGGTTAATGCGGTGAGCATCGCCTCGCCTTCGCCGCGCTGCGGATGTGGTAACTCAATACGGCGGATAGGACGTAACAGCGATGCCGTTCGATTATCGTAAAAAGAGAGCCCCAGCCAGGCCGGAGAAAACACCAGACTCAGTAGCATCACGGGGTTATCGCTGCCGGGCAAATTCGCCGCTTTCGCCGGGATAAACAGCATGTCGCCTTCAGGCAGGCTATGCTGCTGTTTTTCCAGTTGATTACTGTATTCGCCACGCAGCACGATATCGAGGCGCGGAAGGTCAATACACAAACTGCCGGACGGAAACGTGGGGGGCTGGGACGCGAACCACACGCGGCCAAGACGCTGCGGGTTCAATACCAGGCCGCTGAACAGATCGGCGAAAAACTGTTGGTCTGCGGGGAGGCCTGGCTCTTTCATCACTCTTTCTCTGCGCTATAAGTGCATTAACTGCCTGAACTCTTTCACTTTACTCCGACTCACCGGGATTTCAAATTCCAGATCTTTTAAGCGCAAAATGTAGGTGTTGTTAAACCAGGGTTCGATCTCGCGGATTTTATTCAGATTCACACAGAACGAGCGGTGGCAGCGGAAGAAATGCGAAGCAGGCAATTTGCTGCAAAATTCAGTGATGTTCATCGGCATCACGTACGATTCGCGCCGGGTGTAGACAAACGTCATCTTTTCATGGGCTTCTGCGTAGTAGATGTCGTTGATCGGGGTCACGATGATCCGCTCATCTTTGATCAGATTGATCGTATCGTTTTCGCGGGTCACCTGACTGGCAGGCGAGGTTCCCGTTTGCTGTTGCTGCCAGGCTGCTTCCAGCTTTTGCAGCATGCCGACGATGCGTGATTCCTGATACGGCTTCAGGATGTAGTCAAAAGCCTCCAGTTCAAAGGCTTCAACAGCGTGCTCTTTCCACGCGGTAATAAAGACAATAAAGGGCTTGTGCGCGAACTGGCTGATGTTTTGCGCCAACAGGACGCCATCCAGCGAGGGAATATTGATATCCAGAAAAATGGCGTCAACGCGGTTGTGCTGGAGATATTTCAGCACGTCCAGACCGTCGTCAAATGTGCCGACAATCTCCATCTGGCTGTGCTCTTTTATCAGCCAGCTAAGTTCCTGTTGGGCCAGGAATTCATCTTCAACAATGATGACTTTCACGACTTCACTCCTGGTTAAAGCAACAATGTGGCCGGTGCGGCTGCGGGCGAGTGCTGATTAGGCACATAAAAGGCAATCTCTGTGCCTGGCTCCAGACGGCGGATATGGAGGCCCTCGCCGTAGAGCAGCTTAACGCGATGATGCACATTCAACAGACCAATTTTATTGCCCGGCATTTCATTGGATTCGACCCGTTCAATCACTTTTGGATCGATACCGTGGCCCGTATCCCGCACGGCAATCCGTACCCGATTACCGCACTCCGCAACGCTGATGGTGACCACCCCTTTTCCTTTGCAGGGTTGAATCCCATGGACGATAGCGTTCTCTACCAGCGGCTGAATCAGCAGGCTGGGAATATAACAGCTTACCTCTTCATCGATATCATAAATAACCGTCAGCTTGTCGCCAAAACGGGCCTGTTCGATGGCGATGTAATCCTTGATTTGATACAGCTCTTTTTTGATGTCGATCTGCTCATCGTCTTTTAATTCAATATTATAGCGAAGATAGCGCGATAAATTAAAAATCAGCTGGCGCGCTGTGTCTGGATTCAGTCGCACCGACGATGAAATTGCGTTCAGGGCGTTAAACAGGAAATGGGGATTTATTTTACTTTGTAGCGCACGCAGCTCTGCCTTATTTGCCATTTCGCGTAGCTGCTCCGCCCGGGAGACTTCCAACTGAGTCGAGATAATTTGCGACAGGCCGATGGCCATTTCTTGTAGCGAGGAGGTTATCTGGTGAGCGTGACAGTAGTAGATTTTTAGCGTACCGGTGACAACACCTTTCTCCCAAAGCGGAATCACCAGCATGGAGTGTATTTCCGGCGTACGGTGCGCTTCATCATTGTTTTTAATGATGATTTTTCCGTAATTGATCGCCTGTTGCGTAGTCGGACTGACGAAATCATCATTATCGCGGTAGTTAAGTTCACCCACGCCAACGTAGGCCAGCACGTGCTGGGTGTTGGTAATAGCGACGGCATCAGCATGGATATCATGGCGAATAATTTCGCACACCTGGCGAAGCGATTCGCTATTGACCTGGCGAAAAAGCGGCAGAGTTTTGTTGGCGATATCCAGAGCCAGCTTAGCCTGCTTCGCGGCGCTGGCTTCTTTCTCGCCTTCCACGCTTTGCACCAGCATGACGATAAAACCAATGCAGACACTACCAAGAATCATTGGGATGCCGATCTTCGAGACGATATCCAGCCCCAGTTCGGTGGTGGGCGCCCAGGCGACGACGAGGATCATGGTCAGAGATTCGCACAGCATTCCGCCTAAAATACCCGCACGCCAGTGCTGCGCTTTGGGGATCCTACGGTTGATCCAGCCGGCAATGCAGCCTGCCAGAATGCTGGTGATAAAGCAGGGCAGGGCGGTTACGCCGCCGATGTCGATCAGGTAGCGGTGGGTGCCCGCGATCAGGCCTGTAATAATACCGACCCAGGGACCGAACAGAATTCCCCCTGACATGACGGCGATAATACGTACGTTAACCAGTGAGCCTTCAACCGGTACGCCGGACCAGGTACTGAACAGGGCAAACATTGAGAAAATCGCGGTAACGGCGAGCAGCTCTTTCGGGGAGTGGGCTGACTTGTGCAACAGTTCGCGAAACAGGCGGATACGAATCAGGAAAAACAGACAGAACAGCATCAGCGCTGCCCGGTCGAATACCGCCAGCAGCATATTGAATATTTCGTGCACGGGTGACTCTTGCGCAAGGGTTAAACCTCTATGATAGGTAACCTGAGGCTGGATGACCAGCACCCGCGCAGCCTGTGGCTAATGGGGAAAAACCTTAATCTTAAAAGGGGATTGTTGCATGATTGTTGTATTTACAATGCCTGTCCTGTCAACGGAGCGCGAAAAGTAATATGTTTAACAATAAAATGTTAAATGGTGGTAATTTTAAGCGGAGTGTGAAAAATTTTATTTCCTCATTTTTTCTGGCACTTCCTCTTTTATCTCAATAAAAAATATTTTGTTTTGCCTCTCGACAGAAGGAAATTATTCAGGCTATTTTCTAAACGTGCCACCATCGTGGCAGCGTCGCTCGGACGGTCCGGGCGCTAACGTTAATCTGAGGATATTATGGCTGACTCCCGCCCTGAACGTCGCTTTACGCGTATTGATCGTCTTCCCCCTTACGTTTTTAACATTACTGCTGAACTGAAGATGGCTGCGCGTCGGCGCGGCGAAGATATTATCGATTTCAGCATGGGGAACCCGGATGGGGCCACGCCTCCTCACATTGTCGAAAAACTCTGTACCGTGGCGCAGCGCCCGGATACGCACGGTTACTCCACCTCGCGCGGCATTCCGCGTCTGCGTCGGGCAATTTCCCGTTGGTACCAGGAACGCTATGACGTTGAGATCGATCCGGAATCCGAAGCGATTGTGACGATTGGCTCGAAAGAAGGATTGGCGCACCTGATGCTGGCCACGCTGGATCACGGCGATACGGTCCTCGTACCGAACCCGAGCTATCCGATCCATATTTATGGCGCGGTGATTGCCGGCGCGCAGGTACGCTCAGTGCCGCTGGTCGAAGGCGTCGATTTCTTTAATGAGCTGGAGCGCGCGATTCGCGAAAGCTACCCGAAACCGAAGATGATGATCTTAGGTTTTCCCTCCAACCCGACTGCGCAGTGCGTCGAGCTGGAGTTCTTCGAAAAAGTTGTGGCCCTGGCTAAACGCTATGACGTGCTGGTGGTTCATGACCTGGCCTATGCCGATATCGTCTACGATGGCTGGAAAGCGCCGTCGATTATGGAGGTACCGGGCGCTCGTGATGTCGCGGTGGAGTTTTTCACCCTATCGAAAAGCTACAACATGGCGGGCTGGCGTATCGGTTTTATGGTAGGTAACAAAACGCTGGTGAACGCGCTGGCTCGCATTAAGAGCTATCACGATTACGGAACCTTTACTCCGTTGCAGGTTGCAGCAATCGCCGCGCTGGAAGGCGATCAGCAGTGCGTGCGGGATATTGCTGAGCAATATAAACGTCGTCGAGATGTGCTGGTTAAGGGGCTGCATGAAGCCGGGTGGATGGTCGAGATGCCCAAGGCCTCGATGTACGTTTGGGCGAAAATCCCAGAGCAATATGCCGCGATGGGCTCACTTGAATTTGCCAAGAAACTGCTGAACGAGGCGAAGGTATGCGTTTCGCCGGGGATTGGTTTTGGTGATTATGGCGATACGCACGTGCGCTTTGCGTTAATTGAAAACCGCGACCGTACCCGCCAGGCGATCCGTGGCATCAAAGCAATGTTCCGCGCCGATGGCTTACTGCCTGCCAGTGCAAAATCGGCCACTGAAAGTACCGACTAACAACACGTTTCCCCAAAAGCAAACAGGAGCCATCAGGCTCCTGTTTTTTTGCTGCGTCTTTTAATTTAGATCATCAGGGCGAAAGTACCGGCCCAAACGATGACCATAAAAGAAATGCCCATAAAGAAATATTTCACTTTTCATCTCTCCGCGTACCTGAGGTACGTCTAAATGAACATATGCTAACCTGACAGAGAGCTGATGCACGCGTAAACGAAATGGAGAATTCCCTTCGTTTGCTTGTCTGCATCACCTCAGAATTCTGAGCTTTTATGCTCCAGACGGCGCTAATGTACGCCTAAAAATGAGGTGAGACAAGAGGCATTTTTTTATTTAATTTTAATAACTTACAAGTGTCGTGATTCGGCGACAGTTTAATTTCTGTCGGTAATAAATTGCTATTGAGCGACGAAATGTTTACTCGGAGAATTCTCATATCTCCATGATGTTAATGCGGTTAATTTTTCGCGGAATGAGATTATGAAAAGGTTAAAAATGACCAGATTAATGATGTTAGCACTCGTTCTTACGCCAGTGACGTCGATGGCGGCCTCGCCGATGGCATTCAATTTCAGCTGCGCAAGTATTGGTGGTGTGAATAGTGATGGTAAAGGCAATATCTGGATTGATGGCACTAAGGCGACGGTAAAGGCCTTCAATGAAAATTACTGGGAAGCAAAAAGCGGTAACAATACCGTGTCTATCTCCCGTAAAGATGACGGGAATCCGGACGTTTCCTGGACCGGGCCTAATCGTAAGCACGGGATTTGCCTGCCTGAAGACAATATCGACTTTTCAGGGGCAAAGAAATCGACCAGCAACGGGCCTTCTTTTTCCTGTTCTGCGGTAGCAAAGGGCAGTATCGAAGAGGTTATCTGTCAAAGTCCTTCGCTCTCAGCCATGGATTTGGCATTGAACGGGGCCTACAAGCAGGCGCTGGTAAAATCGAGTAATAACCCGACGCTCAAAGCAGAGCAACGCGGCTGGGTGAAAGGGCGTAACGAATGCTGGAAAGAGCAGGATAAGCCAGCGTGTATAGCCCGTAACTACAATGAGCGAATGGCTGAATTACAGAACAAGTGGGGCGTGAAGTAATTCAGGCGCAGAAAAAAAGAAAGGCCTTTCGGCCTTTCTTTTTAGATATATAACGAGGCTTCACCCATCGGGCGAGTTTTGAAGCGACGGTGGATCCAGAGATACTGCTCGGGCGCGCGCATGATCTCTTTTTCGATAATTTTGTTCATATACGCCGCTGCCTGGCTTTCATCTGTTGGATAACCTTCCATTTCTGGCGTGATGAACAGGCGGTAACCGGAGTTATCTGCTTTTCTCACCATGGTTACGGTCAGCATCGCTGCGCCCGATAACCGTGACAGCACGTAAGTACCGTTGGTGGTCGCGACGTTTTTGACTGCAAAGAAGGGGGCGAATGAACTCCCTTTACGACCGTAGTCCTGATCGGGGGCAAACCATACCGCTTCCCCTTTTTTCAGGGCGCCGACAATACCGCGCAGATTATTTCTGCCGATCATGGCCTTGTTGGAGCGCATACGACCGCGGGTTTGGATCCACTCCATCAACTTATTATTGTGCGGACGATAGGTTGCCATCATCGGTTGGCAAAGTCCCATTACGCGACCACCCAACTCGAGTGACATAAAGTGTACGCCTACCACCATCACGCCACGGTTTTGCATCTGTGCGCGTTGCAGGTTGTCCAGCCCTTCTACATCAAACCATTTGCGTACCCGGCGATCCGGCCAGAACCAGGCCATACCCGTTTCAAGCAGCGCCATGCCGAGTGAACGGAAGTTCTCATCGACCAGTTTGTCTCTTTCTTCTTGCGACAGATTTGGGAAACAGAGTTCGAGATTTTTATGAGCAATAGATTCACGGCGCTTTAAAAATGGACGAGCCAGCGTTCCTGTACGGGTACCAAGAAAACACAATACGGGATAGGGAAGCTGTACCAGTAACCAGAGCACACCGACGCCAAACCATGTGAGCCAGTAGCGCGGATGCAAAAACGCGCGTGAAAATTTACATTGGGGGAACATAAGCACCTGTTGTTGATACGAAATAGGTGTATCGCGAAGATTCTTTAGTCTGCGCTTTACAGTCTGTACTGATCGTTAGGCCGCCATGAACGACATTGGTTCCTGTAAAGAGTGTAAAACTGAGTCAGGACAAAACCAGGAAGGGGCATGAATGATCGGACGCTCAATGTACACCCGAATATTAATGTCAGCCAGAAATAATTACTCAAGATGCGTAAATGTTTTTACGGCGATTAAGGTCAAAAATGAGTCGATATATAATGCGTTGTTTTTATGACGATTAAATAAACGGCTGTCGAATAAATTAGTAGTCAGCGATTGAGTGATTTTTGTAACGAAAATGTTGCTTAAATTGCGAACCATTGGGAATTGTCTTAGAATATAAACTCAAGGGAGTGTAAGGACTTACGTAAATTTTTACGGCAAACAGGAGGTATCGCTATGTTCTATTTTTGGATCTTTCTCGCGTTGAGCATTCTGAGCGTCAGTTGCTATATCTGGCAGGTTATGGGGGCTGCGGCGTCAATAAGTGCTTTTATCGGCATGGCCATACTCACGGCATTAATTTACGTTTTTACTATGCAGTTGACCAATGGTAACGAGATGGTTACCGGATTATTCCTTTTTCTTGCCCCAGCATGCGGTTTGATCATCCGCTTTATGGTGGGTTACGGTAAGCAATAAATTATCACGTTGAGCTATTTATTCTTTATCTGAATGTATTGAAGTGCCAGCATCGCTGGCACTTTTTGCGAGACTCAAATCGGTTACCGGGCATCAGCCAACTGGAGTGACGCTTCCTCTTGCTGAGCGTTTTTCCGTTGTTGTTCGAGTTCCAGCGCGCCGCGATGGGAGAGGTAGCAGAACAGGATGCAGCAGACAATCCCGCCCATCAACAGATAGAAGCCGCCATGCCATCCCATTTTATCGACCATCACGCCAAACAGGCTGGTTCCCAGCGATGCGCCAAAAATGTAGCTCATGAATCCGCGTAACCCTACCGCAGAACCTACTGCGAAGCTGGGGACGATTTCCATGGTCTGAACGGAGGCCAGGAACTGCGGAACATAAATCAGGCAACCCACGATGGCGGCAAAAATAGTGACCATCAGCAGCGATTCACTTTTCCAGTAACCGATCAGGCAGACGAAAATCAGCGCCATACAGATCATGGCCAGCGGCATGCGACGGCCTTTAAACAGTTTATCGGTGAGCCAACCCGCCAGTAATGTGGAAGGAATTGCCGCCCATTCGAAAAACAGAAAAGCTATGCTCATTTGCTCTTTCGAGAAATGTTTTTCGGTTAATAAATAAATTGGCAGCCAGCTAATCATACCAAAACGCACCATATAGACAAAGACGTCTACCAGTGAAACATACCAGGCATTTTTATTACGCAATACATAGGTGCAGAAGATCTGGAAGGCACTCATATTTTCTGGCGCCTGGACAGCGTGTCGGGAATTTAATACGACTTTTTCTTCCGGCATCATTTGTTCCAGAGCCGGTAAGCCCTCCTGGCGTGGTGAACCTTTCCCCAGCATCAGCACAATAAAAGCAAACAGTACGGCAACACAGGCCGGAACAATATAGCTGGCGCTTTGCCAGTGTTCGCTCCCCAAAATGGCAAACGCGGCGCCAACAATCGGGGCGACAATACCACCGCCAACGTTGTGTGAGATATTCCAGAATGCGCCAACGCGTCCACGTTCTTTACGTGGAAACCAGTTAGCGATGGTAATAAATGAAGGGCCAACGCCCATCCCCTGAAACAAACCGTTGAAAACGACCAGCGCGGCAAATATCCAGAATCCGGTACTGAACCCCAGGCCTACGTTGACGATAGCGCACAGGATCAGGCCGCATGCCATGAAGACTTTCGGGCTGGCCTTGTCTGCCAGACTGCTCATAATGCCTTTACTGATCCCATAGGCAATAAGCATGCAGCTGCTAAGTAAACCAATCTGCGTAGCGCTGAGATCCAGGTGCTCCTTCAGGTATGGAGTCGAGAGCGTGAAGTTATTGCGCACAATATAGTACGCAAGATAGCCAAGAAATACGCTGAGTAATGCCTGAATGCGGTATCGGCCATAAGTTGCCTGGACTTTCTCCGCCGGGACTTTATTCGCCGCTGGTCCTGCCTTAAATATTGATAACATATCATCACCTAATTTTTTATTGATGTGAATATCAGGATTTTTCGCAGTGAAGAGTGAAATAGACGGCAAAGAAACTCAAGTTGATGAAATGTGTCACTATTGACTCAATTTTTGGGCGGCGTGGCAGATTTTGACTCTTTTTTAATAATGGATTTTCAATTCTATTCTTTCACGGGAATTTTTATCATCGGCGTGTGCGGGTATTAACAAATTCAGGCTGCATTTTCGGGTATTCTTTACTGATGTCGTCACTTTCCGTTTGGTTATTCTACGAATAACCTTATTCTTCCCCCCAGCGGTGATAAACGGGTAAGTTTTGTCTCAATATTATTTTTTGTACATGTTGGTATTTATGAACGGGATCACAAACAGACTGTTGGGCCGGGGGCGTTTTTGGGCATTCTTGCTCTGTTTTATGTCGCTGTCGGCGAGCTGCCAGGTCCTGGGTAAAGAGCTGGTGATGGCGACCACCTTTTCCCCAGGGGCCACGGCCTGGATTATCCAGCGCTGGCAGACGGAGCCAGGGTCAGTGATGATTCGCACGTTAAACCGGACCAGCGGTTCGCTGGAACAGTTGCTGGATACTGCGAATGCGGAAAACGTCGATCTGATTTTGACCTCATCACCCATGCTGTTGCAGCATCTTCAGGAGCACCAGAAGCTGGCGCCTTTCGATAATGCGCTGCCTGAAAGCCAGCGGCTGGTGCCAGACTCGATTCGCTCGACCTCCGTGGCTGTGGCGATATCAGGGTTTGGCCTGTTGATTAATCGTTCTGCGCTGGCGGCGCGGCATCTTCCGCCGCCTGCCGACTGGGGGGATTTAACGCAGCCTAAATATCAGAACGCGCTGTTGATGAGTAGCCCGTCGCGTTCCGATACCAACCACCTGATGGTTGAGTCGCTGCTGCAACAGAAAGGGTGGGAAGAGGGCTGGGCGACGCTGTTAGCCAGCGCCGGTAATCTGGTAACGATTTCATCACGCAGTTTTGGCGTGGCCGACAAAATTAAGAGCGGTTTGGGCGTAGCGGGGCCGGTCATTGATAACTATGCCAACCTGTTGCTTAACGATCCGCACCTTACTTTTACCTATTTCCCTCGCTCGGCGGTGTCACCCACCTATGTTGCCGTACTCAAGAATAGCCAGCACCCCAACGAAGCGCGTCGCTTTATCCGCTATCTGTTAAGCCCGGAAGGACAGCGGATCCTTGCGGATGCGAACACGGGGAAATATCCGGTCACGCAGCTCGCGCCTGATAACCCACGCGCCGCTCAGCAGGCTATTTTGATGAGCCAGCCCGCGCTTAATTATCGGCTGATCCTTAAGCGGCAACAGTTGGTGCAGCGGATGTTTGATACCGCCATCAGTTTTCGACTCGCGCAGCTGAAAGATGCCTGGCGGGCGCTATACAGTGCGGAAGCGCGCCTGAAACGCCCGCTACCCGAAATCAGAGCATTACTGACCAGCGTCCCGATAGATGCCAGAAGTAGTGAGGATGAGGCCTGGCTTGCGCAATTTGAGAATAAAAGCGTAGCCGAACAGCAGATGATGGAGTGGCAGCTCTGGTTTCTTAAAAATCAGCGTCAGGCGATATCCAAACTGGAAGAGTTAAAATGAAAGGTGGTTCGATACTGCAACGCCTGCGCCAGCTCAGCATCAGCAGCAGCCTGCGGGGAGCGTTTCTGACGGGCGCATTACTGACGTTGAGCGTAAGCTGCGTCAGTTTGTACTCCTGGCATGAGCAGAGCTCGCAGATACGCTATTCACTTGATGATTACTTCCCGCGCGTACATTCCGCTTTTTTGATAGAAGGAAATCTCAACCTGGTTGTGGATCAGCTTAATGAATTCCTGTTGGCCCCCAACACCACGGTAAGGCTGCAACTGCGCAATCAGATTATTTCTCATCTGGACAAAATTGAGGTGCTTAGCCGGGGATTACAATCGGCAGAACAACAGCAGTTGGCGGTGATTTTGCAAGACAGCCGGGCGCTGATGGCGGAGCTGGACCGGGTGCTCTACAACATGTTCCTCGTGCGCGAAAAGGTGAGTGAACTCTCCGCGCGCATCGACTGGCTACATGATGATTTTACTACCGAGCTGAATTCGCTGGTGCAGGATTTTACCTGGCAGCAGGGGACGTTGCTGGATCAAATTGAGGCCAAAAACGGCGATGCAGCGCAGTATCTCAAACGTGCCAGAGAGGTACAAAACGAGCAGCAGCAGGTTTACACCCTGGCAAGAATTGAAAATCAGATCGTGGATGATTTACGCGACAGGCTCAATGAACTGAAGTCGGGTAGCGACGACGGAATGCTGGTGGAGAATCATATCCGCTATCTGGAGAACCTGAAGAAAACGGCGGATGAAAATATCCGTACCCTCGATGACTGGCCCAGTACTATCACCCTGCGGCAAACCATTGATGAGTTACTGGAAATCGGGATGATGAAAAATAAAATGCCCGATACCATGCGCGATTATGTCGCCGCGCAAAAAGCGCTCGTTGATGCTAACCATGCCAGAGAGGCAACGCTCGGGCGCTTTCGAACACTGCTTGAGGCGCAGTTGGGGAGTAGCCATCAGCAAATGCAGATGTTTAACCAGCGGCTGGAACAAATTGTTCGCGTCAGCGGTGGACTTATTCTGCTGGCGACGCTGCTGGCGCTACTTCTCGCCTGGGGGCTCAACCATTACTTTATTCGTTCGCGTCTGGTGAAGCGTTTTACCGCACTCAACCAGGCCGTGGTGCAAATTGGTCTTGGCAGAACGGATGCCACCATCCCGGTTTATGGGCGCGATGAGCTCGGGCGCATCGCAGGATTGCTGCGCCATACTCTGGGCCAGTTGAGTGCGCAAAAAAATCAGCTGGAGCAGGAAGTGACAGAGCGCAAGGAGATAGAGTCCGATCTCCGGGCAACGCAGGATGAACTGATCCAGACGGCAAAACTGGCAGTGGTTGGACAGACCATGACCACGCTGGCGCACGAGATTAACCAACCGCTGAATGCGTTGTCGATGTACCTGTTTACGGCGGGAAGGGCAATTGAACAAGGACAATCCGCTCAGGCCAGAAGTACGTTAACCAAAGCGGAGGGGCTGATTACCCGTATTGATGCCATTATCCGTTCGCTGCGTCAGTTTGCACGTCGGGCCGAGCCGGGCGCGCCTTTGCATCCGGTCGATCTGCGACAAACATTCAGCGCCGCCTGGGAACTGTTGGCTATGCGGCATAAGCCACAGCAGGGTACGCTGACGCTTCCAGCCCAGAGTGTATGGGTGACAGGTGATGAAGTGCGTATTCAGCAGGTGCTGGTAAACGTACTGGCAAATGCGCTGGATGCCAGTCCGACTGGCGCGCAAATAGAGGTTCACTGGCAGGCTGAGGGCAGCCGATTGTGCGTCTTTGTCTGCGATAACGGCCCCGGCTGGCCGGAGGCGTTATTGCCATCACTGTTAAAGCCGTTTACCACCAGTAAGGATGTGGGGCTCGGTATTGGCTTATCGATTTGTGTATCGTTAATGGGGCAAATGAACGGCGAACTGCGCCTGGCGTCGACACCGGGGCGTAATGCCTGCGTCGTTCTGCAATTTAATCTGACGGATGTAAACGATGTTGTGTGATGACTATTCTGTTCTGCTGATTGATGATGATGCCGATGTTCTCGATGCTTACACTCTGTTGCTTGAACAAGAGGGGTACCGTGTCTATGCATGCAATAACCCTTTTGATGCCCGAAACTGGCTGCAGGCCGACTGGCCGGGGATTGTTCTGAGCGATGTGTGTATGCCTGGCTGCAATGGAATAGACCTGATGACGTTGTTTCATCAGGATGATAATCAGTTGCCAATCCTGCTTATCACCGGGCATGGCGATGTCCCGATGGCGGTGGAGGCAGTAAAGAAAGGCGCATGGGACTTTCTGCAAAAACCGGTCGACCCCGGCAAACTGCTGTCGCTGGTAGAGGATGCGCTGCGTCAGAGACAATCCGTAATTGCCCGTCGCCATTATTGCCAGCAAAAGCTTCAGGTTGAACTGCTCGGCTACAGTGACTGGGTCAATCAGTATCGTCAACGTCTGCAACACCTGGCGGAAACGGATATTGCCGTCTGGTTTTATGGCGAGCCGGGGACAGGACGTATGACCGGAGCCCGGTATTTGCATCAGCTTGGGCGCAGCGCTGATGGGCCGTTTATCCGCGGTGAAATAACGCCCGGGAACGCGGGACTACTCAATGACCTTATTGCACAGGCGCAAGGAGGAACGCTGGTCCTGAGCCATATTGAGTGCCTGACACGTGAACAGCAGCACCATCTGGTGCATCTGCAAAGCCAGGAGCGGCGTCCGTTTCGTCTGATAGGCATTGGTGACACATCGTTAGTGGAACTGGCGGCAACCAACCAGATTGTGGCCGAACTCTACTACTGTTTTGCGATGACGCAAATCGGTTGCCAGCCGTTGTCACAGCGTCCGGATGATATTGAGCCGCTGTTTCGTCATTACCTGCAGAAAGCCTGTCTGCGCCTGAATCATCCCGTGCCCGAGGTTGAAGGGGAGTTACTGAAAGGCATGCGGCGTCGCGTGTGGTTAAGTAATGTCCGGGAACTGGCGAATGCCGCCGAGCTTTTTGCCGTTGGGCTACTCCCACTGGCTGAAACCGCGAATCCGCAGCTGCATCTGCCTGAACCAACACCGCTCGATCGGCGGGTTGAAGAGTACGAGCGACAGATCATTACTGAAGCGCTAAATATTCATCAGGGGCGCATTAATGAAGTGGCGGAGTATTTACAAATCCCGCGTAAAAAATTGTATTTACGCATGAGAAAATACGGGCTGAGCAAAGAACACTATAAGTTTTAGTCGACAGAATTGGGGGAGAAGGGACGTCGAGAGTATTTCGGTGGCGGCGTTGGCGTTCACCGAAATAGGCAACGGAAGTCCGGGTGATTATCTGGTTGTTTTTCTTACCACATCAAATCATCAGGGATGACAAAATCAGCATACGGATCGTCTTCGTCCTTCGCTTCCTGGCTCAGCTCGCAATTTAAAACGATATAACTTGCATCGCGCTGCGCAATCTTGTCGGCGACGACAGCCGGGATAATGGCGTATTCGCTATCGTTGCCGCTTTCAGCCGTCAGTCGGGCAATGGCCAGACGGCCCTTGATCAGCTGAGACTGAGTCACCTTATCAACATAGACTTTTTTGATCAGGTTATTATCAGTAAAGTTGTAACCAATATCGCCACGGGTAATGGTGATTTTATTCATTTCAATCAGTTGCTTGATCTGGGCTTTATATTCTTTAGACAGCGCGGCCTGTTTCTGCTGTTCGCTGAGCTGCTTGTCGCGCTCAATTTGCGCTTTTTTATTCTCTTCAACCGCTTCTCTGGCTTCGCGAGCCTGAACGCGCGATTTCTTCGCCGTTCTTTGCACTTTGGCCACTTTTTTGCTGCTGACCAGACCTGCCTTAAGCATCTGTTCTTGTAGGGTAAGTTTTGTCATCGTCGCTTCTAATCCAATAAAATCGTTGTCAGGATTATAACCTTAACGTTCGGCGGGATGCCAGAAAATGGCCGTGCCACGACGGTTATCTCCAGTATGCGTCACTGTTCTGTGTCTTACTCCCTTTCCGAATCGTGTTGATAGTTAACCCGTTTTTTAATAAGAAATAATATGCTGAATGATTTAACTAACTTGAGAATAGATATCATAAATATAAATATTCCAGTGATTTATCCTGATTGTCATAATCAAATAGAGTTATTTTGGCAGGTATTTAATCTAAAAAACAATCAGTTGTCTCTTGATCAAATTTAAAGTGCAGCCTCATTGCGCCGATAACCATAATGAAAATATGGACAATGGAGGGAAGTGGCATGTGGTGGGTTTATCGAATGCCGATGAAAATGAAGTTAATAATCGCGCTACAACCACTATTATTGGCGTTATGTTGGTTTGCTGGTTCAGGAATAGTGACGCGCATTGAGACAGAACGGCAGATGGAGAATATTGCTCAACTGACAGCGCTCGCGCGTAGTGCCGGAAATGTGGTGCATGAGCTGCAAAAAGAACGGGGAATGAGCGTCGGATTTCTGGGGGCTGAAGGGAAGACGTTCAAAGATGAGTTAACCGCGCAGCGGGCTTTAACCGATCGCGAGATCGAGGTCTTTGTGCGTTCACTGTCCGATACTGCATTACCAGAAGGGGATGCCGCCAATTCTGTCACCACGTTTAAGAAAAACATTCTGTCGCTTGCCACCATCCGGGAAAACGTCACGCGATTGGGGCTTCCGGCCTCAGATGTCGTTAAGTTTTATACTAATGTCATTGCTGATGTGCTGAGTTTTGTGGGCAGGTTGGGACAGTTGACGGATTCAGGCGAGATGGCGAACGCATTCGCCGCCTACTACAATTTGCTGAATTTGAAAGAACAAGCAGGTATTGAACGCGCGCTGCTGTCAAATATCTTTTCCTCCGGTCATTTCGCCGAGGGGCAGTTACATCAACTCAGTGATGTCGTCAGTAAACAGAACGTCTGGCTGGCACAATCGTTGCGTCTGAGCCCACCGGAACAGGCGGCCATGCTGGAAAGCCGCTTACAGTCCACAGAAGCGTCAAAAGCCCTCTCATTACGCGAAACCGCGTTTAGTCATGCCGCGAACGGTGGATTTGATGTCGATCCTACTGTCTGGTTCAAGGTTCAAACCCAGCGTATTGAAGTGATGCGGCAGATAGAAGATGTGACGGCGAATCTTCTGTTAGCGAATGCGGAAAAACTCGCGCAGGATGCACGAAAAAACTGGCAAATATATATGATTGTCAGCTTGTTAGCGCTCCTGGCATCATTGGCGTTCGCAGGGGCAATCGCTATCAATATGCATCGTCAATTTAGTGACACGCTCCGCAAGATTGCGGGTATGAACGGCGATCTGACTCAACGACTGGCGACCCCGGGGAAAGATGAGCTTTCCTCACTTAATCGCGCCTATAACACGATGCTGGAAAGTATTCAGCATATCGTCCAGGAGATTAAACAAGGCTCCGTGGTTTTATCCGATGCCAGCAGCAGTATTACGGCGGGTAATCAGGACCTGGCCCAACGCACGGATGAACAGGCAGCATCAATAGTACAAGCGGTGGCCAGTATGGAACAGCTCTCCACGACGATTACGCAAACGGCGGACAATGCCCGCGAAGCGGAGCATCTGACAATCAGGCTGGAAAAAGAGGTCCGCCAGGCCAGTAACGTCGCCAGTGCGGCAAATCAAAGCATGGGGGATATTCGCTCTTCCAGTGAGAAAATCTCGAATATTGTGACCTCGATAGACGATATTTCGTTTCAGACTAACTTGCTGGCGCTGAATGCGGCAGTGGAAGCTGCACGGGCAGGAGAGATGGGCAGGGGGTTTGCGGTTGTGGCCAGTGAAGTGCGGAATCTTTCGCAGCGTTGTGCCAAAGAAGCTAATCAGATCCGCGAGCTGGTCGCGCAGAATATGGTAAAAATTAGTGAGGGTGTTGAGCGGGTTACGGCGTCCGCTACCGCGCTAGAAGCCGCGGCGGACAATACCACCAGCATGAAGCAATATATTGCGGATATCGCTCGTGTAGCGACGGAACAATCGCAAGGGGTAACTCAGATTAACCTGGCACTGCGACCTATGGAGCAGGTCACGCAGCAAAACGCGGCGTTGGTTTCTCAGGCCGCGAGCGACAGCCAGCGCCTGGACAATCTGTCTGTCACTATGAAGGATCTGGTCAATCGTTTTGTTGTCTGACCTGACGCCGTTTAACCGACCCGGACAACATACCGGGTCGGTTCATCCCCTGGCGGGGAAATAGTATTAACGATAAATTGCTACAACGGGTTTTCCGTCATCGCCTATGGTTCCCCGGTACATACCTTCAGAGTTGAAGGACATGGTGTAATTACCGGCTTTATCAAGCACAATTACTCCACCGCTGCCATTCAGCGCCTTAACTTCATCCAGAGCATTCTGCGCTGCGTCTTTTAAAGGGGTATTGCGGTATTTCACCTGGGCTGCAATGTTATGCGCGGTCAGTGTGCGGATAAACATTTCTCCTGAGCCGGTTGCGGATACCGCCACGGTTTCATTGTCGGCATAATTTCCTGCGCCAATGATAGGTGAATCCCCCACACGTCCGTAACGTTTGTTGGTCATTCCGCCTGTAGACGTTCCGGCAGCGAGATTACCGTCTTTATCCAGAGCAACAGCGCCGACAGTGCCATATTTATAGTCATACATCATTGGATCAGCGAACAGGGCAGCGCTCTTTCCATCGTGATCAAGGAGCACTTTTTCTTTTTTGATTGCATTCTGTAATTGCTGCCAGCGAAAATCTGTTTTGAAATAAGCAGGATCAACGGTTGCGAGTCCCTGTTCTTTTGCAAAGGTATCCGCGCCTGTCGAGACCATGAGTACGTGCGGGCTTTGAGTCATAACGGCATACGCCGCATTAATTGGGTTTTTAACCGTGGTTACACCGGCAACGGCACCGGCTTTTCGGGTTTTCCCATCCATAATGGACGCATCCAGTTCATTGCGGCCATCGTGGGTAAACACGGCACCTTTACCTGCATTGAAGAGAGGAGAATCTTCCATCACATTAATCGCTTTCTGAACGGCTTCCAGGCTGCTACCGCCTTTATTCAGAACCGCATAACCTGCATTCAGAGCTTCAGTGAGTTTTTCTGTATACTGCTTTTCCTGTTCTGGTGTGATGGTATCTTTTGTAATGGTACCGGCACCACCATGGATCACCAGCCTTATCGGCGATTGCGCGTCTCCCCATGCGGGAGCTGTCAGTAAGGTACAAAGGGTCAAAGTAGCGATACTGGTCTTGATTCTGATCATATGAATAAATTCCTTTTTTCTGAGTGATGAATCATTTCCGATAATGTTTCTCATTACCGGTATTAATCAGCCTGTTTATGGAGAACTTATCCCTGACAAACTGGCTAAAGATTAATCATGGCTATACTTCAATAATCATAATTTTGGTTAATTGATTTTAGTCAAAATATATTTTTAATGATTGATTAATCAAAAAATGAAGCGTTTCCGCAGAAGTTTCTATCATTCCACTGACCATACTCGCAGGCTTCCGGTTGCAGTCTGTCGCTGGTAAAGTGAGCAACCAATACCGAGATGTGGCCAGAAGGGAATTCCGAGTGACCGAACGTATTGATTATCAGACTGAAAAATACAGCTTTACTGAGGCGACTGAAAGTTCCCGTCTGGCTGGCCAGTGGGCTGATGTTATTGCTGAATGTCGGGAAATGAAGGCGGGTCCGGAAGAGCGTCTGCGTATTGCTTTATTGAATGTGGACTATGTGACCAGCTTTGAGCTGCCTTTCCGTTTGTTATTACTCCGTACCCCGCAACTGATTGCCAGCGTTCGTGAAGAGCTACAGCTTAGTCAGAAAAACGTAATCTTTAACGGCAAACGCTTTGGTTGTGTTTACAGCCTGAAAGCGAGTCTCGGCGGGATACCGGATGAATTTCAGTACCGCCTGTCGCATCGTATTCGACGCATTAATCGTGCAGGTTCAAGCGAAGCGCCATATCAGCAAATTGCTAAAACGGTAAAAGCACCACGTGAGCGTCTGAAGCTGGCACTGGAATCAGGCCTTGATGTCACTGCTTTGGACGGGCTTTTCTGGTTTGGCAGTCAACGTATTGCTGCTGACGTACTGAGGCTGAGAAAGTCAGGGATGCGGATAGCTACTGAGCAGACAATGGTGTCCGACAATCTTACTGCAACGGTGAGGAATGTGCCGTTTTATCGCCTGGTTTAGGGATGAACTGACAGGTAAATGAAAGGATTTAGCCGGATGCATTTAATTAAAAGTGTCCCCTGCAGGAATCGAACCTGCAACTAGCCCTTAGGAGGGGCTCGTTATATCCATTTAACTAAGGGGACGAAGCGGCACGAGTATAGCGTTTTTTACTCACAACGGTAAGCCTCAGGCCGCCCAACTGCTCAAACCGTCACCATTCAAGCCTGTTTTTTCTGGTTTTTCTGCTTTTGCTCATCCCGCCTGGCTTGTAACCTGGCTTCTTCTTTGCGTTTATTGCTCATATCATTGCGGATTTGCGCGTGGCTCATCAGCGCGAAGATAAACGTTCCGCCACAGATATTTCCGGCGAGCGTTGGTAGCGCAAAGGGCCAGAAGAAATCACTCCAGTGCAGCGTGCCATTAAAGACCAGATAGAGAATTTCCACCGAGCCGACGACGATGTGCGTGGTATCGCCCAGCGCAATCAGCCAGGTCATCAGAATAATGACCACAATTTTTGCTGCCCCGGCGGCGGGAAACATCCATACCATTGTGGCAATTAACCAGCCAGAAATGATGGCGTTGGAAAACATCTCCGTTGGCGTGTTTTTCATCACATCCATGCCGATTTTGACAAAAGCATCGCGGGTTTCTTCATCAAAAATCGGCATATGCTCAAACGCCCATGCGGCAACCCCGGTGCCAATAATATTACCCAGCAGAACCACGCTCCACAGGCGCATCAGCAGGCCAAAATTGCCGAGCGTAGGGTTTTGCATTACTGGCAGGACGGCGGTGACGGTATTTTCGGTAAACAGTTGCTGGCGGGCCATAATGACAATTATAAAGCCGAAGGTATAACCGAGGTTTTCCAGCAAAAATCCCCCAGGCACACCTTCCAGTTGCACATGAAAAATTCCTTTAGCCAGTAGCGAGGCGCCCATCGACAGTCCCGCAGCGATGGCTGACCACAGTAGCGCCATCGCGTCGCGCTCCATTTCTTTCTCCCCATCCTGGCGGATATGTTCATGGATCGCCATGGCGCGGGAGGGGAGTCTGTCCTCATCGACCTCAATCTTTTTACCCTCTAGCTTTTCGTCACTGTCGACCTGGAGTTCGTCGCTGTGCCGATCAATCTTTTCGTTCTCAATGTCATTCATAGCCGAATCCTGAATTAGCACGTATTGCTAAAGCGTAGCGGCTTTTGTCCGAAAATCAGCGGGAGAAAGTCTGAGATAGCAAAAATGGTAACGTTTGTTTTTATTGGGGTAGCTAGAATAGAGCCGCCGCGGAGTGCGCATTACCAGGCTATGATCAAATCAGTAACACAGGGTATATAGACATCATTTGACGTGCTGTTACAATCGCTCACATCTAAACAGGCGGATACGTCATCGTTCCGTCATGGATGGCAATCAGCGATAGCCATAATACACAGGGAGACACTTATGAAGCTTCGCCTGTCGGCGCTTGCGCTGGGAACCACACTTTTGGTGGGGTGTGCGAGCTCTGGTACTGAACAGCAGGGGCGTTCGGACCCATTTGAAGGGTTCAACCGCACCATGTACAACTTCAACTTTAATGTTTTAGATCCATACGTTGTTCGACCGGTGGCAGTTGCCTGGCGTGATTATGTCCCGCAGCCGGCGCGTAACGGTTTGAGCAATTTTACCGGCAACCTTGAAGAGCCGGCCGTTATGGTCAACTACTTCCTGCAAGGCGACCCCTATCAGGGTATGGTGCACTTCACCCGTTTCTTCCTGAACACCCTGTTAGGTATGGGCGGATTTATCGACGTGGCGGGTATGGCTAATCCGAAGTTACAGCGCGTTGAACCACACCGTTTTGGTAGTACGTTAGGCCACTATGACGTTGGTTATGGACCGTATATGCAGCTTCCATTCTACGGCAGCTTCACGCTGCGTGATGATGGCGGCGACATGGTGGATACGCTGTATCCGGTACTGTCCTGGCTGACCTGGCCGTTGTCGATAGGTAAATGGACGGTTGAAGGGATTGAAACCCGCGCGCAACTGCTTGATTCCGACGGTCTGCTGCGTCAATCTTCCGACCCTTACATCATGGTGCGAGAAGCTTACTTCCAGCGTCATGACTTTATTGCGAACGGTGGGAAACTCAAACCAGAAGAAAACCCGAACGCGAAAGATATTCAGGACGATTTAAAAGAGATCGATTCTGAGTAAGGAAGGATAAAAATAAAAAGGTGAGCTAAAAAGCTCACCTTTTTTATATCTGAAGAAAATCAGAATGCGTAGTTGAAGTTGGTACCGAACAGCCAGGCTTTACCTTCAGAATCGAAAGTATACGGGCCTTCTTTGACGGTCACTTTCTGGCCGTGCATATAAGAAACGCCTACGTCAATGGACGCGTCATCATTGAAGGCGTAAGTGGTACCCGCACTCAGCCACAGACGGTCCTGGTCTGGAATGGAGATGGAACGCTTGCTCGCAGGAACCGGGCTATCGTCATAGGCGATACCGGTACGGAAGGTCCAGCTTTTATCCATGTAATAAGTCGTACCCAGCGCGATGCGGTAAGAATCTTTGAACCCTTCTTCTTTATAGAACAGCGTCTGCCCGTTGGTGCCGGTTGCTTTCAGCTCCTGGAACTGACTCCAGCTGGTGTAAGCCATGCTGTAGTGAATAGCCCACTGTGGTGCAACGCGGTTGTAACCCGACAGTTCCCACATTTCCGGTAGGTTAAGCGTCAGAGAACCTGGGACGGTGGCGTTGGTGGTTCCCCAAGGGAACGCCGTGCCTGCGCCAGGTAACGCGTTGGCCTGGGTGCGGATGCCGCTCTTGTAATCGCCATCGAAGTCGATTTTGACTTCAGACCGATACGTTAAACCGTAGCGGTTATTTTTATCCAGCTCGTACAAAATACCGGCGTTCCAGCCGTAACCCCATTCGTCACCTTTCAGGCTGGCAATTTTCTGGCTGACTTTTGGCAATGCAGCAGTTTGTTCACCGGAATAACGCTCAATTTTTGCATCGGCATAGACGGCATTAAAACCAACGCCAAAGCTCCAGCTATCATTCAGACGGTAGGCACCGCTCAGGTTCAGGTTGACCGTTTTAAGATCGGTCTTCCCGCCGTATTCGCCGACGATGTAGCTGTCGTTAAATTCGGTTGCCAGGCCATAGTTTGACGTGACAGAAGCCCCCCAACCAAACTGTTCGTTGATCGGCATCACGAAGTGAGCATTGGGAACCCACGCCGTAGGCGCGATGTTGTCCGCATCGGTGCTGCGTCCTGTATATGGCGATTTACCGGAAATATTCACGTCTGGATCGATATACACCGCACCCGCTGAAAAAGTAGGGCGGTCAAACATCATAATCAGCGCCGGGTTACGACTGGCGTTACCTGCATCATCTGCAATAGCGCCTTCACCCGAATATGCCCGGCCAAGGCCAGAGGAAGAAAATTCGTTTAACTGAAAGCCTGCAGACCAGGCCTGTGTGGAGATAATTGCCACTGCGACTGCGAGAGCAGACTTTGTAAACAGGGTTTTCTGGCTCATGACCATAACCTCATTGATTTATTTTTATACAAACAATGTTACATACCGTAACAGGAGCGCGAAGTGTAGGGTCTGAGGTACAACTTAGAAATCAGACCAGTGCCGAGAGTATAGGTCTGACCAGCTGAAATGTTGCAAGTATGTTTATAAATATTTTCAATTCTGATCTCGGAAACGCGATCCAGCTGGCAAAATTGCGGGTATGCACACTCACCTGTTTGGGTGATTTTTGTTTTAGATCATTTTTAAGTGTGATTTCGGTCACTTATCCCATTTCATACAATTAACGACTGGAGAGGCGAATAATGGGAGCGTAAAATATCCCCATCGTTTATCTGGCACCACAGGTGCGAATACAGAGGAAATCTACAATGAGTAAATGCAGTGCTGATGAAACCCCGGTTTGCTGCTGTATGGATGTTGGCACCATCATGGACAACTCCGATTGCACCGCGTCATACAGCCGTGTGTTCGCGAATCGTGCAGAGGCAGAAGAAACGCTGGCCGCTCTGACTGAGAAGGCGCGTGGCGTGGAATCTGAGCCTTGCCAAATCACCTCGACCTTTACTGAAGAGTCTGAAGGTGTGCGTTTGGATATCGACTTTGTTTTTGCCTGTGAAGCTGAAACGCTGATCTTCCAGCTGGGTCTGCGTTAATCCCTTCTTTAAAGGCCCTTGTTACCCGGTAGCAAGGGCTTTTTCGTCACTGTCAGTGATTATTCACTGTGTCTTAGCTCCCACTTTCTTTTCTCCCTGCTTGGCTAAATGTAAAAAATTGGTTAAGACTGTGATCAGGTCAGACCACTTATTTTTATTTTTTACAGGGGAGTGTTATGAGTCAGGCTTTACCGCTGGTTACCCGCCAGGGCGATCGCATCGCCATCGTAAGCGGATTGCGTACGCCATTTGCCCGCCAGGCAACCGCGTTTCATGGCATTCCCGCCGTAGATTTGGGGAAAATGGTCGTTGGCGAGCTGCTGGCGCGCAGCGAAATTTCTGCTGATGTGATTGAGCAACTGGTCTTTGGCCAGGTGGTGCAAATGCCCGAAGCCCCAAATATTGCTCGTGAAATCGTGCTGGGAACCGGGATGAATGTGCACACCGATGCCTACAGTGTAAGCAGAGCCTGCGCCACCAGCTTCCAGGCGGTGGCGAATGTCGCGGAAAGCCTGATGGCGGGGACTATCCGCGCAGGAATTGCCGGCGGTGCGGACTCCTCGTCAGTTCTGCCTATTGGCGTTAGCAAAAAGTTGGCGCGGGTGCTGGTGGATGTCAATAAGGCCCGGACTACCGGTCAGCGTCTTAAACTTTTCTCCCGACTGCGCTTACGTGACCTGATGCCCGTACCGCCAGCCGTCGCCGAGTATTCCACCGGTTTACGCATGGGGGATACGGCCGAGCAAATGGCCAAAACTTATGGGATTACGCGAGAGCAACAGGATGCCCTGGCGCACCGTTCTCATCAGCGCGCCGCTCAGGCGTGGTCTGAAGGAAAACTGGCAGATGAGGTGATGACCACCTACGCGCCACCTTTCAAAGATCCTTTTTCAGAAGATAACAATATTCGCGGCAACTCTACGCTGGCCGATTACGCCAAACTGCGTCCGGCCTTTGACCGAAAGCATGGCACCGTTACCGCGGCGAACAGTACCCCGCTAACCGACGGCGCAGCCGCCGTGATTATGATGACGGAATCGCGTGCGAAAGAGTTGGGGCTGGTGCCGCTGGGATACCTGCGTAGTTTTGCCTTTACCGCCATCGATGTCTGGCAGGACATGCTGTTGGGGCCGGCGTGGTCAACGCCGCTTGCCCTGGAGAGAGCGGGTCTGACCATGGCTGATTTAACCCTGATCGATATGCATGAAGCATTTGCCGCACAAACGCTGGCGAATCTTCAACTGCTGGGTAGCGAACGTTTTGCCCGCGAAGTGCTGGGCAGGGCGCATGCCACGGGCGAGGTCGATGACAGTAAATTTAACGTGCTGGGCGGATCGATTGCCTATGGACACCCCTTCGCCGCCACCGGTGCTCGCATGATCACCCAAACTCTCCATGAGTTACGACGTCGTGGCGGTGGTTTTGGTTTAGTGACAGCCTGTGCTGCAGGTGGTCTGGGTGCGGCAATGGTTCTGGAGGCGGAATAATGGAAATGACATCGGCTTTTACGCTAAACGTACGTCTGGATAACGTCGCTGTTGTCACCATTGATGTGCCCGGAGAGAAAATGAATACCCTGAAGGCGGAATTTGCCTCCCAGGTTCGGGTCATTCTGAAACAAATTCGCGATAACAAAGCATTACGCGGCGTGGTGTTCATTTCGGCGAAACCCGATAACTTCATTGCCGGGGCGGATATCAACATGATTGGTCGCTGTCGCAGCGCGCAGGAAGCTGAAACGCTGGCACGCCAGGGGCAGCAGATTATGGCGGAAATTAATGCCTTGCCGATCCCCGTAATCGCCGCAATTCATGGCGCCTGTCTCGGCGGTGGCCTGGAGATGGCGCTGGCGTGCCACAATCGTATTTGTACCGATGATGCTAAAACCGTACTGGGTTTACCGGAAGTGCAGCTTGGTCTGCTGCCTGGCTCTGGCGGTACCCAGCGGTTGCCCCGTCTGATTGGCGTCAGTACCGCGCTGGATATGATCCTCACCGGAAAACAACTACGCGCAAAACAGGCGCTGAAAGTGGGTTTAGTGGATGAAGTTGTACCGCATACCATTTTGCTGGAAGCGGCCGTAGAACTGGCCAAAAAGGATAGTCCCGCACACCGTACTCTGCCGGTGCGAGAGCGTGTGCTAGCGGGGCCGCTGGGGCGGGCGCTGTTATTCCGCATGGCCAGTAAAAAGACGGCGCAAAAAACGCAGGGCAACTACCCTGCAACAGAACGTATCCTTGAGGTCATCGAAACCGGCCTGGCGCAAGGCAGCAGCAGCGGTTACGACGCCGAAGCCCGCGCGTTTGGCGAACTGGCGATGACATCTCAGTCTCAGGCGCTGCGGCACATCTTTTTTGCCAACACCGATGTGAAAAAGGATCCCGGAAGTGATGTGAAGCCCGGCCCGCTAAACAGTGTAGGCATTTTGGGCGGCGGTCTGATGGGGGGCGGTATTGCCTATGTGACGGCCTGTAAAGGCGGCTTGCCAGTGCGTATCAAAGATATAAATGCCAAGGGAATCAACCACGCGCTGAAGTACAGCTGGGATCAGCTTGAAACGAAGGTTCGCCGCCGTCATATCAAAGCCAGTGAGCGTGATAAACAGCTGGCGCTGATTTCGGGATCAACCGATTACCGTGGCTTCGCTCATCGCGATCTGGTTATTGAAGCCGTATTTGAAGATCTGGCGTTAAAACAACAGATGGTGGCAGAAGTTGAGCAAAATTGCGCATCTCATACCATTTTTGCCTCTAACACCTCATCTTTGCCGATTGGCGATATTGCGGCGAACGCTGCCAGACCTCAACAAGTAATTGGTTTGCACTTCTTTAGCCCGGTGGAAAAAATGCCGCTGGTCGAGGTTATCCCGCATGCCACGACCTCTGAGCAGACAATTGCCACAACCGTTAAACTGGCGAAAAAGCAGGGCAAAACGCCGATAGTGGTCAGAGATAAGGCCGGATTTTATGTTAACCGCATTTTAGCGCCATACATTAACGAAGCTATTCGTATGCTGACCGAAGGCGAGCGGGTTGAAGCCATTGACGCCGCGCTGGTTAAGTTTGGTTTTCCGGTCGGGCCAATCCAACTTTTGGATGAGGTCGGAATTGATACGGGCACTAAAATTATACCAGTGCTTGAGGCTGCATATGGAGAACGTTTTAGCGCGCCTGCAAATGTTGTTGCTTCAATTTTGAATGACGATCGCAAAGGTAGAAAAAATGGTCGGGGTTTCTATCTTTATGGAGCGAAAGGGCGTAAAAGCAAAAAACAGGTCGACCCTGCAATTTATACGCTTATTGGCGTCCAGGGGCAGGGCCGACTCACCGCCGCGCAGATAGCCGAGCGGTGCGTCATGTTAATGCTCAATGAAGCAGCACGCTGTTTTGATGAGAAGATTATCCGCAGCGCGCGTGATGGCGATATCGGCGCTGTATTTGGTATTGGTTTTCCGCCCTTCCTCGGCGGCCCGTTCCGGTATATGGATTCGCTCGGCGCGGGTGAAGTGGTTGCTGCTCTGCAACGACTGACCACGCAATACGGCTCGCGGTTTACGCCGTGTGAGCAGTTATTGCAGATGGCGGAACGCGGTGAAAGATTCTGGAGTAATGGGGAAACTGACCTGAATTCATGAGGTCAAAGGTAGGATGAATCCGCACTGAATGTATGGGTCGCGCTCAAAATGTAAACAGAGATTGACTATACTTACGCCGTTGAGGTAAAAAACAGCGTTTCATTCGGTGAATGGATAAGGCACAATGCCGGCCACCACATCGTTACCACGGTCAATAGGGGCTGTGGATAAAGGTGTCGGTGATTCTGGTTAACAAAAGCGGTGCAATATGCAAGTTTTTATCATGCGTCACGGCGACGCAGCCCTCGATGCCGCCAGTGATTCGGTTCGTCCCTTAACCTCCTGTGGTTGTGACGAATCTCGCCTGATGGCGAACTGGCTGAAAGGTCAAAAAGTGGATATCGAACGTGTTCTGGTGAGCCCGTTCCTACGAGCCGAACAAACGCTGGATGTGGTGGGGGAGTGTATGAACCTGCCAACCGGTGTGGATGTTTTGCCGGAGTTGACTCCCTGCGGCGATGTCGGTCTGGTCAGCGCCTATTTACAGGCTCTGGCCAATGAAGGTATCGCCACGGCGCTGGTCATCTCTCACTTACCTTTAGTGGGGTATCTGGTGTCTGAACTTTGCCCTGGCGAAACACCGCCGATGTTTACCACATCAGCGATTGCCAGCGTAACGCTTGATGAGAGCGGGAAGGGTACTTTTAACTGGCAGATGAGCCCGTGTAACCTAAAAATGGCAAAAGCGATTTAAAAAGCCTGGAATCGGATAAGGCACAGCCGTCATCCGGAAAATCAAAGAGCCGCAAATGCGGCTCTTTCTGTTTTTCTGCATCAGGGAAGTTCGGGCGGTTGCCACTCTTCCACTTCAATCAGCAGCAGCAGCGCGGCGTCGCCACCGTACTCTTTTGGCGCTTGATGAAAGGCCATCACGTGCGGATGCTGCGCCAACCAGAGCGGTGTTTGCTGCTTAAGAATATGTTTTCCGTGGCCATGCATCACGCAGGCGCAAAACACATGCTCACGACGACAGGCGGCAATCAGCGCGCCTAACTCCTGTTTGGCCTGCTGCTGGGTCAGCCCGTGCAGATCGAGAAACAGCTCCGGGGAGTAATCGCCACGGCGCATTTTCTTCAGTTCGAAATGGCTGACGTCGGCACGCAGATATCTTACCGGGCCGTCCGTATTCAGCAGCGGCTGAAACTCGTCCGAGAAATAGTGACTGGCATCAGCTTGTTCCTGCAGCAGCCTTTTAACCGGAACCTCGGTAATTTTTTTACGTAGCGGTCGGTGAACAATGGTGTCCTGTTTCATTTTACGCGTGCCGGTCATCAGCTGGCGAAACAGCGTCTGATCCTCCTCGCTGAGCGATGTTTTCTTTTTCATTCGAGAGTCTCATCTTTTATTTTTCGTTAGTTTAACCCGACTCGGCGGGCATCCGATCGCTTAAAACGCAATTTTCGCGCTCAGGCCCTGTGTGAATGCTGATTTATCGCCGTCTTCGTGGCAAACTAGCCGCCGAAATTAATACGAGCATGCCCTGGAGGAATACGTGGATAAAATTTTCGTCGATGAAGCAGTGAGTGAACTGCATACCATTCAGGACATGTTGCGTTGGGCGGTCAGCCGTTTTAGCGCGGCGAACATCTGGTATGGCCATGGCACGGATAACCCATGGGACGAGGCCGTACAACTGGTGCTGCCGTCACTTTATCTGCCGCTGGATATTCCAGAAGATATGCGTACCGCGCGTCTGACTTCCAGCGAGCGCCATCGCATTGTTGAACGCGTGATTCGCCGCGTCAACGAGCGCATTCCGGTCGCTTATTTGACCAACAAAGCCTGGTTCTGCGGGCATGAGTTTTATGTTGATGAGCGCGTGTTGGTACCACGTTCGCCGATTGGCGAGCTTATTAATAACCGCTTTGCGGGCCTTATTAATGAGCAGCCGCAGCATATCCTGGATATGTGTACCGGCAGCGGCTGTATTGCCATTGCCTGCGCCTATGCTTTCCCGGAGGCTGAAGTGGATGCGGTGGATATTTCCACCGACGCGCTGGCGGTGACCGAACACAATATTGAAGAGCACGGCCTGATCCATCATGTTACGCCGATCCGTTCCGATCTGTTCCGCGATCTGCTGAAAGTCCAGTATGACCTGATTGTGACCAATCCGCCGTATGTCGATGCGGAAGATATGTCCGATCTGCCAAACGAATATCGTCATGAACCTGAGCTGGGTCTGGCGTCCGGCAGCGATGGACTAAAACTTACCCGCCGCATTCTGGGTAACGCTCCGGACTACCTGTCGGATAACGGTATTCTGATTTGTGAAGTCGGAAACAGCATGGTACATCTGATAGAGCAATACCCGGATGTACCGTTCACCTGGCTGGAGTTCGACAACGGCGGTGAAGGTGTATTCATGCTGACCAAAGAGCAGTTAGTTGCTGCTCGCGAGCACTTCAGCATTTATAAAGACTAAATACACGCGCACATACACAACACTCATAACGGAGCCGTGATGGCAGGAAACACAATTGGGCAACTCTTTCGCGTAACCACTTTCGGTGAATCACACGGGCTGGCGCTCGGTTGTATTGTCGATGGTGTTCCGCCGGGCATTTCTCTGACAGAAGCTGACCTGCAGCACGATCTCGACAGACGCCGTCCGGGCACATCGCGCTACACTACGCAGCGTCGTGAGCCGGATCAGGTGAAAATCCTCTCCGGCGTGTTCGAAGGCGTTACCACCGGCACCAGCATTGGCCTGTTGATCGAAAATACCGATCAGCGTTCACAGGATTACGGCGCGATTAAGGACGTTTTTCGTCCAGGACACGCCGACTATACCTATGAGCAGAAATATGGCCTGCGTGACTACCGTGGCGGCGGACGCTCATCCGCACGTGAAACAGCGATGCGCGTTGCGGCCGGAGCGATTGCCAAAAAATATCTGGCGGAAAAATTCGGCGTTGAAATTCGCGGCTGTCTGACGCAGATGGGTGATATTCCGCTGGAGATCAAAGACTGGTCCCAGGTGGAACTTAACCCGTTCTTTTGTCCAGACCCGGATAAACTCGAAGCGCTGGACGAACTGATGCGTGGGCTGAAGAAAGAGGGCGACTCTATCGGGGCGAAGGTGACCGTTGTTGCAAGCGGTGTACCAGCGGGTCTCGGCGAACCTGTATTTGACCGCCTGGATGCTGATATCGCTCACGCGCTGATGAGCATTAACGCCGTTAAAGGCGTTGAGATTGGCGACGGTTTTGACGTTGTTGCACTGCGCGGCAGCCAGAACCGTGATGAAATCACCAAAGAAGGTTTCCAGAGTAATCATGCGGGCGGCATTCTTGGTGGGATCAGCAGTGGGCAACAAATCATTGCTCATATGGCGCTGAAACCGACCTCGAGTATTACCGTTCCAGGGCGCACTATTAATCGCTTTGGTGAAGAAGTCGAAATGATCACCAAAGGTCGTCACGATCCGTGTGTTGGGATCCGCGCCGTGCCAATCGCCGAAGCGATGCTGGCGATCGTGTTGATGGATCATCTGTTGCGTCAGCGGGCGCAAAATGCGGACGTGAAGACCGATATTCCACGCTGGTAAGAGATGAAAAAAACGGCACTTGCGGCGCTGGCTCTTTTTGCCAGCACCGCCTGTCTGGCGGCGACGCCCTGGCAGAAAATTACCCATCCGGTTGCAGGCAGCGCGCAGTCTATTGGCGCGTTCTCCAACGGCTGTATTGTTGGCGCAGATACGCTGCCTGTACAGTCAGAACACTATCAGGTGATGCGCACCGATCAGCGCCGTTACTTTGGCCATCCGGATCTGGTGATGTTTATCCAGCGTCTGAGTAATCAGGCCAACAATCTGGGGCTGGGTACGGTGTTAATCGGCGATATGGGCATGCCGGCCGGTGGGCGATTCAATGGCGGTCACGCCAGCCACCAGACGGGACTGGATGTAGATATTTTCCTGCAACTGCCGAAAACCCGCTGGACCCAGTCGCAACTGCTGCGGCCGCAGGCGTTAGATCTGGTCTCACAGGATGGCAAACGTGTCGTGCCGTCACTCTGGAAGCCGGAGATTTTCAGCCTGATCAGGGTGGCGGCAAAAGATAATGAAGTCACGCGTATTTTCGTGAATCCGGCGATTAAGCAGCAACTTTGTCTGGATGCAGGGACCGACAGGGACTGGTTGCGTAAAGTGCGGCCATGGTTCCAGCATCGTGCGCATATGCACGTACGGTTACGTTGTCCTGCCGACAGTCTTGAGTGCGAAGATCAACCGTTACCACCACCGGGTGACGGCTGCGGCGCGGAGCTGCAAAGCTGGTTCGAACCTCCGAAACCTGGAACCACCAAGCCTGAGAAGAAGACACCGCCGCCGTTGCCGCCTTCCTGCCAGGCGCTACTGGACGAGCATGTACTCTAATGGATCATTTTGCCTCTCTGTTTATGGTGTCGCCACTGCTGTTAGGTGTGCTTTTTTTCGTGGCGATGCTGGCAGGTTTTATTGATTCTCTGGCCGGAGGCGGTGGTTTACTCACTATCCCGGCATTGATGGCGGCCGGGATGCCACCCGCGCAAGCGCTGGCCACCAATAAGCTACAGGCCTGTGGAGGATCTATCTCTTCCTCCCTCTATTTTATTCGCCGGGGCGTGGTTAATCTGGCGGATCAGAAGCTCAATATCTTCATGACTTTTATCGGCTCAATGAGCGGCGCGCTGTTGGTTCAGCACGTGCAGTCAGATATTCTGCGCCAGATCCTGCCGGTTCTGGTTATCTGTATTGGCCTTTACTTTCTGTTGATGCCGAAAGTGGGGGAGGAGGACCGCCAGCGTCGGTTGCATGGGTTGCCTTTCGCGCTGGTGGCCGGGGGCTGCGTCGGCTTTTACGATGGCTTTTTTGGTCCGGCTGCGGGGTCGTTCTACGCGCTGGCTTTTGTCATGCTGTGCGGCTACAACCTGGCGAAATCGACGGCCCACGCCAAAGTATTAAATGCCACATCGAATATCGGCGGGCTGTTGCTGTTTGCCCTCGGCGGCAAAGTGATTTGGGCGACCGGATTTGTGATGCTCATTGGCCAGTTTATTGGCGCACGGATGGGCTCACGGCTGGTGCTCAGTAAAGGACAAAAACTCATTCGGCCAATGATCGTCATTGTCTCCGCCGTGATGAGCGCCAAGCTACTTTATGATAATCATGGACAGGAGATTCTCCACTGGCTGGGGATGAACTAATGAATAATACCCATCACTACGAACAGTTAATTGAGATTTTTAACGGCTGCTTTGCCGATGAATTTAATACCCGTCTGATTAAAGGCGATGACGAACCGATCTATCTTCCTGCGGATGCGGAATTACCGTATCACCGTATCGTTTTTGCGCATGGCTATTACGCCAGCGCGTTACACGAAATTTCACACTGGTGCATCGCCGGTAAGGCGCGGCGTGAACTGGTCGACTTCGGTTACTGGTACTGTCCGGACGGACGCGACGCGAAGACGCAATGCCAGTTTGAAGACGTGGAAGTGAAGCCGCAGGCGTTTGACTGGCTGTTTTGCATGGCGGCGGGCTACCCGTTTAACGTCAGTTGCGACAACCTTGAAGGGGACTTTGAACCGGATCGCGTGGTATTCCAGCGCCGTGTCCATGCTCAGGTGATGGAGTACCTGGAAAAGGGGATCCCTGAACGTCCGGCGCGCTTCATTAACGCGTTACAGAATTATTATCACACGCCTGAACTTAAGGCGGAACTATTCCCGTGGCCCGAAGCGCTCAACTGAAGTCGCTGCCACGTTTACAATGAGGAAAGAAGATGATCGCGGAGTTTGAATCACGCATTCTGGCATTAATCGACGATATGGTAGAGCACGCCAGCGATGATGAGTTGTTTGCCAGTGGCTATTTGCGTGGACACCTGACGCTGGCCGTGGCCGAACTGGACGCTGGCGAGGACCATTCCGCTGAGGCATTGTACGCCAATGTGACCAGCAGCCTGGAAAAAGCCATCAGCGCAGGCGAACTATCGCCGCGTGACCAGGCGTTAGTGAAAGAAATGTGGGACACTCTGTTCCAGAAGGCTACTGCACAATAATTGCGGTAAATTGTGCCGGATGGCGACGCTCTGGTGTCTTATCCGGCCAACCTTATTGGGGGGGTTGTAGGCCTGATAAGCGTAGCGTCATCAGGCCATGACGAGAGGGCATCCCATCCTTTTATTTCACCGCTTTACCCTTCAATAACTTCCTGACCCACAGACGATTTGGATTTAGCGCCGCCAGCGTGCTGGCATCCATGGGAATCGGTTCATTGCTCATTTGCGAAGCCAGAATTTCTGCACACAGCGGGGCAGTACACAGCCCGCGCGATCCCAGCGCGCCCAGCATAAATAAATCGGAATAAACTGGCGCGCTTACGGCGTGCTCTTTGTCTGCAGCAAGTGTGGTGTACTGGCTGAGCGTGGCGTCATAGTCCGCGACGTTGCCGACCATTGGCATGTGATCGCGCGTGGCGCAGCGCACCCCGCAGCGGGCGGCATTGTCACTAACGTCTACCTCTTTTGCCCACACAGCGTTCGGGAAGCAGTCGATTAAGCGTTGACGGTTTTGTTGCTGATCGTCCTCGCGATACGCTGTCTCTTCACTCCCACGATGATAGCTGGCGCCAATGCAGTGCTGCTGATTTTGCGGGTTGTGCGGCGTGAGGTAGCCGTCATAGCACAGCACCTGACGTAACGCTGAAAGTGCAGGTGTGGTGGGAATATGACTCACCTGACCGCCCACGGAGTACACCGGTAGCGGCTGCGTTTGCTCAAAGCGGCTAATGAGATGGCCGTTAGCCAGAACGACTGCTGCGTGAGAGGCGGTTTCTCCACTGGAAAACTGCAATTGCCAGCTTGCTGTCTGGCGAGTCAGTGAGGTCAGCGTATGGTGGTAGCGGGTGTGTAATCCCAGGGTTGTTGCATAGTCCAGTACCGCGGCGGTTAACTGCGCCGGATACAGCCATCCTCCGGCCGGATACTGAATCCCGCCGCATCCGGTTTCCACACCTGTTGTTTGTAAAACCTGCTGTGCGTCAACCCCGACGGCGAGCGCAGTGGGCAGTTCAAGGGACAGCATCTGGGTGATTTTTTGCTGGCTTTTCTCATCCCACGCGAGTTGCGTCACGCCGCACCAGTCATGCGCGAACTCAACGGGGAGGGCGTCATACAGTCGTCGGGCGAAGGTAAACGCAGTGGGGAAAAAGAGATTAATGGCTGCGTCATGTTTGCTAAGTAGGGGGTAGAGCGCCCCCTGGCGATTACCGGATGCGCCCCCGGCAGGTTTATCGTCGGCGCAATACAGCGTGACCTGCCAGCCGCGGCGCAATAACGCCAGTGACAGCAATGCGCTGGCAATTCCTCCACCAATAATGGCGGCTTCGCGCTTATCTGTTCCCGTACGCGCAAACCATGGCGCCGAGGACGTGAGCGCCTGAGTCTGTTCCATCACGCCACAGAGCATTTCGCGTTTGCGCCCAAAGCCTTTGCATTTTTGCATTGTAAATCCGGCTTCCTGCAACCCCCGACGTACAAAGCCTGCCGATGTAAAGGTTGCCAGCGTCCCGCCGGGACGAGCCAGTCGGGCCATCGCGTTAAACAGCGTTGGCGTCCACATATCCGGGTTTTTTGCCGGTGCGAAACCGTCCAGGAACCAGGCGTCCACCTTTTTATTCAGAGAGTCATCCAGCGTACTGGTCAGTTCGTTTATATCGCCAAACCACAGATCCAGCGTGACGCGCCCATCATCAAGCAGCAGGCGATGACATCCCGCCAGCGGCAGCGGCCATTGTTCTTGCAGTGCCGTGGCCCACGGGGCAAGTTCTGGCCAGTGCTGGTGGGCTAAGGTGAGATCTTCACGCGTCAGCGGATATTTTTCAAAGCTGATGAAATGTAATCTTTCCAGGGTAGCTTCAGGGTGGGTATCGCGAAAATCGGCAAATGCCTGCCAGAGCGTGAGGAAGTTAAGTCCAGTGCCAAACCCGCTTTCTGCCACCACGAAGAGGGGACGTGAATGCGCAGGGAATCGTTGTGCGAGATGGTTACCGCCGAGAAAGACGTAACGTGTCTCTTCCAGCCCGTTATCATTAGAAAAATAGACATCGTCAAAATCTCGGGAAACAGGTGTACCCTCAGCGTTGAATTCAAGGTTGGCAGGTTGTATAGCGTATTGTTTCACGTAAGTTACTCGTCTGACAGGCTGTGCCCCGATCTTAGCGATGAGTGCCTGGCTGCGCAAATTTCCACATAAAATGGCTGATCGGACTTGTTCGGCGTACAAGTGTACGCTATTGTGCCACTCGAAACTTTAAAATAGTGCGACTTACAGAGGTATTGAATGAAACGTGCAGTGATTACTGGCTTGGGCATCGTTTCCAGCATCGGTAATAACCAGCAGGAAGTCCTGGCATCTCTGCGTGAAGGACGTTCAGGGATCACTTTCTCTCAGGAGCTGAAGGACTCCGGCATGCGTAGCCACGTTTGGGGCAACGTAAAACTGGATACCACTGGCCTCATTGACCGCAAAGTAGTGCGCTTCATGAGCGACGCATCCATCTATGCATTCCTATCAATGGAGCAGGCAGTGGCTGATGCCGGCCTTGCTGCAGAAGATTACCAGAACAACCCGCGCGTTGGCCTGATTGCAGGTTCCGGCGGCGGCTCCCCACGTTTTCAGGTGTTCGGCGCTGACGCAATGCGTAGCCCACGTGGTCTGAAAGCGGTTGGCCCGTATGTGGTCACCAAAGCGATGGCGTCCGGCGTTTCTGCCTGCCTCGCAACGCCGTTCAAAATCCACGGCGTAAACTACTCCATCAGTTCTGCCTGTGCGACATCTGCGCACTGCATCGGCAACGCGGTAGAACAAATTCAGCTGGGCAAACAGGACATCGTTTTTGCTGGCGGCGGCGAAGAGCTCTGCTGGGAAATGGCGTGTGAATTCGATGCCATGGGTGCGCTGTCTACCAAATACAACGACGATCCGTCAAAAGCTTCCCGTACCTATGACGCAAACCGCGACGGTTTCGTTATTGCTGGCGGCGGCGGTATGGTCGTGGTTGAAGAACTGGAGCACGCTCTGGCACGTGGCGCGCACATCTATGCGGAAATCGTCGGTTACGGCGCAACGTCCGATGGCGCAGACATGGTTGCTCCGTCTGGCGAAGGCGCAGTACGTTGCATGCAGATGGCGATGCACGGTGTAGACACGCCGATCGACTACCTGAACTCTCACGGTACCTCGACTCCGGTTGGCGACGTGAAAGAACTGGGCGCAATCCGCGAAGTGTTTGGCAACAACAGCCCGGCAATCTCCGCAACCAAAGCGATGACCGGTCACTCACTGGGCGCGGCTGGCGTGCAGGAAGCTATCTACTCTCTGCTGATGCTGGAACATGGCTTTATCGCGCCAAGCATCAACATTGAAGAGCTGGATGAGCAGGCGGCAGGTCTGAACATCGTGACCAAACCGACCGAGCAGGCGCTGACCACCGTGATGTCCAACAGCTTCGGCTTTGGCGGCACCAACGCTACGCTGGTTATGCGTAAGCTGAAGGCGTAAGTCTCAGCTTGAATACGAAAAAAGGGAGCCAACAGGCTCCCTTTTTACTGTGTTTACTTCGGCATTTTTTCGTATTCCGGCGCGATCTCAGCGGACCATGCTCTGGCTCGCGTAATCTCTCCGGCATTGTAAATAGGCTGCTCGTAATGACGACCCGCGTCCCGGACACGATAAATTTTCCACCGTCCTTCCTCCCAACGGGTATATACCTCCAGTTGAATAGGGGCTGACTCAGTGCCTAACTGCAGGTTCAGTTTTTCACCGCCGAGGAATGGCTGCGCCTGTCCAACCCGCAACAGCGGGATCCATGCCGGTGCGTAATCCTGCACATACATAAAGTAGTCCGCTTGCACGATCTCCTGCTCATAAAGCGTATCAATCAGCGCCAGACGCCCGATAACCTCTTTTGCGACATAGCGTTGCAGTAATGCTGATGTTTCGCGGGGCGTATCCGGATCCTGAGTGTAGTTCTTCATCCACGAAAGATAGAACTGTTTCACATCCTGCGTGCTGTCACGGTGAGAAGGGGTACAGCCACAAATCAGCAGGATGAGAACAATCAGTGGAAAGGCTTTCATTACTTCTTCCTGTAAATGGTGTATGACGGCTTTGCAGGTATATTCCGCACCGCGCCCTTGTGAATATGAACTCGCGTGCGATTTGGTGTAATTGACCGCCACCTTTTTATCCCAACTCATAACGACTCCTGTTAATAACATACGTAATAACAATTACGTGATGCTTTAACAGTATTTACGCAATTGGAAATGGCAAATAGTGCTATTAATATTCTCAATATATTAAGCTCGGATATTTATTAATTTATATGCTCGATAAATTACGAGTGATCTATTTAATATTCAGTATTACTTGTTTTATCCTCTGGCTGCTGGCGTGGATAGCGTGATGGCCAAATCACGTCTGGCGAGGTTTCGAGCGCCTGCGCAATGAACTGTTCCGCTCTGGGCCAGCTTCGTGTAAATACATTGCGCAGTGAATCGGGTGATAATCCAGCCGCACGAGAAAGATCTCTGAGCGTGATTCTTTTTTTCCAGTGCACTTTCAATATCTGCACGATGCCAGTCTTGGCTTTTGTGTTCCATTCTGTAAACCTAAGTTAATGTGTTATCGGTGCCGATATTTTTTTTCAGGGTATAAACCAGAGTAACAAAATAACGTAACTTTCTTTTTTGTCACTGGAATATTGCCAGAATAAAACTGAAATTTCGCGCAAAAGGAAAAATTTTTTATTCCACAGGCAGAAAGGAAAGAAATTAATGGCAAAAGGTTGGTTCAGGGTTGACAAATTTAGTGGCTCACAGGCAGACTTCGCACTCAACATTATCTATCTGATAATGCGTAAGCGTTTAACGTTATCCAACGCACCTTAATCCTGAAAGTCAGGTAGAGGGGGCGTGGACATTCCTCGCCTTACTCTGCATTTTGGAGTAACGCATGACAGCTGTAACCCAACAAGAAAAAACACCTTCGGCGAACTTTTCGCTGTTTCGTATCGCTTTTGCAGTTTTCCTGACCTATATGACGGTCGGCCTACCTTTGCCCGTTATTCCTCTGTTTGTGCATCAGGAGCTGGGCTATGGCAACACCATGGTTGGTATCGCCGTAGGCGTACAGTTTCTGGCAACGGTATTAACGCGCGGCTACGCCGGGCGCTTAGCCGATCAATATGGCGCCAAACGTTCGGCGCTACAGGGGATGTTTGCCTGTGGGTTGGCGGGCGCGGCGTGGCTGTTAGCCGCGCTATTGCCTGTCTCTGTCCCTGTAAAATTTGCATTGTTAATCGTCGGGCGTTTGATCCTCGGTTTTGGCGAAAGCCAACTGCTCACCGGAACGCTGACCTGGGGGCTTGGGCTGGTCGGTCCAACACGCTCGGGTAAGGTGATGTCGTGGAACGGGATGGCGATTTACGGTGCGCTCGCCGCCGGTGCACCGCTGGGCTTGCTGATCCATAGCCACTTTGGCTTTGCGGCGCTGGCGGGAACGACAATGGTATTACCGCTGCTGGCATGGGCATTCAACGGCACCGTTCGCAAAGTGCCTGCTCATGCAGGAGAACGCCCTTCGTTATGGAGCGTGGTAGGGCTTATCTGGAAACCGGGCCTGGGCCTGGCGCTGCAGGGCGTTGGCTTTGCGGTGATCGGTACGTTTATTTCACTCTATTTTGTCAGCAACGGCTGGACGATGGCGGGGTTCACCCTGACCGCGTTTGGCGGGGCGTTTGTGTTGATGCGCATTCTGTTTGGCTGGATGCCGGATCGGTTCGGAGGCGTGAAGGTAGCCGTTGTCTCCTTACTGGTTGAAACCGCGGGGCTGATTCTGCTGTGGCAGGCCCCATCAGCATGGATTGCGCTGCTCGGGGCGGCATTAACCGGGGCAGGATGTTCGCTTATCTTCCCGGCATTGGGCGTAGAGGTTGTGAAGCGAGTGCCCGCGCAGGTTCGCGGTACGGCGCTGGGCGGTTACGCCGCGTTTCAGGATATCTCCTACGGCATAAGCGGCCCGGTCGCCGGGGTGCTGGCCACCGCGTACGGTTATCCCTCGGTATTCCTTGCCGGAGCGATATCCGCCGTGGTGGGGATTGTCGTGACGCTGCTTACGCTGCGCAAAGGTTAAGCGACCAGCCAGAAAATGGCTAATGCGATCATTAACGCGACAAACAGCAGTCCCGGTCGTGCCGACAGAGATTTAACCGTTTCAATCATCGGCGCGAACGGGCTGTAAATAGGCTGAAGATGGCGCGGATCGTTTAGCTCGCGTTCCCGTTCAACGCGGCGCAGGAAGATTTGATTCAGCAAGTCCTGCACCTGCACCGTGGTCAGAATCGTTTGTGGTTGGATCTGATACGTCTGCTGCGCATACTCTTTTATTGCCGTCAGCTCATTCGGCTCTAATGGTAGCTTCAACGCAGCCTGGAGCGTTTGTAACGTCGGGGCACTTTGCAGGCTGAGCGTCTGGCGCGCCTGCAGCCAGGTGACCAGATGAGTAAACTGTTTGGCGGGGATCAGCTCACCGCTTTTTACGCCAGACAGCTCTAACATTGACTGCCAGATCATCTTACCTGACTCTCCCGTGGCCGCCGCCAGTTTGGTAACCAACTGGTTCAGCGTATTGTGCTCTGCGGGTAATAACGGACGATCGGTGGCTGGGCGCTGTTGCGGTTGCGGTATAGAAAGCTGCCCTTGTTGCAGCAGCGTGAGCACGTTCTTCAACTGCTCAGGCGTGAGCTGGCTGAGCGCCGTTTGCCCATACTGCTGACGGATAAAATCACTTACCGCCTGGCGGTTATTTCCCTGACTCAGTAATTCAGTGAGCTGTGAGAGAACCTGACGATTAGCATGATTTTGCTGAGCAACACCCAGCCGCTGATTCAGGTTTTGCTCCGCGGCAGGAAAGTGACGTGATTGCAGCGGCGTATCACTTTTGACGCCCAGATCGTGCTTCATTCCGGCCACACCTCGGCGCTTTGCTGTTGGGTGAGTGAAATCAGACGGGTAATCAGTCGTTCCAGCACGGTACGTTGTTGTGTGGATAACGGTTGTTCACCCGCAGCAGAAGGGGCATTTTGGCCTTCGCCGGGAGGGCGTGCGGGTGTACCTGAAATGGGCTGCATCATCTCTGTTCCTTAAATCTGTGCTGACCAGGTCTCGCAGTATGCCTGGCGGCGAGATTATGGCACACTTGCCCGGTTAACTCTCGTTCTCAAACAGGTGCGAAAGACGTGAAAATCCTCGTTGATGAAAATATGCCCTATGCCCGCGAACTGTTCAGTCGTTTGGGGGAGGTCAAAGCGGTTCCCGGTCGCCCGATTCCCGTTGCCGAACTGGATGATGCGGATGCCTTAATGGTGCGCTCGGTGACGAAAGTAAATGAATCACTGCTTAGCGGAAAACCGGTTCAATTTGTCGGCACGGCAACCGCAGGCACGGACCATGTGGATGAAGCCTGGCTTGCGCAGTCGAAGATCGGCTTTTCCGCAGCGCCCGGCTGTAACGCGATTGCGGTCGTAGAATATGTTTTTTCAGCGTTGCTGATGCTGGCGGAGCGCGACGGGTTTGCGTTACGCGATCGTACTGTAGGCATCGTAGGCGTGGGCAATGTGGGCGGCCGTTTGCAGGCACGTCTGGAAGCACTGGGGATCCGCACGCTGCTGTGCGATCCGCCGCGAGCCGATCGCGGTGACGAGGGAGATTTCCGCTCGCTGGACCAACTGGTAGAGCAAGCCGATGTGTTGACTTTCCATACGCCGCTGTTTAAAGACGGACCGTACAAAACGCTGCACCTGGCAGATGATGCGCTGATTAGCCGGCTGAAGCCGGGCACCATTGTGATCAACGCCTGCCGCGGGCCGGTCATCGACAATACGGCATTGCTGAACCGATTGAATGCCGGGCAGTCGCTGAGCGTCGTGCTGGATGTCTGGGAAGGGGAGCCGGATCTCAATGTGGCATTGCTGGAGAAAGCCGATATCGGCACGGCGCACATTGCCGGGTATACCCTGGAAGGAAAAGCGCGCGGCACCACGCAGGTCTTTGAGGCCTTTAGCAAGTTTATTGGTCGCGAACAACACGTTGCGCTCAATACCCTGTTACCTGCGCCGGAATTTGGTCGTATCACGCTGCATGGCCCGTTAGATCAGCCAACGCTGAAAAGGCTGGTGCATTTAGTGTATGATGTGCGCCGCGATGATGCACCGCTGCGTAAAGTCGCTGGAATTCCGGGTGAGTTTGATAAGCTGCGTAAAAATTATCTTGAGCGCCGTGAATGGTCGTCTTTATACGTGATGTGTGACGACGCAACGGCTGCTGCCTTGCTGTGTAAGCTAGGTTTTAACGCTGTTTATCACCCGGCACATTAATGTCTTCTTAATGCTCCCTGTCGAATAATGCGACAGGGACGCTTACGTATTTCTGGAGTAAATCACCATGTCTGAAGGCTGGAATATTGCCATTCTGGGCGCAACGGGCGCCGTAGGCGAAGCCCTGCTCGATACGCTGGCTGAACGCCAGTTCCCGGTCGGTGAAATTTATGCGCTGGCGCGTAATGAAAGCGCAGGTGAGCATCTGCGTTTTAACGGTAAATCGGTCCTTGTTCAGGACGTTGTAGACTTTGACTGGACGCAGGCGCAACTGGCATTTTTTGTTGCGGGCGCTGAAGCCACCGCCGCATGGGTGGAAGAAGCGACCAATGCCGGTTGCCTGGTTATCGACAGTAGTGGCCTGTTCGCGCTTGAGCCGGACGTTCCGCTGGTGGTTCCGGACGTTAACCCGTTCGTACTGGCGGATTACCGCAACCGCAATGTGATTGCGGTTCCTTCCAGCCTGACCAGCCAACTGCTGTCTGCGCTGAAGCCGCTAATTGATGACGGCGGGCTGTCACGTATTACGGTGACCAATATTATTTCTGCTTCCGCTCACGGTAAAAAAGCCGTAGATGCGCTTGCCGGACAGAGCGCGAAACTACTGAACGGCATCCCGATTGACGATGACGATTTCTTTGGTCGTCAGCTGGCGTTCAACATGCTGCCGCTGCTGCCGGATCGCGAAGGTAGTGTGCGCGAAGAGCGTCGTATCGTCGATGAAGTGCGCAAAATTATGCAGGACGACGGGCTACTTATCTCCGCCAGCATCGTGCAGTCGCCGGTATTTTATGGCCACGCACAGATGGTGAATTTTGAAGCTCTGCGTCCGTTGGCGGCGGAAGAAGCACGTGATGCGTTTTCACGCGGTGAGGACGTAGTGTTGTCAGAAGAGACCTATATCCCGACGCAGGTTGGTGATGCGTCAGGTACTCCGCACCTTTCAGTTGGCTGTGTGCATAACGATTATGGGATGCCGGAACAGGTTCAGTTCTGGTCTGTGGCAGACAACGTACGCTTTGGCGGTGCGTTGATGGCGGTAAAAATTGCGGAAAAACTGGTGCAGGAGTACCTGTACTAATGTCTGACCTGCAACAGCCGTCAACCCATAAAATTGCGCTGGGCATTGAGTATGACGGCAGCAAATATTATGGCTGGCAGCGCCAGAACGAAGTGCGTAGCGTTCAGGAAAAACTGGAAAAAGCGCTCTCTCAGGTGGCGAATGAACGCATCACTGTCTTTTGTGCGGGACGCACGGATGCGGGCGTTCATGGCACAGGGCAGGTCGTGCACTTTGAAACGACTGCCCAGCGTAAAGATGCAGCCTGGACACTGGGGGTAAATGCGAATTTACCTGGTGATATCGCTGTGCGCTGGGTGAAAGCTGTACCCGATGATTTCCATGCCCGATTTAGCGCCACGGCTCGCCGTTATCGCTACATCATCTACAATCATCGGTTGCGCCCTGCGGTTTTAGGTAAAGGGGTAACCCATTACTATGAACCGCTGGACGCTGAGCGTATGCATCGTGCGGCCCAGTGTTTGATTGGCGAAAATGATTTTACCTCGTTTCGGGCGGTGCAGTGTCAGTCGCGCACACCGTGGCGTAACGTGATGCACATTAACGTTGAACGTTTTGGTGCATATGTGGTGGTGGATATTAAAGCGAATGCCTTTGTACATCATATGGTCAGGAATATTGTCGGCAGCCTGATGGAAGTAGGCGCCAACAACCAGCCGGAGAGCTGGATAGCAGAACTGCTAGCGGCGAAGGACAGAACGCTGGCAGCGGCAACGGCGAAAGCGGAAGGACTGTATCTGGTTGCAGTAGATTACCCGGAACGGTTCGACCTGCCAAAACCGCCTATGGGCCCGCTATTTCTGGCGGACTAATTTGAGTCGTATAAAGGCAAAACTATGGACCTGATTTACTTTCTTATCGATTTTATCCTGCATCTGGCGGAGCTGGTTGCGGAATACGGTATCTGGGTATACGCGATTCTGTTTCTGATCCTGTTCTGCGAAACCGGGCTGGTGGTGACGCCGTTCCTGCCGGGAGACTCGCTGCTGTTTGTCGCTGGCGCGCTTTCTGCGCTGCCAACTAACGATCTCAATGTTCATCTGATGGTGATGTTGATGATTGTGGCGGCGATTATCGGCGATGCGGTGAACTACACGATTGGTCGTTTGTTCGGTGAAAAACTCTTCAGTAACCCGAACTCTAAAATTTTCCGTCGCAGTTACCTGGATAAAACCCATGCGTTCTACGAGCGTCATGGCGGCAAAACGATTATCCTCGCGCGTTTCGTACCTATCGTGCGTACATTTGCACCGTTTGTTGCCGGTATGGGACACATGTCCTACCGTCATTTTGCGATGTATAACGTCGCAGGCGCGCTGCTGTGGGTATTGCTGTTCACCTATGCAGGCTATCTGTTCGGCGATCTGCCGATCGTTCAGGAAAACCTGAAATTACTGATTGTGGCGATCATCGTCCTTTCCGTATTGCCGGGCATAATTGAAGTGATTCGCCATAAACGCGCTGCGTCACGGGCTGCAAAATAGAAAGTAACTCAGCGGTTCGACCACTTTTTTATCCAAAGTTTCGGGCTGTTATGTTTTAATGTGCAACATTCATGGTCTGTTAGGGGCAAAAATGGCATTATGCGCCCCTTATAACAAAGCTGACTAGGGTTCAGGCAGAAAGGTCACCAATGAGCTGGATTGAACGAATTAAAAGCAACATTACTCCCACCCGCAAGGCAAGCATTCCTGAAGGGGTGTGGACCAAGTGTGATAGCTGCGGTCAGGTTTTATACCGTGCTGAGCTGGAACGTAATCTTGAGGTCTGTCCGAAGTGTGACCATCATATGCGCATGTCGGCGCGCAATCGCCTGCATAGCCTGTTAGATGAAGGTTCTCTTGTGGAACTGGGTAGCGAGCTTGAGCCGAAAGATGTGCTGAAGTTTCGTGACTCCAAAAAGTACAAAGACAGACTGGCTTCTGCGCAGAAAGAAACTGGCGAGAAAGATGCGCTGGTGGTAATGAAAGGCACGCTGCACGGTATGCCGGTCGTTGCTGCTGCATTCGAGTTCGCGTTTATGGGCGGCTCCATGGGCTCTGTGGTCGGCGCGCGTTTTGTCCGTGCCGTTGAGCAGGCGCTGGAAGATAACTGTCCGCTGATCTGCTTCTCCGCTTCTGGCGGGGCGCGTATGCAGGAAGCGCTGATGTCTCTGATGCAGATGGCGAAAACCTCTGCTGCGCTGGCGAAAATGCAGGAACGCGGTTTACCGTATATTTCTGTACTGACCGACCCAACAATGGGCGGTGTTTCTGCTAGCTTCGCGATGCTGGGCGATCTCAACATTGCAGAACCGAAAGCACTGATCGGCTTTGCTGGTCCGCGTGTTATCGAGCAAACCGTACGTGAGAAACTGCCGCCGGGATTCCAGCGTAGCGAGTTCCTGATTGAAAAAGGCGCTATCGATATGATCGTCCGCCGTCCTGAAATGCGCCTGAAACTGGCAAGCATTCTGGCGAAGCTGATGAATCTTCCTACGCCGAATCCGGATGAGCCGCGTGAAGGCGAGGTGGTACCTCCGGTTCCCGATCAGGAATCAGAGGCCTGATAGTTTACTCTATGGGTTTCGGGTTGCAGGCAGGCGATAAGAGAGTTAATCCCGATGAGCTTACACAGGTAAGTGATTCGGGTGAGCGAGCACAGCCAACGCATCTGCAACGTGAAAAACAACGTGTAAAAAAGGGCAGGCCGGTTGGTGCTGCCCTTTTGCTTTTCTCAACGTAAAGAATCTACAGCCATCATGGACAATAAACGTATTCCTCAAGCCGCGTCGCCCCTGGCATCGTGGCTTTCTTATCTGGAAAACCTGCACAGTAAAACCATCGATCTCGGCCTGGAACGCGTAAGTCAGGTGGCGCGCAAACTGGGTGTGTTGAAACCCGCGCCATTTGTTTTTACGGTGGCGGGAACCAACGGGAAAGGCACAACCTGCCGTACGTTGGAATCTGTGCTGACCGCAGCAGGTTATAAAGTTGGCGTTTACAGTTCGCCGCATCTGGTACGCTACACGGAACGCGTACGCGTGCAGGGGCGTGAACTGCCGGAATCAGCGCATACCGCCTCGTTTGCTGAGATTGAAGACGCGCGTGGCGACATTTCCCTGACCTACTTTGAATACGGTACCTTATCGGCGCTCTGGTTGTTTAAACAGGCCCAACTGGATGTCGTCATCCTGGAAGTTGGGTTAGGCGGTCGCCTTGACGCGACCAATATCGTGGATGCCGATGTTGCGGTGGTCACCAGCATTGCGCTTGACCATACTGACTGGCTGGGCCCGGATCGCGAAAGCATTGGTCGTGAGAAGGCGGGAATTTTCCGTGCAGAGAAACCGGCTATCGTCGGTGAACCGGAAATGCCTTACACCATCGCCGATGTTGCGCAAGAGAGCGGGGCGATTTTGCAACGCTGCGGCGTGGACTGGCGCTATGCGGTCACGGAGAACGACTGGTCCTTTACGGACGATCACGGTACGTTGGCGCACCTGCCGTTGCCGCAGGTCCCGCAACCTAACGCCGCGACCGCACTGGCAGCACTGCGCGCAAGCGGGCTTAACGTCAGCGAGCAGGCCATTCGTGACGGTATTGAACAGGCGATTTTACCGGGGCGCTTCCAGATTGTGAGCGAGTCGCCGCGGGTGATTTTTGATGTTGCCCATAACCCGCATGCGGCGGAGTATCTGACCGGCCGTCTGAAAAAATTAGTGAAAAGCGGGCGTGTACTTGCGGTTATCGGTATGCTACATGATAAAGATATTGCCGGTACGTTAGCCTGGTTAAAAAGCGTGGTTGACGCCTGGTACTGTGCGCCCCTGGAAGGGCCGCGTGGTGCTACTGCAGAACAACTGCTGGAGCATCTGGGCAAAGGCTACGCCTATGACAGCGTGGCGCAGGCATGGTCTGCGGCGCTAGCTGAGGCGAAGCCAGAAGATACCGTGTTGGTGTGTGGATCGTTTCACACTGTCGCACATGTCATGGAAGTGATAGACGTGGGGAGAAGCGGTGGCGAGTAAGTTTCAGAATCGATTAGTCGGCACAATTGTGCTGGTCGCGCTGGGGGTGATTGTGCTCCCCGGGCTGCTTGACGGGCAGAAAAAGCATTATCAGGATGAGTTTGCGGCGATCCCGCTGGTGCCGAAACCCGGCGATCGCGATGAACCAGACATGATGCCTGCAGCCACGCAGGCGCTGCCGACGCAGCCACCGGAAGGGGCGGCTGAAGAGGTGCGCGCGGGCGATGCTGCCGCGCCATCGTTGGATCCGTCACGTTTGACGACGGCAAACAGCGCGGAGTTAGATCCTGTCCCCGCGCCTGTAGAACAGCCGAAACCCAAACCGAAGCCGCAGCCGGTTGCCGTCGCTCCGACGCCAGCACCGGCTCCAGCGCCGAAACCGGCCGCGGTGGAACCGCCAGCTCCAACCGGCAAAGCGTACGTTGTACAGCTCGGTGCGCTGAAAAATGCGGATAAGGTCAATGAGATCGTGGGTAAACTTCGTGGCGCGGGCTTCCGGGTATATACTTCCCCGTCAACGCCGGTGCAGGGTAAAATAACCCGTATTCTCGTAGGACCTGACGCCTCCAAAGATAAGCTGAAGAACTCGCTGGGCGAGCTGCAGAAGATCTCCGGTCTGAGTGGCGTAGTGATGGGGTATACCCCTAATTAAGGGATTGCGCTGTTCACGGCGCTGCTCTTAATTCAGGCCGGATAGGGTGTTTTTACCGCTATCCGGCAGTGCCCGAAGAGGCATAAAACGGTATGGCGTTGAAGATTTTTTCAGCGCCATTTTTATTTACGCGTGGAAAGGAAATCCCTACGCAAACGTTTTCTTTTTCTGTTAGAATGCGCCCCGAACAGGACGACAGGGCGTTAAATCGTGGGACACTTATGGTCTGGATTGATTACGCCATTATCGCGGTGATTGGTTTTTCCTGTCTGGTTAGCCTGATCCGTGGCTTTGTTCGTGAAGCATTATCGTTGGTGACTTGGGGTTGTGCTTTCTTTGTCGCCAGCCATTACTACACTTACCTGTCTGTCTGGTTTACGGGCTTTGAAGACGAACTCGTTCGAAATGGGATTGCTATCGCGATACTGTTTATCGCGACACTTATCGTCGGCGCTATCGTTAACTTTGTGATAGGCCAACTGGTAGAGAAAACAGGCCTGTCGGGTACCGACAGGGTGTTGGGGATCTGCTTTGGTGCTCTGCGAGGAGCGCTGATCGTCGCCGCCATACTGTTCTTTCTCGATACCTTTACAGGTCTGTCGAAAAGTGAAGACTGGAGCAAGTCGCAGCTGATCCCGCAGTTCAGTTTCATCATCAGATGGTTCTTTGACTATCTGCAAAGCTCGTCAAGTTTCTTGCCCAAAGTATAAACTTTGGGTTGTTGCTGAACGAGGAAAAGACGTATGTGCGGTATTGTCGGTATCGCCGGTGTTATGCCGGTAAACCAGTCGATTTATGACGCGTTAACGGTGCTCCAGCATCGTGGTCAGGATGCCGCAGGCATCATCACCATTGATGCCAACAACTGCTTCCGCTTGCGTAAAGCAAACGGAATGGTGAGCGATATTTTTGAAGCGCGCCATATGCAGCGTTTGCAGGGCAATATGGGCATCGGTCATGTGCGTTACCCAACGGCTGGCAGCTCCAGCGCCTCCGAAGCTCAACCTTTTTACGTCAACTCACCGTATGGCATCACGCTTGCCCATAATGGCAACCTGACCAATGCGCATGAGCTGCGTAAAAAGCTGTTTGAAGAAAAGCGCCGCCACATCAATACCACTTCAGACTCTGAAATTTTGCTGAATATTTTCGCCAGCGAGCTGGATAACTTCCGCCATTATCCGCTGGAAGCCGATAATATTTTTGCTGCTATTGCGGCAACCAACCGCCAGATCCGCGGCGCCTATGCCTGCGTGGCGATGATTATTGGCCACGGTATGGTTGCCTTCCGCGATCCTAACGGTATCCGTCCGCTGGTACTGGGTAAACGCGATATCGGGGATGGTCGTACCGAGTATATGGTGGCCTCCGAGAGCGTGGCGCTGGATACGCTGGGCTTTGAATTCCTGCGCGATGTGGCACCTGGCGAAGCGGTGTATATCACCGAAAAAGGTCAGCTGTTTACTCGCCAGTGTGCCGATAACCCGGTCAGCAATCCGTGCCTGTTTGAATACGTTTACTTCGCTCGTCCTGACTCCTTTATCGACAAGATTTCCGTCTACAGCGCCCGTGTAAATATGGGTACCAAGCTTGGCGAAAAAATTGCTCGTGAGTGGGAAGATCTGGACATTGACGTGGTGATCCCGATTCCGGAAACCTCCTGCGATATCGCGCTGGAAATTGCCCGTATTCTCGGTAAGCCGTACCGTCAGGGTTTTGTGAAAAACCGCTACGTGGGTCGTACCTTTATCATGCCCGGTCAGCAGCTGCGCCGTAAATCCGTGCGCCGTAAGCTGAACGCCAACCGTGCGGAATTCCGTGATAAAAACGTGCTGCTGGTGGATGACTCCATCGTGCGCGGTACCACCTCGGAACAGATTATCGAGATGGCGCGTGAAGCCGGAGCGAAGAAAGTGTATCTGGCCTCTGCGGCCCCGGAAATTCGCTTCCCGAACGTTTATGGTATCGATATGCCTACGGCGACGGAGCTGATTGCTCATGGTCGCGAAGTGGACGAGATTCGCCAGATAATCGGTGCAGACGGTCTTATCTTCCAGGATCTGAACGATCTGATTGAAGCGGTCCGCGCTGAGAACCCGGATATTCAGCAGTTTGAATGTTCAGTGTTTAACGGTGTGTACGTCACCAAAGACGTCGACCAGCAATATCTCGATTTCCTTGACTCCCTGCGTAATGACGATGCCAAAGCAATTTTGCGTCAGAACGAAGCGGAAAACCTCGAGATGCATAACGAAGGGTAATGTTCTGTTGCAGGTCAGGACACATAGAGTGGACTGACTTGCAACTGCGCATAAAAACCTGCAAAGTCAGCCCTGAAGCAAGTAAGGGCGAAAAAATGAAACGACTCATTGTAGGGATTAGCGGTGCCAGTGGCGCGATTTATGGCGTGCGCCTGCTGCAGGTTTTGCGTGACGTTACTGATGTGGAAACCCATCTGGTGATGAGTGCTGCTGCCCGACAGACGCTGGCGCTGGAAACAGACCTCTCTGTACGCGACGTGCAGGCACTGGCGAATGTAAATCACGATACGCGCGATATCGCCGCCAGTATCTCTTCCGGCTCTTTTCAGACCGCCGGAATGGTAATATTACCTTGTTCAATCAAAACGCTTTCAGGCATCGTCCACAGTTACACCGATGGGCTGCTTACCCGTGCGGCAGACGTGGTGTTGAAAGAACGCCGCCCGCTGGTGCTGTGCGTGCGTGAAACGCCCCTGCATCTGGGGCATCTGCGACTGATGACGCAGGCGGCAGAAATTGGCGCGGTGATTATGCCGCCAGTCCCGGCATTCTATCATCGCCCGCAAACGCTAGATGATGTGATTAATCAAACGGTTAACCGTGTACTCGACCAGTTTGATATCTCCCTTCCACAGGATCTGTTCACCCGCTGGCAAGGGGCGTAAAACCGTTCCATCAGCGTGCAAAGAAACATCCATTGCCCTGTTTCAGGGCAATTTTGTAACCGCGATCATATCCTCAACATTTAATTCGTTAAAACTCAACGAAACGCTGCGGTTCAACCGTCAGACCTGCTATCTTCAAAATCAGGACATTATTGCAACGTTTTATTAACATATTTAACGTCGAATATCCTCATCGACGCGAAAATGGCATAAGACCTGCATGAAAAAGTCTGCAAACACACAACACAACGTAAAACATAATAAAATTACGCCACTTGAGGGTTATGTATGAAGAAGACGGTTCTTGCTTTGTCTTTGCTGGTAGGACTCTCCGCCACCGCGGCCAGCTACGCAGCACTTCCGCAGACGGTTCGTATTGGTACAGATACAACGTACGCACCTTTTTCCTCTAAAGATGCCAAAGGCGACTTTGTCGGCTTTGATATCGATCTGGGAAATGAGATGTGTAAGCGCATGCAGATTAAATGTACCTGGGTAGCCAGCGACTTTGACGCGCTGATCCCATCGCTGAAAGCGAAAAAAATTGATGCCATCATCTCCTCGCTTTCAATCACTGAGAAGCGTCAGCAAGAGATTGCGTTCTCAGACAAACTTTACGCAGCAGACTCACGTCTGATCGCCGCGAAAGATTCCCCAATTCAACCGACTCTTGATTCCCTCAAAGGTAAACATGTTGGCGTACTGCAAGGCTCGACTCAGGAAGCCTATGCTAATGACAACTGGCGCAGCAAAGGCGTAGATGTAGTGGCCTATGCGAACCAGGACCTTATCTATTCTGACCTGACAGCGGGTCGTTTGGACGCGGCGTTGCAGGATGAAGTCGCGGCCAGCGAAGGCTTCCTGAAGCAGCCTGCCGGTAAGGACTACGCTTTTGCTGGTCCGTCGGTGAAAGATAAAAAATACTTTGGTGACGGCACCGGGATTGGCTTGCGCAAAGATGATACAGAGCTGAAAGCTGCTTTCGATAAAGCGCTGGGCGAACTGCGCAAAGACGGCACCTACGACAAAATGGCGAGCAAGTATTTTAACTTCAATGTCTACGGCGATTAATACGCCGCAACGGGGAATGGACTGCACCATTGCGGGTAACCATTACGGTGCATAATAAATTCAGTGCACTGTTTTGGTGCTTTTGTCGCTGTCTTAATAAGCATGAGTGCATACTTAAGCGCTTTTCATGCAAATAAATACCGCCGACAGGGTAGAATGCTTTGCCTTGTCGGCCCGATTAATGGCACGATAACTGCACCTGGTCCTGTAAAGATCCCCTATAAAAGACAGTCTGTTGAGGATAGTTATGAAAAAACTGGTGTTGTCTCTTTCTCTGGTCCTGGCTTTCTCCAGTGCTACCGCAGCATTTGCAGCCATTCCGCAAAAAATTCGTATCGGTACCGATCCTACTTATGCGCCGTTCGAATCGAAAAATGCACAGGGTGAATTAGTCGGTTTTGATATCGATCTGGCTAAAGAGCTGTGCAAACGTATCAATACACAATGTACCTTCGTGGAAAACCCGCTGGACGCGCTTATCCCTTCGTTAAAAGCGAAGAAAATCGATGCGATTATGTCCTCGCTTTCCATCACTGAAAAACGTCAGCAGGAAATCGCCTTTACCGACAAGCTTTATGCAGCCGACTCGCGTCTGGTTGTCGCTAAAGATTCTGCTATTCAACCAACCATTGAGTCGCTGAAAGGTAAACGTGTTGGAGTGCTGCAGGGCACGACTCAGGAAACCTTCGGCAACGAGCACTGGGCGCCAAAAGGCATTGAAATTGTCTCTTATCAGGGGCAAGACAATATCTATTCTGACCTGACTGCCGGGCGTATTGATGCTGCATTCCAGGATGAAGTCGCGGCCAGCGAAGGCTTCCTGAAACAGCCGGTCGGTAAAGATTACAAATTCGGCGGCCCATCTGTAAAAGACGAGAAGTTATTCGGCGTGGGTACCGGTATGGGGCTGCGCAAAGATGATAACGAACTGCGCGAAGCACTGAACAAAGCCTTTGCCGAGATGCGAGCTGACGGTACTTACGAGAAGCTGGCGAAAAAGTACTTCGATTTTGATGTTTATGGCGGTTAATCACCGCAGGTGCTGATAAAGCCCGTAGATTTTTGACGAGTTGAATTTATGCCTGATGGCGCTGCGCGTATCCGGTCTACAGCAATTTTGTAGGCCGGATAAGGCAAAGCCGCCATCCCGCATTTAACAGTTTGTCTGAAATCAAAAGAGGCTTATTACTCCACCACACACGACAGGACAGGCAGCATGTTGTATGGCTTTTCAGGTGTTATTTTACAGGGCGCAATTGTTACGCTGGAGCTGGCACTTAGCTCGGTGGTACTGGCGGTTCTGATAGGCCTTGTCGGCGCGGCAGCAAAGCTGTCGCAAAGCCGGGCGCTGGCGCTTATTTTCGAAGGGTACACAACGCTTATCCGCGGCGTGCCCGATCTGGTCTTAATGCTGCTCATCTTTTACGGATTACAAATCGCGCTGAATACCCTTACCGATGCAATCGGTATCAGCCAGATTGATATCGATCCGATGGTCGCGGGTATTATTACGCTCGGGTTTATCTACGGAGCCTATTTTACCGAAACATTTCGTGGCGCATTTATGGCCGTGCCAAAAGGACATATTGAAGCCGCGACGGCATTCGGTTTTACCAGTTCACAAATATTTCGCCGCATTATGTTCCCGGCGATGATGCGCTATGCCTTACCGGGAATTGGCAACAACTGGCAGGTCATTCTTAAGGCCACGGCGCTGGTATCGTTGCTCGGCCTGGAAGACGTGGTGAAAGCCACTCAGCTTGCCGGAAAAAGTACCTGGGAGCCGTTCTATTTTGCCGTAGTGTGCGGGGTCATCTATCTGGTGTTTACCACTGTTTCTAATGGTGTGCTGCTGTACCTTGAGCGCCGCTATTCCGTGGGTGTAAAGAGGGCTGACCTGTGATTGAGATTATTCAGGAATACTGGAAGTCCCTGCTGTGGACCGACGGATATCGCTACACCGGCGTGGCTATCACCCTGTGGCTTCTGATTTCATCGGTGGTGATGGGCGGGATACTGGCGCTGTTTTTGGCAATTGGTCGTGTTTCCAGTAATAAATTTATCCAGTTTCCCATCTGGCTGTTCACCTATATTTTTCGTGGGACGCCGCTGTACGTCCAGTTGCTGGTGTTTTATTCCGGGATGTATACGCTGGAGATAGTCAAAGGCACGGACTTCCTCAACGCGTTTTTCCGCAGTGGGCTAAATTGCACCGTGCTGGCGCTGACGCTGAATACCTGCGCCTATACCACGGAGATTTTCGCCGGGGCTATTCGTTCCGTACCCCATGGTGAGATTGAAGCCGCGCGCGCTTACGGTTTCTCGTCGTTTAAACTGTATCGCTGCATTATTTTGCCTTCCGCGCTGCGTATTGCGCTGCCGGCTTACAGCAATGAAGTTATTTTAATGCTGCACTCCACGGCGCTGGCGTTTACCGCAACGGTACCTGATTTGTTGAAAATCGCCCGCGATATCAACTCGGCGACGTATCAGCCGTTTACCGCCTTCGGTATTGCCGCTGTTCTGTATTTGATTATTTCGTATGTCCTGATCAGTCTGTTCCGTAAAGCGGAAAAACGCTGGTTGCAGCATGTATCCTCTAAATGATTCGAGTAACACGATGTCTGAAAATAAATTAAACGTTATCGATTTACATAAGCACTACGGCGAACATGAAGTGCTGAAAGGGGTATCGCTGCAGGCCAATGCGGGTGATGTTATCAGTATTATTGGCTCGTCAGGTTCCGGTAAAAGTACCTTCCTGCGCTGCATTAACTTTCTCGAGAAACCGAGCGCCGGGTCGATTGTGGTGAGTGGTCAGAACATTAGTCTGGTACGCGACAAAGACGGCCAGCTTAAGGTTGCAGACAAAAATCAGCTGCGCTTGCTGCGCACGCGACTGACGATGGTCTTTCAGCACTTTAATCTGTGGAGCCACATGACGGTGCTGGAAAACGTGATGGAAGCGCCGATCCAGGTGTTGGGGCTGAGCAAGCAGGAAGCTCGCGAACGTGCGGTGAAGTATCTGGCGAAAGTGGGTATTGATGAGCGCGCTCAGGGCAAATATCCGGTGCATCTGTCCGGTGGTCAGCAGCAGCGTGTCTCCATTGCTCGTGCGCTGGCGATGGAACCGGAAGTGTTGCTGTTTGATGAACCCACGTCGGCACTTGACCCGGAGCTGGTGGGCGAAGTGCTGCGCATTATGCAACAACTGGCCGAAGAGGGAAAAACCATGGTGGTCGTGACCCACGAAATGGGGTTTGCACGTCATGTCTCCACGCACGTGATTTTCCTGCATCAGGGGAAGATTGAAGAAGAGGGCGATCCGGAGCAGGTATTTGGTAATCCGCAAAGCCCGCGTTTGCAGCAGTTCCTCAAAGGTTCGTTGAAGTAAGTCACCTGCCCGGAGGCGCTACGCTTTCCGGGCCTGGGATTTTAGCGCGTCGCACTCCAGACGATAAACCCAGTCGTCGTAGGCGATACCATCAATCTCATACGCCTTTTCCAGTACCTGCGTACGCACGAACCCCGTTTTTTCCAGAATCCGTATTGAGCCCTTATTATCCGCCAGTGCGTAAGCATTTATCGCCGTGACCGCCGCGTGCTCGAAGGCGTACTGGCACACCGCGCGTACGGCTTCGCTGGCAATACCTTTCCCCTGCGCCTGTGGCAAGATGGCGTAGCCGAGGTCGGCTTCATGCGGGTAGAGATGGCTGATTTGCAGACCAATATCGCCGAGCGGCGTCGGGTTGTTGTGCTCGCGGATGACAAAAGTGTGCTGTGCGGCAAGGCGTCTGGCGAATAACAGACGCGTATCTTTCACCGGGGCGATGTTGCCCATATAGCGCATGACTTCAGGACATTCACGTAGTTTCTGGAAAAATGACCAGTCAGAAAACTGAAACAAAGAGAGGGTAAGTCGGGGAGTCGAAATTATCGCCATAACGTCGCCATTGCAGAAATCTGGCCTATAACCTTACCACCACAACGGCGACCGTGAATAGCGCTTAGGGGTTATCGGATGACATCCGCCAGCGCTTCTTCTAAATCGTACCAGCGAAACGCGAAACCGGACGCTTCCAGGCGTTTTGGCAACGCTCGCTGACCGCCGAGAACCAGCACTGAAGATTCGCCCATCAGCAACCGCATTGCGGTGGCGGGAACGCGCAGAATGGCAGGACGGTTCAGGGCGTGGCCCAGCGCGTGGGCAAACTGCTCATTGTGCACCGGGTACGGTGAAACCATATTGAAGGGACCGCGCAGATCGTTATCCAGCAGCCAGAGAATTCCGTTGACCATATCATCAATATGGATCCAGGCCATATACTGGCGTCCGTTGCCAATTGGTCCGCCTAAGCCAAGACGAAACGGCGGAACCATTTTCGCCAGAATGCCGCCAGCAGAGGCCAGTACCACGCCGGTGCGCAGCATACACACGCGGGTTTTATCGCTTTGCGCGGTGCTGGCAATTTGCTCCCAGCGGGCGCACAGCTTATGGGTAAATTCGTTATGCGGCGGCTCTTCTTCTGTGACCACCACTTCGCCTAAATCGCCGTAGTAACCGGTAGCGGAACCGGAGATTAGCACTGCGGGCGGTGTCTCGCTGGCATTGATTAAATCGACCAGCTTCTGCGTGATGACCCAGCGGCTCTGACACAGGCGTTCCTTTTGCTGGGCACTCCAGCGCTTGTCCGCAATCGGCTCTCCGGCAAGGTTAATGACGGCATCAATGTCATTGAGATTTTGCCGCTCTTCCAGCCCTTTGGACAGCGTAACCCGGGAGTCGAGAATCTGACGGGCCTTATCAGGAGAACGGGTCACTACGGTTATCTGATGCCCCAGCTCCAGCAAGCGGGGGATCAGATGACGTCCAATCAGGCCAGTACCGCCGGTAATCAGAATCTGCATGTCGCCTCCCGGGTTATGTTTTAGCGCTGCCAGCTCAGCGTCATAGAGACTGAGTCGGCGTAACGTAATGCGTGAAGTTTATCTATCTCTACTTGAGCATAAGTGACCCAGTGATGTTCGCGTGCGATATCGAGCACATCTTGAGTTAATTTTTCTAACAATGAGAAGCGGTTACCCTCCACGTGGGCAATGATGCTCTTGGTGATAGTGCGATAATTCAGCGCGTCGTTGATATCTTCGCTGGTACGGGCTTTGTCTGCCGGATAGTGAATGGCAATGTTGATGACGATATCCTGGCGGTTAAGGATCTCCTCTTCTTTGATGCCGATAAAAGTGCGCAGACGAAGGTTTTTTATACGAATAATTGCGTCAGGTTGTGACATTGCAGGTTTCCTCCATGTATGAACCTTTGCATGATACACGAGAACCGAATCGCGTCACCGCTTCTCACTTTGTGCTTGTTGCATGGCGCGTTCCGTTGCGGGACGCGTACGGATGCGTTCATGCCAGTTATTGACCGCCGGGTAGTTGTCGAGGTCGATGCGCTGACGCTGATGGGCGTGGATCCACGGCCAGCAGGCAATGTCGGCAATGCTGTAGTGATCGCCTCCCAGCCAGGGGGACGTTTCCAGACGTTTATTCATCACGTTGTACAGGCGCTGGGTTTCAACCTGGTATCTTTCAATGGCGTAGGGAATCGTTTGTGGGGCGTAGTGGCTAAAATGATGATTCTGACCCAGCATGGGTCCGAGGCCGCTGACCTGCCAGAACAACCACTGCAGCGTAGTGTGGCGTTCACGTAACTCACCGCTCAGCAGCTTACCGCTCTTTTCTGCCAGATAGAGTAAAATTTCTCCGGACTCAAACAGGCTGATGGGCTTTCCGCCGTCTACCGGGGCACTGTCGATAATGGCCGGGATTTTATTGTTTGGTGAGATTTGCAGAAAATCAGGGTGAAACTGGCTACCTTTGCTGATATCGACATGAATCAGACGGTATTGCAGCTGCGCCTCTTCAAGAAACAGCGTGATTTTGTGACCGTTTGGCGATGGAGTGTAATAGAGATCGATCATTTTCAGCGTCCGTTTTGTCATGAACCGGGTCATAACAAGTATAGAGCCTGTTGGCGTGCGTGAGTTTTCATCAAGTGACAGTGAGAGAAAGACTCTATATTTTGAAGGCAAGCCAATACATTTCAGAGGACATTATGAGCAAATCTGCAATTACGCTGTGGTCAGATGCCAATTTTTTCTCCCCTTACGTGCTGTCTGTTTATGTCGCTCTGCAAGAGAAAGGACTGCCTTTTACGCTGAAAACCGTTGATCTCAACAGCGGCGAACACTTGCAACCTTCATGGCAAGGGTATGCGTTAACGCGGCGCGTGCCGGTGCTTGAAATCGACGGTTTCGAGCTGAGCGAATCATCAGCGATTACTGAGTTCCTGGAAGAGAGTTTTGCGCCGCCGCAGTGGGAGCGAATCTACCCACACGATGTGCAAAAGCGCGCGCGGGCGCGCCAGGTTCAGGCGTGGATCCGCAGCGATCTGATGCCTATCCGTGAAGAACGCTCAACGGACGTAGTTTTTGCTGGCGTGAAGAAAGGTCCGTTAAGCGAAGCGGGAAAAGTCAGTGCGGAGAAATTGTTCGCCACTGCGAGCCATTTATTGAGCCACGGGAAGCAGAATTTATTTGGCGAATGGTGTATTGCCGACTGCGATTTAGCGCTAATGCTGAATCGTCTGGTCCTTAACGGCGATGAGGTTCCCGAAGCGCTTGCAGAATATGCCGCCTTCCAGTGGCAGCGCGCTTCAGTCCAGCGTTTTATCGCGCTTTCAGCGAAGCGTTCCTGCTGAAAAACGGGGCGTAATCCAGTATCATTACAAGGTACTTTTCAACGAGGAGTGAGTGATGAAACTGATGTTCGCATCGGACATTCATGGTTCGTTGCCAGCCACGGAACGCGTACTTGAACGGTTTGCCGCAAGCGGTGCGCAATGGCTGGTGATATTGGGTGATGTTTTAAACCACGGACCGCGTAATGCGCTCCCGGAAGGCTATGCGCCTGCGCAGGTTGCTGAGCGGTTGAATGCCCTCGCTGCGCGCATTATCGCGGTGCGTGGCAATTGTGACAGCGAAGTGGATCAGATGCTCCTGCATTTTCCGATGACCGCGCCGTGGCAGCAAATTCTGACAGAAAACCAGCGACTCTTTTTGACGCACGGGCATCTTTTTGGTCCGCAAAATATGCCGGCACTCAACGTTGGAGATGTGCTGGTTTATGGGCATACACATTTGCCCGTCGCTGAGCGTCAAGGGGATGTTTACCACTTCAATCCCGGCTCGGTAAGCATCCCGAAAGGGGGCTTTGCGGCAAGTTACGGGATTCTGGATGATAATGTTCTCAGCGTAATGGCACTCAATGATCAAAGTGTTATTGCACAGGTCGAGATTAATCCGTAATTTACCCCACAAACATAAACGCGCCGTAAGAGCGCAAGAAAAAAGAAGGTTTCCTGATGGTGGAACAGCGTCGTTTGGCAAGTACGGAATGGGTGGATATTGTGAATGAAGACAACGAAGTCATTGCACAATCCAGCCGGGAACAAATGCGGGCGCAACGCTTACGCCATCGTGCAACGTATATCGTCGTGCATGATGGTATGGGCAAAATTCTGGTTCAGCGTCGTACTGAGACAAAAGATTTTTTGCCCGGCATGCTGGATGCCACCGCTGGCGGTGTTGTGCAGGCTGACGAGCAACTACTGGACTCAGCGCGCCGTGAAGCGGAAGAGGAACTGGGGATTGCGGGCGTGCCGTTTGCCGAGCATGGGCAGTTTTATTTTGAAGACCAGAACTGTCGCGTATGGGGTGGGCTGTTTAGCTGTGTTTCCCACGGACCGTTTGCGCTTCAGGAAGAAGAGGTTAGTGAAGTTTGCTGGCTGACGCCGGAAGAAATTACCGCGCGCTGCGACGAATTTACGCCGGACTCACTGAAAGCCCTGGCGCTGTGGATGACCCGCAACGCTAAGAATGAAGGGGCGAAAGCCGAAAAGCAGGAAGAGGCTGAGTAAAATCTGCTCATCCGGCCTACAGCGTCGAGAAATCGTGTAGGCCGGGCAATCGTTTTTTAATGGTAACCCATTATCTGCGCGCCAATTACCACCACGCTGGACATAATAAACAGCAGTCCCAACAGCGTGGCGCCTACCTTCAGCCAGTTACGAAAATCCACCCGACACACGCCTAACGTTGCCATCAGCGATGCAGACGTAGGATAGATAATATGACTGAATCCGTCGCCAAACTGGAAGGCCAGTACGGTGACCTGACGGTTTACGCCAACCAGATCGCCTAAGGGTGCTAATAACGGCATGGTCAATGCAGCCTGACCAGAGCCGGAAGTAACGAAGAAATTAAACACCGCCTGGAACAGCAGCATAAACCACGCCGCGATGGCGTTATCCAGCCCGCTGATGCCGTTGGCAATGCTGTGCAGCAGCGTGTTCAACACGCTGGCTTCACCCGCCTCTCCATTACCGACCAGCAGTAATATGCCTTTGGCAAAACCGACCAGCAGGGCAGGGGCAATCATCATTCGCGCGCCTTCAGTGAATGAGGAGGCCATGATGTTGACCGTCATGCCGTTGAGACGAAAGACCACGCCGATGATGCCAATTACCAGGCCCATGGTGAAGAACTGACTGGCGATCTCAGGAATAAACCACGCGTTGACGATCACGCCCCAGACAACCCAAATCATTACCGCGGTCAGCACCAGCAGCACCAGCCAGTCGCCCAGCGTGAAGCGTCGTTCCACAACGTCGTCCTGCTGTTCGCGAAAGAAACGGTCGGATTCATGTACCCGGGACAAAAGCGGATTCTTTTTGATGCGCGCCGCATAGGCCAGCGTGAAGGTCAGACCTATCAGGGTCGCAACCACCCACACAATGATACGCAGACCGGAACCAGAGAGCACCGGCACGCCCGCAATCCCCTGCGCGACGACCACGCAGAACGGGTTCATCCATGAGCTGGCGAATCCAATTTGAGTCGCAATATAGGTGACCAGAACGGTGGTGATACTGTCGTAACCTAACCGTACCATTAACGGTGCGATAATAATGGCAAAGGCGACTGCCTCTTCCCCCATGCCAAACACCGCGCCGCCTAATGAGAAGAGAACAAACAGCACCGGGATAAACAGGACTTCGTTTCCTCGCGTATGGCGGATGAGCGCCAGGATGCCGTTATCGATGGTTCCGGTACGCATAACGATGCCGAATGCGCCGCCAATCACCAGCATAAACATAATAATGCCGACAGCAGTGCCGAATTTAGAGCCGGAGGTTAACCCTTCAAACGGAAAATTCATCAGTCCCGGGCGCTCATCACCGGTGGTGAAAAACTGCACCCGGTGATACTGCTCTTCGCCCGCGTCGTTGGTCAGAATTCGAAAAGAGTGGGGGTCGACCACCTTACGGGTTTTGGTTTGTCCATCAACCTGATACTGCACTTCCTGACTGTCGAACATCCCGACGGGAACAACCCATGTCGCCAGACTGGTTAAAATGGCAACGAAAAAAATAATCACCAACGTATCGGGCATCGCCCATTTTTTAGCTGGCTGTGTTTCTGTTACTGCTGACATGAAAGACTATCCCTGTTGCAATGCAAAAGAGGATAAGTATGCAAACAGGAGAATAGTTATTCATTGATGCAGCGCATCCTGGCAAATGTTTCAGAATATGCCAACGGGAAAAACAGGTATAAAAAAACCGGAAATATAAGCTATTTCCGGTTTAATAAGCAGAAGTGTTGCCGGATAAGACATCCGGCAGACTTGACAGATTACTGCTGCTGTTGGGAAGACTGGATCGCGGTCAGAGCGATGGTGTAGACGATGTCGTCAACCAGCGCGCCACGAGACAGGTCATTCACAGGCTTGCGCATACCCTGCAGCATTGGCCCGATGGAGATCAGGTCGGCAGAACGCTGTACCGCTTTGTAGGTGGTGTTACCGGTGTTCAGATCCGGGAAGATGAACACGGTAGCGCGACCTGCAACCGGTGAGTTCGGCGCTTTGGATTTTGCTACGTCAGCCATAACGGCGGCGTCATACTGCAGCGGACCGTCGATCATCAGGTCAGGACGTTTTTCCTGCGCCAGACGCGTGGCTTCACGAACTTTTTCTACGTCGCTACCTGCACCAGAAGTACCGGTGGAGTAGGAGAGCATTGCTACGCGCGGTTCGATACCGAAGGCAATGGCGGATTCAGCGGACTGAATCGCGATTTCTGCCAGTTGCTCTGCAGTCGGATCCGGGTTGATCGCGCAGTCTCCGTATACGTAAACCTGATCCGGCAGCAGCATGAAGAACACGGAAGACACCAGGGAACTACCCGGTGCAGTTTTGATCAGCTGCAGCGGCGGACGGATGGTGTTCGCGGTGGTATGAACTGCACCAGAAACCAGACCGTCAACGTCGTCCTGTTCCAGCATCAGGGTACCGAGAACCACGTTGTCTTCCAGCTGTTCGCGGGCAACGGTTTCGGTCATACCTTTGTTTTTACGCAGTTCGACCAGGCGAGCAACGTAGCTTTCGCGAACTACATCTGGATCAACGATTTCTACGCCAGCGCCCAGCTCAACGCCCTGAGAGGCCGCAACGCGGGTGATCTCATCCGGGTTGCCCAGCAGTACGCAGGTTGCGATACCGCGTTCAGCACAGATAGCCGCCGCTTTAACGGTACGCGGCTCGTCACCTTCCGGCAGAACAACGCGCTTGCCGGCTTTACGTGCCAGCTCGGTCAGCTGATAACGGAACGCTGGCGGAGACAGACGACGGCTGCGCTCAGAGGTCGCGGTCAGGGATTCAATCCAGTCAGCGTTGATGTAGTTAGCAACGTATTCCTGAACTTTCTCAATACGTTCGTGATCGTCAACCGGAACTTCCAGGTTGAAGCTCTGCAGGCTCAGAGAGGTCTGCCAGGTGTTGGTGTTCACCATGAATACCGGCAGGCCGGTTTCAAATGCACGTTCGCACAGTTTAGTGATACGCGCGTCCATTTCGTAGCCGCCAGTCAGCAGCAGGGCACCGATTTCCACGCCGTTCATGGCTGCCAGGCATGCTGCAACCAGCACGTCAGGACGATCGGCGGAAGTCACCAGCAGAGAACCTGCTCGGAAGTGCTCCAGCATGTGCGGAATGCTGCGTGCGCAGAAAGTCACAGACTTCACGCGACGGGTATTGATATCACCTTCGTTAACGATAGTGGCGTTCAGATGACGCGCCATATCGATTGCACGCGTTGCGATCAGATCGAAGCTCCATGGCACCGCGCCCAGAACCGGCAGCGGGCTGGATTCTTGCAGTTTAGCCGGATCAACTTTGATCACTTTTGCTTTGGAAGAGTCGTCGAAAATCTCGGACAGATCCGGGCGAGTACGGCCCTGCTCATCAACCGGTGCGTTCAGTTTGTTAACGATTACGCCGGTGATGTTGGTGTTTTTCACACCGCCGAAGCTGCTGCGAGTCAGTTCAATACGCTCGTTCAGCTGTTCCGGGGTATCGGTACCCTGAGACATTACGAAGACGATTTCTGCGTTCAGCGTTTTCGCGATTTCGTAGTTCAGAGACTGCGCGAACTGATGTTTACGAGTTGGGACCAGGCCTTCAACCAGTACAACTTCAGCGTCTTTAGTGTTCGCGTGGTAGTTCGCGATGATCTCTTCCATCAGCACATCTTTCTGATTGCTGGACAACAGAGATTCAACGTGGCTCATCTTCAGCGGCTCAGCGGCTGGCAGAGAAGAGTTAGCACGGACGATGCTGGTAGTCTGGTCTGGCGCATCGCCACCGGCACGCGGTTGAGAGATCGGCTTGAAGACGCTCAGACGAACGCCTTTGCGTTCCATTGCGCGGATCACGCCAAGGCTGACGCTGGTCAGACCGACGCTGGTTCCGGTAGGGATCAGCATAATAATACGGGACACGGTTTATCCTCTTTCGTTACCGTCGATGTAGACGGGTTACAAAACAGCACCGCCAGCTAGGCTGGCGGTGTGAAATCAGGCAGTCAGACGGCTCGCGTCTTGCGCGATAACCAGTTCTTCGTTGGTTGGGATAACCACCGCAGGACGGGTACCTTCTTTGTTGATGAAACCAGATTTGCCGAAACGTGCGGCCAGGTTACGTTCGTGGTCAACTTCAAAGCCCAGAACGCCCAGTTTGCCCAGAGACAGTTCACGAACCATCGCTGCGTTTTCACCGATACCACCGGTGAAGACAACTGCATCCAGACGACCATCCATCAGCGCAGTGTAAGAACCGATGTATTTCGCCAGACGGTGACAGTAAACGTCCATTGCACGTTTAGCGTCTTCTTTAGTCGCGTAGTTATCTTCAACATAACGGCAGTCGCTGGTGACTTCGGTCAGACCCAGCAGGCCGGACTCTTTGGTCAGCATTTTGTTGATCTGGTCAACGCTCATGCCCAGGGTGTCGTGCAGGTGGAAGATGATCGCCGGGTCGATGTCACCGGAACGCGTACCCATCACCAGACCTTCCAGCGGGGTCAGACCCATGGAGGTATCAACACATTTACCGTTACGGATAGCAGAAACAGAACCGCCGTTGCCCAAGTGGCAAGTGATGATGTTGAGCTCATCAACCGGTTTGTTCAGAATTTTTGCCGCTTCCTGAGTTACGAAGAAGTGGCTGGTACCGTGCGCGCCGTAACGACGAACACCGTGTTCTTTGTACAGGCTGTATGGCAGAGCATAGAGGTAAGACTCTTCCGGCATGGTCTGATGGAACGCGGTGTCGAACACAGCCACGTTTTTGTCTTTCAGATTCGGGAAGGATTTCAGCGCTTCTGCGATACCGATCAGGTGTGCAGGGTTATGCAGCGGTGCAAAAGAGGCTGCGTCTTTGATACCCTGAATAACAGAATCGTCGATAACCACAGAGCCGGTGTATTTCTCGCCGCCGTGAACAACACGGTGACCAATCGCAGTCAGCTGAGCAGACAGTTCTGGTTTTTGTGCCAGAATAGTATTAACGATAAAATTCAGCGCTTCACTGTGAGCGGCGCCTGCACCTAAAGCCGCTTCTTGTTTACCGCCGTCCATTTTCCACTTGATACGTGCTTCTGGGAGATGGAAACATTCGGCTAAACCAGAGAGGTATTCTTCACCGTTTACTGCATCGATGATGGCAAATTTCAGTGAGGAGCTACCGCAGTTCAGAACCAGTACTAACTTACTCGACATGGAAGTACCTATTTATGATACGTGGCTAAAAAAACGTCAGGAAGTCATAGAGCGTAGCGCATGATGACACCGACGTTTATGATTAACATCATGCGCCATAGTCTTTTTGGGCACGATGGAATAAATACCTTTGAGTCTATGTCATTTTGCGTATTTTTCAGCCAATGGCATACTATGTGTCAATTTGACGACTCAATGATTTTGGACTAAAGGCCTTACAGGCCGGCACAGGATACCTGAATGTGGGTATTAAAGACAAAATGTTTTGAACGATGTCCTTTGTAGTTGTTGTTTTGCACAAATTTTTTAATTTTTATATGTGAAGTTGAGGTAACCGCCATGTCGACACCGGATAATCGTTCCGTCAATTTTTTTAGCTTGTTTCGCCGGGGGCAGCACTATGCGAAGACGTGGCCAATGGAAAAGCGCCTCGCGCCAGTGTTTGTAGAGAACCGCGTGATCCGCATGACGCGTTACGCGATCCGTTTTATGCCGCCTATCGCCGTCTTCACCTTATGCTGGCAAATTGCGTTAGGGGGGCAGTTGGGACCGGCCGTGGCGACTGCGCTGTTTGCGCTCAGCCTGCCGATGCAGGGCATGTGGTGGCTGGGTAAACGTTCTGTAACGCCGCTGCCGCCTTCAATACTCAACTGGTTCTACGAAGTTCGGGGTAAATTGCAAGAAGCCGGGCAGGCGCTCACTCCGGTAGAAGGAAAGCCTGATTATCAGGCGCTGGCTGACACGCTTAAGCGCGCCTTCAAACAACTGGATAAAACTTTCCTTGATGATTTGTAATTGACCCCTGATTACGCATATAAAAGAAGGCACAAGATGCCTTCTTTTTTTTCATCGCAGTAGTAGTGATACAGGAGTCCCAAATGGAAATGACCAACGCTCAACGTCTGATTTTGTCTAATCAGTACAAAATGATGACTATGCTCGATCCCACTAACGCCGAGCGTTATCGTCGTTTGCAGACGATTATTGAACGCGGTTACGGCTTGCAGATGCGCGAGCTGGATCGTGAGTTTGGTGAGCTGACGGAAGAAACCTGTCGTACGATTATCGATATTATGGAGATGTATCACGCATTACATGTGTCCTGGACTAATCTTAAGGACGCGCAGGCTATTGATGAGCGTCGCGTGACCTTCCTTGGCTTTGACGCCGCAACGGAAGCCCGTTACCTCGGGTACGTACGTTTTATGGTTAATGTAGAAGGTCGTTATACCCACTTTGATGCGGGTACGCATGGCTTCAACGCCCAGACCCCGATGTGGGAAAAATATCAGCGTATGCTGAATGTCTGGCACTCTTGCCCGCGCCAGTATCACCTGAGTGCGAATGAAATTAACCAAATCATTAATGCCTGAGGGGGCGAGCGTGCAGTGCAAAGGTTTTCTGTTTGATCTGGATGGAACGCTGGTCGATTCCTTACCCGCAGTAGAACGCGCGTGGTGCAACTGGGCCGATCGTTTTGGCCTCGATCACGCCGAGGTGCTCGGCTTTATTCATGGCAAGCAGGCCATTACCTCCCTGCGACACTTTATGGTGGGCAAATCTGAGGCTGAGATCGCCGCGGAATTCACCCGCCTGGAGCAGATCGAAGCGACGGAAACCGCGGGGATCACAGCGCTGCCGGGAGCGGTTGATTTACTCAACCACCTCAATAAAGCGGGTATTCCATGGGCGATTGTGACCTCCGGATCCATGCCGGTCGCACGAGCGCGTCATCGTGTCGCGGGGCTGCCTGCTCCTGAAGTGTTTGTCACCGCCGAGCGTGTAAAAAGAGGCAAGCCCGAGCCTGACGCCTATCTGTTAGGCGCCCAGCTTCTGGGTCTTGCGCCACAGGAATGCGCGGTGGTGGAAGATGCGCCCGCTGGGGTGCTTTCAGGACTGGCGGCAGGGTGTCATGTGATAGCGGTCAACGCGCCTGTGGACACGCCGCGTCTGGATGAGGTCGATTTTTCGCTGACCAGTCTGGAACATATTTCTGTGACCAAACAGCCTAACGGAAATGTGGTCGTGGTAAGAAATACCTGAACATGATTTAGCCCCAGATTGTTGGGGCTTTTTTATGGCAGAATCGATCCATCCCTCTCATTTAACAAGGATATGTTGTGAACGGTGAATTGATATGGGTTCTCTCATTGCTGGCGATTGCCGTCGTCTTGTTTGTTACTGGCAGAGTGCGTATGGACGCGGTCGCTTTGCTGGTCATCATTGCCTTTGTTCTGAGCGGAACATTGAGCATCACAGAAGCCTTTTCCGGATTCAGCGATCCTAACGTTATTTTGATAGCGGCATTATTCATTATCGGCGACGGCCTGGTGCGTACCGGGGTGGCGACGGTAATGGGTGCCTGGCTGGTGAAGGTGGCTGGCAGCAGTGAAGTCAAAATGCTGGTGTTGCTGATGATTACCGTTGCCGGGCTCGGGGCGTTTATGAGTTCGACCGGCGTGGTCGCCATCTTTATCCCGGTGGTCTTAAGCGTTTCCATGCGCATGGAAATTTCCCCTTCACGCCTGATGATGCCGCTGAGCTTTGCCGGATTGATAAGCGGCATGATGACGCTGGTGGCGACGCCGCCTAACCTGGTCGTCAACAGTGAACTGTTACGTGAAGGACTCAACGGGTTCAGCTTTTTTAGCGTTACCCCGCTGGGGCTGGTGGTTCTGGTACTCGGCATAATTTATATGCTGCTGATGCGCTTTATGCTCAAGGGAGAAGATTCCAGGCAGCCGGGAGACGGCTGGAAACGCCGGACCTTTCGCGATCTGATTAAAGAATATCGTCTGACCGGGCGCGCGCGTCGGCTGGCGATTCGTCCCGGTTCTCCTATGATTGGCCAGCGTCTGGATGATCTGAAGCTGCGTGAGCGCTACGGGGCAAACGTGATTGGCGTGGAACGCTGGCGTCGCTTTCGTCGCGTAATAGTCGACGTTAACGGGGTTTCTGAGTTTCGCGCCCGTGATGTATTGCTGATTGATATGTCCGCGGCCGATGTCGACCTGCGTGAATTTTGCAGTGAACAGTTTCTGGAACCAATGGTACTGCGCGGCGAATACTTCTCCGAGCAGGCGCTTGATGTGGGGATGGCCGAGATCTCTCTGATCCCTGAATCGGAATTGATCGGCAAAACGGTACGGGAAATCGCTTTTCGTACCCGCTACGGGCTGAATGTCGTTGGGCTGAAGCGCGATGGCGCGGCTCTGGCTGGAGCGGTGGTGGATGAGCCATTGCTGATGGGCGATATCATATTAGTGGTGGGCAACTGGAAGCTCATCACACTGTTGGGACAAAAAGGGCGTGATTTTGTCGTGCTGAATATGCCCGAGGAAGTCAGTGAAGCTTCTCCGGCGCACAGCCAGGCACCGCATGCGATTTTCTGTCTGGTGCTGATGGTTGCTCTGATGCTCACTGATGAAATTCCCAATACGGTGGCTGCGATCATCGCTTGTCTACTGATGGGGAAATTTCGCTGTATTGATGCCGAAAGTGCCTATAAAGCGATTCACTGGCCAAGCATTATTTTGATTGTCGGGATGATGCCCTTCGCGCTGGCTTTACAAAAAACCGGCGGTGTCGACTTGGTGGTGAAAGGGCTGATGGATGTCGGTGGCGGGTATGGCCCGTATATGATGTTGGGCTGCCTGTTCGTGCTGTGTGCGACTATCGGGTTATTTATCTCCAACACCGCGACGGCGGTGCTGATGGCGCCAATCGCGCTGGCGGCTGCAAAGTCGATGGGCGTTTCACCGTATCCTTTTGCGATGGGGATTGCGATGGCGGCATCCGCAGCCTTTATGACACCGGTCTCTTCGCCGGTAAACACTCTGGTGCTCGGACCTGGCAACTACAGCTTTAGCGATTTCGTGAAGATTGGCGTACCGTTTACCATCATTGTGATGGCGGTGTGCGTGGTGATGATCCCGATGCTGTTTCCGTTTTGATGTTGTTGGCGGATGGCGACGGGGATATCTTCGCCGCCACCGGGTCATGCGTTTATAGCGGAGAATCCTGGCTGATTTCATCTAATGAGAGGTGAAAACTCGGGACAAACACGTCCATAAAGTAGTCCATCTCTTCGCTGCGTCGCGACTCGAGCGTTTTTTCCAGACGCGTCTTGGCAAGCAGAAATTCGTTGTTACCGGCAGAGAGTTCCTCCAGACACTTCAGATACGCGCACAGGGCATCGGCCTGTTTAACAATCGATCTCTCTTCTTCACTTAAGGCATGTTCATCAATGAGCGGCGCAAAAATATCGCGCAGTTCATCAGGTACCATATCGACCAGCTTTTGCTGGGCAATTTTCTCTATCGCTTTATATTCCTGCGCAATCTGCGAGTTGAAATATTTCACCGGGGTAGGGAGATCACCGGTCAGCACTTCTGACGCATCGTGATACATCGCCAACAGAGCAATACGCTCAGCATTAACCTGACCACCAAATTTGCGGTTTTTGATCGCGGCCAGCGCATGGGCAACCATGGCAACCTGCAGACTGTGTTCAGACACGTTTTCGGTGCGCACGTTGCGCATCAGCGGCCAGCGATTAATGAGCTTCAGACGGGAGAGGTGGGCAAAAAAATGGCTCTGCTTCATAACGACCCTTATATGATGGCAACCTAAGAGTCATTTTGCGCAGAGAAGGCTGTCAGATGCAAATACTCGTCATTCATCCGACAGCCTTTGTTTAATTACAACTGGTGATACCCTGACAGGAAACGCTCAAATTTACTCAGCGACATTTCAATATCATCAATACGCGGCAGCGTGACGATGCGGAAATGATCCGGCCACGGCCAGTTGAACGCTGTTCCCTGAACCAGCAGTACTTTTTCCTGCAGCAGGAAGTCGAGTACCATCTTCTGGTCGTCATGAATGTTGAAGCGTTTAGCATCAATTTTCGGGAACATATACAGCGCGCCGCGCGGTTTTACGCAGGAGACACCAGGAATGTCATTGAGCAGTTCCCAGGCGCGGTTGCGTTGTTCATACAGACGCCCACCAGGCATGATAAATTCGCTGATGCTCTGGTATCCGCCCAGCGCGGTCTGAATGGCATGTTGCGCCGGAACGTTGGCACACAGGCGCATAGAGGCCAGCATCTCAAGACCTTCAATATATCCTTTAGCATGTTTCTTCGGCCCGTTCAGCACCATCCAGCCCTGACGGAAACCGGCAACGCGATAGGTTTTTGACAGGCCATTGAAGGTGATGGTCAGCAGATCCGGCGCCATTGCAGCGATGGAGTGGTGTTCAGCATCGTCGTAGAGAATTTTGTCGTAAATCTCATCTGCAAAGATGATGAGGTTGTTCTGGCGAGCAATCTCAACAATCTCCATCAGCAGCTCTTTAGAGTAAACAGCGCCGGTTGGGTTGTTTGGGTTGATGATGACGATCCCACGCGTACGCGGCGTAATTTTGGCGCGGATATCATCCAGGTCCGGGAACCAGTCTGATGATTCGTCACACAGGTAGTGCACGGCATTACCGCCGGAGAGCGATACTGCCGCCGTCCACAGCGGATAATCAGGAGCAGGAACCAGCATTTCGTCCCCACTGTTCAGCAACGCCTGCATAGCCTGCACAATTAATTCAGAAACGCCGTTGCCGATATAAATATCTTCCACGGTTACGTCGCGCATACCACGGGCCTGGTAATGCTGCATAATCGCTTTCCGGGCGGAATAAAGGCCTTTGGAGTCGCAATATCCTTGCGCTGTTGGCAAATTGCGGATCACATCCACCAGTATTTCATCTGGCGCTTCAAACCCGAATGGCGCCGGGTTGCCGATGTTCAGTTTCAGAACCTTATTGCCTTCTTCTTCCAGGCGCTTTGCTTCCTTCAGAACCGGGCCGCGAATGTCATAACAGACGTTTTCTAATTTGCTGGATTTTTCAATGGGGGACATGAACGTTGACCTTTTTAGCTGTGAATGCCACTCCCTGCCATGGAAGTCAGCCCAGCACAATGTACTCCCACGGCGGTGAGTTTTGAAGGGTCTTTAGTAGAAGATTTTGAAAAGCTATGAAGTGATAATTAACTGCTAACAACTAAATAATGTAAATATTATGAGATAATAATCTATCTAGATGTGTTTTGTTGGTAGTATGTTTTGTTTTATTGGTTTGGTTGTGGTGAATTGTTTGGTCAAAAAAAGTTAAGCCTGTAAAGCGAAATGTCACGGGCGTCTAAGCTGGATGAGGTAATTCGAAAATACTGAGGTTTTAACTACGGGGCCTGTTATCGGCCTGATCCGTACGTGATACGGTGTGAATTCATTGTTAAGCATAATTAATGAATTGAAGAGTTCTTAATTAATTATTATTTAATATTTAAACGACATTAAATTGGATGGGCCAATAATAGCAAAACCGCTGCTCTGACATAACACCTGGTAGCCTGGAATTATTCACGATAACACTTATAAATATAGTGGTTTTAGGTTAAGATAAGTCTCATGAAATGGTAAGTAGTCTGAATTTTAAGATAATTCAAATGTTTGTTGGTTGTTCCTAACACACTGAAAAGTTAGTTTTTAATGTGTAAATTATTGTTCGTTAACTTTTTTTTAAATTTACAAAATTTACATGTTTTCCCTAAGTCAGAATCATCCAGCAGCTAAAAATTCGGCTCTTTCTCGTTGCTATATTCCGATGAATATCACGGGAATTAAAATAGCCAGGAAAGAGAATTGTTTCGTTTGTTAAACCAAATACATCCTTATTTTCACTTGGTTACACTAAGCGAAACTGCGAGGGAGGCACATTACAAATGGAGTTGTTTGATTCCAAATGCACAGCATTAACCCGGTATGACCCGCGAGTAAGTGAAAAACTATGATAAATGCAAATCGTCCGATAATTAACCTCGACCTCGATCTGCTGAGAACCTTCGTTGCTGTTGCCGACCTGAATACCTTTGCGGCTGCGGCAGCTGCGGTATGTCGAACTCAGTCTGCGGTGAGTCAGCAAATGCAGCGTCTTGAGCAACTCGTGGGGAAAGAGTTGTTCGCGCGCCATGGACGCAACAAACTACTGACCGAACATGGTATACAACTGTTGGGTTACGCCAGAAAAATACTGCGCTTTAATGATGAGGCATGCTCATCATTAATGTTTAATAATCTTCAGGGAGTGTTAACTATCGGTGCTTCTGATGAATCAGCCGATACCATACTGCCTTTCCTGCTCAACCGGATAAGTTCGGTTTATCCGAAGCTTGCGCTGGATGTGAGGGTCAAGCGTAACGCCTACATGGTGGATATGCTGAAGTCGCAAGAAGTGGACTTGGTTGTGACTACCAACCGTCCTGGCGATTTTGAATGTCTGAATCTGCGTACCTCGCCAACGCATTGGTACTGTGCTGCCGAATATATTCTGCAAAAAGGTGAGCCGGTACCGTTGGTTCTGCTGGACGATCCGAGCCCGTTTCGCGATATCGTGCTGGCGACATTAAATGCTGCTCAGATCCCGTGGCGTCTGGCTTATGTTGCTTCAACATTACCTGCGGTTCGCGCGGCGGTAAAAGCAGGGCTCGGCGTCACTGCGCGGCCTGTTGAAATGATGAGTCCGGATTTACGCGTACTGGGCGCCGCCGACGGATTACCGCCATTGCCTGATACTGAGTATTTGTTGTGCTGCGATCCGTCCACGCAAAATGAGTTGGCAGAAGTTATCTTTAAGTCGATGCAAACGTATCAAAATCCTTGGCAATACAATCAGTTTACCCCGGAAGGGGGAGATGACTCGCTGATTGTTGAAGGCGACTTTGAGTAATCCGTCACAAAAAATCGTTTTAAAATGTTAGTGTAAAAAAGAGCCTCTGGTGATGAAAAAACATCCAGCGGCTCTTTTTTTATGTAAATATTGCCGCTTTATGTCATTTGCTATACTAAAACTTAACAAAATCAGAAGGTAAAAAAACGGCCTGACACCTGGCTGAAAAATAAGCAGCAGCGTTACTAATTGTTTCCATGTTAAAAAACTAGAGAAATTGTTGCTGTTTTTTATGGTGAATTAACAAAAGCGTGTCACAGATCAAGAAAATACTCCCATTTAGGGGGAGGCATCTGGGTGAATTCCTGTCAAAATAGGTGAGTATTATCTTTTTTACTTCACTACGGACACGATTCAACAACATTAAAAATGACCGATGATGCGATCGAAATTGGTCTAAATAGCACTTTATGTTAATGAAGTTGGAGCGGTGTAAAATAATGTGAGGAAACTTTTGTTAAAGTTGACAAAAGGTTATAGAAAGGAGTAAAAAACCCCATCAATTAGCTGTATAAAATGGTTTTTCACAGTGATTGTAAGGTTTTTTTTATTCCTCCCCATGAATCGATGTGGCGTTCATCTGCCGAAAAGAGCAGAGAATTTGGCGCTACTTTTGATGAGTAAGCAATGAGTATGTCAACATCCACTGAAACATCGCTCATCACTGGGCATTCGCTATCTTTCTTATTGTTGCCATTGGCCTGTGCTGCCTGATGCTCGTCGGCGGCTGGTTTTTAGGTGGTCGCGCGCGCGCGAGATCTAAAAACGTGCCGTTTGAATCAGGTATCGACTCGGTCGGCACCGCCCGCTTGCGCCTGTCTGCCAAGTTTTATCTGGTAGCCATGTTCTTCGTTATCTTCGACGTTGAAGCGCTGTATCTGTTCGCATGGTCAACTTCTATCCGTGAAAGCGGCTGGATTGGCTTTGTGGAAGCTGCAATTTTTATTTTTGTGTTACTGGCAGGTCTGGTTTATCTGGTGCGTATTGGCGCGCTGGACTGGACGCCCGCGCGTTCACGCCGCGAGCGTATGAACCCGGAAACGAACAGTATCGCTAATCGTCAACGCTAACCGCGAGGCATTAAGATGGATTATACGCTCACCCGCATAGATCCTAACGGTGAGAACGACCGTTACCCCCTGCAAAAACAGGAGATCGTAACCGACCCCCTGGAGCAAGAAGTTAACAAAAACGTGTTCATGGGCAAGCTGCATGACATGGTTAACTGGGGCCGTAAAAACTCAATTTGGCCATATAACTTTGGCCTTTCCTGCTGCTACGTTGAGATGGTGACCTCGTTTACCGCCGTGCACGATGTGGCCCGTTTTGGTGCGGAAGTACTGCGTGCATCGCCGCGTCAGGCTGACCTGATGGTCGTAGCCGGAACCTGCTTTACCAAAATGGCGCCGGTTATTCAGCGCCTCTACGATCAGATGCTGGAACCGAAATGGGTTATTTCCATGGGCGCATGCGCCAACTCCGGCGGTATGTACGACATCTATTCTGTGGTGCAGGGCGTTGATAAATTTATTCCGGTCGATGTGTACATCCCGGGATGCCCGCCGCGTCCGGAAGCGTATATGCAGGCTCTGATGCTGCTGCAAGATTCCATTGGCAAAGAACGCCGTCCGCTCTCCTGGGTGGTTGGCGATCAGGGCGTTTATCGCGCCAATATGCAGTCAGAACGCGAGCGTAAACGCGGCGAACGTATTGCTGTAACGAATCTTCGTACACCAGACGAGATTTAATTTGCGCCTGTCGGCAGCAGCACTTCCTTCGCTTATCACTACATAAATAGCGCGAAGCACTGCCGACCACCACGGACCATTTGCAATGGTGAACAATATGACCGACTTAACCGCGCAAGACGCTGTATGGCAAACACGGGATCACCTTGATGACCCGGTCATTGGCGAACTACGCAACCGTTTTGGGCCGGATGCCTTTACCGTTCAGGCGACTCGCACCGGGGTACCTGTTGTTTGGGTCAAGCGTGAACAATTACTGGAAGTTGGCGATTTCTTAAAGAGACTGCCGAAACCTTACGTCATGCTGTTTGACTTACACGGCATGGACGAACGTCTGCGTACGCACCGCGAAGGGTTACCTGCCGCGGATTTTTCCGTTTTCTATCACCTGATCTCCATTGAACGCAATCGCGATATCATGCTCAAGGTGGCATTGTCTGAAAACGACCTGCGCGTACCGACGTTCACCAAACTGTTCCCGAACGCCAACTGGTATGAGCGTGAAACCTGGGAAATGTTTGGCATCGACATCGAAGGTCACCCGCACCTGACGCGTCTGCTGATGCCGCATACCTGGGAAGGTCATCCGCTGCGTAAAGACTACCCGGCGCGTGCGACCGAATTCGATCCGTTTGAGCTGACCAAAGCCAAACAGGATCTGGAAATGGAATCACTGACCTTCAAACCAGAAGAATGGGGTATGAAGCGTAGTTCCGAAAACGAGGACTTCATGTTCCTCAACCTCGGTCCTAACCACCCGTCTTCTCACGGTGCGTTCCGTATTGTGCTGCAGCTTGATGGCGAAGAAATCGTCGACTGCGTGCCTGACATCGGCTACCACCACCGTGGCGCTGAAAAGATGGGTGAACGTCAGTCCTGGCACAGCTACATTCCGTACACCGACCGTATCGAGTACCTCGGCGGCTGCGTTAACGAAATGCCTTACGTACTGGCCGTTGAGAAACTGGCTGGCATCACCACGCCGGATCGCGTCAACGTGATTCGCGTTATGTTGTCTGAACTGTTCCGTATCAACAGCCACCTGCTGTACATCTCCACGTTCATCCAGGACGTCGGCGCGATGACGCCGGTCTTCTTCGCCTTTACCGACCGTCAGAAAATCTATGACGTAGTGGAAGCGATCACCGGTTTCCGTATGCACCCGGCCTGGTTCCGTATTGGCGGTGTGGCACACGATCTGCCGCGCGGTTGGGACAAACTGCTGCGTGACTTCCTCGACTGGATGCCAAAACGTCTGGATTCCTACGAGAAAGCCGCACTGCGTAACACCATCCTGAAAGGCCGTTCGCAGGGCGTTGCCGCTTACGGTAAGAAAGAAGCGCTGGACTGGGGTTGTACCGGTGCTGCGCTGCGTGCGACCGGTATTGATTTTGACGTGCGTAAAGCGCGTCCATACTCTGGCTACGAAAACTTTGACTTTGAAGTCCCGGTTGGCGGCGGCGTGTCCGACTGCTATACCCGCGTGATGCTGAAAGTTGAAGAGCTGCGCCAGAGTCTGCGCATCCTTGAGCAGTGCCTCAACAACATGCCGGAAGGCCCGTTCAAAGCGGATCACCCGCTGACTACGCCGCCGCCGAAAGAGCGCACGTTGCAACATATCGAAACCCTGATCACCCACTTCCTGCAAGTTTCGTGGGGACCGGTTATGCCGGCAAACGAGTCCTTCCAGATGGTGGAAGCGACCAAGGGTATTAACAGTTACTACCTGACCAGCGATGGCAGCACCATGAGTTACCGTACCCGTATCCGTACCCCGAGCTATGCGCACCTGCAGCAGATCCCGGTAGCGGTACGTGGCAGCCTGGTGTCCGACCTTATCGTCCACCTGGGTAGTATCGATTTTGTTATGTCAGATGTGGACCGCTAATTATGCACGAGAATCAACAACCACAAACCGAGGCTTTTGAGCTGAGTGCGGCTGAGCGTGAAGCGATTGAGCACGAGAAGCACCACTACGAAGACCCGCGTGCGGCGTCCATTGAAGCGCTGAAAATCGTTCAGAAACAGCGTGGCTGGGTGCCGGATGGGGCGATCTATGCGATCGCTGATGTGCTGGGGATCCCGGCAAGCGACGTAGAAGGTGTTGCCACGTTCTATAGCCAGATCTTCCGCCAGCCGGTAGGTCGCCACGTGATCCGCTATTGCGACAGCGTGGTGTGCCATATCAACGGCTATCAGGGGATCCAGGCTGCGCTTGAGAAAAAACTCAACATCAAGCCGGGGCAGACGACCTTTGACGGTCGTTTTACGCTGCTCCCGACCTGTTGCCTGGGGAACTGCGATAAAGGGCCGAACATGATGATCGATGAGGATACTCATGCTCACCTGACCCCGGAAGGCATTCCCGAACTGCTGGAGCGGTATAAATGAAAGACATTATCCGTACTCCCGAAACGCATCCGCTGACCTGGCGTCTGCGTGATGACAAACAGCCGGTCTGGCTGGACGAATACCGTAGCAAGAACGGCTACGAAGGTGCACGTAAGGCCCTGACCGGGCTGTCACCGGACGAAATCGTTAATCAGGTAAAAGACGCTGGCCTGAAAGGGCGCGGCGGTGCGGGCTTTTCCACCGGTCTGAAGTGGAGCCTGATGCCGAAAGACGAATCCATGAACATCCGTTACCTGCTGTGTAACGCCGATGAAATGGAGCCGGGTACCTATAAAGACCGTCTGCTGATGGAACAACTGCCGCACCTGCTGGTGGAAGGCATGCTGATCTCCGCGTTTGCGCTGAAAGCGTACCGTGGTTACATCTTCCTGCGTGGTGAATATATCGAAGCGGCTGTGCATCTGCGTCGCGCGATTGCCGAAGCAACCGAAGCCGGCTTGCTTGGCAAAAACATCATGGGCACCGGTTTCGACTTCGAACTGTTTGTCCACACCGGGGCAGGGCGCTATATCTGCGGTGAAGAGACGGCGCTGATTAACTCCCTTGAAGGTCGTCGTGCTAACCCACGTTCCAAGCCGCCGTTCCCGGCAAGCTCTGGCGCTTGGGGTAAGCCGACCTGCGTTAACAACGTCGAAACCCTGTGTAACGTACCAGCTATCCTCGCGAACGGCGTGGAGTGGTACCAGAACATTTCGCAGAGCAAAGATGCGGGCACCAAGCTGATGGGCTTCTCCGGTCGCGTGAAGAACCCTGGCCTGTGGGAACTGCCTTTCGGTACTACCGCGCGCGAGATCCTCGAAGATTACGCGGGCGGCATGCGCGATGGCCTGAAATTCAAAGCCTGGCAGCCGGGCGGCGCGGGTACTGATTTCCTGACTGAAGCGCACCTTGATCTGCCGATGGAATTCGAAAGCATTGGTAAAGCCGGTAGCCGTTTGGGCACCGCGCTGGCAATGGCCGTCGATCACGAGATTGGCATGGTTCCTCTGGTGCGCAACCTGGAAGAGTTCTTTGCCCGCGAGTCCTGCGGCTGGTGTACGCCGTGCCGTGACGGTCTGCCGTGGAGTGTGAAAATTCTGCGCGCGCTGGAGCGTGGCGAAGGCCAGCCAGGGGATATCGAGACGCTTGAGCAACTGTGTCGTTTCCTCGGCCCGGGTAAAACCTTCTGTGCACACGCACCGGGTGCGGTGGAGCCGCTGCAGAGCGCCATTAAATATTTCCGCGAAGAATTCGAAGCTGGCATCAAGCAGTCCTTCAGCAATACCCATCAGATTGGTGGTATTCAGCCGAACCTGCTGAAAGAGCGCTGGTAATAGCAGGGTAACCCTGAATCGCGATCAGAAATTCGATTAACGCTCGGTTTTAGACCGAGCCAACTGGAAGCATGCTGACTATGGCTACGATTCATGTAGACGGCAAAGAATATGAGGTCAACGGAGCGGACAACCTGCTGGAAGCTTGTCTGTCTCTCGGCCTTGATATTCCGTACTTTTGCTGGCACCCGGCGCTGGGAAGCGTCGGTGCTTGCCGCCAGTGTGCGGTGAAGCAATATCAAAACGCGGAAGACACGCGTGGTCGCCTGGTGATGTCTTGTATGACACCGGCCACCGAAGGCACCTTTATTTCAATTGATGACGAAGAAGCGAAGCAGTTTCGCGAAAGCGTAGTGGAGTGGTTGATGACTAACCACCCGCACGACTGTCCGGTCTGTGAAGAGGGCGGTAACTGCCACCTTCAGGATATGACCGTCATGACCGGTCATAGCTTCCGTCGCTACCGCTTCACGAAGCGTACTCACCGCAACCAGGACCTGGGGCCGTTCATCTCTCACGAAATGAACCGCTGCATCGCCTGCTATCGCTGCGTACGTTACTACAAAGATTACGCCGATGGCGCGGATCTGGGCGTCTATGGCGCACATGACAACGTCTACTTTGGTCGTCCGGAAGACGGTACGCTCGAAAGCGAATTCTCCGGTAACCTGGTGGAAATTTGCCCGACCGGCGTCTTCACCGATAAAACGCACTCCGAGCGTTATAACCGTAAATGGGACATGCAGTTTGCGCCGAGCATCTGCCAGCAGTGTTCTATTGGTTGTAACATCAGCCCGGGCGAGCGCTACGGTGAACTGCGTCGTATCGAAAACCGCTACAACGGTACCGTTAACCACTACTTCCTCTGCGACCGTGGTCGTTTTGGCTATGGTTACGTGAACCTGAAAGACCGTCCGCGTCAGCCGGTACAGCGTCGTGGCGATGACCTGATCACGCTGAACGCCGAACAGGCGATGCAGGGCGCGGCAGATATTCTGCGTCAGTCGAAGAAAGTGATTGGTATCGGCTCACCGCGTGCCAGCGTTGAAAGTAACTTCGCGCTGCGTGAACTGGTCGGTGCGGATAACTTCTATACCGGTATTGCCCAGGGCGAGCAGGAACGTCTGCAACTGGCTCTGAGCGTGCTGCGTGACGGCGGTATTCATACCCCGGCACTGCGCGAAATCGAGTCATACGATGCGGTTCTGGTCCTGGGCGAAGATGTCACCCAAACCGGCGCGCGCGTTGCGCTGGCAGTGCGTCAGGCGGTGAAAGGTAAAGCGCGTGAAATGGCGGCGGCGCAGAAAGTGGCCGACTGGCAGATTGCGGCAATCCTCAATATTGGCCAGCGCGCCAAGCACCCGCTGTTCGTTACCAACGTCGATAACACCCGTCTGGATGATATCGCGGCATGGACCTACCGTGCGCCGGTTGAAGATCAGGCGCGTTTAGGTTTCGCGATCGCTCATGCGCTGGATAACAACGCACCGGCGGTTGACGGTATCGACCGTGACCTGCAGAACAAAATTGACGTCATCGTTCAGGCTCTGGCCGGGGCGAAGAAACCACTGATTATTTCCGGTACCAACGCCGGTAGCGCCGACGTGATTCAGGCTGCTGCCAACGTTGCGAAGGCGCTGAAAGGCCGTGGCGCAGACGTCGGAATCACCATGATTGCTCGCTCTGTTAACAGCATGGGGCTGGGTATGATTGGCGGTGGTTCCCTCGACGACGCGCTGACCGAACTGGAAACCGGTCGTGCTGACGCCGTTGTGGTGTTGGAAAATGACCTGCATCGCCATGCTTCAGCAACGCGTGTGAACGCCGCGCTGGCGAAAGCGCCGCTGGTACTGGTTGTTGACCATCAGCGCACGGCTATTATGGAAAACGCCCATCTGGTGCTTTCCGCCGCTAGCTTCGCCGAAAGCGATGGTACGGTAATTAACAACGAAGGTCGCGCCCAGCGTTTCTTCCAGGTCTATGACCCATCCTACTACGACAGCAACACCGTAATGCTGGAAAGCTGGCGCTGGCTGCACTCGCTGCACAGTACCGTGCAGAGTCGTGAAGTGGACTGGACGCAGCTCGACCATGTTATCGACGCGGTCGTTGAGAAGTTACCGCAGTTGGCGGGTATTAAAGATGCCGCGCCGGATGCAAGCTTCCGTATCCGTGGACAGAAACTGGCACGTGAACCGCACCGCTACAGTGGTCGTACCGCAATGCGCGCCAACATCAGCGTTCACGAACCACGCCAGCCGCAGGACAAAGACACCATGTTCGCTTTCTCTATGGAAGGGAACAACCAGCCGTCTGCGCCGCGTTCGCAAATTCCGTTTGCCTGGGCTCCGGGCTGGAACTCCCCACAGGCGTGGAACAAGTTCCAGGATGAAGTGGGCGGTAAACTGCGTCATGGCGATCCGGGCGTGCGTCTGATCGAAGCTTCTGCAGATGGTCTGGATTACTTCACAACCGTTCCGGCGAGCTTCCAGGCTCAGGATGGTCAGTGGCGTGTCGCGCCTTACTATCATCTGTTTGGTAGTGACGAAATGTCCCAGCGTGCGCCTGTCTTCCAGACCCGTATGCCGCAGCCGTACATCAAACTCAACCCGGCTGATGCCGCGAAGTTGGGTGTTAATGCCGGTACGCGCGTATCTTTTAGCTACGATGGCAACACGGTTACGCTGCCGGTTGAAATCGCTGAAGGATTAACGGCAGGGCAGGTTGGTTTGCCAATGGGTATGCCTGGCATCGCGCCGGTTCTGGCTGGTGCACGTCTTGAGGATCTGCAGGAGGCACAACAATGAGTTGGATTACACCCGATCTGATTGAGATCCTGCTGAGCGTTCTCAAAGCGGTCGTGATTCTGCTGGTGGTGGTCACCTGCGGGGCATTCATGAGCTTTGGCGAACGTCGTCTGCTCGGTCTGTTCCAGAACCGTTACGGACCGAACCGTGTTGGCTGGGGCGGTTCGCTCCAGCTGGTTGCGGACATGATCAAGATGTTCTTTAAAGAAGACTGGATCCCGAAATTCTCGGATCGCGTCATCTTTACCCTGGCACCGATGATCGCCTTCACCTCGCTGCTGCTGGCTTTCGCCATCGTGCCGGTGAGTCCGAACTGGGTGGTTGCTGACCTGAACATCGGGATCCTGTTCTTCCTGATGATGGCAGGCCTCGCGGTATACGCGGTGCTGTTCGCAGGCTGGTCCAGTAACAACAAATACTCGCTGCTCGGTGCGATGCGCGCGTCTGCGCAGACGCTGAGCTACGAAGTATTCCTCGGACTTTCCCTGATGGGCGTGGTGGCGCAGGCCGGTTCATTTAACATGACCGACATCGTCAACAACCAGGCTGATATCTGGAACGTTATTCCGCAGTTCTTTGGTTTTGTCACCTTTGCCATCGCGGGCGTGGCGGTGTGTCACCGTCACCCGTTTGACCAGCCAGAAGCCGAGCAGGAACTGGCCGACGGTTACCACATTGAATACTCCGGTATGAAATTCGGTCTGTTCTTCGTGGGTGAGTACATCGGCATCGTCACCATTTCTGCACTGATGGTTACCCTGTTCTTCGGTGGCTGGCATGGTCCGTTCTTACCGCCATTCGTCTGGTTCGCGCTGAAAACCGCGTTCTTCATGATGATGTTCATTTTGATTCGTGCGTCGTTACCGCGTCCTCGTTATGACCAGGTAATGTCCTTCGGCTGGAAAGTCTGTCTGCCGCTGACGCTCGTCAACTTGCTGGTAACGGCGGCTGTCATTCTCTGGCAGGCGCAATAAGGGACACAAAGACCATGACCTTAAAAGAATTGTTCGTAGGTTTCGGCACCCAGGTACGCAGTATCTGGATGATCGGCCTGCATGCGTTCGCGAAACGCGAAACGCAGATGTACCCGGAAGAGCCGGTCTATCTACCGCCCCGTTTTCGTGGTCGTATCGTTCTGACCCGTGACCCAGACGGCGAAGAGCGCTGCGTTGCCTGTAACCTGTGTGCGGTAGCGTGTCCGGTAGGCTGTATCTCTTTGCAAAAAGCAGAGACCAAAGATGGCCGCTGGTATCCGGAGTTTTTCCGCATTAACTTCTCACGCTGCATTTTCTGCGGCCTGTGCGAAGAAGCCTGTCCGACAACGGCTATTCAGCTGACTCCAGATTTCGAGCTGGGTGAGTACAAGCGCCAGGACCTGGTTTACGAGAAAGAGGATCTGCTGATCTCCGGTCCGGGTAAATACCCGGAATATAACTTCTACCGGATGGCAGGTATGGCAATCGACGGCAAAGATAAGGGCGAAGCAGAGAACGAAGCCAAGCCTATCGACGTCAAGAGCCTGTTACCGTAAGGAGAGGGGCAATGGAGTTCGCTTTTTATATCTGTGGCCTGATAGCCATTCTCGCAACCTTGCGGGTGATCACCCATACCAATCCGGTACACGCACTGCTGTACCTGATTATTTCGCTGCTGGCGATTTCCGGTGTGTTCTTCTCGTTAGGTGCTTACTTCGCGGGGGCGCTGGAAATAATCGTCTACGCGGGCGCCATCATGGTGTTGTTCGTGTTCGTGGTCATGATGCTCAACCTCGGTGGTTCTGAAATTGAACAGGAACGCCAGTGGCTGAAACCGCAGGTGTGGATTGGACCGGCGATTCTGTCGGCCATCATGCTGGCGGTTATTGTTTATGCCATTCTGGGTGTTAACGATCAGGGCATCGACGGGACGCCAATTAGCGCGAAAGCTGTCGGTATTTCCCTGTTCGGACCGTATGTACTGGCGGTCGAGCTGGCTTCGATGCTGCTGCTGGCAGGTCTGGTTGTGGCCTTCCACGTAGGGCGCGAAGAGCGTTCTGGTGAAGTGCTGAGCAATCGCACCGATGACCGCGCGAAAAGAAAAACGGAGGAGCACGCATGATCCCCTTACAACATGGACTGATCCTCGCGGCTGTCTTATTCGTACTGGGCTTAACCGGTCTGGTTATCCGCCGCAATCTGCTGTTTATGCTGATCGGGCTGGAAATCATGATTAACGCCTCCGCGCTGGCCTTCGTGGTCGCCGGAAGCTACTGGGGCCAGACCGATGGTCAGGTGATGTATATTCTCGCCATCAGCCTTGCGGCTGCGGAAGCGAGCATTGGACTTGCGCTGTTGCTGCAACTTCATCGCCGTCGCCAGAACCTGAACATCGATTCAGTAAGTGAGATGCGTGGATGAACATGCTTGCCTTAACCATTATTCTGCCATTTATTGGCTTTGTATTACTGGCGTTCTCTCGCGGTCGTTGGTCAGAAAATCTGTCCGCGACCGTGGGTGTCGGGTCGATTGGCCTGGCGGCGCTGGTGACCGCGTTTGTTGGCGTTGACTTCTTTGCTAATGGTCAACAGGCCTACAGCCAGCCGCTGTGGACGTGGATGTCTGTCGGTGACTTCAATATCGGTTTTAACCTGGTGCTGGACGGCCTGTCGCTGACCATGCTCAGTGTGGTGACCGGTGTGGGTTTCCTGATTCACATGTTCGCCTCCTGGTATATGCGCGGTGAAGAGGGATACTCCCGTTTCTTCGCCTACACCAACCTGTTTATCGCCAGCATGGTGGTTCTGGTACTGGCGGATAACCTGCTGCTGATGTACCTCGGCTGGGAAGGCGTGGGCCTGTGCTCCTATCTGCTGATCGGTTTCTATTACACCGATCCGAAGAATGGCGCTGCGGCAATGAAAGCCTTCGTGGTGACCCGTGTGGGTGACGTGTTCCTCGCCTTCGCATTGTTTATCCTCTACAACGAGCTGGGCACGCTGAACTTCCGCGAAATGGTGGAACTGGCACCTGCTCACTTTGCAGATGGTAACAACATGCTGATGTGGGCAACCCTGATGCTGCTGGGCGGTGCGGTGGGTAAATCCGCGCAGCTGCCGTTGCAGACATGGCTTGCTGACGCGATGGCAGGTCCGACGCCTGTCTCCGCGCTGATCCACGCTGCGACGATGGTTACCGCCGGTGTCTACCTGATTGCACGTACTCACGGCCTGTTCCTGATGACGCCGGAAATCCTGCATCTGGTGGGGATTATCGGGGCTATCACTCTGGTACTGGCTGGTTTCGCCGCGCTGGTACAGACCGACATCAAACGCGTTCTCGCATACTCCACCATGAGCCAGATTGGTTATATGTTCCTGGCTCTCGGGGTTCAGGCGTGGGACGCGGCGATTTTCCACCTGATGACGCACGCCTTCTTTAAAGCGCTGCTGTTCCTGGCATCCGGCTCGGTTATCCTGGCCTGTCACCACGAACAGAACATCTTCAAGATGGGCGGTCTGCGTAAGTCTATTCCGCTGGTGTATCTCTGCTTCCTGATCGGTGGCGCGGCGCTGTCGGCTCTGCCGCTGATTACCGCAGGCTTCTTCAGTAAGGATGAGATTCTGGCCGGTGCGATGGCGAACGGTCATATTAATCTGATGGTTGCAGGTCTGGTCGGTGCGTTCATGACCTCTCTGTACACCTTCCGTATGATTTTCATCGTGTTCCACGGTAAAGAGCAAATTCACGCTCACGCAGGGAAGGGGATTACACATCATCTGCCGCTGATTGTGCTGATGATCCTGTCCACCTTCGTTGGCGCACTGATTGTGCCACCGCTGCAGGGTGTACTGCCTGCGACGACCGAGCTTGAGCATGGTCGCGTGATGACCCTGGAAATTACCTCCGGTATCGTCGCGATTGCAGGCATTCTGATCGCAGCATGGCTGTGGCTGGGTAAACGTACTCTGGTGACGTCGATTGCCAACAGTGCGCCAGGCCGTCTGCTGGGTACCTGGTGGTATAACGCCTGGGGCTTCGACTGGCTGTACGACAAAGTGTTCGTCAAGCCGTTCCTGGGCGTTGCATGGCTGCTGAAACGCGATCCGCTGAACGCAATGATGAACATTCCGGCGATCCTTTCCCGCTTTGCAGGTAAAGGCCTGTTGTTAAGCGAGAACGGCTATCTGCGTTGGTATGTAGCATCAATGAGCATCGGTGCCGTCGTTGTGCTGGCTCTGTTGATGGTACTGCGTTGATCGTAAAGTGAATTTTATCCAAATTCGTTGAAAATCAGGCCTCTATTAGGGGCCTTAAAAAGGAATAAAAATCGCCATGTTACTACCCTGGCTAATATTGATTCCCTTTATCGGTGGCTTCCTGTGCTGGCAGACCGAACGCTTTGGCGTGAAGGTGCCGCGTTGGATCGCGCTGATTACCATGGGACTGACGCTGGCGCTTGGCCTGCAACTTTGGTTGCAGGGCGGCTATTCACTGACGCAATCCACTGGCATTCCGCAGTGGCAGTCTGAGTTTGTCCTGCCGTGGATCCCACGCTTTGGCATCTCGATTCATCTTGCTATCGACGGTCTGTCGCTGCTGATGGTGGTGCTGACCGGCCTGCTCGGTGTTCTGGCGGTACTTTGCTCCTGGAATGAAATCGAAAAATACCAGGGCTTTTTCCACCTGAACCTGATGTGGATCTTAGGCGGCGTAATCGGCGTGTTCCTTGCCATCGACATGTTCCTGTTCTTCTTCTTCTGGGAAATGATGCTGGTGCCGATGTACTTCCTGATCGCGCTATGGGGGCATAAAGCCTCTGACGGTAAAACGCGTATCACGGCAGCAACCAAGTTCTTCATTTATACCCAGGCGAGTGGTCTGGTGATGTTGATTGCCATCCTGGCGCTGGTGTTTGTGCACTACAAAGCGACCGGCGTGTGGACTTTCAACTATGAAGAATTGCTGAATACCCCGATGTCCCACGGCGTGGAATACCTGCTGATGCTGGGCTTCTTCATCGCTTTCGCGGTGAAAATGCCGGTGGTTCCGCTGCACGGCTGGTTGCCGGATGCTCACTCCCAGGCACCGACCGCAGGTTCCGTTGACCTGGCAGGTATCTTGCTGAAAACCGCAGCCTACGGTCTGCTGCGCTTCTCCCTGCCGCTGTTCCCGAATGCGTCAGCGGAGTTTGCACCTATCGCAATGTGGCTTGGCGTCATCGGCATCTTCTACGGCGCGTGGATGGCCTTTAATCAGTACGACATCAAACGTCTGATTGCTTACACCTCCGTATCCCACATGGGCTTCGTACTGATTGCTATCTACACCGGCAGCCAGCTGGCATACCAGGGTGCGGTGATTCAGATGATCGCGCACGGCCTGTCCGCAGCCGGTCTGTTCATCCTGTGTGGTCAGCTGTACGAACGTCTGCACACGCGTGATATGCGTATGATGGGCGGCCTGTGGGGCAAAATGAAATGGTTGCCTGCGCTGTCAATGTTCTTCGCAGTGTGTACGCTGGGTATGCCGGGTACAGGTAACTTCGTTGGCGAATTTATGATTCTGTTCGGCAGCTACCAGGTGGTTCCGGTTATTACCGTGATCTCGACATTTGGTCTGGTGTTTGCTTCTGTTTACTCGCTGGCGATGCTGCATCGCGCTTACTTCGGTAAGGCGAAGAGCCAGATTGCCAGTGTTGAACTGCCAGGGATGTCGCTGCGTGAGCTGTTTATCATCCTGTTGCTGGTCGTGCTTCTGGTACTGCTTGGCTTCTATCCGCAGCCGATTCTGGATACCTCGCATTCTGCGATGAGCAACATCCAGCAGTGGTTTGTTAATTCCGTTACTACTACAAGGCCGTAAATCGCCATGACAATAACTCCACAACACCTGATTGCGCTGCTACCGCTGCTGATCGTCGGCTTGACGGTGGTGGTTGTGATGCTCTCCATTGCGTGGCGACGCAATCACTTCCTCAATGCCACGCTGTCGGTCATTGGGCTTAACGCCGCACTGGTTTCGCTCTGGTTTGTTGGCCAGGCGGGCGCTATGGACGTCACCCCGCTGATGCGGGTTGACGGTTTCGCCATGCTCTACACCGGGCTGGTGCTGCTGGCGAGTCTTGCCACCTGTACCTTCGCTTACCCGTGGCTGGAAGGCTACGACGACAACCGGGAAGAGTTCTATCTGCTGGTGCTGATTGCCGCGCTCGGCGGTATTCTGCTGGCTAACGCTAACCATCTGGCGGCGCTGTTCCTTGGTATTGAGCTTATCTCTCTGCCGCTGTTTGGTCTGGTTGGCTATGCGTTCCGTCAGAAACGTTCGCTGGAAGCCAGTATCAAATACACCATTCTGTCTGCCGCAGCGTCTTCCTTCCTGCTGTTTGGTATGGCGCTGGTATACGCGCAGTCTGGCAACCTGTCGTTTGTTGCGCTCGGTAAGAGCCTCGGCGACGGTATGCTGCAAGAACCGCTGCTGCTGGCGGGCTTCGGTCTGATGATTGTTGGCCTCGGCTTTAAACTCTCGCTGGTTCCATTCCACCTGTGGACGCCAGACGTATACCAGGGCGCTCCGGCTCCGGTTTCCACCTTCCTGGCGACGGCGAGCAAAATCGCTATCTTCGGCGTGGTGATGCGTCTGTTCCTGTACGCACCGGTAGGTGATAGCGAAGCAGTACGGATCGTGCTGGGTGTGATTGCCTTTGCTTCCATTATCTTCGGTAACCTGATGGCGCTGAGCCAGACCAACATCAAACGTCTGCTTGGTTACTCTTCTATCTCTCACCTCGGTTACCTGCTGGTGGCGCTGATTGCCCTGCAGAGCGGTGAGATGTCGATGGAAGCGGTTGGCGTTTACCTGGCCGGTTATCTGTTCAGCAGCCTCGGCGCATTCGGTGTGGTCAGCCTGATGTCCAGCCCGTACCGCGGTCCGGATGCAGACTCTCTGTTCTCCTACCGTGGTCTGTTCTGGCATCGTCCAATCCTCGCGGCGGTGATGACGGTGATGATGCTGTCTCTGGCGGGTATTCCGATGACGCTGGGCTTTATCGGTAAGTTCTACGTACTGGCGGTGGGTGTGCAGGCTAATCTGTGGTGGCTGGTTGCCGCCGTGGTGGTGGGTTCCGCGATTGGTTTGTACTACTACCTGCGCGTTGCCGTGAGCCTGTACCTGAGCGCACCGCAGCAACTGAATCGCGATGCGCCGTCCAACTGGCAGTACAGCGCGGGCGGTATCGTGGTGTTGATTTCTGCTCTGCTGGTACTGGTGCTGGGTATCTACCCGCAACCGTTGATCAGCATCGTGCAGTTAGCGGCTCCGCTGATGTAATTCATCATGCTGTGATCGAAAAAGAGTCTGGACAATGTCCAGACTCTTTTTTTTTACCTGTCTATACTCGTCATACTTCAAGTTGCTGGGGCGTCAGGCCGAAAGTTGACGGCTCACCAGCGGGCCGCTGATGCCTTTCGCTGTGCGATCCATCACTTCCTGAATGACTGAAGACAGCTCATTGACTTCGAATTTGGCCACGTAACCATCTGCTTTCACTCGGCGTACGTGATCTTCATTGGCGCTACCGGAAAGTGAGGAGTGGATAACGACCGGGATCTTCTTCAGGCGTTCGTCGGTTTTTATCTTACGGGTAAGCGTAAAACCGTCCATCTCCGGCATTTCCAGATCGGTGAGCACCAGCGCAATCTTCTCGCTGATTGGTTTACCTTCCGCTTCTGCTTCTTCAGATAGCTGTTGTATCTTTTCCCACGCATCTTGGCCCGTCACATGCATCAAGTGTGGAATCTCCATGGCGTTAAGCCCTTTTTCCAGCATCGCGCGAGCCACTTTGGAATCATCAGCCACAATCGCCACCGCACCCGGCGTAATGTTGAACTTATTGGTTTTCAGCTCTGTTGCGCGCAGGTCGTGGTTCGACGGTACAATATCGTACAGGATCTGTTCGACATCGAGCACCAGCGCCAGATTGTTAGTCTCTTTGTTGTCGTCCAGACAGGCGATACTGGTAATGTAGCGACCATTGACGGCTTTCTCGGCGGTATGCACTTGTTGCCAGTCCAGACGCATAATGTTTTCTACCGACTCTACCGCAAACGCCTGAACGCTGCGGGCATATTCCGTGATCAACAGGATGTTGAGTCCGGTCTCTGGCTTACAGCCCGCGACGGCAGGCAGATCAATCACCGGGATCACCTGATCGCGAATGTTAACCATACCCAGCAACGGGGCTTTCATACCTGCGGGACGCGTAAAGGTCGGCATCGGTACGATTTCACGCAGTTTGAATACGTTGATGCCAAACAGTTCTGATTTCTGCTCCTCGACGGATTTGCCAAGGCGAAACAGCAGCAGTTCAAAACGGTTAGACAGGGTTAGGTTTGTCCTGTCATCAATATCTTTCTGGAAATTGTTCATCCTGTCCTCAGTGTGAAAGCCAGCCTTTCCACTGTTATCGGCACTGAGGCGGAAAAATGGAGCATTAAACGGTGAAAATGGCGAAATCGTGAGCCAGTTCAGTGTCTGGAAATATCGCTTTGCACTCTTCGAGTAACCGCTGACAGCCTTTTTCATCGTAGCGTGAGCTAACGTGGGTCATGATCAGGCGTCCCACTCCGGCCTCAAGCGCCAACTGGGCGGCTTGTCGGGTCGAGCTGTGACCGCGGCTGTTGGCTTTTTCCTCCATTGAGGAGTCCAGTGTGGTTTCATGTACCATCACATCCACACCGCGTGCCAGTTCAATGGCGGACGCGCAAGGTCCTGTGTCGCCGAAAATAGCCACAGATTTTCCTCTGGTGGCAGGGCCGAGAAAATCGGCACCGTTAATCGCTCGACCATCCTCCAGCACGATGGTTTTCCCGGCTTTCAAATCCTGGAACCACGGGCCCGCTTTAACACCAGCCGCCTTCAAGGCGCTGGCGTCAAGTGCCCCCGGTTTGTCGTGCTCTTCAACACGAAAACCGTAGCACTCCAGCGGATGCTCCAGCGGGTACGCCGTTACTTTACGCAGGCCGTCATCGACAATTTCACCCGCGGTGATTTCGACAATATCCAGCGGATAATCGGTCCAGGAGCCGCTCAAACGCAAAGCCGTTTCGGTAAACTCTCGCAACCCCTTTGGTCCGTAAAGCGTCAGTGGCTGGACGTTCCCGGCCATTGAGCGACTGCACAGCAGCCCCGGTAAACCAAACAGGTGATCGCCGTGTAGATGGCTGATAAAAATACGCTCGAGTTTTCCAGGGTTAAATGGCGTGGTCAGCATCTGATGTTGCGTTCCTTCACCACAATCGAAAAGCCACAGCCCCGCCTGAGTCGGGTGTTGCAGATTCAGTAAAATTGCCGTTACATTGCGTGAGCGCGTGGGGACTCCCGCAGACGTGCCTAAAAATAGTAATTCCATCTTCGCGTTACACTTTTCGCCATCAATAAGGCAGGGTGTTCAGGTTATCACAACAAAGGGGCAGACTATGATTCACTGGCAAGATCTCCACCATGCAAAGCTCAATACACAGCAGCTGTACGCCATTCTTGAGCTTCGCTGTGCGGTATTTGTTGTTGAGCAACGGTGTCCGTATCAGGATGTGGATGGTGATGACCTGAGTGGTGAAAACCGGCACATTCTGGGTTGGCATAACGATGAACTGGTGGCGTATGCGAGGATTCTGAAAAGCGATGATGAGCTTGAGCCGGTCGTCATTGGTCGGGTGATTGTAAGCGAAGCGCTGCGGGGTGAAAAATTGGGGCAACAGCTAATGACTCAGACGCTGGCCTCCTGTACGCAGCATTGGCCGCACAAGGCGCTGTATCTGGGGGCGCAGGCACATTTGCAATCATTCTATGCGCGCTTTGGCTTTGTGCCGGTCACGGATATCTATGACGAAGACGGTATTCCACACGTCGGAATGGCGCGGGAAGCACATCAGGCGTAAACAGGCGCAAACACGCCTGATTGTCTATAGTTAGCGGGTACGTCAATAGAAAGGGAGAATAAAATGTCTTTTCATTCTTATGAATCACGTATCGATGATGATCTGGAATTATTGAGTGAAACGCTGGAGGAGGTGCTGCGTTCTTCCGGCGATCCAGCCGATCAAAAATACCTTGAGTTAAAAGCGCGGGCAGAGCGGGCGTTAGAAGAGGTGAGAAATCGCGTCAGCCACGCCTCTGACAGCTACTATTACCGCGCAAAGAAAGCCGTTTGCCGGGCGGATGATTATGTGCATGAAAAACCCTGGCGCGGAATCGGCGTTGGCGCCACGGTTGGTTTAGTGATGGGATTATTGTTAGCACGGCGATAAATTCCATTCCGTCAGCGCATTTGTACGTACTCCCTAACTGGGGGTACTGCTTTTTCTGCTCAGTACCCCGTATAATGTGAGGTTTTTAACAGGGAGAGGTCCGCGTGCATTCAATCATTACTGCGCTGGAAAGTCTGATGCGTCATTTGTCGCAAGAGATACCAGCAGCACCTGGAATTCGTATTTACGATATCCCTTTCCCACTGAATGATGCGTTTGACGCTTTAGGATGGCTGGCCAGTCAACCCGTCTGGCCCCAGTTTTACTGGCAACAGCGTAATGGCGATGAAGAAGCCGCCGTACTGGGCGCTGTTGCTACATTTTCCTCTCTCGAATTAGCCCAGCATTTTTTACATCAGCATAATGATAATCCTGACCTGCGTATCTGGGGCCTGAATGCCTTTGAGCCTCAGCGCGGCCATTTGTTATTGCCACGGCTGGAGTGGCGACGTTGCGCCGGGGTGGCGAGCTTACGCTTACATCTCTTTAGCGACGTGTCGCTGCGTGAAGACGCCGCGCAGGCGCTGGCGTTTATCTCATCGCTCGCTAACGTAAAGCCGCTGCCCGCATTGCGTCTGCGTTTGACGGGAGAACAGAACTGGCCGGATAAAACTGGCTGGACAGACCTGATAAAACTCGCCACGCAAACGATCAATGGGGAACAACTCGATAAGGTCGTGCTGGCGCGGGCGACCGATTTACAGTTTTCTCAGTCGGTTAACGCCGCGGCCGTGATGGCTTCCAGTCGTCGTCTAAACCTGAACTGCTACCATTTCTTTATGGCGTTCTCCGCAAAGTGTGCGTTTCTTGGTTCTTCCCCTGAACGGCTGTATCGGCGGCGTGACACGGCGCTGCGCACCGAGGCGCTGGCGGGAACCGTTGCCAACCACCCTGAGGATCATCGGGCCTGGCAGTTGGGGGAATGGCTAATGAAAGATGATAAAAACCAGCGCGAGAATATGCTGGTGGTCGAAGATATTTGCCAGCGTCTGCAAGGCTGTACGCAAACTCTTGATGTGCTGCCGCCGCAGGTGCTTAGACTGCGCAAAGTGCAGCACCTGCGCCGCTGTATCTGGACGGAACTGAATCAGGCTGATGATACGCTTTGTCTGATGCAACTCCAGCCCACGGCGGCAGTCGCAGGTATTCCGCGTGAGCTGGCGCGTGAATTTATCCAACAAAATGAACCGTTTGAACGCGAGTGGTATGCCGGTTCTGCGGGTTACCTTTCTCTGCGCCAAAGCGAGTTTTGCGTGTCATTACGGTCGGCGAAAATTAGTGAAAATGTGATACGCCTGTATGCCGGGGCAGGGATCGTGCGTGGTTCAGATCCTGAACAGGAATGGCAAGAAATAGACAATAAAGCGGCAGGACTGCGCACTTTATTACAGATGGAAGGGTAATGAGTTGTATATTACCGACTCATATCAAAAATCCATTTATTCGATTCTTTATACTGTGTCGCAATATTGATACCGGACAATCTCATGTCAGTAAGCGCATTTAACCGACGCTGGGCGGCGGTCATTCTGGAAGCACTCACTCGCCACGGCGTCAGGCATGTCTGCATTGCCCCTGGCTCTCGTTCTACACCGTTGACTCTGGCGGCTGCGGAAAACCCCGCTTTTATTCACCATACTCATTTTGATGAGCGTGGCCTTGGGCATCTGGCCTTAGGTCTGGCAAAAGTCAGCCGGCAGCCTGTCGCTGTGATTGTGACGTCCGGTACGGCGGTGGCAAATTTGTATCCCGCGTTGATTGAAGCGGGCCTGACCGGTGAAAAGCTGATTCTACTCACGGCTGACAGACCTCCTGAGCTTATCGACTGCGGCGCTAACCAGGCGATTCGTCAGGCCGGAATGTTTGCCTCGCATCCATCGCAAACGCTCTCTTTACCGCGCCCGACTCAGAACATTCCGGCTAGTTGGCTGGTATCCACCATTGATAACGCCTTAGCTGCGCTGCATAGCGGGGCGGTTCATATCAATTGCCCATTTGCGGAACCGCTGTATGGCGACATGGACGAAACGGGGATTGACTGGCAGCAGCGCCTTGGCGACTGGTGGCAGGATGATAAACCCTGGCTGCGTGAAGCGCGTCGGCTGGAAAGCGACAAACAGCGTGACTGGTTTTTCTGGCGACAAAAACGCGGCGTTGTTGTTGCAGGCCGCATGAGCGCGGAAGAGGGCAAAAAGGTTGCGCAGTGGGCGCAGATGCTAGGCTGGCCGCTGATTGGCGATGTTCTGTCGCAAACCGGACAACCTTTGCCGTGCGCCGATCTGTGGCTGGGAAATGCGAAAGCGGTCACTGAATTACAGCAGGCGCAGATTGTGGTGCAGCTTGGCAGTAGCCTGACCGGAAAACGGCTCCTGCAATGGCAGGCCAGCTGTGATCCGCAGGAATACTGGATTGTCGATAATATCGAAGGCCGCCTCGATCCGGCTCACCATCGTGGGCGCAGGCTGGTAGCGACGGTTGGCGACTGGCTGGAGTTGCATCCGGCGGAGAAACGTCAGCCCTGGTGCGTGGAGATCCCACGCCTGGCGCAACTGGCCTGGCAGGCGGTAGAAGCCCGTCGCGACGCGTTTGGTGAAGCGCAATTAGCCCACCGTATCCGCGAATACTTACCGGAGCAGGGGCAACTGTTCGTGGGCAACAGCCTGGTGGTGCGCCTGATTGATGCGCTGTCGCAGCTTCCGGCGGGTTACCCGGTCTATAGCAACCGTGGCGCGAGCGGCATTGACGGCCTGCTGTCAACGGCAGCAGGCGTACAGCGCGCCAGCGCGAAATCGACGCTGGCTATCGTCGGCGATTTATCTGCGCTGTATGACCTCAATGCGCTGGCGTTATTGCGCCAGGTTTCCGCGCCGTTTGTCCTGATAGTGGTCAATAATAACGGCGGGCAAATTTTTTCCCTGTTGCCGACGCCAGCAAGCGAACGCGAACGGTTCTACCTGATGCCGCAGAACGTGCATTTTGAGCATGCTGCCGCCATGTTTAACCTTAAATACCAGCGCCCGGAAAACTGGGAGCAACTGGAAAGCGCGCTGACTAACGCCTGGCGTACTCCGGCGGCAACGGTGATTGAGCTGGTGGTAAACGAAACTGACGGGGCGCAAACCCTGCAGCAACTGCTGGCGCAGGTAAGCCATCTATGATCCTGCACGCGCAGGCGAAAGTGGGCCAAACGGGATTTCCCTGGCTGGTTTTCCTGCACGGTTTTTCCGGTGATTGTCGGGAATGGCAGACGGTTGGCGAAGCGTTTAAGAATTATTCGCGGCTGTATATCGACCTGCCGGGACACGGTGGCTCCGCTGACATCAGCGTGAGCGGATTCGACGACGTAAGCGCTTTGCTGCGTAACACGCTGCTTAGTTACAACATACTTAAATACTGGTTGGTAGGTTACTCTCTTGGCGGCAGAGTCGCGATGATGGCGGCTTGTCAGGAGATGCCAGGACTGTGCGGTCTGGTGGTTGAAGGTGGACATCCAGGCTTGCAAAGTGAGGAGGCGCGCGTTCAGCGTCGCCTCTCTGATGGTCGCTGGGCTGCGCGTTTTCGCGCTGAGCCGTTGTGCGAGGTGTTTATTGACTGGTATCAACAGCCGGTTTTTTCCTCGCTGAATGCGGCGCAAAGAGAAGCGCTGGTCGCACTGCGTAGCCAGAATAACGGGCATACGCTGGCAGCGATGCTGGAGGCCACCTCGCTAGCCGTACAACCTGATTTACGTGCGCAACTCACTACGCGCACATTTCCGTTTTATTATTTATGTGGTGAACGTGACGATAAATTCCGTGCTCTGGCGGCGGAAATATCCGTACCAAGCCATGTGATTCGTAATGCCGGACACAACGCGCATCGGGACAATCCCGCTGGCGTGGTGGACTGTCTGGCTCAGATTCTGCATCGCTGACTATAGGACATTTTATGATCTATCCTGATGAAACAATGCTTTACGCACCGGTAGAATGGCACGATTGCTCTGAAGGCTACACCGACATTCTCTACGAGAAATCCACCGACGGTATCGCAAAAATCACCATTAATCGTCCGCAGGTACGCAATGCCTTCCGTCCGGTCACCGTGAAAGAGATGATCCAGGCGCTGGCGGATGCTCGCTACGATGACAACATTGGCGTGATTATTTTGACCGGTGCTGGCGACAAAGCGTTCTGCGCTGGTGGCGATCAGAAAGTGCGCGGTGACTACGGCGGATACCAGGATGATTCCGGTGTGCATCACCTGAACGTACTGGACTTCCAGCGCCAGATTCGTACCTGTCCGAAGCCGGTAGTGGCGATGGTTGCAGGCTTTTCTATCGGCGGCGGCCATGTGCTGCACATGATGTGTGACCTGACCATTGCGGCTGAAAACGCCATCTTCGGCCAGACCGGTCCGAAAGTTGGTTCCTTCGATGGCGGTTGGGGTGCCTCTTACATGGCGCGTATTGTCGGTCAGAAAAAAGCGCGTGAAATCTGGTTCCTGTGCCGTCAGTACGATGCGAAGCAAGCGCTGGATATGGGCCTGGTAAACACCGTGGTTCCGCTGGCCGATCTGGAAAAAGAGACCGTACGCTGGTGTCGTGAAATGCTGCAAAACAGCCCGATGGCGTTGCGCTGCCTGAAAGCTGCACTGAACGCCGACTGCGATGGTCAGGCTGGTCTGCAAGAACTGGCGGGTAACGCCACCATGCTGTTCTACATGACGGAAGAAGGTCAGGAAGGCCGTAACGCCTTTAACCAGAAACGTCAGCCGGATTTCAGCAAATTTAAACGGAATCCGTAATGCGTAGCGCGCAGGTATACCGCTGGCAGATCCCCATGGACGCGGGGGTGATTCTGCGCGACAGGCGGTTAAAAACGCGTGATGGGCTGTACGTTCGCCTTTGTGACGGCGAGCGCGAAGGGTGGGGAGAGATCTCCCCGCTGCCGGGCTTCAGTCAGGAGAGCTGGGAAGAGGCGCAAACCGAGCTGCTGGCCTGGGTCAACGGCTGGCTACAGGGGGATTCTTCCTTACCGCAGCTGCCTTCGGTCGCCTTTGGCGCAAGCTGTGCGCTGGCCGAACTGGCTGGCGTATTGCCAGAGGACGCAGACTACCGTGCAGCGCCGCTGTGTACGGGCGATCCTGATGATCTGGTACTGCAACTGGCGGACATGCCGGGTGAAAAAGTAGCGAAGATCAAGGTCGGACTGTATGAAGCGGTTCGTGACGGTATGGTCGCCAACCTGCTGCTTGAGGCTATCCCGGAGCTGTATTTGCGACTTGACGCCAACCGAGCCTGGACGCCGTTGAAAGCCCAGCAGTTCGCGAAGTACGTTAATCCAGAGTACCGCGGGCGCATCGCTTTTCTCGAAGAGCCATGCAAAACCCGCGATGACTCTCGTGCTTTTGCGCGTGAAACCGGCATTGCCATTGCCTGGGATGAAAGCCTGCGTGAAGCGGATTTCATCTTCGAAGCCGAAGAGGGCGTCAAGGCAGTGGTTATCAAACCTACGCTGACGGGCAGTCTCGATAAAGTGCGCGAACAGGTGGCAGCGGCGCATGCACTTGGTCTCACCGCTGTTATTAGTTCGTCGATCGAGTCGAGCCTGGGCTTAACCCAACTGGCGCGAATTGCCGCCTGGCTGACGCCGCAGACCATTCCGGGGCTGGATACCCTGAGCCTGATGCAGTGCCAGCAGGTACGCACCTGGCCGGGTAGCGCATTGCCGTGTATCGATGTTGATGCGCTGGAACGCCTGCTATGACCCAGCGGGAAATGCCCGATAGCGTAAGCATATCGGGCCTGGTACAACCCGATGACTGGCCGTGGCGTCACTGGCGACAGGTTCGTGCAGAGGTGCCTGCTCTACGCCTCAACGATGAAGTATTAAGCTGGAGCGAGCTCTGCACGCGCGTTGACCATCTGGCCAGCGGTTTTGCCGCTCAGGGCGTGGAAGAGGGCGATGGCGTCCTGCTTCGCGCCTGGAATCATCCGCGTGCTTTGCTGGCCTGGCTGGCATTGTTGCAATGTGGGGCGCGGGTTTTACCTGTGAACCCACAGCTGCCTCAATCGCTGCTTGACGCGCTGGTCCCGGACTTAACGCTGCGTTTTGCGATGGATCTGGAGACCGCTAATGTTCTCACGGGACTCCATCCGTTGCAGATGCAGGCAGTGCCAGGCAAGCATGCCGCCGCGTGGTTACCCCAGCGGTTGAGCACGATGACGTTAACCTCAGGTTCTACCGGATTGCCAAAGGCAGCGGTGCATACCTGTCAGGCTCATCTGGCAAGCGCGCAGGGCGTGTTGTCATTAATGCCGTTTGACGCTGAAGATGACTGGCTGCTCTCGCTGCCGCTGTTTCATGTTTCCGGCCAGGGTATTTTGTGGCGTTGGTTGTTTGCCGGGGCACGAATGACCGTGCGCGACAAGCAACCATTGGAGCAAATGCTGGCTGGATGCACTCATGCTTCGCTGGTGCCCACGCAGCTGTGGCGCCTGCTGGTCAACAAAACGGCGGTAACGCTCAAAGCAGTGCTCCTGGGGGGCGCGGCAATTCCTGTTGAATTGACGGAACAGGCGCGCGAGCAAAGGATTCGCTGCTGGTGCGGTTACGGTTTAACGGAGTTTGCTTCTACGGTCTGTGCGAAAGAGGCGGATGGCCTGGCGGATGTGGGGTCGCCCCTGGCAGGCAGAGAAGTCAGAATCGTTGATGGTGAAGTCTGGCTGCGTGCCGCCAGCATGGCGCAAGGTTACTGGCGTAACGGGCAGCTGATTCCTTTAGTAAACGCGGAAGGCTGGTTTGCCACCCGCGATCGCGGGGTGTTGAAGGACGGCAAGTTAACCATTGTCGGTCGGATGGACAATCTGTTCTTTAGCGGCGGGGAAGGCATACAGCCGGAAGAGGTGGAACGCGTGATTGCTGCGCATCCGCATGTTCTGCAAGCCTTCATTGTGCCGATAGAAGACAAAGAGTTTGGTCATCGCCCGGTGGCGGTCGTTGAGTATGACACCAATGCCGGTGACACCAATCTGGCTGAGTGGGTGAAAGATAAGCTGGCCCGCTTTCAGCAACCGGTATGCTGGCTGACATTGCCACCCGAACTAAAATCCGGAGGGATTAAAATTTCTCGTCGTGCGCTGTCAGATTGGGTAAGTGCTTCATTGTTAAAATTAAGCAAACAGTAATTACATTTCTCACTTTCGCCATTGAGTCGCTATTGTCATTTTGTTTATCTGCTAAAGTGTAACCTGCTGTGAAATTTTTTAACAAAAGGTGCGCTATGGAATGGCATGTGAAGAAGTCTTGCTGTCACAAAAAAGCAGGCAGGCTCTATATCGTACTTTGTGATAGCGGCGGTTCGCTAAAGATGGTGGCTGAGGCGCAATCTTCCGAGTGGGTTAAGCCCGGAGACCTCCTTTCACCGCTGAAAGATGCACTGTATTGCATTAATCGCGATACCTCACGGTTAATCAAAATAGTTGATGCCAGACAGTACATGTGCGACGAATGGGAACGCCTGTTACGACTGTCTGAAGATAAATAATCTCAGGGTTGGCGCTGGTGTGAAGGTAAAAAAATCGTCAGTAGCCCTGCCATGATGCACAGCACTCCGGCGAGCGCTTTCGCTGAAAATATTCCCTGCCAGCCGGGCAGGATCATTGATGCAACCCACACCAGTACATAGCTCAGGCTGAGCAGGGCATACGCTTTGCTCAGTGCGAGCTGGTGCAGCGCTTTATGCCAGCAAATCACCGACAGTAAATACCCTGCCAGTCCGGCATACAGAGCAAATGCGCTGACGCTAAGAGAGAATACGGCGGAAATGAATTGCTGCGGCTGCAGCATTGGCGGCAGATTATCCATCGCAAAGCCGAGACTCAACTGGGCGGCTGAAGTGATAATAACGCTGCATAATCCCCAAAAGATGCCCATTACACCGCACTCCCAAGAATAAAGATGCCGGTGATGATTAACCCCACTCCCAGCCAGTGGCGTGGGGTGACGGGTTCGCGCCAGATTTTCCAGGCAGCCAGAGTCACCCATACAAAATTAAGACTCAGCATGGGGTAGGCGATGCCGACCGGAATGTTCTGCAGCACCGCCAGCCATAGCAGCATGGCCAGACCGAGACTTGCCAGAGCAAGCCCAATCCATAGCGTAATGTGGCGTTTTCGCGCTCGAACGGGAACGGGTCGCGACGCCTGCTTCTGACATAACTGACCGCAGACGCTGAGCAGGCTGGCGAGAACTAAAGCTATCCAGATCATTTCGGCCGATACTGAATCAGGACCAGACGCCCCTGATTATCGATATAGTCAGCGGGAGGGATAGCAAGTCGATTAATATCTTCATCCTTATCGACTGAAAGCACGAGCGTAATGTTTCCTTGCTGACGATGTTGCGCTAACCACTCGGCAAAGTTCCCCCGACCGATAAAACGCCCTTGGGCATCCGGGTAGTTAAGGCCATATTTTAACTCGCCCGTTTGTCCGTACATTATGATGTCGTCACGCTTCAGGCTCCAGGCCAGCCCCGCGGCGACGCCAACGCTGTCGGTGAGAATATAACGACTCGACTCCAGCGACTCTTTGGTCATCTCGACAAAAAATTGTGGCTGTTTAGATTCCATCACCCGGTCAGGAATGGAGAAGCCAAACAACAGTGCCAGGCCTAATGGACACAGCGCTGCGAACGTCCAGTTCTTCTCGCGGTTATTTAGCGTATACCAGCCAAAGAGCGTCCAGATGATAAAAATGCCCCACGCACAAAACACTTTATACGTTTCGATATGTGACCAGACCGGCGTCTTTAATGGACCCAGTGTAGAAACAATAAACGTGGCGACAATGCCGGTTACACCGAACAGAACGTTGATCCAGCCATTCACGCGCAGCGCGGTTGCGCCTTTTTGCGCGGCCTGCAGGCCGAAACGCGCCGTCAATATTGCCAGCGGCGCGAAGCAGGAAAGAATATAGGTCGGCAGTTTTCCTTTCGCGATGCTGAAAAACAGGATTGGCATGATAATCCAGCTTAGCAGGTACAGTGCGCTGCGCGGAACATCCCGTTCACGCCAGCCCGTACGCAGCGCGCCGGGGAGCAGCCCGAGCCACGGTAATGCGCCAGCCACCAATACCGGAATGTAGTACCAGACGGGGGCCTTATGTTGGGCATCCTCCTGCGCGAAGCGTTGAATATGTTCAACCCAGAAGAAGTAATGCCAGAAATCCGGCTCACGCCGGGCAATCGCTATTCCCCAAGGCAGCACAGTCACGATGCAACCGACTACTGCCAGCAGACCGTAGATAATGAGATCTTTCCAGCGCTTTTGTACGAAAACCCACGGCAGTACGCTGAGTACAGGAATGGCGAGTGCCAAGAAACCCTTGGTCATCACGCCCATGCCGCAGGTTAACCCTAACAGCAGAAAGGCGGTAATTTTGCGCATTCTGCTGGTGGCTTGCATCCCCTCCCAAAAGCAGCACATGCCCGCCATTAGCCAGAGCGCAATGATGGGATCAAGTACCGCGTAGGTGCCGATGCTGTAAACCGAAAAAAACGTTAAGAAGATAACCGAAGAGAGTACGGCGGTGCGCTTATCCCGCCACAACCGCATGGCAAGCCAGGCTACCATTAGCGCCGTCAGCAAAGTGGCAAAGATGGCTCCTGCTCTGACGCCGAAATTATTGGTGCCAAACAGCCATTGCCCGATGCTGTTTAACCAGTATCCGGCAATCGGTTTTTCAAAATATCGCAGCCCTAAAAAGTGCGGAACGATCCCGTCGCCAGAGGTCAGCATTTCCCGACTGATTTCGGCATAGCGCGTTTCATCAGGCTGCCACAGCAGGCGGCTGTTGATGGGGAGAATAAAATACAGCGCAATAAAAGCGATAAATGCCAGGGTGTAGCGGACAGTATGTTTCATCTTGTCACGCTCACTGGTTGTTGGCGGCCGACCCATCCCTCTCTGCCGGGTATTTTGCCACGCACGATCTGCCCTGTTGGCAGCGAACTGACATCGTCCGGTAACAGGTCGCCGAGCGGGCAAAATGTTATCCCCATGTCTGCGGCGCGAGTAAGCAGCTCGTCAAAATTCTGCTGAAAGGCGATGCCTTCAACTTCCGCATGAATGGTATACACCGGTGTTCCTCTGCTCATCTGGATGTGGGAGAGAATGTAAGCGTTGAAGTCCACCGCCTGGACTTCCTGACCAACCACTTCATCCCAGGTGGGTAGCGTGACGGGAATTTGCGGCGTACCTGTTTTCCCGGACGTCAGCACCGGACGGAATAACGACGTTCCCCGACAGTCGCTGTTATAACGCAGATGGAACGTTTCTTTGGCGTGGACGACGCGATCGTCGGCACGCCATCCGGCAACGGCAGAACAAGTGACGGGTTGTCCGATAAGAGTTTCAAGGGCCGTGATGCCTCGTGAAATATCATCAATCAGCTGTTTGTCATTCCAGTTTCCGCTTCGCGCCTGCCAGGCATGGTGATCCCAGGCATGCAGACCGGTTTCATGAAGCAGGGCGGTTTGCGCAATGATCGCCGCGTTGGCCTGGCCGATCTCTTTTCCCGGCCAGGCGGTTCCCGCCAGCAATATATCCCATCCGTAAAGTGATGCGGCGTTTGAGCGCAGCATCTTCCACAGAAATTGTGGTTTCACAAGACGCCAGAGATGGCGTCCCATGTTGTCCGGTCCAACGCTAAAGAAAAAACTTGCACGCACGTTATGTCGGTTCAATGTCTCCAGCAGGCGGGGTACGCCTTCGCGCGTCCCCCTGAAAGTATCGACATCTATGCGCAAGCCGACTTGGGTCATGATGTGTGTTCCGTGATATTCACACTGCGTAAGAAGAAGTCCAGCGTCTCTTCTACCGTTTCCTGCATCTCAATGGTGGGCTCCCAGTTCAGGCAGCGTTTCGCATTGCGGATGTTGGGCTTACGATGTTCAACGTCTTGATAACCTTTACCATAGTAGCTGCTGCTTTCGACGTCACGGAAACCGGCAAACGGCGGGAAGTGGTTACGCAATGGATGTTTTTCAAAGCAGGTAAGCAGCATTTCTGCCAGTTCCTGAATACTCGCTTCGTTCTGCGGATTACCGATGTTGATAATCTCACCGTCGCAGCGTCCGCCTTCGTTTTCAATGATGCGGTACAGGGCTTCGATACCATCCCGAATGTCGGTAAAGCAGCGTTTTTGCTTGCCGCCTTCAATCAGCTTAATCGGTGAACCTTCCACCAGATTGAGGATCAGTTGGGTAATGGCGCGTGAGCTGCCGATACGCGCGGCGTTTAGGCTGTCCAGACGCGGCCCCATCCAGTTAAACGGGCGGAACAGGGTGAAGCGCAATCCCTCTTTTTCGCCGTACGCCCAGATTACGCGGTCCAACAACTGCTTGGAAACGGAGTAGATCCAGCGTGGTTTATTCACCGGACCGACGATCAGATTCGAGCTGTCCTCATCGAAGACTTTGTCGGTACACATGCCGTAGACTTCGGACGTTGACGGGAAAATGATGCGCTTACGGTATTTCACGCAGTAGCGAATGATTTTCAGGTTCTCTTCAAAATCGAGCTCAAATACGCGCAACGGGTTGCGGGTATATTCGATTGGCGTTGCGATCGCCACCAGCGGCAGCACGACGTCGCATTTTTTAACATGGTATTCAATCCATTCGGAGTGAATGCTGATGTCGCCTTCGACGAAGTGGAATCGCGGATGCTGCAGAAAACGTCCAATGGCGTCACTGCCAATATCGAGCCCATACACTTCGTAATGATCTTCTTGCAGCAGGCGTTCGGTCAGATGGTTACCAATGAAGCCATTAACGCCAAGGATCAGCACACGGGTACGGCATTTGCTGGTGGCAACCGACTGGCTGTTCAGGCGGGAGCCTGGAACCAGGCCCAGAACCTGCGCCAGTTGCGAGCCTTGCATTGCAATACCATCGCCAGCTTGTCCGGTAATAATTTCCAGGGCGCCATCGCCACAGGCGATCAGCAAAGGAGAAACGGAGATGACGGTACCCGGTTGGGTCGCTGAGTCATTTACGCAAACGCGCGATGACCAGACGGTGAACTTTTGTGTGCCGACATAGCTATATGCGCCCGGCCACGGATCGCTGACGGCGCGGACCTGGTTATGCAACTCCGCGGCAGGTGTGTTCCAGTCGAGGAAGCTATCTTCCGGTGTACGGCGACCAAAACAGGTAGCATCTGCTTCCTGTTGGGGGCGTTCTGCATAATCCCCGGTTTTAATCGCGGGCAGTGCCTGTTCCAGCAGGTGACGCGCAGCCTGGCACAATTTATGGTGCAGCGTTAACGCCACGTCATCTGGCGAAATAGCGACGTGCTGCTGAGCAATAATGGCGCCAGCATCCGCGCGTTTGACCATGCGGTGAAGCGTGACGCCGGTTTCGGTTTCGCCATTGACCAATACCCAGTTCAGCGGCGCGCGACCACGGTATTTCGGCAGCAACGAACCGTGCAGATTAAAAGCCCCGGCAGGCGCAAGACTGAGGATCTCATCACTCAGTAAATGGCGATAGTAGAACGAGAAGATAACATCCGGCGCCAGTTGGCTAATGCGTTCAATCCACAAGGGATGATTGACCTCGTTCGGGGCGTAAACCGGAATTCCGGCGCTGGCGGCAAGGCGGGAAACCGATCCAAAAAATGCTTTTTCGCCCGGATTATCGGTGTGCGTGAAAATGGCAGCGATTTCATAACCTGCATCCAACAAAGCCTGGACACCCTGACATCCCATATCGTGATAGGCAAATACGATGGCTTTCATGCGCGGTTTTCCTCGGTTGGCTGCGTGGTTTGTGGGCGGATAACGTGTTGAACAAAATAACGGGGGCGGGCGCGGACATCGTTATAGATGCGACCGATATATTCGCCGAGTAAACCCATGCCAATAAACTGTGCGCCGATAAAGGTAAACAGGACGGCAAACAGCATGAATACCCCTTCCGCGGCCCACTGTGGACCGAGCGTCAGACGCAGAACTACAAGCAGGATAGACAAGGTAAAGCCAGTGGCGGCGATTATGCTGCCCAACAGGCTCAACATACGAAGTGGCGTTGTGGTCAGACAGGTCACCAGGTCATACATCAGGTTGATCAGACGCATAAAGCTGTATTTGGAGTCACCAAATTCACGCTCTGCATGGTGTACCGGGATTTCCGTAGCGCGCCGGGCAAAAATGTTGGCCAGAATCGGGATAAAGGTGCTGCGCTCCTGGCAATGCAGCATGGCATCGACGATGTGGCGGCGATAAGCGCGTAACATGCAACCGTAGTCGCCCATCGCTTTACCGGTGGTGCGCTGAATCAGATGGTTAATCATTCGCGATGCGGTCTTACGAAATACGCTGTCCTGACGGTTCTGACGTACCGTGCCGACCACATCGAAGCCTTCATCTGCGGTGGCGACCAGCCGTGGGATCTCCTCCGGCGGGTTTTGCAAATCGGCATCCAGTGTGATGATCACGTCGCCGGTGACATGACTGAAACCGGCCATAATCGCCGAGTGTTGCCCGTAATTGCGATTCAATAAAATAGAAACAATATGGCTGTTCGGTGCCTGGGAAGCGTCCATCATCAGCTGAGCGGAATGGTCGCTGCTGCCGTCATCAATTAGCAGAATTTCATAGTCTTTGCCCAATTTTTCGCAGGCAGCGCTGGTGCGTCTGATTAACTCTGGCAAGCTTTCCTGTTCATTAAAAACGGGAATGACCACCGAGACTTTTTTGATCGGTGCTGCTTCAAACATGGTTATTGTCCTGCAATCTCGCGAAGTGCCGTAATTACCCGCTGGGTGTCATCGGCGGTCATGTCGGGGAATAACGGCAGTGAGCAAATGCGCGCGCTATTCCATTCTGTATTGGGGAGCGAAAGGGTAGTGAAGCGTTCGCGGTAATATTTTTGCGTATGGGCCGCACGAAAATGCAGACCGGTGCCGATATTTTTGGCCTTTAACGCTTCCATTAAGGCATCTCTGCTCACACCGCAGCGGGCTTCGTCAACGCGAATGATGAACAGGTGCCAGGCGTGAACGTGCGCCCACTGGGGCAGACTCAGTGGTTGAAATGGCGTATCGGCCAGCGCCTGTTGATACTCGCGGGCAATTTGCGCCCGGCGTGAGTTCAGGTGTTCCAGTTTATTTAGCTGTACCAACGCAATGGCGGCATTGATATCCGTGAGGTTGTACTTGTACCCTGGCGCAAGCACTTCGGCCTGCGGCGCCCGGCCATAGGTTTGTCGATCAAAGGCATCAACGCCCAGACCGTGAAACTTCAGGCTGCGAAGCCGTTGGGCAAGCTGGCTGTCGTCGGTAACGATCAACCCGCCTTCGGCGCAGGTAATATTTTTGATGGCGTGAAACGAGAATATTGCCGTGCCGCGCGCGCCGACATGACGACCTTTATACAACGTCCCTACGGCGTGGGCCGCATCTTCTATAATCGGAATGCCATAGCGTTCGCCAATGGCATAAATCGCGTCCAGGTCGGCGGGGGCGCCTGCGTAATGTACCGGAATAATGGCTTTGGTTCGCGGGGTGATGGCGGCCTCAATTTGCTCCGGTGTGACCATGAGCGTATCGCGGTCGACGTCGATCATGACTGGCGTCGCACCCAGCAGGACAATCATGTTGAGGGTAGAAACCCACGTCATTGACGGTGTAATAATCTCATCGCCTGCACCGATGTCCAGCGCCATCAGCGTGATGTGCATTCCTGCCGTAGCGGAGCAGACGGCGACGGCGTGTTGATTTCCCGTGAGCTGGCAGAAGGCTTCTTCCAGCTGTTGATTTTTCGGGCCGGTGGTTATCCATCCAGAGTCCAGAACCGTCTTCACGCAGCAAGTTCTTCAGCCCCCATTGCCGGGCGAGAGAAAGGCAAAAAGTCAGACATCATTATTCCTTCAAGCCATTTAACGCCACCGACGTTTTATTTTTAGTGATAAACAGGGGCGTCGTTAATTATTTCATCAGGCTTCAAAGGGTAATGACGGAAGGTTAATTTATCCTTAAGAGTTTAAGGTTTGGGAAAGAGAGAGGAATAGCGTGTTTTTTATTTATCTTAATGAAAAAAAGATCATGTAGGTTCTTGAGTAGTTTGGGCGACATTGCTGTTATCTGCAGACTGATGCGCGCAATGCCGCTATTAAAATGATAACTTACAGTAACCCTTTCAAGGTTAACGTTTTACGCGTGGCGATATTTAAATCGTAGGAGCCGAGATCTTCCGCTTTAACCCAGGCGAATGCCTGGAATTCTTCATTAATCTTCACTTCACGATTAGCCGCCACACAATCGAAGATGAGATAAATCATATAAATCTCTTCCTGACTGCCATCGGCGTACGTTTTGGTGCGAACATCGTCACTGAAGGTCCATGGCGTAATATCTGATAACACCAGTTGTTCGCCCAGCTCTTCTCTTACTTCACGGCGCAAAGCTTCTTCAATACGTTCACCCGGTTCAACGCCGCCGCCAGAAAGCGCCCACTGACCGGGGAACACACCGCGGTCGTCAGCCATTTTGCACAGTAAATAACAGCCATCGTTTTGAATTAATGGGCAAACAATTGTTCTTTGGCGCATAAGTCGAATCCTTGTAGGGGGAGGTATAGAAAATTCCATCGTGCACGCATCTTACCTTTTGCTGGCGGTAGAAAAAACGCTTCATCGACGAATAACGCCGCTTTGGCAGGGAAAACAGGATGTTTGTAGAAAATGGCGTTCTGCTGCCCTCAGTGGCGTAATTGCTACAAGAATTTAACCTTATCTAAATCTTGTGAGTAGTATTTGCTTACAATATGTTATTGCATCGCTTTTTTAGTGCATTGATTCCTCGTGATCTAACAGTACAATTCACAGGTTTTGGGGTTATGTTTTGATTCTTGCTGGAAAGGATAGAAAATGAAAAAAAGTTTAATGTTGGGTTTTGCCGGAATGCTGTTTGTTTCCGCGTCGGCGAGCGCGATTAGCATCAGCGGCCAGGCTGGCGAAGACTACACCAACCTGAGTTTCGGTATGGGTACTGAGACCACCGGTCTGGCCGTCAGCGGTAACTGGATGCATAACGATGACGACGGCGATGCGGCCGGTCTGGGACTGGGTCTGAATATTCCTCTCGGTCCGCTGCTAGCAACGGTCGGTGGGAAAGGCATTTATACTAACCCGAATGATGGTGACGAGGGTTACGCGGCGGCGGTCGGTGGCGGTTTGCAGTGGCCGATTGGCGACAGCCTCCGCCTGTTTGGTGAGTATTATTACTCTCCCGATTCTCTTTCCAGCGGTATCGACAGCTATGAAGAAGCGAATGCAGGTGCGCGTCTGACCATTATGCGTCCGCTGAGCATTGAAGCCGGTTATCGCTACCTGAACCTGGCAGGCAAAGACGGTAACCGCGATAACGCGATTGCTGACGGCCCGTACGTTGGGGTTAACGCGAGTTTCTGATTTTTCCGGCGCGGCGTTCAGTCGCGCCTTCCCCCCTCCATGCGTTATAGTGTTTTCATCATAAAAGCAGGAGAACACGATGTTAAACGTGGAGATGCTATCCACCGGGGATGAAGTGTTGCACGGACAAATCGTCGACACGAATGCCGCCTGGCTGGCCGATTTTTTCTTTAATCAGGGGTTACCGCTAACCCGTCGCAACACGGTAGGCGACAATCTTGATGATTTGGTCGCCGTTTTGCGTGAGCGTAGCGAACATGCCGATGTACTGATCGTTAACGGCGGTCTGGGACCAACCAGCGATGATTTGAGCGCGCTGGCGGCGGCCACGGCAAAAGGTGAAGGGCTGGTGCTGCATGAAGCATGGCTCGCCGAGATGGCGCGTTATTTCCGCGATCGTGGACGCGTGATGGCACCGAGTAACCGCAAACAGGCTGAGCTACCTGCCAGCGCGGAATTCATCAATAATCCGGTAGGAACCGCGTGTGGGTTTGCCCTGAAGCTTAACCGCTGCCTGATGTTCTTTACCCCAGGAGTGCCATCAGAATTTAAAGTTATGGTTGAGCATGAGATCCTGCCGCGTTTGCGTGAGCGTTTTTCGCTGTCTCAACCCCCGCTATGCCTGCGATTAACCACCTTTGGTCGTTCTGAAAGCGAGCTGGCGCAGAGCCTGGATCCGCTGCAATTGCCTCCGGGAGTGACAATGGGCTACCGCTCGTCAATGCCGATTATCGAACTGAAGCTGACCGGGCCGGATTCCCAACGGGAAGCGATGCTGGCGCTGTGGCCAGAAGTTAAGCGGGTTGCCGGGCAGAATATGATTTTCGAAGGTACGGAAGGTTTACCCGCGCAAATCGCCCGCACGTTGCAGGAACGGCAATACAGCCTGACGCTAAGCGAACAATTCACCGGCGGTCTGGTGGCGCTGCAGCTTTCGCGCGTGAATGCTCCGCTGTTGGCGAGCGAAGTGGTTCCGCCCCAGGAAGAAACGCTGGCGCAAACGGCACACTGGATAACCGAACGACGCGGCAACCATTATGCCGGGCTGGCGTTGGCGGTATCGGCTTTCGAAAACGAACATATTAACTTTGCGCTGGCAACGCCTGATGGAACGCATGCCTTACGCGTACGGCTGAACGCTAATCGTTATAGTTTGTCGGTGCGTCAGGAAGTGTGTGCAATGATGGCGCTCAATATGCTGCGCCGTTGGCTCAACGGGCAGGATATTGCCAGCGAACACGGTTGGATAGAAGTGGTTGAATCCCTGACGCTGCCTTCCTGACTTGCACTCTCTCACGCGCTTGTTATGGGAAGGCATACTGGCCTTCCCGTTATCAGTCCAACCTGTTGTACTCTCTGTAAAAAAATCCGTGCGTTAGTTCACAATTATGCTCTTTTTTTCTCCAGCTAGCTGGAAGAACGAGAGGATTTGATGCGCTTCACAATTTTAACCCCCTTAACCTACCACACTGATTCCAGTATCTCAGACTGGAGTCCAGTATGTTGGAATCAAGCAAAGTTCCCGCGCTCACCAGGGCGATCGAAATACTCAATCTCATTGCGCGTATCGGCCCATGTAGCGCCGCCACCATCATAGAGGCGCTGGGTATTCCAAAAAGCACCGCGTACCTGTTACTTAACGAACTGAAGCGTCAGCGCTTTATTAGCATTGATCATCAGGAAAATTACTGCCTGTGGACCAAGCTGGTTGAGTTGTCCGGGCATGCGCTGAGCAAGATGGATTTACGTGAACTGGCGCGTCCCCGGCTGACACAGCTGATGGATGAGACAGGGTTACTTTGCCATCTCGGGATCATCGACCACGAAAGCGCGTATTACATTCTGAAAGTGGAATCGTCATCCACTATCAGCGTGCGCTCCCACGAAGGGAAAAGTCTTTCGCTCTATCGCTCGGGTATTGGCAAATGCCTGCTGGCCTGGCAACCGGCAGCCGCACGAAAAGCCATTATTGAACAGCTGATATGGGAACAGGCAACGCCGACCACTATCACCAGGCCACAGCAGTTGAATGACGAGCTGGAGCGTATTCGACAGCGTGGATGGAGCTTTGATAATGGCGAAGATTATCCCGATGTTCGCTGCGTCGCAGCGCCTGTTTTTAACGCTAACAATGAACTGACCGCCGCGATTTCAGTGGTCGGCACTCGTCTGCAAATTAACGAAGAGAACCGTGATTATCTGGCCGGTAAAGCGATTGCCTGCGCCAGGGATATTTCACGCCTGTTGGGATGGAAAAGTCCCTTCGACTCACTCGCTTCATAAAAAGGAGAACACCATGACCCTACCTAAAATTAAACACGTTCGTGCCTGGTTTACCGGTGGTGCTACGGCGGATAAAGGCGCTGGCGGCGGCGACTATCACGATCAGGGCGCTAACCACTGGATTGACGATCATATCGCCACGCCAATGAGCAAATATCGTGAATATGAGCAATCGCGCCAGTCCTTTGGCATCAACGTATTAGGAACACTGATTGTTGAAGTGGAAGCTGAAAACGGACAGACCGGTTTTGCTGTTTCCACGGCAGGGGAGATGGGGTGCTTTATTGTGGAAAAGCATCTCAATCGTTTTATTGAAGGGAAATGCGTCAGTGATATCAAACTCATTCACGACCAGATGCTGGGCGCAACGATGTACTACTCCGGCTCCGGCGGTCTGGTGATGAACACCATCTCGTGCGTGGATCTGGCGCTGTGGGATCTGTTTGGCAAGGTGGTGGGTTTACCGGTCTACAAACTATTGGGTGGCGCGGTACGCGACGAAATTCAATTCTACGCGACCGGTGCGCGCCCTGATCTGGCGAAAGAAATGGGCTTTATTGGCGGCAAAATGCCGACCCACTGGGGGCCGCATGACGGGGATGCGGGGATCCGCAAAGATGCGGCAATGGTAGCCGACATGCGTGAGAAATGCGGTCCGGATTTCTGGTTGATGCTCGATTGCTGGATGAGTCAGGACGTGAACTATGCCAGCAAACTGGCCCATGCCTGCGCACCGTCCAATCTGAAGTGGATCGAAGAGTGTCTGCCGCCGCAGCAGTATGAAGGCTATCGCGAGCTGAAACGTAACGCCCCGGCGGGGATGATGGTTACCAGCGGTGAACACCACGGGACGCTGCAGTCCTTCCGCACACTCTCAGAAACCGGCATCGATATCATGCAGCCGGATGTGGGCTGGTGCGGTGGGTTAACCACGCTGGTGGAAATTGCCGCTATTGCTAAATCGCGCGGACAGCTGGTGGTGCCGCATGGTTCCTCGGTTTACTCGCACCATGCGGTGATCACGTTCACCAATACCCCGTTCAGCGAGTTTTTGATGACCAGCCCGGATTGTTCAACGATGCGTCCACAGTTTGATCCGATCCTTCTGGACGAGCCTGTACCCGTCAATGGCCGCATTCATAAGTCAGTGCTCGACAAACCAGGATTTGGCGTCGAGCTTAACCGCGACTGCAATCTGAAGCGCCCTTATAGCCACTAATGACCAGTGCGTTGCCAATACCACGGCAACGCCCTCATTTCTTTGAGGATCTTGCTATGAGTACCACGTTACTTGATGGTGTGGTGAAGAAAAACCGCGCCCGTTTGATTCCCTTTATGCTGGCGCTGTATGTGCTGGCGTTTCTTGACCGCTCGAACATCGGTTTTGCCAAAGAGACCTATCAGATTGATACCGGTCTGAGCAACGAAGCTTATGCGTTGGGCGCGGGGATTTTCTTTGTGGTTTACGCCTTTCTGGGGGTTCCTGCCAACCTGTTGATGCGTAAATTTGGTGCCAGAACCTGGATTGGTACCACCACGTTGCTGTGGGGATTCCTCTCTGCGGCGATGGCATGGGCGGATACTGAATCGAAATTTCTGATTATCCGTACTCTGCTGGGGGCGGCAGAGGCGGGCTTCTTCCCCGGTATGATCTACCTGACGTCCCAGTGGTTCCCCCAGCGTAACCGCGCCAGCATCATGGGGCTGTTCTACATGGGGGCGCCGCTGGCATTAACCCTGGGATCGCCGCTTTCTGGCGCGCTGCTGGAGATGCACGGGTTTATGGGGCATCCGGGATGGTTCTGGATGTTCGTTATCGAAGGTTTACTGGCGGTAGGCGCGGGTGTTTTCACCTTCTTCTGGCTGGATGATACCCCGCAGCAGGCGCGTTTCCTGAGCGCGGAGGAAAAGTCGTTACTTATTAGCCAACTGACAAGTGAAGAGGAGAAAAAGGTCACTTCACGCCTGTCGGATGCGCTGCGTAATGGCCGTGTCTGGCAACTGGCAATTATCTATCTGACGATCCAGGTGGCGGTGTATGGCCTGATCTTCTTCCTGCCAACTCAGGTTGCTGCGTTGTTAGGGACAAAAGTGGGCTTTACGGCTTCGGTCGTGGCGGCAATACCGTGGGTGGCGGCGCTGTTTGGTACCTGGCTTATTCCTCGCTACTCCGATCGCACCGGCGACCGGCGTAATGTTGCCGCGCTGACGCTGCTGGCGGCAGGAATCGGCATTGGCCTTTCCGGGCTGGTTTCACCGGTACTGGCGATTGTGGCGCTCTGCGTCGCGGCGGTCGGTTTCATTGCGGTACAGCCGGTGTTCTGGACGATGCCAACGCAACTTCTTTCCGGGACTGCTCTGGCGGCGGGGATCGGCTTCGTCAACCTGTTTGGTGCCGTCGGCGGCTTTATTGCTCCCATTCTGCGCGTCAAAGCCGAAACGGTGTTTGCCAGCGATGCGGCGGGCCTGCTGGTCCTCGCGGGCGTCGCGATTATTGGGTCGCTAATCATCTTTACGCTGAGTGTGAACCGTTCAGTTTCACAAGCAGGCGCTGCGCATCATTAATCTTATCTACGTTGTAAGGATCGTTATGAACGCATTGTTATCAAATCCCTTCAAAGAAGGATTACGCAAAGGGGAAATCCAGGTCGGCCTGTGGCTCAGTTCGACCACCTCTTACATGGCGGAGATTGCCGCGACGTCGGGCTATGACTGGCTGCTGATTGATGGAGAACACGCGCCGAACACGGTGCAGGATCTTTACCATCAGCTGCAGGCGATAGCGCCTTATGCCAGCCAGCCTGTGGTTCGCCCGGTGGAGGGCAGTAAAGCGTTGATCAAGCAGGTGCTGGATATTGGCGCGCAGACGCTGCTTGTCCCGATGGTCGACAGCGCAGAGCAGGCGCTTCAGGTGGTTTCCGCGACTCGTTATCCACCGCTCGGCGAGCGTGGTGTCGGCGCCAGCGTGGCACGGGCGGCGCGCTGGGGGCGTATCGACAATTATATGGCCCAGGCTAATGAATCACTCTGCCTGCTGGTACAGGTCGAAAGCAAAGCGGCACTGGATAATCTGGATGCCATTCTGGACGTTGACGGTATTGACGGTGTCTTTATTGGCCCGGCGGATCTTTCTGCGTCGTTGGGCTATCCGGATAATGCCGGACACCCGGAGGTGCAGCGGATCATTGAGCATAGCATTCGCCGTATTCGCGCAGCCGGAAAAGCAGCCGGTTTCCTCGCTGTTGACCCAACAATGGCGGAGAAATGTCTGCAATGGGGAGCAAATTTTGTCGCGGTAGGCGTGGATACCATGCTTTATACCGAAGCGCTGGATCGCAGGCTGGCAATGTTTAAATCAGGACCGGCAATTCAACCGCTGAAAAGTAGTTATTAGGTGCTAAAGCCCGGTAGCCAACGCCACCGGGCAACAGAATTAACCTAACGCTTTGGCAAGCAGGGTGATGGGGTGTTCGCAGCGCTTACTGGTAGACATCTCAATCTGCCATTTACAGGTTTCGCAGTCGGTGACGACGATATCAGCGCCGCTGTCTTCAATCTGGCGGAACAGCGGTGCGCCAATGGATTGCGATGTCGGGTAGTTTTCCTTTTTAAAGCCGTATGTCCCGGCAATCCCGCAACATTGCGAGTCCAGCACCGTTAGCTCCAGCCCTGGAATTTGTCGTAGCAGTTCCAGCGTGTAGAGCGTCCAGCCCATTTTCTCCATGTGGCATGGCGTGTGGTAGACCACTTTCAGCGGCAGCGTTTTCAGCGGCAGCGTTTTGCCTTCATCCAGCTTGCGCCACAGCCAGCGGGTTGCCAGTTCAATGTGTTCGCGTAGACCTGAGTTGTCGACGTCCAGCACTTCCGGATATTCATCACGCAGCGCAAAGGTGCAGGTTGATGAGGTGGCGATCACCGGAATGCCTTTACCGTCAATTGCTTCTCTGAGCGAGGCCACGTTGCTCACCGCCTGCTTACGCGCTTTATCGGTAAAGCCGTTGGCAATCAGCGGTACGCCGCAGCATTTCTCTTTGCTCAGCAGTTGCACCCCGGTTCCCATCGCATTCAACACTTTGATCAGGTCTTTGCCGAGCTGCGGATGGTTGTAATTCACAAAACAGCCGTGGAAAAAGGCAACCTGATCCTGATATTGCGTTTGCTGTGCGGCAACGCTGCGATACCAGCGGCGGAAGGTGCCAAAAGAGTACTTCGGCAGCGTACGGCGATGATCGATTTTTAGCGCGTAATCCAGCAACTGACGCACCGGTTTGAGTGAGGTGGCGGTATTCACTATCGGGGCGAATGGTGTGGATACGCTACCCATCAAATCGGTATGGCTTAAGACAAAGTTACGCAGCGACGGACGCGTAGTGTCGTATTTGGCGCGCGCGCGTTGGATGATATCGCCAATCTTCACATCTGAAGGACAGGCCACTTCGCAACGCTTACAGTTGATGCAGTATTTCAGCGCATCGTCATATAACGCGCCATCTTTCAGGCGCAGACGCTCACCGTCCGGTCCGGCCTGTTTAGGACCAGGGTAGTTCGGATTGACGCGACTTACCGGGCAGGCCGTGGTGCACACCGTGCATTTGATACAACTTTCAAAACGTGTGTCGCTCATTGCTGGCCTCCTGCACGTTTCGCAATATGATGTGCGGCGTGTAAGGCGCTAACAGCGCACACGCCGCCTCCGCAACCCTGGGCGATAGGGTCGAATCCGCCGAGAACGGAACCGATGGCATACATGTTCTCTATCGTTTGTCCCGCCAGCGACGGGCGCAGCCCGGCATCGGTCGTAACACCAAACTGCTGCCACGGTTGTGGGTCGAAGACGTCACGCTCATACCACTCGGCGCGGGTGGCGGTTTGTTGTACATCCAGCCCCAGGATAGGTTCGTAGATGGCCCCACGCGTGGCGACCAGCCCGCTGCTGAAGAAGCTGCCGCTGGCGAGCACGGCGAAACGTGGCCGCAAAGGAATATCGGCATGATTACGGGTCCAGATTTCGCTGACTACGCCGTCCTGACAGGTGATTTTCTTCACTTCATCACCCGGCATCCAGACGCCGCCCTGGCGCACAAACTGGCGCTGCAATTTGTTATGCAAACGCATACCCAGTACCGAAGGCGGTAGGGTCGGTAACAGCGTCAGCGAGCAGGGGAGACGCTCGTTAAGCCATTGCCAGAGCTGTTCATCCGCCAGACCGAAGCAGGCCGGCATAATTATCATGTCGCAGGTTTTTGCTACTGGCAGTAAAGCGTCATAGAGCAGTGACCATTTATCTTCGTTATCCAGCAGGCGCGCAATATTGACGGCGCGAAACTCGGTCGGGTTATCACGCAGGACATCCAGCTCAGGCAGCTCGATTTCTGCCGTCTCGACGCTGAGATTGCGTTGACGCAGCGACGCCGCGGCGAGATGTGCCTGAAAATCCAGTAAACCGCTAATACCTACAACGCAGATACGCTGCGCGGACAGCGGCCAGACCGGAACTTCCGGGGAACTTAACCAGGTTGAACGTAGCGTTCCCAGTGGGGTGATGCGTTGATGTGACTGATGTACCTTGCCTTGCAAATGCGTTCCGCATTCTTCGAGAAGATTTTGCGCCTGCTGGGCCAGCTCCAGGACGTTGTGCGTTCCGATGGTGCTGTACGGGTGCGCGGGTGCCTGAGTGCGCAGCGCATTCAGGCCTGCTTCTATATCCGTCACCGGTTGGCCATCGGGTAAGTTGCTGAGCAAATCCAGTGAGCCGGAGGAGAAATGCAGGGCGCTTTGGCCGCGAGTGACAATCGTGCAGCGTAAACCGCTTTTTTGCAGTTGCAGGCCGCACAGTAGTCCGGCCAGGCCGCCGCCGATAATGACGGTATCAAATTTCATCCTGGTGCTCCTTTTCCAGACCGCACAATCCCTGATAGACCCAGCGTGTGAATTCGCTTTCGCGCAGCGCATCTCCCCAGGCGATAGGCTGCACGCCTTTCCAGCGTTCATTGAGGAAATCGGAAAGCTGGGTGATAGATTGCGCGGCGGTGGTGACATTAAAACGTTGCAGCAAACCTGCGGCGCGGCAGGCACACAATTCGCCCTGGCAGGTCCCCATTCCAACACGGGTACGGCGACGCAAATCCAGCAGGCTGTTGACGGTCAAATTCTCGACGGCGTACTGCACTTCACCTGCAGTGACCGCTTCGCATTCACAGACCAGGCTGCGGTGCTGACGACCTTCGCTAAGCCACGCAGGGGTGCGATCGCCGTGACGGTAGACCGCTGAGCCGCGCAGTGGCGCGGGCAACGAGATCACGCGTTTGAGCGTATGCTCGGTCGATTCTTGTGAGCCAGGCAGCGCCGTGTCTGCCGTTGTGCAAGGTTGGGTATTGCCCAGCTTACGGCAAACGGCATCGGTGGCCCACTCTGCCATCAGGCGGTAGGTCATCAATTTGCCGCCGGTAATGGTGATAAACCCGTCCAGTCCGTCACGCTGGGCGTGATCGAACAGTACAATCCCACGACTGACGTTACGGCCACTTGGATCGTCGTCGCTGGCTACCAGAGGACGCACGCCGGAGTAGGCGCGTAAAATGCGCGTTTTCGCCATAATCGGCGCCAGTTTTTCGCCTTCACGCAGCAGTATATCGACCTCTTCTGCGGTGACGCGGTTGCTGTCGATATCATCGTAATCAATGTGCTGTGAGGTGGTACCAATCAGCGAAATGGTATCACCGGGCACCAGGATATCGGCGTCAGACGGCTTACGACAGCGGTTGATGACATGCTGGTTAATGCGGTGATCCATAATCAGCAGCGAACCTTTGGCCGGGAACATACGGATGCTCAGATCGGCATATTCCGCAATGCGCTGGCCCCAGATCCCGGCGGCGTTGACGACTACCGGTGCATGCAGAGACTGCATCTCACCCGTCAGATGATTGCGTACGTTCACGCCGCAAACCGTTGCCCCTTCACGAATCAGTCCCGTCACTTCATGCGCCGTTAAGATTACTGCGCCATGCTCACGCGCATCCAGCATGTTGGCGGCGGTTAAGCGGAAAGGATCAACCGTGCCGTCCGGCACTTTTACCGCGCCAATCAGCTGTGGGTTGACGGAAGGCTCGATAATGCGCGCCTGCTTAGGGTCAATGGCTTCTGCGCGAATACCGGCCTCTTCACAGGCGCGAATAAAGGTTGCCTGGAAGGAGAGTTCATCTTCCGGCAGGGTAATAAACAGACCGTCCGTCGGCTCAACGCAATGACGGGCGATACGTTTGAGAATTTGGTTTTCGCTGATGCACTCTCGGGCAGATTCAGCGTCGGTGACGGCGTAGCGTGCACCGCTGTGCAGCAGACCGTGGTTACGTCCGGTCGCCCCTGTGGCGATATCGTGGCGTTCCACTAAGATGACGCGCAACCCGCGCAGCGCACAATCGCGTGCGATCCCTGCACCTGTTGCTCCTCCACCAATGATAATCACGTCACTTGTTTGCGAGTCGCGAATTTTCATTGTTTTTCCTCACAGTTCGTTTTTTATCATTTAGCCACATAAAAAACATGGATTGTTTGATTTCGCGCATAATCGCTCATTATTCGAAAATGAAACGTGATTTCGTGCGCCTTTATGAACATTTGTCATAAATCTGTAACAATATGTGCAGCGTTTCACATTTTTGTTATGTATCTTTCCTTAACATCGCGGCCACACTGGGAGCGGTAGGGTAGTAATGACGAACTGCAGTGTTTACTTCGAATGAAAGACGGCCACGGAGGCTACACTATGTTGAGCATTTTTAAACCAGCGTCACACACGGCGCGTTTGCCTGCAGCGGAGATCGACCCGACATATCGTCGATTACGTTGGCAGATCTTTCTGGGGATTTTCTTTGGCTATGCCGCGTACTATCTGGTACGTAAGAACTTTGCCCTTGCGATGCCGTACCTGGTTGAGCAAGGTTTCTCGCGTGGCGATCTGGGTTTTGCGTTATCCGGTATCTCCATTGCTTACGGATTTTCGAAATTCATCATGGGGTCCGTTTCGGATCGCTCGAATCCGCGCGTTTTCCTGCCAGCGGGTCTGATTCTGGCCGCCGCTGTCATGTTGTTCATGGGCTTTGTGCCGTGGGCGACTTCGAGCATTGCGGTTATGTTTGTGCTGCTGTTCCTCTGCGGATGGTTCCAGGGAATGGGTTGGCCGCCGTGTGGTCGTACCATGGTGCACTGGTGGTCGCAGAAAGAGCGTGGGGGCATTGTTTCCGTCTGGAACTGTGCGCACAACGTGGGCGGTGGTCTGCCTCCTCTGTTGTTCCTGCTGGGTATGGCCTGGTTCAATGACTGGAAAGCGGCGCTGTACATGCCTGCTTTCGGTGCGATCGTCGTCGCGCTGTTTGCTTTTGCTCTGATGCGTGATACGCCGCAGTCTTGTGGCCTGCCGCCTATCGAAGAGTACAAGAACGACTACCCGGACGATTACAACGAGAAAGCGGAAGAAGAGCTGACTGCGAAGCAGATCTTCATGCAATACGTACTGCCGAACAAACTGTTGTGGTACATCGCTATCGCCAACGTGTTTGTTTATCTGCTGCGCTACGGCATCCTGGACTGGTCCCCGACCTATCTGAAAGAAGTGAAACATTTCGCGCTGGATAAATCATCCTGGGCCTACTTCCTGTATGAATATGCGGGTATTCCGGGCACGCTGCTGTGCGGCTGGATGTCGGATAAAGTCTTCCGTGGCAACCGTGGTGCGACCGGCGTGTTCTTTATGACGCTGGTGACTATCGCGACTATCGTCTACTGGATGAACCCGGCAGGCAACCCGAACGTGGATATGGCTTGTATGATTATCATCGGCTTCCTGATCTACGGTCCGGTAATGTTGATTGGTCTGCATGCGCTGGAACTGGCACCGAAAAAAGCGGCGGGTACGGCGGCTGGCTTTACCGGTCTGTTCGGTTATCTCGGCGGTTCCGTAGCGGCGAGCGCCATTGTTGGCTATACCGTTGACTTCTTCGGTTGGGACGGCGGCTTTATGGTGATGATTGGCGGTAGCGTGCTGGCGGTTATTCTGCTGGTGGTCGTCATGATTGGCGAAAAACGCCATCACGAAGAGATCGCACTGAAGCGTAACGGGGGCTAATAGATGAAAACCACATTGAAAAGTCTCAGCGTGGCGCTAATGCTGACAGGTATTGTGGTGAGCAGCGCGGCGGTTGCCGCAGAAAAAATCGTGATTGCGCACCGTGGCGCCAGCGGTTATCTACCGGAGCATACGCTGCCAGCAAAAGCGATGGCTTATGCTCAGGGGGCTGATTACCTGGAACAGGATTTGGTGATGACCAAGGACGACCATCTGGTTGTCCTGCATGACCACTACCTTGACCGCGTCACCGATGTTGCCGAGCGTTTCCCGGATCGTGCGCGTAAAGATGGGCGCTATTACGCTATCGACTTTACGCTGGATGAGATTAAATCGCTGAAATTTACCGAAGGCTTTGATATCGAAAATGGCAAAAAGGTCCAGACCTACCCAGGGCGTTTCCCGATGGGTAAATCTGATTTCCGTGTGCACACTTTCGAAGAAGAGATTGAGTTTGTTCAGGGATTAAATCATTCAACCGGTAAAAACATTGGCATTTACCCGGAAATGAAAGCGCCGTGGTTCCATCATCAGGAAGGGAAGGACATTGCGGCTAAAACGCTGGAAGTGCTGAAAAAGTACGGGTACACCGACAAGAACGACAAGGTTTATCTACAGTGTTTTGATGTCGCAGAGTTAAAGCGCATTAAGAATGAACTGGAACCGAAGATGGGGATGGATCTCAATCTGGTACAGTTGATTGCGTACACTGACTGGAATGAAACTCAGGAGAAAAAGCCGGACGGTAGTTGGGTTAATTACAACTACGACTGGATGTTTAAACCGGGTGCCATGAAGCAGGTTGCGCAGTATGCGGACGGCATTGGGCCGGACTACCACATGCTGATTGATGAGAAGTCGAAGAAAGGCAATATCTCGTTAACAGGTATGGTACAGGACGCGCATCAGAATAAGATGGTGGTGCATCCTTATACCGTTCGTGCCGATCAACTGCCGGATTACACCACTGACGTAAACCAGCTGTATGACATTCTGTATAACAAGGCGGGCGTTGACGGGCTGTTCACCGACTTCCCCGACAAAGCAGTGACATTCCTGAATAAAGAGTAATGGCACAAGGTCTGTGATGCACCTCCGGTCACAGGCCTGGTTGAATCAAACGTTATTAACGGCTAGATAAGGCCGTCTGCCGTCAACGTGGCCATACCTGCCTCCAGGAGAAATAAAGAGCTGCCGTCCATCGGCGGCTCTTTTTTAGTCGTAATTTTTATCCCGCCACGCGTTACAGCTCTATTTCAATATCGCCTTTTGCCCGACAGCAGCAGGGCAAAATTTCACCTGGCTGAATGAAGGCCAGAGGTTCGGCAATCCAGTCGACCTGTCCCGCTACCAGACGGGTACGGCAGGAGCCGCAATAACCTGCGCGGCACTGGTATTCAACTTCAACATTGTGCGATTCGAGCGCGGCAAGCAGGGAAGGGTGTTCATCCTGGCACAGCAGTTGTGTGCCAGAGATGCGCAGAGTAACGCGGCCCATCAGAGCTGGAAGTTACTCAGGTCGTCGGTATCGACTTCCGAATCGATCTGGCCGACCAGGTAAGAGCTGACTTCCACTTCCTGCGGCGCAACCTGCACGTTATCAGACACCAGCCAGGTGTTGATCCATGGGATTGGGTTAGAGCGGGTCTGGAACGGCAAGTCGAGTCCGACAGCCTGCATACGGATGTTGGTGATGTACTCAACGTACTGGCACAGAATGTCTTTATTCAGGCCAATCATTGAGCCGTCACGGAACAGATAATCCGCCCACTCTTTTTCCTGCAGCGCGGCCTGTACGAACAGGTCGTAGCATTCTTGTTTACACTCTTCGGCGATTTCCGCCATTTCCGGATCGTCCACGCCGCTGCGCAGCAGATTCAGCATATGCTGGGTCCCGGTCAAATGCAGGGCTTCATCGCGGGCGATCAGGCGAATAATTTTCGCGTTGCCTTCCATCAGTTCGCGTTCGGCGAAGGCGAAGGAGCAGGCGAAGCTGACGTAGAAGCGGATCGCTTCCAGCGCGTTCACGCTCATCAGGCACAGATACAGCTTCTTCTTCAGTTCACGCAGGCTTACGACAACCGTTTTACCGTTAACGGTATGCGTGCCTTCGCCCAGCAAATGCCAGTAGCTGGTCATCTCAATCAATTCGTCGTAATAGCTGGAAATGCCTTCCGCGCGTTTCTGGATCTGCTCGTTGGTGACGATGTCATCAAACACCACCGCCGGATCGTTCACGATGTTACGAATGATGTGGGTGTAGGAACGGGAGTGGATCGTTTCTGAAAACGCCCATGTTTCCACCCAGGTTTCCAGCTCAGGGATCGAGATTAACGGCAGCAGCGCCACGTTCGGGCTACGTCCCTGAATGGAATCCAGCAGCGTCTGATATTTCAGGTTACTGATGAAGATATGCTTTTCATGTTCCGGCAGCGCCTGGAAGTCGATGCGATCGCGAGAAACATCAACTTCTTCCGGACGCCAGAAGAAAGAGAGCTGCTTTTCGATCAGTTTTTCGAAGATGTCATATTTTTGCTGATCGTAGCGGGCGACGTTCACCGGCTGGCCGAAGAACATCGGTTCCAGAAGTTGGTTATTTTTCGTCTGTGAAAAAGTGGTGTATGCCATTGATGTGAATCCTTTGTGGGATGAGTGCCGGATGGCGTTACAAGTACCCTTTCCGGCCTACAAACCAAGCTACTGTAGGCCGGGTGAGCCTGGTGCCACCCGGCATCGTTCATCAGATCTTACATGCGCCGCTTTCGCAGCCATCGTCCTGAATGGACGGCACCAGATCGTCCTGAGAATCTTCCGCACCGTCACGGGTGTTTTGATAATACAGCGTTTTGACACCAAATTTGTAGGCGGTGAGCAGGTCTTTCAGTAACTGCTGCATCGGTACTTTTCCGGATGGGAAGCGTGACGGATCATAGTTGGTGTTGGCAGAAATCGACTGATCGATAAATTTCTGCATGATACCTACCAGTTGCAGATAGCCATCGTTGTTCGGCATTTCCCACAGCAGTTCGTACGCGTCGTGCAGGTGTTCGTAGTCCGGCACGACCTGGCGCAGAATACCGTCTTTCGACGCTTTGATGCTCACATAGCCGCGCGGTGGTTCAATACCGTTGGTGGCGTTAGAGATCTGCGAAGAGGTCTCCGATGGCATCAGGGCTGACAGCGTGGAGTTACGCAGACCGTGCGTTTTGATGGATTCGCGCAGTTGTTCCCAGTCCAGATGCAGCGGCTCGTTGACAATAGCATCGAGATCTTTTTTATAGGTATCGATCGGCAGAATACCTTTGGAGTAGGTCGTTTCGTTAAACCACGGGCACGCGCCTTGCTCTTTCGCCAGCTCGTTAGAGGCTTTCATCAGGTAATACTGAATGGCTTCAAAGGTTTTGTGAGTCAGGTTGTTCGCGCTGCCGTCAGAATAACGCTTACCGTTTTTCGCCAGCCAGTAGGCGTAGTTGATCACGCCAATACCCAGCGTACGGCGACCCATCGCGCCGCGTTTGGCGGCAGGAATCGGATAATCCTGATAATCGAGCAGCGCATCCAGCGCGCGCACCGCCAATTCGGCCAGCTCTTCCAGCTCGTCCAGGCTGTTGATAGCACCGAGGTTAAATGCGGACAGCGTACACAGCGCAATTTCGCCGTTTTCGTCGTTAACGTCGGTCAGCGGTTTGGTCGGCAGGGCGATTTCCAGGCACAGGTTAGACTGGCGCACCGGAGCGACAATGGGATCAAACGGGCTATGGGTGTTGCAGTGGTCAACGTTCTGAATATAGATACGCCCGGTAGAGGCACGTTCCTGCATCATCAGAGAGAACAGTTCAACGGCTTTCACGCGTTGCTTGCGGATACTGTCGTCGTTTTCATATTTGGTGTACAGACGTTCGAATTCGTCCTGGTCAGCGAAGAACGCATCATACAGGCCTGGAACGTCGGACGGGCTGAACAGCGTGATGTCGCCGCCCTTCAGCAGACGGGTGTACATCAGTTTGTTGATCTGTACGCCGTAGTCCATGTGACGCACGCGGTTGCCTTCGACGCCACGGTTGTTTTTCAGGACCAGTAGGCTTTCAACTTCCAGGTGCCACATTGGGTAGAACAGTGTTGCAGCACCGCCGCGTACGCCGCCCTGGGAGCAGGATTTTACCGCGGTCTGGAAGTGCTTGTAGAACGGAATACAACCGGTGTGGAACGCTTCACCGCCGCGGATCGGGCTACCCAGCGCACGGATGCGACCGGCGTTGATACCGATGCCGGCGCGCTGGGAAACGTATTTCACAATCGCGCTGGAGGTGGCGTTGATGGAGTCCAGGCTGTCGCCGCACTCGATCAGTACGCAGGAGCTGAACTGACGGGTAGGGGTGCGCACGCCGGACATAATCGGCGTCGGCAGCGAAATTTTAAACGTAGAAACGGCGTCGTAGAAACGTTTTACGTATTGCAGACGCGTTTCACGCGGATAGTTAGAGAACAGGCAGGCCGCTACCAGAATGTAGAGGAACTGCGCGCTTTCATAAATCTCACCGGTAACACGGTTTTGTACCAGGTATTTACCTTCTAACTGCTTCACCGCAGCGTAGGAGAAGGTCATATCACGGTCGTGTACGATGAACGAGTCCATCTGCTTGAACTCTTCTTCCGTGTAGTCTTCCAGCAGATGATTGTCGTATTTGCCCATTTCAACCATTTTCACGACATGGTCGAACAGTTTCGGCGGTTCAAACTCGCCGTAGGCTTTTTTGCGCAGATGGAAAATCGCAAGGCGAGCAGCCAGGTACTGATAATCCGGTGCCTCGCGCGAGATCAGGTCGGCGGCAGCTTTGATGATTGTTTCATGGATATCGGATGTCTTGATACCGTCATAAAACTGAATGTGGGAGCGCAACTCGACCTGAGAAATCGATACGTTATTCAGTCCTTCTGCCGCCCAATCCAGAACTCGGTGGATTTTGTCGAGATTGATGCGCTCTGTACTACCATCACGCTTTGTCACCAGCAGACTCTGATTCATGTGGTTTTTTACCTGTCCGTGAAAGAAAAAATATCCCCCATATTATCCACAAAGTCATGTTGTGACTAAGTCTGTGGATAAATACTATATGTAGGGGTTGTTTGATAAAGTAGACGCTATATGGTGAGTATTCTAGTAGGGATTCTTTTCAGTACAAGAGTTGATTTTGAGGTTAAATTGAGGTTGCAAAAGGGTAATAATCGCTAAGTGCGCGTCTTATAAGGCCTGGCGAGGATGTCAATAATTGAGAAAAAAAATAGAAAATTTGATCGAGTGCTGATTTCTTCATCTAAGGCAAGGTAAGTTCTTATGACCTGGCGCAAAAATTGCCCTGACGATCCTACTCAGGATTGGTAGGCGATGCGCAGGCCCGAAAGCTGCGCACTATCAGGCACTGTGCCGGATTGCGGCGTTGCACGCCTTATCCGGCCGGGTGGGGGAGGTTAATCTGCTTGCGCGGTAGTGTGTAGCATATAGTTCACATCAACGCCGGGGCCGAGTTTAAAACTGTTGGTGATCGGGTTGTAGTGCAGGCCGGTCATATGACGCTCTTTCAGCACGGTCTGGTCAACCCACTCTAACAGTTCAGCCGGCTTAATGAATTTTTTCACATCATGCGTGCCTTTCGGCACCATACGCAAAATATATTCCGCGCCGACCACCGCCATTAGCCAGGATTTGCCGTTGCGATTAAGCGTGGAGAAAAACACTTCGCCGCCCGGTTTGACCAGTCTGGCGCAGGCCCTGACCACCGACTGAGGGTCCGGTACGTGCTCCAGCATTTCCATGCAGGTCACAACGTCATACTGATGCGCATGTTTTTCCGCATGTTCTTCAACCGTTTCTTGAACGTATTCCACCTGGATGCCACTCTCCAGCGCATGCAGTTTTGCTACCTGTAACGGTTCAAAGCCCATGTCCAGCCCGGTGACGGTTGCGCCCTCGCGCGCCATGCTTTCCGCCAGAATGCCGCCGCCGCAGCCGACGTCGAGTACCTTTTTACCAAACAGGCCGCCTGAGCGCTCCGTGATATAGCCCAGGCGCAGCGGGTTAATACGGTGCAGTGGCTTAAATTCACCCTCAAGATCCCACCAGCGTGACGCGACTGCTTCAAACTTGGCAATTTCTTCCTGATCAACGTTGTGAGTTACCGGAGGTTTTTCGGCATTCATTGGGGCTTCTACTCCTAAATTTGCGATGCAAATGAGTATATCAGCCTGACGGGATGAATAAAGCCTCTGTCAGGGGGAATCCATTTACCTGAATCTGCACGGATGTGTTATAATTTGCGACCTTTGAATCCGGGATACAGTAGAGGGATAGCGGTTAGATGAGCGACCTTGCGAGAGAAATTACACCGGTCAACATTGAGGAAGAGCTGAAGAGCTCCTATCTGGATTATGCGATGTCGGTCATTGTTGGCCGTGCGCTGCCGGACGTCCGAGATGGCCTGAAGCCGGTTCACCGTCGCGTACTTTACGCCATGAACGTATTGGGCAACGACTGGAATAAAGCCTATAAAAAATCTGCCCGTGTCGTTGGTGACGTAATCGGTAAATACCACCCTCATGGTGATATCGCCGTTTACGACACCATTGTTCGTATGGCGCAGCCATTCTCCTTGCGTTACATGCTGGTAGATGGTCAGGGTAACTTTGGTTCTGTCGATGGCGACTCCGCAGCGGCGATGCGTTATACGGAAATCCGTATGTCGAAAATCGCCCATGAGCTGATGGCTGACCTGGAAAAAGAAACGGTGGATTTCGTCGATAACTACGACGGCACCGAACAAATTCCTGACGTCATGCCAACCAAAATTCCTAACCTGCTGGTGAACGGCTCGTCCGGTATCGCGGTAGGTATGGCGACCAACATTCCGCCGCACAACCTGACGGAAGTGATCAACGGCTGCCTGGCATACATTGACGATGAAGACATCAGCATTGAAGGGCTGATGGAACATATTCCGGGTCCGGACTTCCCGACCGCCGCGATCATCAACGGTCGTCGTGGTATTGAAGAAGCCTACCGTACCGGCCGTGGCAAAGTGTACATCCGCGCACGCGCGGAAGTCGAAGCGGATGCCAAAACTGGCCGTGAAACCATCATCGTCCATGAAATTCCGTATCAGGTGAACAAAGCGCGCCTGATCGAGAAAATCGCCGAGCTGGTAAAAGACAAACGCGTTGAAGGTATCAGCGCGCTGCGTGACGAGTCTGACAAAGACGGTATGCGCATCGTGATTGAAGTGAAACGCGACGCAGTCGGGGAAGTGGTTCTGAACAACCTCTACTCCCAGACCCAACTGCAGGTTTCTTTCGGTATCAACATGGTTGCGTTGCACCATGGACAGCCGAAAATCATGAACCTGAAAGATATTATTGCTGCGTTTGTACGTCACCGCCGTGAAGTCGTAACCCGCCGTACTATCTTTGAACTGCGTAAAGCCCGCGACCGTGCGCACATCCTTGAAGCACTGGCGATTGCGCTGGCGAACATCGATCCGATCATCGAACTGATCCGCCGTGCGCCGACCCCGGCAGAAGCGAAAGCAGGGCTGGTCGCGCGTTCGTGGGAGCTGGGTAACGTTTCTGCCATGTTGGAACGTGCCGGCGATGATGCCGCGCGTCCTGAATGGCTGGAACCGGAATTTGGCGTGCGTGACGGTCAGTACTACCTGACTGAACAGCAGGCCCAGGCCATTCTGGATCTGCGTTTGCAGAAACTGACCGGCCTTGAGCACGAAAAACTGCTCGACGAATACAAAGAGCTGCTGGAGCAGATCGCTGAACTGCTGCACATTCTGGGCAGCGCCGATCGTCTGATGGAAGTCATCCGTGAAGAGATGGAGCTGATTCGTGAACAGTTCGGCGACGCACGTCGGACCGAAATCACCGCGAACAGTGCTGACATCAACATCGAAGATCTGATTAGCCAGGAAGATGTTGTCGTGACCTTGTCTCATCAAGGCTACGTGAAATATCAGCCGTTAACCGATTACGAAGCGCAGCGTCGTGGCGGTAAAGGCAAATCTGCAGCACGAATTAAAGAAGAAGACTTTATCGACCGCCTGCTGGTGGCCAACACCCATGACACGATCCTCTGCTTCTCCAGCCGCGGTCGTTTGTACTGGATGAAGGTTTATCAGTTGCCGGAAGCAAGCCGTGGTGCGCGTGGACGTCCTATCGTCAACCTGCTGCCACTGGAAGCTAACGAACGTATCACCGCAATTCTGCCAGTACGTGAGTACGAAGAAGGCGTCAACGTCTTCATGGCAACCGCCAGCGGTACCGTGAAGAAAACAGCGCTGACCGAGTTCAGCCGTCCGCGTTCAGCCGGTATCATTGCGGTTAACCTGAACGAAGGCGATGAGCTGATTGGCGTTGACCTGACGTCTGGTAGTGACGAAGTTATGCTGTTCTCTGCTGCCGGTAAAGTGGTGCGCTTCAAAGAGGGGGCTGTTCGTCCGATGGGACGTACCGCGACCGGCGTACGCGGTATCAAACTGGCGGAAAGCGACAGCGTGGTATCGCTGATCGTTCCGCGTGGGGAAGGTGCTATCCTGACCGTTACCCAGAACGGCTACGGTAAACGTACGGCGGCGGAAGAGTATCCGACCAAGTCTCGTGCGACCCAGGGCGTTATCTCCATCAAAGTCACCGAGCGCAACGGTTCCGTTGTCGGCGCAGTGCAGGTTGAAGATACCGACCAGATCATGATGATCACCGATGCAGGTACGCTGGTGCGTACTCGCGTGTCGGAAATCAGCGTGGTAGGGCGTAACACCCAGGGCGTTATCCTCATCCGTACTGCGGAAGATGAAAACGTTGTGGGTCTGCAACGCGTTGCTGAACCGGTTGATGATGAAGAGCTCGACTCCATCGACGGTAGCGCTGCTGAAGGGGACGAGGATATCGCGCCTGAAGCGGAAAGCGATGACGATGCAGCGGACGACGCTGAAGAGTAATTAAGACGTGATAAAAAGGGCCGGAAATATCCGGCCCTTTTTTTTAATTCATTCGCTCCACTATCATCGCAATGCCCTGACCGCCGCCAATGCACAGCGTGGCCAGTCCAAGCGTTTGATCCCGTGCCTGTAGCGCATGCAGCAGCGTCACCAGTATTCGCGCCCCACTGGCGCCAATAGGGTGTCCCAGCGCAATTGCCCCACCGTTGACGTTAACCTTTTGCGGATCAAATCCCAGCGTTTTACCGACGGCAAGAAACTGAGCAGCAAATGCCTCGTTGGCTTCGATCAGATCGATATCAGAAAGCTGTAAGCCGCTCAGTTGCAGTGCCTTCAGCGTGGCGGGAACCGGCCCCATCCCCATCATAGCCGGTGCTACGCCGCCACTGGCCCAGGCTTTGATCCGCGCCAATGGCTTCAGCCCAGCCTCCAGTGCTGCGGACTCTTCCATTACCACTAATGCCGCTGCACCGTCGTTGATCCCCGAGGCGTTACCTGCGGTGACGGTTCCTGCTTTATCGAATGCTGGACGCAATGCGGCGAGGCCTTCGGTCGTCGAGTCAGCTTTGGGGAATTCGTCACGCTCAACGATGATGGTTTTCTTCCGTGATGACACGCTGACGGGCACGATTTCAGCCTCAAATGCGCCAGACTCGATTGCGGCAACGGCTTTACGCTGTGATTGCAGAGCCAGTTCATCCTGCATTTCGCGGCTGATGCCATACTCTTTGGCAACATTTTCTGCAGTGATCCCCATGTGGTAACCATGCTCGGCGCAGATCAGGCCATCGCGCAGAATCACGTCGGACAATTGCCCGTCACCGAGGCGATAGCCCCAGCGGGCTTTTGCATCTAACAGGTAGGGGGCAAGGCTCATGTTTTCCATCCCTCCCGCGACGATCGCCTGGGCTTGTCCGGCCTTGATAGCGAGGGCGGCAAGCGCCACGCTTTTCAGGCCAGAGCCGCACACTTTGTTGACTGTAAAGCCGCAAACGGTGTCGGACAGGCCGCTTTTTAATAATGCCTGACGCGCTGGGTTTTGCCCGAGTCCTGACTGCAGCACGTTGCCCATAATCACCTCGTCCACGCGCTGTGGGTCAAGGTGCGCGCGTTCAAGAGCGGCTCTAATAACGATTGATCCAAGCTCGACGGCACCCGTAGTTGCCAGTGCGCCGTTAAAACTGCCGATTGCGGTACGTGCCGCGCTGACGATGACACAGTTTTTCATTTTTCAGTTCCTTTAATTAAGTTGTTGCCGTCAGAACAAGGTCAATCCAATAACAAAAATGACGCCGGAGAAGAGCAGGGCGGTGATGCAGTACCCCATAATGTCGCGTACTCCGAGACCGGCGATGGCCAGCGCGGGTAGCGCCCAGAACGGTTGTGCCATGTTCATCCACTGCTCACCGTAGGCGATAGCCATCACCGACTTGCCGAGGTCCGCCCCCAGCGCCTGAGCGGCAGGCATGACGAACGGTCCCTGAATAACCCAATGGCCACCGCCGGATGGCACGGCAAAGTTAATCAGGGCTGAACTGAAGAAAGTCATCAGTGGGAAGGTATCTTTGTTGGCAACGTTGATGAAAAATTCAGTAATGAGCCCACCGAGGCCGGAGTGCTCCATCATCAACTGAATGCCGGCATAGAAGGGGAATTGCACCAGAATCCCGGCGGTGCTGCGTGCGGCAGCACTGACGGCACGCATATAGGCCATCGGCGTTTTGTGCAGCAGCAGACCGGCAATCATAAACATCAGGTTGACGGTGTTGATGGTGATGTTGAAACCTTTCTCGGCAAAGTAGATACCCAGATAGGCAATCCCTAATGCACCGATGATCAGCGCCAGAATGCGGCTCTCTTCCAGTTTTTCAGATGGCGGCGCATCTGGCGGCAGTTTCTTTTGAAAATCAGCTTCTTCCAGTAACAGTTTCGGATCGATGCTCACCACATCTGAAGGTTTTGGCGTCATCATCCGGGTGATAAACGGCATCACCACAATCAGGCCGAGCGTGATGAAAATATTGAAGCCGGTGAACAGGGTATCCGCGACAGGAATGAGGCCCGCTACGTGCTCGACCGGGTTGCCAGGCGTTGCCGCCAGCAAAGGCATTGAGCCGGAGAAGCCGCCGCCCCAGGTCAGGAACCCGATGTAGGCGCAGGCAATCAGTAACGGATAATCGGAACCCGGTACCCGACGAGCAACTTCGCGGGCGAACATCGCCCCGACCACCAGACCAAATCCCCAGTTAATAACGCAGGCAACTGAACCAAAAAAAGTCACCAGCATGACGCCCTGAGCGGGGGTTTTGGCGGCGGATGCCGCCGTACGCAGCAGGCTTTTCACCGGCCCGGAACTGGCTAACGCATGGCCGGTTACGATGATCAGCGCCATCTGCATACCAAACGCCAGCAGGTTCCAGAAACCGTCACCCCAGAATTTCACCATGCTGATGGGGGTCTGCGGCGTTAACCACAGCGCGATGCCAAAGGTCAGCAACGTTAATAACATGGCGAAAATCAGTGGGTCGGGCAGCCAGCGGCTGACTACCCGTGTCATAAAGCGAGCGATGCGGCCAATCATGCGTCACCTCGCAGGATGCGCAGATCGTCGGCAATTTTAAACTGTGCTTCGGTTTTTTCACATAGCGTGGCGATGTCGCATCCTTCGATGATTTCAGTCAGCCACATCTTGCCATCTATAAAGCGGAATACAGCCAGCTCGGTGACCAGCATATGCACAGCATGCTGTGCAGTGAGCGGCATGGTGCATTGACGCAGGATTTTTGCGGAGCCGTCTTTTGCGCAATGCTCCATGGCGATAATGACTTTACGCGCACCGGTCACCAGATCCATTGCGCCACCCATGCCGGGCACCATCTTGCCGGGAACCACCCAGTTGGCGAGGTTTGCCTGCTCATCGACCTGCAACCCGCCAAGCACACAGGCATCAACATGACCGCCGCGAATCAACGCGAACGACATGGCGCTATCAAACATCGCCGCGCCCGGCAAAATACCGCACGGTTGGCCGCCCGCGTTCACCAGGTCAGGATGGGCGGTGGTGACTGGGCCCAGTCCCAGAAAACCGTTCTCAGATTGCAGCGTAATGTGAATATCAGCAGGTAAATAGTTAGCTACCATCGTTGGCAGGCCGATACCTAAGTTGACGATATCGCCATCGCGAAGTTCTTGCGCCACCCAGCGCGCAATACGTTGTTTAGCATCCATGATTAGCTCTCCTGTGGAATGACGATATGGTCGATAACGGCGGCGGGGGTCACAATCTGGTCAGGCTGCAGCTCCCCTGTTTCAACCATTTCGTCCGGTTCGACCAGCGTGATATCAGCGGCGAGGGCAATCAGAGGGTTAAAGTTACGGGCGCTGAGCTGGTAGGTGAGGTTGCCAAGCATGTCAGAGCGGTGGGCGCGAATAAGCGCTAAATCGGCGCGTAATGGGCGTTCAAGCAGCCAGGTTTTACCCTCAAGCGTCATGGTTTGCTTGCCTTCTTCCACGATGGTGCCAACGCCAGTGGGGGTCAGAAAGCCGCCAAGACCCGCGCCGCCGCAACGAATCTGCTCGATCAGGGTACCTTGCGGAACCAGCTGTACATCCATCTCGCCGGCAATCATGCGACGACCGGTTTCCGGGTTTGTACCAATGTGCGAGGCAATCACTTTGCTCACCCGCCCATTGACGATCAGGGGGCCGATACCGGTATCGACAAAGGCGGTATCGTTAGCAATCAGCGTCAGATCTCTGACGCCGGACTCCAGCAGGGCTTCAACCAGACGAGGTGGTGTGCCAACGCCCATAAAACCACCGACCATGATGGTCATGCCGTCACGAAAGAAGCCCGCAGCGTCTTGTAAGGTAATCAGTTTTGTTTTCATTATGTTTCCCTTTTTGCATACTCCATTTTGGGTACGCTCAGGGAATTGCAAGCAGGGTGCCAGAATGACTAAAGAAACGTATTAATGTTTAGTTGATTGAATTTATTGGTTTATTTTTGTGGTCTTGGTGAAAGGAGACCACGAGGGGTTATGCAGAATTTTGCGCAGTGTGCAAAATTCTGCATAGCAAACTTGCGTATCAGGAACCCGATGGGTCGATGCCGTACTCTTGTAATTTATACATTAAAGCGCGACGGCTAATTCCCAGCATCAGCGCCGTGCGGGTGCGATTGCCGTCCTGATTGTCGAGGACTTCGAGGATAATTCGTTTTTCCTCACGTTTAATCTCTTCTTTCAGATTGCGTTCCCCGGAGTAAGTCGGTTTTGTTTCTGTTGTGGCGCTAACCGGGTTGCGCAACGGGTCGGGGAGATCGTCGGCAAAGATCACCGCACCGGTATTCATAACGACTGCACGTTCGATGACGTTTGACAGTTCGCGAATGTTACCGGGCCAGGGCCAGGCGGTGAGGATCGACATCGCCGTCGGGTCGATCTCGATAATATCCCGCTGATTTTCAGAGCTGAATTTTTGTAAAAAGTGGTTTGCTAATAAGGCAATATCTTCACGACGCTCGCGTAATGGCGGCAAAGTCAGATGGATAACGTTGAGACGGTAAAACAGGTCTTCGCGAAACGTTCCTTCCTTCACCATCGTTTGCAGACAGCGGTTGGTGGCGGCGACGATTCGAATGTCAACGCGAATGGTCTGGTGCCCGCCGATGCGTTCAAACTCCCTCTCCTGCAAAATGCGCAGCAGCTTGGCCTGCAGCACCAGCGGCATCTCGCCAATTTCATCAAGCAATAAAGTTCCCTGATGAGCGCGTTCGAACAATCCCTGGCGTAATGTCTGTGCCCCGGTAAACGCGCCTTTTTCGTGACCAAATAGCTCGCTTTCCAACAACGACTCCGGCAGGGCCGCGCAGTTAATTTTGATAAAAGGGCCATTGGCGCGTTTGCTGTTGTAGTGAATGGCGCGGGCGATCAGCTCTTTTCCTGTGCCGCTTTCACCGCTAATCAACACGTTTGCCTGGGAGAGGGCGATTTTCGCCGTGTCTTTACAGATATCCATCATACGCGGGCTGGTGGTCAAAATATGTCCCCACTGCCAGCTGGTGGTCAACGCTTTATGCAGATTGCGGATTTCCTGTTTCATCTCCTGCAGTTGCAATGCGCGTTGAATCACCATGCTTAGCTCGTCGAGATCAAAGGGCTTAATCACGTAGTCGAATGCGCCGCTACGTAAAGCTTCTACTGCGGTTTCTACTTCAGCGTAAGCGGTCATCAGAATGACGGGGATCCGTGGTTGCTGCGTGCGCATAACTTTCAGCGCGTCGATACCGTCCATCTCCGGCATGCGAATGTCCATCAGCACCACGTCTGGCTGCGTTTCGCTAAACAGGCTCAGCGCGGCTTTCCCGTCGCTGGCGCAATGTGTCTCATGCCCTTGCAGGGAAAATGCGGTGGCAAGCATACGGCGAACATTTTCTTCATCATCAACGATGAGAATACGATAGGTCGTTTTCATTCTGACGGATTTCCCTGCGGGTTAAGAGGTAAAATCAGAGTGAATATCGCCCCGCAGCCAGGCTGGCTGGTTACGTGGATATCCCCCTGATGCGCGTTGATGATGCGCTGGCTCAGCGCCAGTCCAAGACCGGTGCCTGATGCTTTTGTCGTAAAAAAGGGATCGAATATTTTCTTCTGTATGGCGAGATCGATACCGTTGCCATTATCTTCAATCATCACGGCCTGTTGCGAGGCCGAGTATTGCCAGGTACGGATGCGAATTTCGCCTCGCGCAGCGATCGCCTGTACCGCATTGATTAAAATATTGAGGATCACCTGTTTGAGGAGTTCGCGATCGGCGACGATCGGCGGCAGGCTGGGATCTAATTCCGTTGTAAAGGCGATCCGTGCCTGCAGGCCAGCGGTTTGCACCAGGATTAGCGTCTCTTCAATGAGCGCATTGAGCCGAATCTGTTGCCACTGGCTTTGTCGTGGGCGAGAGAAATCTAACAGTTGCTGAATAACTTTATTGATGGAATCAATTTCATTCAGCACAACAGATAAATATTCCTGATGTTCCGGCAGCGAGGTTTGCTGGCGGATGATCTGGACGTAGCCACGAATTGCGGTCAGCGGGTTTCGTACTTCATGCGCGACGCCGGCCATCAGCTCACCCAGGGTGGCAAGCCTTTCGGTTTGCGCCAGTCGACGCTGGGTCTCTTTACGGGCGGTTAAATCGGAGAAAATAACCAGCGCGCCAATCAGCTCGCCGTGTGCGTTATGGATCCGACTGGTGGTTACACTGATCTCAATGGTGCGTTCTCGTCCTGGAAAGCTAATCTCCTGGGCCACATGTTCAGTACCGTGCTCAAGGGTGTCCAGTACCGGGCTATAAAACTGCGTATTGGCAAAGAGCGTCGCATAGGGCTGTCCGACCAGCTCATGCAGCGTGTAGCCTGTTATCTGTTCTGCCGCCGGGTTCATGGTGGTAACGTCGCCTTGCCTGTCGATGGCGATCACGCCATCTGCGGCATTTTCAATGATCAGATCGTTAAGGGTTTTGGTTTCCCGTAGCGTTTGTGCCAGCGCATTGACGCTACGGCTGATTTGTCCCAACTCACCGGGGAGTTCAGGCAGTCGGGTAGGGGTTTTTTGTGCCAGCGTGGAAAGCCCATCGGTGATGATGTCGATATTCGCACTGAGTCGACGTGAGAAGTGCACGATGAGCAGCAGGCTACAGATGAGCCCGGCAACCAGTACGGCAATAATCCTGACATCCATTCTCCAGGCCTGCTGGCGGATATCTTCGGTGAGCTCATTGGCCCAGATATACCCAATAACCTCTCCCTGGCGCGCTATTGGGATCATCGAGTTGAGTATGTCGCCGCGAACCTGTCGCCCGGAATAGACCACAGGCGCGTTGCTACTCATCACTTCGCGTCCGGGATGATCCTCGGTAATGGTGATACCTACGTTGCCTTGGTAAAGCGCGGAGGGGGCGTAGGTGATAATGGCATCCAGCGCTTTGTGATAATACCCGGCGCCAATGCCGGGAAACGCTTGCGTAATGCGCTCGGTGATGGGGGCCAACTCTTGATTAAGCGCGCGAATGCGTGCTTCACGCGGCAAATTTGGGTAGTGACTAAAGCGGTCGCCCAGCGCATCGTTTAGCAGGGTTATCACCGATGACAGTTTTTTCTCTTTTTCAGATAAGACTGCTGAACGGCCTTCAGTTTCTACGATATAACCTATAGATATCGTCGGAATGATGACCATCAGGATGGCCATCATGATCATTTGGTTGCGTAATCGTCGTGGGTATAACCGACGAGCCAGCCATCTCAGGTCGCGCATTCTGACATCCGTGCAGTGTTTTTCAGGCAAACGACGATTATCACGGGTTAAGACAATGGTTTCAGAGCGGTGTATCATATTCCCGTAAAGAGAGGGCATTGCGACGCCGGACATTTACCGCTACCTTAACCACACTCTATTAATGCCCTGAGGCGGAGCTTCGCCCCTTTGAAATACCTTGCTTCCGTTCATTCAACGCTAAAAGTCTCACGCTATCTGTTCAGGGCGTTGGCGCTCCTGATCTGGGGGCTAATCGCATTTGCCTCCGTTTTCTACATCGTGAATGCGCTGCACCAGAGAGAGTCCGAGATTCACCAGGAGCTTAACCTCAGTTCCGATCAGGCCCAACGTTACATTCAGCGCACCTCTGATGTGATTAAAGAGCTGAAATATATCGCGGAGAATCGCTTAACGGCGGAAAACGGCGTGATGTCGTTGCGCGCGCGAGATGATAAAACTGCCGTGCCAAACTTCGAGCCGCTGTTTGCCGACTCCGACTGCTCGGTGATGGGCAACGCCTGGCGAGGTTCTCTGGAATCGCTGGCGTGGTTTATGCGCTACTGGCGGGATAACTTTTCCGCGGCCTATGATTTGAATCGTGTGTTCCTGATCGGCAGCGACAACCTTTGCATGGCCAATTTCGGTCTGCGTGATATGCCTGTCGAACGTGACGGGGCGTTGAAGGCGCTGCATGAGCGCATTATTAAGTATCGCAATGCACCGCAGGACGAAAACGGTAATAACCTGTTCTGGATTAGCCAGGGGCCGCGGCCGGGGATAGGCTATTTCTATGCGCTGACGCCGGTTTATCTCGCTAATCGCCTGCAGGCGCTGTTGGGTGTGGAACAGCCTATCCGCATGGAGAACTTTTTCACGCCGGGCAGTTTGCCGATGGGAGTGACCATCCTTGATGAAAATGGTCATGCGCTGATTTCGCTCACCGGCCCCGAGGGGAATATTAAGGCTGAACCTCGCTGGATGCAGGAGCGCTCCTGGTTTGGCTATACGTCGGGTTTTCACGAACTGGTGCTGAAGAAAAACCTGCCCCCGTCATCGCTAAGCATTGTTTATTCAGTACCGGTCGACCTGGTGCTGGAGCGGATCCGCATGATGATCCTGAACGCTATTCTGCTGAATGTGCTGGTTGGCGCGGCGTTATTTATGCTCACGCGCATGTATGAGCGGCGCATTTTTATTCCTGCGGAAAGCGATGCCCAGCGTCTGGAAGAGCACGAGCAGTTTAACCGTAAAATCGTGGCTTCTGCGCCGGTTGGGATTTGTATTCTGCGTACGATAGATGGCATTAACATCCTGAGTAATGAGCTGGCGCACACCTATCTCAACATGCTGACGCATGAAGACCGGCAACGGTTAACGCAAATTATCTGCGGCCAGCAGGTCAATTTTGTTGATGTGCTGACCAGCAACAATACCAATCTGCAAATCAGCTTTGTGCACTCGCGCTATCGTAATGAAAACGTGGCAATTTGCGTGCTGGTTGACATCAGCGCGCGCGTTAAAATGGAAGAGTCGTTGCAGGAGATGGCGCAGGCGGCGGAGCAGGCGAGCCAGTCCAAATCGATGTTCCTTGCGACGGTAAGCCACGAGCTGCGTACACCGCTGTATGGCATTATCGGTAACCTTGATTTGTTGCAAACCAAAGAGTTACCCAACGGAGTGGATCGCCTGGTGACGGCGATGAACAACTCTTCCAGCCTGCTGTTGAAGATTATCAGCGATATTCTCGATTTCTCGAAAATTGAATCTGAACAGCTGAAGATTGAACCGCGCGAGTTTTCACCGCGTGAAGTAATGAATCATATTACGGCTAACTATCTGCCGCTGGTGGTTCGCAAACAGCTGGGGTTGTACTGCTTTATCGACCCGAATGTACCGGTGGCGCTCAATGGTGATCCGATGCGTTTGCAGCAGGTGATTTCCAATCTGCTGAGTAATGCTATCAAGTTTACCGATACCGGCTGCATTGTGCTGCACGTGCAGTGTAACGAAGACTATCTCAGTATTCGCGTGCGTGATACCGGGGTTGGGATCCCAGCCAAAGAGGTCGTCCGCTTGTTTGATCCTTTCTTCCAGGTGGGAACCGGCGTACAGCGTAATTTCCAGGGAACCGGGCTTGGTTTGGCTATCTGTGAAAAACTGATCAGCATGATGGATGGGGATATTTCCGTCGATTCTGAACCGGGAATGGGTAGCCAGTTTATGCTGCGTATTCCGCTTTATGGCGCGCAGTACCCGCTGAAAAAAGGTATCGAAGGGCTTGTCGGTAAACGTTGCTGGCTGGCGGTGCGTAACGCGTCGCTGTACCAGTTTATTGAATCCAGTCTGGCGCGTAACGGGATGACGGTGCAGTGCTATGAGGGACAGCAACCGGATGCGGATGACCTGCTGATTGCCGACGATGTGCTGGACCAGGCGTGGCAGGGACGCGCCGCGGTTATTTTCTGCCGTCGTCATATCGGTATTCCGCTGGAAAGGGGGCCTGGGGAATGGGTGCACAGCGTGGCATCGCCTCACGAATTGCCCGCGCTGTTGGCGCATATCTACAGCCTTGAGCTGAGCAGTGAAGAGCTTTCAACGGCGTTGCCAGCCCCGGACAAAGTTGCTGCAACTAACGATGACATGATGATTCTGGTGGTCGACGATCATCCTATCAACAGGCGTTTACTGGCCGATCAGTTGGGATCGTTGGGATATCAGTGTAAAACCGCGAATGACGGCGTGGACGCACTCAATGTACTGAGTAAAAACCATATCGACATCGTGCTGAGCGACGTTAACATGCCGAATATGGATGGTTATCGTCTGACCCAGCGTATTCGCCAGTTAGGATTAACCCTGCCGGTTGTCGGCGTGACGGCCAACGCGCTGGCTGAAGAGAAGCAGCGTTGTCTGGAGTCAGGTATGGATAGCTGTCTGTCTAAGCCGGTGACGTTAGATGTATTGAAGCAAACGCTGACGGTCTATGCGGAAAGAGTGAGAAAGGCGCGGGAATAAAAGAGGCCGGATGGGGCGTTTGCCTTATCCGGCCTACGTAACACGCACAACATCGTGTCATTCGTAGGCCTGATAAACGCCGTGCCATCAGGCACGTCGATGTTAAAAGAATTACTCTTTGTCTGACGGACTCAGCGTGACGGAAGAAAGGTAATTCAACAGGGCGATATCGTTTTCCACACCGAGTTTCATCATTGCCGACTTTTTCTGGCTGCTGATGGTTTTTATACTGCGGTTGAGTTTTTTCGCGATTTCAGTAACCAGGAAACCTTCGGCAAACAGGCGCAGAACTTCGCTCTCTTTCGGTGACAGACGTTTGTCGCCGTAACCGCTGGCGCTGATTTTTTCCAGCAGACGAGAAACGCTTTCCGGGGTGAATTTCTTACCCTTCTGCAGCGCGGCAAGCGCTTTCGGCAGATCTGTGGCGCGCCTTGCTTCAGGACAATTCCTTCAATATCGAGATCCAGTACCGCGCTCAGGATTGCCGGGTTGTTGTTCATGGTGAGAACAATAATCGACAGGCTCGGGAAATGGCGCTTGATATACTTAATTAACGTGATCCCGTCACCGTATTTATCTCCCGGCATGGAGAGGTCGGTAATCAACACATGAGCATCTAACTTAGGCAAATTGTTGATCAGTGCAGTGGAGTCTTCAAATTCGCCGACAACGTTTACCCACTCGATTTGCTCAAGTGATTTACGAATACCGAACAGTACAATCGGGTGGTCATCGGCAATAATTACGTTCATAGTGTTCATGTATTGGGCTACCTTGCTACAGCAAGCTCTTGACGTAATCGTCAATGTCGCTGATGTATTTTTCTATACCTGGAGCATCTTTCTCTTGAATAAGATGTTCCAGCGCTTCACATAACTGCTTGCCGGGTACCAGATTAAGCATGGCAAACACGCCTTTCAGGCGATGGGCCGTTTGGGCTAACGCAGCGAAATCGCTGGTTGCTGCCTCAGTATACAACCTCTTAACATCATCCGGTACTGTGTCTACAAAGAGTGCATAGTAACCACTGGCATGAAGTTCGGCGTTTTCATCTCCGCCGAGGGGGAGTTCCTGGATCTCTTCTTGTGCCAGCTGCTCTTCTATCAGCTCGAGGACAGCTTCCTGCATAGCATTGCTCATATTAAAGTTGACGCGCAGCTGACCAGGGCCAATTTTCCGCACGCCAGACTCATCATCGCTTAAAAGAAGGCCTGAGGCAGTAAGATTAGACGGATTATCTGTTAAAAAGAGATCATATTCTTGACTATTCAACCGCTCATCAGGCGTGATGCAGGTTGCTCCCCAGTTCTCCAGTTGGCGTAATACGATGCTGCGTACGTCATTAGAGGTGACATCAACCATTATGCAGACGTCATCTAACAAACGCTCTTCACTTTCAGCATGTTGATCGTGCAGCGGCATTTTAACATGGACTATATAACGTGTTCCAAGTTCTTCCCGCGCTTTAATGTTCAGGTGTCCACCTAGCTTGCGGGCGAGCTGATCGCATAACCAGAAGGTCAGCGGGTTGGCCTTGCTATACCGATCGCCCTGGGTGTCATTGATGAACGGGAAGTGCAGGTTATCAACTTCATTCAACGTGACACCTTGCCCGGTATCCAGAATGCGGAAGGTCAGGCGTTCAGTCTCCGATTCATCCTGGTCGACTTCCAGCGTGATTTTGCCAATTTGCGTGGTGGTTACCGCATATTGGATCAGCAACAGCAAAATACGGCGCAGGGCATCGCGGTCGCCGCGGCGTTCATCATGGGCGCTAAGGTGATTTTTAATCAGTAGCTGCAGCCCTTTACGTTTAATGGCTGGCAGAACCTCCGGAACCACGTCATCAATTAACGACTGCACGGAAAACAGCGTCGATTCACTTTTCCAGGCGTCGCTTTCCAGCAGGTTGGCCAACTGGATTTCATCTACCATACGCACCAGAACGTCTGCCTGATTGGCCAGTTTCTGGCTGTCCGGGCTATTCAGTGCGGCAGCATTAGCGGCAAGTGTTTTCGCCGGGTCTTTCAGTGCGCTGCCGATATTCTGCATAAAGGCCGCCCGGGCCTGCTGGTTTTTCTCATACAGTCGCTGCGCTTGCTTCAGCTTCTTATTAACCAGCACTTCGCGGTCCTGGTCACGAATAATAAAGATCTGCGTTCTCGATGAGATCTGGCTGCGGAACAGCCGGATCTCATACAGCTCATTATTGATGGTGGCCTGAATCACCCCCTGATGCTGCTCCGCCATACTGGTAATGTTTTGCAAATTTAAATGTGGTAACAGGTGGTCGGCAATTTTATTGCTGATAACCGTGCGGTTTGCTTCTTGATCGTGCACCAGCAAGCCCAGAGGCAGCAGAGACACAATCTCTTCATTGATGGCGCGCAGAACACGCAGTTCATTATTTGCCGCAAGGTTTGGTGCCACTTCGGTGGAACGTGCAGGGAGGTGGCGAAAGGTGGTATAGCCAAACAGCGCCAGGGCCAACAAAGCAATGTTGAGTAACAGCGGCAGCAGAATGCTTTGCAAGGTGTCGAGCAGCAATGAGCCAAACGGAACCTGCCACACCAGCCGCATATCCGTTGAGTTTAGCGCCGAAGAGATCTCAATTTTACTGTTGTTGAAATTAATGCTGACGCTGTCAGGCGACTCTTTTTCATTCAGATGCTCGGTTGTTGACGTGGCATCTGGAACCAGATGGAAGCTGTCCAGCGGCATGCCGGGTGGGATCAAGTCATTAATCGGCAGGTCAAAGGCGACAACCGTTGCCAGATGTCCAGGCTGATTAAAGGTCGTGCGTAGCGTGAAGTAATGCCCGTTCTGCCACGCCAGACGGCGCAGTGAAGAGAAGCTTTCACGTTCATCCAGCGCATTGGCCTGTTGTAACATTTCCGCGCGCCGTGAATCGACAATATTACCAATCGTCGACTCTTTAAAACCGGAAGTCAGATCTTTTAGCGGCAACGTTGAGATAAGGATCAGGCTATTGTCCTGACCATTCAGGTAATACATAGACCACGGAACATTTTCCGCGCCCCACAGCGTATCAAGATAGGTTGAGATGCGTTGGGTCATCTCCAGCGTAGAACTGTCATGGGAACCGAAAATCAGCGCCTCGGTCTTTCTGCGCGGTTTCTCAAGATAATAGACGTCTTGTTTCAGACGCGTTTCCTGCAGTCCTTCTGCACCAGGTGAACTGGCCGTGGCGGCAATATTGTCATAGATTTGCCAGGTCACGTATCGCCAGGTATCGACCCTTTTATGAATGGCATGGGTGATATCGACAATCTGATAGCTCTTATCCTTTAACCAGGTGTTGACGGCGCTCTGGACCATAACGCCCATCATCACCAACAGCACAACGATCAGTAATAAGAAGAAACGGGTAATACTTCCCGGTAGCAGGGAGAATCGGGTAGAAGCCGTTGTGTCAGACTGACTCATTCGTGTTTATGACCTGTTAAACGACGCGAAAGATGATGGGGCAGTATAAAGGGTAATATATGAATTGCCACACTTACACCACGCCGGATGGCCCGCATTTTTTACGCTCCATTCTGTTGCAGCTATGACAATGCAAAGGTGTACAGTGGATAAAGGCGGGTACAAATATTTGTACGGAATGTATACATTTAGCATTAAATAACAAGAAATTATTAATCAGATTTATATCTGAATACGACGCAATGAGATAGTTAATAGTTGTTATAGTTTTGCATCGGTAGCACAGAACGGTAAGTTTTGTGTAAAGAAGGGTAAAAAAAAACCGAACGCGAAGCATTCGGTTGAAATAGGGGTAAACAGACATTCATGAATGAATGACGGTAATAAATAAAGTTAATGATGATAGCGGGTCTATTTTAGTTGCGAGTGAAGATTTTGTTTTGTCATTCAGTGCTATAACTATTTTCAAGGTAACCTATTGATTTTAAATTTAATTAAAATAGTTCTTGATTATTTGTGCTTATTTTGACTGTTTTTTGATTTTAAAAAAGTTCCCTCGTATTAATATTTTGAAACACCTATGCCGATAAATGAAACACCTTAAAAGTTTTAGTATCATATTCGTGTTGGATTATTCTGTGTTTTTGCGGAGAATGAAGTTGCCGACTGGTTAATGACCTTAATCAGTATGCAGTGGCATAAAAAAGCAATAAAGGCATATAACAGAGGGTTAATAACATGAAAGTTAAAGTACTGTCCCTCCTGGTACCAGCACTGCTGGTAGCAGGCGCAGCAAATGCGGCTGAAATTTATAACAAAGACGGCAACAAATTAGACCTGTACGGTAAAGTAGACGGTCTGCACTATTTCTCTGATGACTCCACTAAAGATGGCGATCAGACCTATATGCGTATCGGCTTCAAAGGCGAAACCCAGGTTAACGACCAACTGACCGGTTACGGCCAGTGGGAATACCAGATTCAGGGTAACTCCTCTGAAAACGAAAACAACTCCTGGACCCGTGTGGCGTTTGCTGGTCTGAAATTCGCTGACGTAGGATCTTTCGACTACGGTCGTAACTATGGCGTAGTTTACGACGTAACGTCCTGGACCGACGTTCTGCCGGAATTCGGCGGCGACACCTACGGTTCTGACAACTTCATGCAGCAGCGTGGTAACGGCTTCGCGACCTATCGTAACACCGACTTCTTCGGTCTGGTTGATGGCCTGAACTTTGCCCTGCAGTACCAGGGTAAAAACGGTAGCCCGGAAGGCGAAGGTATGACTGGTGTGACCGGCAACGGTCGTGATGCGCTGAGTCAGAACGGCGACGGCGTTGGCGGATCTATCACTTATGATATCGGTGAAGGCTTCGCGCTGGGTACTGCAGTCACCAGCTCCAAACGTACTGACGAGCAGAACCGTCTGAACTTCGGTACCGGTGACCGTGCTGAAACCTACACTGGCGGTCTGAAATACGACGCGAATAACGTTTACCTGGCAGCACAGTACACCCAGACCTACAACGCAACGCGTGCGGGCAACCTGGGCTGGGCTAACAAAGCACAGAACTTTGAAGCTGTTGCGCAGTACCAGTTCGACTTCGGTCTGCGTCCGTCCGTGGCTTACCTGCAGTCCAAAGGTAAAGACCTGAACAATGGTTACGGCGACCAGGATATCCTGAAATATGTTGATGTTGGCGCGACCTACTACTTCAACAAAAACATGTCTACCTATGTTGATTACAAAATCAACCTGCTGGATGACAACCAGTTCACCCGTGATGCTCGCATCTCTACCGATGATATCGTAGCGCTGGGTCTGGTTTACCAGTTCTAATCTGCGCTCATGTCGTTAAAAGGCCCTGCGGGGCCTTTTTTAATGCCGTTTTTTCGTCGTACAAACAACGATTTTTGGTGTACTCTTGCGCCCGTTCGCATGAGGATAATTACGTATGGAAGTGAATTTCTATCGCGCAGCACTACTGGCTGTGACGATCTTTTTTGTCGGGTGCGATGAAGCCCCGAAACCTGCCCAGACCACACAACCTGCCACCGTTCTGGAAGGTAAAACCATGGGCACTTTCTGGCGGGTCAGTGCGGTGGGCGTAGATGCCAAACGCGCCGGGGAACTGCAGGCGAAGATCCAGGCTCAGCTGGATGCCGACGATCAGCTTCTCTCTACCTATAAAAATGATTCTGCGTTAATGCGCTTTAACCTGTCGAAAAGCCTGTCGCCATGGCCGGTTAATGATGCTATGGCCGATATCGTGACTTCGGCGTTACGCATTGGCGCAAAAACCGGTGGGGCCATGGATATTACCGTGGGTCCGTTGGTCAATCTGTGGGGCTTTGGCCCGGATCAGCAACCGGTGCATATTCCTACGCAGGCGCAAATTGACGCCGCAAAAGCGCAAACCGGGCTTTCACATCTGAAGGTTGTTAATGAGGCGCATCGGAACTACCTGCAAAAAGATTTGCCCGAGCTGTACGTGGATCTCTCGACCGTTGGCGAAGGTTATGCCGCCGATCATCTGGCACGATTAATGGAGCAGGAAGGGATCGCCCGTTATCTGGTATCCGTTGGTGGAGCATTGAACAGCCGCGGTATGAATGCAGACGGGCTTTCGTGGCGAGTCGCGATTCAGAAACCGACCGATCGCGAAAACGCGGTGCAGGCGATTGTCGACATTAACGGGCATGGCATTAGCACCTCCGGCAGCTACCGTAACTATTATGAGCTGGATGGTAAGCGCCTTTCCCATGTTATTGATCCGCAAACCGGTCGTCCGATTGAACACAACCTGGTGTCTGTAACGGTAATCGCACCAACGGCGCTGGAGGCTGACGGTTGGGATACCGGATTGATGGTTCTCGGCCCGGAAAAGGCCAAAGAGGTGGTGCGTCGTGAAGGACTCGCGGTCTATATGATTATAAAAGAGGGCGAGGGGTTTAAAACCTGGATGTCGCCGCAGTTTAAAAGCTTCCTGCTCAGCGAAAAAAATTAAAAAGCAAGATTGCGGGTTTTTGTATCCGGCTATGGGGACACACTGAGGCTAAGCGCTATGCTTAACAAAGGAGTCCATAATGAAAAATCGTATACGCATAACTGATGATGACCGCTGGCAGTCCGTTGTGGATCGTGACGCCGACGCTGACGGTCAGTTTGTTTTCGCCGTCCAGACTACCGGCATTTTCTGCCGTCCGTCCTGTCGGGCGAAACATGCGCTGCGCAAAAATGTCAGTTTCTTTGCCGATGCCCGGCAGGCGCTGGCCGCCGGTTTTCGTCCCTGTAAACGTTGTCAGCCGGATAAAGACAGCGCCCACCAGCATCGGCTGGAGAAAATAGCCCACGCCTGCCAGTTACTGGAGCAGGAATCTCCCCTCACGCTGGACGAGCTGGCGCAGCAGGTGGCGATGAGCCCGTATCACTTACATCGCCTGTTCAAAGCCACAACGGGCATGACCCCCAAAGCGTGGCAGCAGTCCTGGCGCGCCCGCCGTCTGCGCGATGCGCTGGCGAAAGGCGTTCCGGTAACGCAGGCAATTCTCAACGCCGGATTTCCCGACAGCAGCAGCTACTACCGAAAAGCGGATCAGACGTTAGGCATGACCGCAAAGCAATTTCGTAAAGGTGGTGACAACGTTTCTGTACGCTATACCCTGGCAGATTGCACTCTGGGTCGCTGTCTGGTGGCGGAAAGCGAACGTGGTATCTGCGCGATCTTACTAGGTGATGATGACGCTACGTTGGTTGCGGATCTGCATGAGCTGTTTCCGGCCGCTCAGGATGTGCCAGCAGATACCGATTTTCAGCAGCGCGTGCGCGAAGTGATCGCCGCAATCAATGCGCGTGACGCGCCGTTATCGCTGCCGCTGGATATCCGGGGAACCGCATTTCAGCAGCAGGTGTGGCAGGCGTTGCGCGCAATTCCGTGCGGCGAAACGATGAGCTACCAGCAACTGGCCAGCGCCATTGGCAAACCGAAGGCGGTGCGTGCGGTGGCCAGCGCCTGTGGGGCGAATAAACTGGCAATCGTCATCCCGTGTCACCGGGTGATCCGCGGCGATGGCGCGCTTTCTGGCTACCGGTGGGGCATTGCGCGCAAAGCACAGTTACTGCAACGTGAAACGACTGGCGAGGAAACATAATGCTCGATCTCTTTGCGGATGCGAAACCCTGGCAGGAGCCGCTGGCGTCAGGCGCGGTTATTCTGCGACGCTTCGCTTTTGACTGCGCACCGTCTCTGCTGCAGGCGATAGCGGCTATCGCCAGACAGTCGCCGTTTCGCCAGATGGTGACGCCCGGCGGCTACACGATGTCGGTGGCAATGACCAACTGCGGTCGTCTGGGCTGGACGACCGATCAACATGGTTACCTTTATTCTCCTTTTGATCCGCTAACCGGCGCGCACTGGCCGCCGCTGCCGGATGCATTCGCTGACCTGTGCCAACAGGCAGCGACGGCGGCGGACTATGCTGATTTTCAACCCGATGCTTGTCTGATTAACCGCTACACGCCAGGGGCAAAACTGTCCTTACATCAGGATAAAGACGAACCCGACCTGCGGGCGCCAATTGTCTCGGTGTCGCTAGGATTGCCGGCCATCTTTCAATTTGGCGGCTTGCGCCGTAATGACCCCTTAAAGCGTTTGCTGCTGGAACATGGCGATGTGGTGGTGTGGGGCGGTACTTCGCGGCTGTTTTATCATGGGATCCAGCCGCTTAAGACGGGGTATCATCCGTTGACCGGAGACTGTCGCTACAATCTGACGTTTCGTCAGGCGGGTTAAAAAGAATAAAAATAAGAATTATTATTGCTGTCAGCGAAGAGATGTTTAAACTGCGGGCTGTTATTACTTGTCCGGGTTGTTCGCATGGAACTTTTACTTCTTGTCTGGCGGCAGTATCGCTGGCCATTTATCAGCGTCATGGCGCTCAGCCTCGCCAGCGCCGCGTTGGGGATTGGGCTGATTGCGTTTATCAACCAGCGTCTGATTGAAACGGTCGACACCACGCTGATGGTGCTGCCGGAGTTTCTTGGCCTGTTGCTGCTATTGATGGTTGTCACTCTCGGCTCTCAGCTGGCGTTGACCACGCTCGGCCACCACTTTGTCTACCGTCTGCGTAGCGAATTTATCAAACGTATTCTGGATACCCACGTCGAGCGTATTGAACAGCTTGGCAGCGCCTCATTGCTGGCCGGTTTAACCAGCGACATTCGCAACATCACCATCGCCTTTGTTCGTCTGCCTGAGCTGGTGCAGGGGATTATCCTGACCATCGGATCGGCGGCGTATCTGGCGATGCTGTCGACCAAAATGCTGCTGGTGACGGCAATCTGGATGGCAATCACCATCTGGGGGGGATTTGTGCTGGTGGCGCGGGTGTATAAGCACATGGCTACCCTGCGCGAAACCGAAGACAAGTTGTACAACGATTATCAGACGGTGCTGGAAGGGCGCAAAGAGCTGACGCTCAACCGCGAGCGCGCCGAGCATATCTTTAATCAGATGTACGTCCCGGATGCCAAAGAGTACCGTCACCATATTATTCGCGCCGATACCTTCCACCTGAGCGCGGTCAACTGGTCAAACATTATGATGCTGGGCGCCATTGGCCTGGTGTTCTGGATGGCGAATAGTCTGGGCTGGGCGGATACCGCCGTGGCGGCGACTTACTCACTGACGCTGTTATTCCTGCGTACACCGCTGCTCTCTGCCGTTGGCGCGCTACCAACCCTGCTCACTGCGCAGGTGGCTTTCAACAAGCTGAATAAATTCGCACTGGCACCTTTTAAGGCCGAATTCCCGCGCCCAACCGCTTTTCCAAACTGGCAAACGCTGGAACTGCGTAACGTGGTTTTCCACTATCAGGATAATGCCTTTTCCGTAGGGCCGGTCAATCTGACGATTCATCGCGGTGAACTGATCTTCCTGATTGGCGGCAACGGCAGCGGGAAATCTACGCTGGCGATGTTACTGACTGGGCTATACCAGCCGCAGTCAGGTGAAATTTTGCTTGATGGTAAGGCCGTGGCTGTTGAAAAGCCGGAAGATTATCGCAAGCTGTTCTCCGCCGTGTTTACCGACGTCTGGCTGTTCGACCAACTGCTGGGGCCGGAAGGTAAAGAAGCCAATCCGCAGCTGGTAGCGAAGTGGCTGGAACATCTGAAGATGGGTCACAAGCTGGAGATGAATGATGGTCGCATCCTCAATCTGAAGCTGTCGAAAGGGCAGAAGAAACGCGTGGCGCTGCTGCTGGCTCTGGCGGAGGAGCGCGACATCATTCTGCTGGATGAATGGGCTGCCGATCAGGATCCCCATTTCCGTCGTGAGTTCTATCAGGTCCTGTTACCGCTGATGCAAGAAATGGGTAAAACTATCTTCGCCATTAGCCATGACGATCACTATTTTATTCACGCCGATCGTCTGCTGGAAATGCGTAACGGACAGTTGAGTGAACTGCTGGGCGATGAGCGTGATGCCGCCTCGCGTGACGCGGTGGCTCGCACCGCATGATCCCACATGCCGCCGGTTTTTTATCCACCCGGCGGCACTGTTTATTGTTATTTACATAAATCGGCATCATGATTAATGATATTTCATATCATGGATTTATGATTAATGCCTGTAACAAACAAAAACAGCGCCAGACTGCGTGATGAAGAGCGTGCGCGTCTTATCTGGCTGCTGACCACTGATAAAGCCGTTGTTTCAACGCTATTGGGCAAGCTTACCCTGGCTGAGCAATATGACGTCGGCACGTTAGCCGACGATATTGCTGAGGTAGGGGCGCTGGTCGCCCACCTGCCGCCGCCCGATTTGGCGGATACCCTTGAAGCATTACCTTCTGAAGAGCGTCACGCCCTGTGGCGACTGGTCGAAAGTGAAAAGCGCGGTAACGTCCTGCTTGAGGCGTCTGAAAACGTCTGGGACGACCTGATCGATGAGATGAGCGACCGTGAGCTGCTGGATGCGTTGCAATACCTTGATATCGACGAACAGATTTATCTGGTTCAGCATCTCCCTCGTAACCTCACGGGTCGACTGCTGGCGACGTTACCGGCCGAGGAGCGGGCGCGCGTCCGCCAGGTGCTGCACTACGAGAAGAATCGCGTCGGTGCGATTATGGAGTTCGAAGTTATCACCGTGCGTCCGGACGTGACGCTGGAAGTGGTGCAACGCTACCTGCGGCGGCTGGGAAAAATGCCGGAGAACACCGATAAACTCTTCGTGACCGACCGCAATAAAGTGCTGGTCGGGGAACTGACGCTCACCTGTATTCTGCTCAATGACGTGCAGCGAAAAGTCAGCGAGGTGATGGAAGATGATCCGCTCACCTTTTCTCCGGAAGATATCGCCGAACACGCCGCGCGAACCTTTGAACGTGACGACCTGGTCAGTGCCGCGGTCGTTGACTCTTCAGGTAAACTGATGGGCCGTTTAACCATCGATGAGATCGTCGATGTGGTCTATGAAGAAACCGATACCGATCTGCGTCGAATGGGCGGCTTAAGCGCCGGAGAGGATGTGTTTGCCCCCGTCACGAAAGCGGTAAAAACCCGCTGGGCGTGGTTGGCCGTTAACCTTTGTACCGCCTTTATCGCTTCGCGAGTGATCGACGGCTTTGAACATACAATTTCGCAACTGGTCGCGCTGGCCTCGCTGATGCCGATTGTGGCGGGGATCGGCGGCAACACCGGGAATCAAACCATCACCATGATTGTTCGCGCGCTGGCGCTACAAAATATTCAGCCGGGAAACCTGACGTTTTTGATCCTGCGCGAAATGGGCGTGGCGTTGATTAATGGCCTCGTGTGGGGCGGAATTATGGGCGGCATTACCTGGTGGCTGTACGATGACATGGCGCTCGGCGGCGTGATGACCCTGGCGATGATGCTCAATTTGCTGATGGCGGCGTTGATGGGCGTTATTATTCCGATGACGATGGTGAAGCTCGGGCGCGACCCGGCGGTCGGCTCGAGCGTCATGATTACGGCAATCACCGATACCGGTGGTTTCTTTATTTTTCTCGGTCTGGCAACGCTGTTTCTGATGTAGCCGCACGTTTGCCTCTGACGATACGCGGCAGAATGAGCATCGTCATCACCCCGGCAACCACGCCAAGCGCCAGGTTGCCGGTTGACACCGTTGCCGCGACGGTCATCAGCATCACCAGCGTTTCAGTAACGGGGAGTTGCCGCAGCGTAGCGGGCTGGATGCTGTGCCAACTGAAGGTTTTCACCGCCACAATCACCATAATTCCCGCCAGCACCGACATGGGGATTTTCGCCATTACTTCGCTTAACGCAGTGACCAGCAACAACAGCACCAGCCCGGCGGCGACCGTCGAGACGCGGCTGCGTCCTTTGCCCATCTCGACGTTAACGATGGTTTGACCAATCATCGCACACCCGGCGATGCCGCCATAAAAACCGGCCAGAATATTGGCTATCCCCAGCCCGGCGCTCTCGCGATTCTTATTCGACGGCGTAACCGTCAGGTCATCCACCAGACGGGCGGTTAACAGCGACTCCATTAATCCGACAAAAGCGATGCTCAGCGCGCAGGGCCAGATAATCGCCAGCGTTTGCAGGTTGAGCGGTACCAATAACTGCGTGAATCCCGGCAGGCCGCCGCGCATTGAACCTTCGTCACCGACGGTCGGTAATAGTTGTCCGCTGGTGACAGTGAACACCGTCAGCAGCACGATGGCGATAAGCGGCGCGGGGATCGCTTTAATAAACCGCGGAACCCACAGCACAATCAGCAGGGTCAGGACAAACAGCCCCCAGATTAGCGGGCTTTTACCCCAGAAATGCGGGACTTGGGCAAAGAAAATCAAAATACCCAGCGCGTTCACAAAACCGGTCATGACGGCTGTAGGAATGAATCGCATTAGACGCGCCATCCCCAATACGCCAAACAGGATCTGAATAATCCCGGCCAGCACCACCGCAGGCAGGATGTACTGGACGCCGTGTTGATGCACCATCGGGCCAATCACCAGCGCGACCGATCCTGCCGCTGCGGTAACCATTGCCGGACGGCCACCTAAAAATGACATTGCCAGGCACAGTACGACTGAGGCTATCAGGCTGACTTTAGGATCGACGCCGGCGATAACGGAAAAAGAGATCACTTCCGGGATCAGCGCCAGGGCGGTTACCACACCGGCCAGCGTTTCGCGAACCAGTAAACGGGGTTGGCGCAGCACTGCGCGCGTCGCGTGCTCCGCTACTGCGACAGAGGAGGGTTGAGTGGCAGACATCGTTACTCTTAGGTCAAAAATGGCCCGATACAGCAGACCGACAGGCATCCGTGCGGTGAATAGCAAAGCGCAGCATAGTACCTGTCTGACGGACCGGTTTCCAGAAATGATTGTCAATAACCGTATAAACTATCAACGTATTAATAACATTTTTAAAAATTAAATATAATTTATAAACAATATTTAAATATTTTTACTTAAGTGTTACCGTTGATGCCGCTCGATTTTCACCTGCATTAAAAGCAAAAAAGCGATACTAAAAGTAAGGCATTAACATTATGAAAAAAGTGACTGCCATGCTCTTCACCATGGCCGTTGGGCTGAATGTTGTCTCGATGGCGGCAAAAGCGAAAGCGGCGGAAGAGCAGGAAACGGATGTACTGTTGATTGGCGGCGGCATCATGAGCGCCACGCTGGGAACCTATTTACAGGAGCTGGAACCGCAATGGTCAATGACCATGGTTGAGCGACTGGATGGTGTAGCGCAGGAAAGCTCAAACGGCTGGAATAACGCCGGAACAGGCCACTCCGCACTGATGGAGCTGAACTACACGCCTAAAAAGGCCGACGGTAGCATCAGCATTGAAAAGGCAGTCGAAATCAACGAAGCCTTCCAGATCTCCCGCCAGTTTTGGGCCTATCAGGTCAATAATGGCGTAATGCATGAACCACGCTCATTTATCACCACCGTTCCGCACATGAGTTTTGTCTGGGGTGACGAGAACGTGAACTTCCTGCGTGCCCGTTACACCGCACTGCAGCAGAGCACGTTATTCCGTGGCATGCGTTATTCCGAAGATCACGCGCAGATTCAAGAGTGGGCGCCGCTGGTCATGGAAGGCCGCGATCCGAAGCAGAAAGTCGCGGCAACGCGTACCGAGATTGGTACTGACGTAAACTACGGCGAAATCACGCGCCAGCTGATTGCCTCGTTGCAGAAAAAGCCCAACTTTGCGCTGCAACTGAGTACCGAAGTGCGTGGCTTTAAACGCAATGCCGACAATAGCTGGACCGTCACGGTCGCCGATCTGAAAAATAACGAAGCGGAACACGATATCAAGGCGAAGTTTGTCTTTATCGGTGCCGGTGGCGCTGCGCTGAAGCTGTTGCAGGAAACCGACATTCCGGAAGCGAAAGGTTATGCCGGATTCCCGGTTGGCGGGCAGTTCCTGGTTGCGGATAATCCGGACGTGGTGAATCGCCACTTGGCGAAAGTGTACGGCCAGGCCTCCGTTGGCGCGCCGCCGATGTCCGTGCCGCACATCGATACCCGTATCCTTGATGGCAAGCGCGTCGTGCTGTTTGGGCCATTCGCGACATTCTCCACCAAGTTCCTGAAAAACGGTTCATTGTGGGATCTGCTCAGCTCGACCACCACCTCGAACTTTATGCCGATGGTCAACGTGGGTCTGGATAACTTCGATCTGGTGAAATATCTGGTAAGCCAGGTGATGCTCAGCGATGACGACCGTTTTGCCGCGCTGCAAGAGTACTATCCGCAGGCGAAAAAAGAAGACTGGCGTTTATGGCAGGCGGGCCAGCGTGTGCAGATCATTAAAAGTGATGCGGAGAAGGGCGGTGTGCTGCGTCTGGGTACCGAAGTCGTCAGCGATAAAGAGGGCACCATTGCCGCGCTGCTGGGCGCTTCTCCGGGGGCATCAACCGCGGCGCCGATAATGCTGCATCTGATGGAAAAAGTGTTTAAAGATAAAGTGGCCAGCCCTGAATGGCAGGCGAAACTGAAAACCATTATTCCGTCTTATGGTACCAAGCTGAACGGTAACGTTGAGGCTACGGAACAAGAGCTGCAATACACCAGTGACGTTCTGGGGCTGAAATATGACAAGCCGCAGGCTGCTGATGAAGCGCCGAAACCTCAGCTGAAACCTCAGGCGCAACCGCAGCCTGAGCAGAAAGCTGTAGCGGATATCGCACTGTAAATAAAATGCCGGATAAGGCGGTACGCCGCCCTCCGGCACATTCTTACTTATCGCGCGACTGCGTCCTGAATCTTCTCTTCCGCTTTCCAGATACGGTATTTAACTTCCACGTTCTCCGGCGTATAGACCACAATCGGTAACTTGCTGTTGTAGCGCAGCATGCCGTCATCACCCAGATACGCGGTAATAAATTTCTTCTCTTTCTTACCGTCCGGGCAGGCCATCATGGTTGAAACCGGAGACGTCACTTTGTCGAAGACATAGTAGTCATATCCCCAACCTTCCAGCGTTTTGCTGTCCAGTTCTCCGCCCAGGCGGTGTTGGTTGCAGTCAACTTCCAGCGTTTGTCCGATTAGCAGTTCTACTTTCAGAGTAGATTCATCTTTCTCAGGAGTAAGCTGGATAACCTGGCGCTTCATACCCTTTTCCGCCTTAGGATAAGGGGCGACTTTTTCCAGCGGCTGAGCGCCGGCATCGTTACTGGCAGCCCATGCAGAGGCGCTGGCAAAGGCGGCGAAAAGTACGGCAGGGACAATTGTTTTCATCTTATTGTTCACAGTGTTTCCTTTCTTCTGTCTTATGAACGAGTCTGGGGCAGGTTAACATATTTACATAATCGATTAATCTGGATTTACTTATATTTTAAGTGTATTTGGTAGAAGTCTGCTTTCAGATTAGCGATATATTCTAAGAATAATCTTAATTATAAAATCATTCTCTTTTTGAGTTGTTCGTTATATACAGTGTTATATAACTCATTGAAATGTGAGCAAAAGCGCATTTTTTCCCGCCAACTCAACACTCCTTTGATCCGGCAACAGCATTTACCCCGATTGGGGTATGCACCTCTAACACATCCTGAAATATCTTACGACTAAAAATAACTACTCATAAATAGTGCAGTTTTTTATGTCGTTCAACCCGCCAGGGCAGGGCGTCATTATGGAAGGACAATGTCATGGTTGATTTATCCCGTCGAGGCATGTTGACAGGCAGTTGGCGAAATGCCAACTCAGGGATCCGTCCGCCCTGGAGCAAGGAAGACTCTCACTTTCTGGCCCATTGCCTTCGTTGTGACGCCTGCATCCAGGCGTGTGAAACCGACATCCTGCAGCGAGGCCAGGGCGGTTACCCGAGCGTAAATTTCAAACACGGCGAGTGTAGCTTTTGCTATGCCTGCGCAGAGGCCTGTTCTGAATCCCTTTTTCTTCCGCGCCACACCAGGGCATGGGATCTGAATTTTACGATTGGGGAAAACTGTCTCGCACATCAGTCCGTTGAATGTCATCGCTGTCAGGATAGCTGTGAACCCATGGCCATAACCTTTCGTCCCACGCTGTCCGGCATTTATCAGCCGCAGCTCGACAATCAGGACTGTAACGGATGTGGCGCATGTGTCGCTATCTGCCCGGTATCAGCCATTAACGCGGAGTACAACCATGGACAATAACTGGCAGGTCTGCAGCCTGGTCGTTCAGGCCAAAAGTCAGCATATCAATGATATCGCCACGCAGTTGCGTTCGTTCCCAGGTTGCGAAGTTGCACTCAGCGATGTGGAAAGCGGTCAACTGATCGTGGTGGTGGAAGCTGAGCACAGCGAAACGTTAATGAAAACTATTGAGTCAGTGCGCAACGTTGCGGGCGTGCTGGCGGTGTCGCTGGTTTATCACCAGCAGGATGAGCAAGGTGAGGAAACACCATGAAACTCAGTCGTCGTAGCTTTATGAAAGCTAACGCCGTTGCGGCCGCTGCGGCGGCTGCCGGGTTAAGCGTGCCGGGCGTAGCCCGTGCGGTAGTCGGTCAGCAAGAAGCCATCAAATGGGACAAAGCCCCGTGCCGTTTTTGCGGGACGGGCTGTGGCGTATTGGTCGGGACGCAGCAAGGGCGTGTTGTAGCATGCCAGGGCGATCCGGATGCGCCGGTTAACCGTGGGCTTAACTGCATCAAAGGTTACTTCCTGCCGAAAATCATGTACGGAAAAGACCGTTTAACGCAGCCGATGCTGCGCATGAAGGACGGTAAGTATCACAAAGAAGGCGAGTTCACCCCGATTAGCTGGGATCAGGCCTTTGACGTGATGGAAGAGAAATTCAAAACGTCCCTGAAGGAGAAAGGCCCGGAGTCTATCGGTATGTTCGGCTCGGGTCAGTGGACGATTTGGGAAGGTTATGCCGCTGCCAAATTGTTTAAAGCGGGTTTTCGTTCGAATAACATCGACCCGAACGCGCGTCACTGCATGGCGTCAGCGGTAGTCGGCTTTATGCGTACCTTCGGTATGGATGAACCGATGGGCTGCTATGACGATATCGAGCATGCAGATGCTTTCGTCCTGTGGGGCGCGAATATGGCGGAGATGCACCCGATCCTGTGGTCGCGCATCACCAACCGTCGTCTGTCCGATCCCAATGTTAATGTCGCGGTGCTCTCCACCTTCCAGCACCGCAGCTTTGAGCTGGCGGATAACGGCATGGTCTTCACGCCGCAAACCGATCTGGTGATCCTCAACTACATCGCTAACTACATCATTCAAAACAATGCGATCAACCAGGATTTCTTTAGCAAGCACGTTAATCTGCGTAAAGGCGTGACGGACATCGGCTACGGTCTGCGTCCAACCCATCCGCTGGAAAAAGCGGCGAAAAACCCGGGATCCGATGCCTCTGAGCCGATGAGCTTTGAGGATTACAAAGCCTTTGTTGCCGAGTACACGCTGGATAAAACCGCCGAAATGACCGGCGTACCGAAAGATCAGCTGGAACAGCTGGCGCAGTTGTATGCCGATCCGAAGAAAAAAGTCATCTCCTACTGGACGATGGGCTTCAACCAGCATACCCGCGGCGTGTGGGCCAACAACCTGGTCTATAACCTGCACCTGTTGACCGGTAAAATCTCCCAGCCAGGCTGCGGTCCGTTCTCTTTGACCGGTCAGCCTTCCGCCTGCGGTACCGCGCGTGAAGTCGGTACGTTCTCCCACCGTCTGCCTGCGGACATGGTGGTTACGAACGAAAAACACCGCGATATCTGCGAGAAGCACTGGAATATTCCGGCGGGGACCATTCCGGCAAAAATCGGTCTGCATGCCGTGGCGCAAGACCGTGCGCTGAAAGATGGCAAGCTCAATGTCTACTGGGCGATGTGTACCAACAACATGCAGGCCGGTCCGAACATCAACGAAGAGCGTATGCCGGGCTGGCGCGATCCGCGCAACTTCATCATCGTCTCCGATCCGTACCCGACGGTCAGCGCTCTGTCGGCCGACCTGATCCTGCCGACCGCGATGTGGGTAGAGAAAGAAGGTGCTTACGGTAACGCGGAACGCCGTACACAGTTCTGGCGTCAGCAGATTAAAGCGCCGGGTGAATCGAAATCGGATCTGTGGCAACTGGTGCAGTTCTCTCGTCGCTTCAAAACAGAAGAAGTGTGGCCGGAAGCGCTGTTGGCACAGAAACCGGAACTGCGCGGAAAAACGCTGTATGACGTACTGTTTGCCACGCCTGCAGTGACGAAATTCCCGGTGGCTGAACTGGCTGAAGATCAGCTGAACGATGAATCCCGCGAGCTGGGCTTCTATCTGCAAAAAGGACTGTTCGAAGAGTACGCCTGGTTTGGTCGCGGTCACGGGCATGACCTTGCGCCATTTGACGATTACCACAAAGCGCGCGGTTTACGCTGGCCGGTCGTTGAGGGCAAAGAGACCCAGTGGCGCTACAGCGAAGGCAACGACCCTTACGTGAAAGCGGGCGAAAGCTACAAGTTCTACGGTAAGCCGGACGGCAAAGCGGTCATCTTCGCGCTGCCATTTGAACCTGCCGCAGAAGCGCCGGATAAAGAGTACGACCTGTGGCTGTCTACCGGACGTGTGCTGGAACACTGGCATACCGGCAGTATGACGCGTCGCGTACCTGAGTTGCACCGTGCTTTCCCGGAAGCTGTGCTGTTTATCCATCCGCTGGATGCAAAAGCACGCGATCTGCGCCGTGGCGACAAAGTCAAAGTGGTTTCCCGTCGTGGTGAAGTTATCTCGATAGTTGAAACGCGCGGGCGTAACCGTCCACCGCAGGGGCTGGTCTACATGCCGTTCTTCGACGCCGCACAGCTGGTGAACAACCTGACGCTGGATGCGACGGATCCGCTCTCCAAAGAGACGGATTTCAAGAAGTGCGCTGTGAAACTGGCGAAGGTGTAACGCGTTATGTCCCGGTCAGCAAAACCCCAAAATGGCCGCCGCCGCTTTCTGCGCGATATGGTTCGCGCAGCGGGCGGATTGGCCGTCGTTGGCGTGGCGCTGGGGTTGCAACAGCAAACCGCACGTGCAACCGGCGTGCGGCTACGCCCGCCAGGCGCACTGAGCGAGGAGGCATTCGCCAGTGCCTGCGTGCGCTGTGGTCAGTGCGTTCAGGCCTGCCCGTATGACACGCTGAAGCTGGCGACGCTAGCCTCAGGGCTGGCTGCCGGTACGCCGTATTTTGTCGCGCGTGATATTCCCTGCGAAATGTGTGAAGACATTCCGTGCGCCAAAGTTTGCCCCAGCGGCGCGTTGGACAGGGACATTGAATCTATTGACGATTCACGCATGGGGCTGGCGGTACTGCTGGATCACGAAAACTGCCTCAACTATCAGGGATTACGCTGCGACGTTTGCTATCGCGAATGCCCGAAAATCGATGAGGCTATCACCCTGGAGCTGGACCGCAACATGCGTACCGGCAAGCATGCGCGGTTTATTCCAACCGTGCACAGCGATGCCTGTACCGGCTGCGGGAAATGCGAAAAAGTGTGCGTCCTGGAGCAGCCAGCAATAAAAGTGCTGCCCCTGTCGCTGGCGAAAGGGGAGTTAGGACACCATTACCGCTTCGGTTGGCTGGAGGGGAACAATGGCAAATCGTAAACGTGACGCCGGGCGTGAAGCGCAGGCAAAAAAAGGATGGTGGAAGAGTCATCGCTGGCTGGTGCTGCGTCGTCTGAGCCAGTTTCTGATACTGGCGATGTTCCTTAGCGGCCCGTGGCTTGGCGTCTGGATCCTGCATGGCAATTACAGTAGCAGCCTGTTGCTGGACTCCATCCCGTTCACCGATCCGTTGATTACCCTGCAAAGCCTGGCCAGCGGGCACCTGCCGGCGACGGTTGCGTTAACGGGGGCGGTCATCATCACGGTGCTGTATGCCCTGGCGGGTAAGCGACTGTTTTGCAGTTGGGTTTGTCCCATGAACCCTGTCACCGATTTAGCCAGCTGGTTGCGCAGAAGGTTTGACCTGAATCAGTCTGCAACCCTGCCGCGCCATATACGGTACGTCCTGCTGGTGGTTATCCTGGTCGGTTCCGCCGTGACCGGTACGCTGCTGTGGGAGTGGATAAATCCAGTCTCTCTGCTCGGACGGAGCCTGGTCATGGGATTTGGCAGCGGGGCGCTGCTGATCCTCGCGCTGTTTTTATTTGATCTACTGGTCGTTGAGCATGGCTGGTGCGGGCATCTTTGCCCACTGGGTGCGCTGTATAGCGTGGTGGGGAGTAAAGGTGCATTAACCGTTTCGGCAAAAGAACGTAACAGATGTAACCGCTGTATGGATTGTTTTCATGTTTGCCCGGAACCGCATGTGCTACGTGCGCCGGTGCTGGATGAGCAAAGTCCGGTGCAGGTAACCAGCCGCGATTGCATGGCCTGCGGTCGCTGTGTGGATGTCTGTTCTGAGGATGTTTTTACAATAACAACACGATGGAGTTCGGGAGCGAAATCATGAAAAGCCATGACCTGATTAAAGCGCTGAGTCAATGGACGGCTGCGCTGGCCCTGGTAGTCAGTGGGGCCGTTTGGGCTGCAAACGGAGTGGATCTGAGTCAGTCACCGGAAGTCTCAGGGACACAAGAAGGGGCGATTCGCATGCCGAAAGAGCAAGTGCGTATGCCGCTGAACTATGTGAATCAGCCGCCGATGGTTCCGCACAGCGTTGAAGGGTATCAGGTGACGACTAACACTAACCGCTGCCTGCAATGTCACGGTGTGGAAAGCTATCGCACCACCGGTGCGCCGCGCATCAGTCCGACGCACTTTATGGACAGCGACGGTAAGGTATTGGCTGAAGTCGCGCCGCGTCGTTATTTCTGCCTGCAATGTCACGTTCCGCAGGCTGACGCCGCGCCGATTGTTGAAAATACCTTCACCCCCTCGAAAGGTTACGGGAAATAAGAGGTCATTATGGAAAATTCTAACCGTAAACCAGGCTGGATTAAGCGCGTCTGGCAATGGTGGCGTCGCCCCAGCCGTCTGGCGCTCGGCACGCTGTTGTTAATCGGCTTTGTGGGCGGCATTATTTTCTGGGGCGGCTTTAATACCGGTATGGAAAAGGCCAATACAGAAGAGTTCTGCATTAGCTGTCACGAAATGCGCAATACGGTGTACCAGGAATACATGGAAACCGTACACTACAACAACCGTAGTGGTGTGCGAGCGACTTGCCCTGATTGCCACGTCCCACATGAGTGGGGTCCGAAAATGATTCGTAAGATCAAGGCCAGTAAAGAGCTGTACGCGAAAGCACTGGGGCTGATAGATACACCGCAGAAATTTGAAGACCATCGTTTAACGATGGCGCAAAATGAGTGGCGGCGTATGAAAGATAACAATTCGCAAGAGTGTCGAAACTGTCACAACTTCGAGTTTATGGATTTAACCGCCCAGAAAGGCGTTGCGGCCAAAATGCACGACCAGGCCGTGAAAGACGGGCAAACCTGTATTGACTGTCATAAAGGGATAGCGCACAAACTGCCTGATATGCGCGAAGTCAAACCGGGATTTTAACAGGATGTAGATAACCAGGTATGCTTGAAGCCAGAGAATTACTTTGCGAGCGGGATGACAGAATACTGTTCAGCGATTTGTCATTTCGCGTCAACGCAGGGGAATGGGTACAAATTACCGGCAGCAACGGCGCAGGGAAAACCACTTTGCTGCGGTTACTTACCGGGCTGGCGCGTCCCGACGCAGGGGAGGTTTGCTGGCAAGAGCAACCGCTGCATCACGTGCGGGACAGCTACCATCAACAACTGCTGTGGATCGGACATCAGCCGGGGATAAAAACCCGGCTTTCGGCGTTGGAAAACCTGCGTTTCTTCCACCATGACGGCGACGTCGCACAGTGTCTGGCTGCGCTGGCGCAGGCGGGGCTTGCCGGATATGAAGATATCCCGGTGAATCAACTCTCCGCCGGACAACAGCGGCGCGTGGCGCTGGCCCGTTTGTGGCTGACCCGCGCCCGGCTGTGGATCCTCGACGAACCCTTTACCGCCATTGATGTGAACGGCGTTGAGCGACTGACTCAGCGTATGGCGCAGCATACGGAGCAGGGCGGTATTGTTATTCTCACCACCCACCAACCGCTCAATGTAGAGACCGATAAAGTGCGACGTATTGCGCTGACCAGCGAGAGGGCAACGCAATGATGTGGCGAATCTTCCGTTTAGAACTACGAGTTGCGTTTCGTCATAGTGCGGAAATCGCCAATCCTTTATGGTTCTTCCTGATTGTTATTACGCTGTTCCCGCTGAGCATTGGGCCGGAGCCGCAACTGCTGGCGCGTATTGCACCGGGCATCATCTGGGTTGCGGCGCTGCTGGCGTCGTTGCTGGCGCTGGAGCGCCTGTTTCGTGATGATCTGCAGGACGGCAGCCTTGAGCAACTGATGCTGCTGCCGCTGCCGCTGCCGGCAGTGGTGCTGGCGAAAGTGATGGCGCACTGGGTCGTGACCGGCTTGCCGCTGCTGATCCTCTCGCCGCTGGTGGCGTTGCTGCTGGGCATGGATATGTACGGCTGGAAAATTATGGCGCTGACCTTGTTACTCGGGACGCCTACGCTGGGCTTCCTCGGCGCGCCGGGCGTGGGGTTGACGGTGGGCTTAAAGCGCGGCGGCGTGCTGTTAAGCGTACTGGTACTCCCGCTCACCATACCCTTACTGATTTTTGCGACCGCGGCGATGGATGCGGCTTCCATGCACTTACCGGTTGAAGGGTACATGGCGATTCTGGGCGCGTTGCTGGTCGGCAGCGCCACGCTAAGCCCGTTTGCCACAGCTGCGGCGTTACGGATCAGCGTGCAGTAGCGCAGTTGAGATATGCAGGCCGGGCAAGGTGCTCCGGCACAATGGATATTAATTTACGGAGTCTGGTGACTGAACTATGTGGAAAACACTTCATCAATTGGCGATGCCTCCTCGGCTCTATCAGATCTGCGGCTGGTTTATCCCGTGGCTGGCGATTGCCAGCGCGGTGGTACTGATAACCGGGTTGATCTGGGGCTTTGGCTTCGCGCCTGCGGATTATCAGCAGGGGCAGAGCTATCGCATTATTTATCTGCACGTTCCGGCGGCAATCTGGTCGATGGGTATTTATGCATCGATGGCCGTTGCCGCGTTTATTGGCCTGGTCTGGCAGATGAAAATGGCCAATCTGGCTCTGGCCGCGATGGCGCCCATTGGTGCCGTGTTTACCTTTATTGCGCTGGTGACGGGCTCTGCATGGGGCAAACCGATGTGGGGCACCTGGTGGGTCTGGGATGCCCGACTCACCTCTGAACTGGTGCTGCTGTTTCTCTACGTTGGCGCCATTGCGCTGTGGCATGCCTTTGACGACCGCCGTCTGGCTGGTCGCGCTGCCGGCATTCTGGTGCTGATTGGCGTGGTCAACTTGCCGATTATTCACTACTCGGTCGAGTGGTGGAATACTCTGCATCAGGGGTCGACCCGTATGCAGCAGAGTATCGATCCGGCAATGCGCGCGCCGCTGCGTCTGGCGATCGTCGGCTACCTGTTACTGTTTGTCACGCTGGCGCTGATGCGCATGCGTAACCTGATTTTGATGATGGAAAAACGCCGCCCGTGGGTGAGCGAACTGATCTTAAAAAGAGGCCGCCAATGACCCCTGCATTTGCATCATGGAGTGATTTTTTCGCGATGGGCGGTTACGCCTTGTATGTCTGGCTGGCTGTGGCGATGAGCATTGTCCCGCTGGTGGCGCTGGTGCTGCATTCTGCGTTACAGCATCGTGCAATCTTACGCGGTGTCGCGCAGCAGCGGGCGAGAGAAGCGCGCATGCGCGCGGCGCAAGTGCAACGGGAGGCGGCGTGAATATTCGACGTAAAAATCGGTTATGGATAGCCTGCGCGGTCCTGGCAGGTCTGGCTTTGACCATTTCGCTGGTGCTCTACGCGCTGCGTTCCAATATCGACCTGTTCTATACGCCGGGAGAAATACTCTACGGTAAGCGCGAAACGCAGCAAATGCCTGAAGTCGGCCAGCGCCTGCGCGTGGGCGGTATGGTTATGCCTGGCAGCGTAAAGCGCGATCCGCAGTCGCTGAAGGTGAATTTCAGCATCTATGATGCCGAAGGTGTGGTGGATGTCACCTATGAAGGCATTCTGCCGGATCTGTTCCGCGAAGGGCAGGGCGTTGTCGTTCAGGGCGAACTGGACGGGGGAAATCATGTGCAGGCCAAAGAAGTGCTTGCTAAACATGATGAAAATTACACCCCGCCGGAAGTCGAAAAAGCGATGCAGGAAAACCACCGTCGCCCGGAAAGTGTTTATAAGGATAAAACGTCATGATGCCTGAAATTGGCAATGCGCTGTTGTGCCTTGCGCTTGGCGTTGCATTACTGCTGTCGGTCTATCCGCTGTGGGGCGTAGCGCGCGGCGACGTGCGGATGATGGCCTCCGCGCGTCCCTTTGCCTGGGTACTGTTTATCTGTGTGATGGGGGCGTTCCTGATTCTGGTCAACGCCTTCGTGGTTAATGATTTTACCGTGACCTACGTCGCCAGCAACTCCAACACCCAGCTTCCGGTCTGGTATCGGGTGGCGGCGACGTGGGGGGCGCATGAAGGCTCGTTGCTGCTGTGGGTGCTGCTGATGAGCGGCTGGACGTTCGCCGTTGCGGCGTTCAGCCAGCGCATGCCGCTGGATATCGTCGCCCGCGTGCTTGCGGTCATGGGAATGGTCAGCGTCGGTTTCCTGCTATTTATTCTGTTTACCTCCAACCCGTTTGCCCGCACGTTGCCGAACTTCCCGATTGAAGGACGTGACCTGAACCCGCTGTTGCAGGATCCGGGGCTGATTTTCCATCCGCCGCTGCTGTACATGGGGTATGTCGGCTTCTCGGTCGCCTTTGCGTTTGCGATTGCTGCGCTGATGAGCGGACGACTGGACAGCACATTCGCCCGTTTTTCGCGTCCGTGGACGCTGGCGGCGTGGGTGTTTCTGACGCTGGGCATTGTGCTCGGTTCGGCCTGGGCCTATTACGAGCTGGGCTGGGGCGGCTGGTGGTTCTGGGATCCGGTTGAAAACGCCTCGTTTATGCCATGGCTGGTGGGAACGGCGCTGATGCACTCGTTGTCGGTAACCGAACAGCGCGCCAGCTTTAAAGCCTGGACGCTGCTGCTGTCAATCTGCGCATTCTCACTTTGTCTGTTAGGTACTTTCCTGGTGCGCTCCGGCGTACTGGTGTCGGTGCATGCTTTCGCCTCCGATCCGTCGCGCGGGATGTTTATTCTGGCCTTTATGGTGCTGGTAATTGGCGGCTCTCTGCTGCTGTTTGCGGTGCGCGGTCACAAGGTTCGCTCACGGGTAAACAACGCGCTGTGGTCGCGTGAATCGCTGCTGCTGGGGAATAACGTCCTGCTGATTGCCGCCATGCTTGTGGTGCTACTGGGCACGCTGCTGCCGCTGGTGCACAAACAGCTGGGGCTGGGCAGCATTTCGATTGGCGAGCCGTTTTTCAACACCATGTTCACCTGGCTGATGGCGCCGTTCGCACTGTTGTTGGGGATTGGGCCATTAGTGCGCTGGGGCCGTGACCGACCGCGTAAACTGAAAACGTTATTGCTTATCGCGTTTGTCACCACCCTTGTTCTGTCGCTGCTGCTGCCGTGGCTGCTTGAGGATCGCATTGCCGCCATGACAGTGGTGGGGCTGGCGATGGCGTGCTGGATATTCGTACTGGCGATGTCCGAAGCGTTCCTGCGTATTTCCCGTGGGACAAAGCTGACGCCAAGCTACTGGGGCATGGTATCGGGTCACGTTGGGCTGGCGATTACCATTGTTGGTATTGCCTTTAGCCAGAACTACAGCGTTGAACGCGATGTGCGCATGAAAGCGGGTGATAGCGTTAGTATCCATAACTATCAGTTCACTTTCCGCGAAGTGAAAGATATTACCGGGCCAAACTACCGGGGCGGCGTTGCCATTATTGGCGTTACCCGAGACGGTAAGCCGGAAGCCACGCTGCATGCGGAAAAACGCTTCTATAACAGCACCAGTTCGATGATGACCGAAGCGGCAATTGACGGTGGATTCACGCGCGATCTGTACGCTGCGCTGGGTGAAGAACTGGATAATGGCGCATGGGCTGTACGCCTGTACTACAAACCGTTTATTCGCTGGATTTGGGCCGGAGGATTGCTGATGGCGCTGGGCGGGTTGTTCTGCCTGTTTGATCCACGCTATCGCCAGCGGACGCGTCCTCGCGCCGCGGTGCAAAAAAATGCGTCGGAGGCTGTATGAAGCGCAACGCACTGTTAATTCCGTTTATTATTTTTCTCATCATTGCGGCGGCGCTGTTGTGGCAGCTCGCGCGTAACGCTCAGGGGGACGATCCCACTAATCTGGAATCGGCGCTGATCGGCAAACCTGTTCCAACATTCCGCCTGGAGTCACTGGAAAATCCGGGTCAGCACTATCAGGCCGATGTGCTGACGCAGGGCAAACCGGTATTGCTGAACGTCTGGGCGACCTGGTGCCCGACCTGTCGCGCCGAGCATCAGTATCTGAATCAGCTGTCTGCGCAAGGCGTGCGGGTAGTGGGTCTGAACTATAAAGATGATCGTCAGAAAGCCATTGTCTGGCTGAAAGAGCTGGGTAATCCTTACTCATTAAGTCTGTTTGACGGCGACGGTATGCTCGGTCTGGATCTTGGCGTGTACGGTGCTCCGGAGACGTTCCTGATCGACGGCAAAGGCATTATTCGCTATCGCCATGCCGGCGATTTGAACGCCCGGGTGTGGGAGAGCGAGATCAAACCGTTATGGGACAAGTACAGTAAGGAGGCTGCGCAATGAGATTTTTACTGGGCCTGCTAATGCTGGTTATCTCGGGATCCGCGCTTGCGACTATCGACGTGATGCAGTTTAAGGACGAAGCGCAGGAGCAGCAGTTCCGCCAGCTTACTGAACAACTGCGTTGTCCTAAATGCCAGAACAACAGCATTGCCGATTCTAACTCGATGATTGCCACCGACCTGCGTCAGAAAGTGTACGAACTGATGCAGGAAGGAAAAAGCCAGAAAGAAATTGTCGATTACATGGTGGCGCGCTACGGCAACTTCGTCACGTACGATCCGCCGTTAACGCCGCTCACCGTGCTGCTGTGGGTGATGCCGGTGGTAGCGATTGGTCTGGGGGGCTGGATTATTTTCGCCCGTACTCGCCGACGCGTTCGGGTGAAACAGGAAGAGTTTCCTGACGATGTTATTCCGAATGGTAAGCGCGGTGGATTCGGGTTGTTTGTGCCTGGTATCGTGGTGGCGCTGGTGGTTGGCGCAGTAAGCTATTACCAAACCGGCAGCTATAAGCAGGTTCAGGTCTGGCAGCAGGCCACTGCTCAGGCTCCGGCGCTGCTGGAGCGGGCGTTGGATCCGAAAGCGGAACCGCTCAATGAAGAAGATATGGCGCGTCTGGCGCTGGGGCTGCGTACGCGTTTACAAGCCGATCCCGCAAATGTTGAAGGCTGGATCATGCTTGGACGCATTGGCATGGTTCTCGGTAACGCCAGTACGGCCACTGAAGCCTATGCCAATGCCTATCGACTGGATCCTAAAAACAGCGATGCGGCGCTGGGCTATGCGGAGGCGCTGACCCGTTCTTCCGATCCTGATGATAACCGTCGGGGAGGGGAGCTGTTACGCCAACTGGTGCGTGGCGAACATGCCAACGTGCGGGTTCTCAGCATGTACGCTTTCAACGCCTTTGAACAGCAGCGCTTCGGCGAGGCGGTTGCGGCGTGGGAGATGATGCTGAAACTATTACCTGTCAACGATACCCGTCGGGCGGTAATAGAACGGAGCATTAAGCAGGCGATGGAGCAGCTAACGCCGCAGGAGAAATAAGTATCCAGAATAGCCCCGATAGCGCTTCGCATATCGGGGCTATCCGGCCTCTTCATGGATTACTGCATTCCGCGCGTTTGTAAAAACAGAATGGTAGCTGCAACGCGAGAGCGCACATTGAGTTTGCGCAGCAGGTTGCGAATATGCACTTTCACGGTCTGTTCGGAAATATTCAGCACTGACGCAATCTGTTTATTCGACAGCCCCTGAGCCAGTTCATGCAATACATCCAGTTCACGTTCGGTGAGAATGCTGAAGGGATCTTCTTGTGCGCCGAACAGATCGCGTTCGCGCAGATATTCGCTGACGCGTGTGCTAAAAGCTTTACCGCCTTTGGCGCCGCTGCGAATGGCCTCCAGCAAGACTTCAGGATCGCTGTCTTTGAGTAAATAACCATCCGCGCCGGCATCAATTAAGGCGTACACATCGCTGGCGGCATCCGAGACGGTAAGAATAATAATTTGCGCGGTGACGCCATCCCGGCGCAGCGCATTCAGGGTGTCCAGTCCGCTCATGCCTTTCATATTGAGATCCAGCAGGATCACATCCAGGTCCAGACGGTTAGCCAGATCGATAGCGCTGGCACCGTCACCTGCTTCCGCGACTACGTTAAATGCGGGATCCAGTTGCAATAATTGACTAATTCCTCGCCGCATTAGTGGGTGGTCGTCGACAATCAGCACCCGAAAAGGCGTTGCTTCAGGCATACTATTCTCCTGAGTTTTTATTAGTATCATTATTGTTTTCAGCGCATCACTCGTCTAGTTTCATCGCGCTGATGAGAGGGTAAATTTTACCCTAATTTGTGCATGGGTAAGTAGTAAAACCTGTGCTAAAGGCCGGGGTAATAATAAGAAACGTGGAATCGCGGGTATAAAAAAACCAACCATGAAGGTTGGTTTTTCTGGGATTTTTGGTCGGCACGAGAGGATTTGAACCTCCGACCCCCGACACCCCATGACGGTGCGCTACCAGGCTGCGCTACGTGCCGACGCTATGGCTGCTAATACTACTGCTTTCCGCTGCGAATGCAAGGGGAAGCATCGCTAAGTGATTTATAATTAATCAGTTAGCAATAAATCGTTTCTCATCCGTCAGAACCTGTAGCAGCAGGCTTAGCTGCGGTTTCTGATCTTTTATTTTTTCGCCGCGTAAATCATAGGTCTGATAATTACCGTTGTTGTTCAGCACCAGCGTCATCTCTGGCGTGGTAACGGCCATCGTGCTGCCGTCGGCGGCGGTAACCCAGTAATGGCGGCGGTTTGCATTGAACAGATCCTGCCCCTGCGAGTATTCGTTAGCAGGCGTGCTGACGTGCAGCAGGCGCTGCATGAGCGTAGTCATCAGGTCTGTATGATCGGTCAGGCTATTGATGCGTTGGGCAGGCGTTCCCGGCCAGTGAATAACCAGTGGAACCTGCAGATGGCCACGTGACCAGGCAAAATTGTTCTCTTCCTGAGTCAGCGGCACGCCCCGACCTGCGGTAATAATCACCACCGTGTTGTTCAGTTTACCGGAGTCGCGCAGGGCACTAAGAACACGGTTAATATTGGCATCCACATCCTGAGCGGCGCTGGCATAGCGTTTGGCAAAGTTCTTCTGGTTGCTGTTATCAAGGTTCGTCCCGTTAAAGGAGACCCACGAGAACCAGCGGTTATCTTCCTGCGCGTAGCGTCCCAGCCAGTTAATCCACTGGCTTGCGGTTTGTTCGTCAGATTGCGTTTGTACGCTTGGCATGGAGAAGTCTGACAGCAGCGCCTGGCGATACAGCGGGCTGGTAAAGCCATCCGAGGAGAATAGCCCTAACTGGTAACCCTGCTGGTTCAGTGCAGTAATCAGCGCCGCAGGCGTACGGGTCGACAAAATGCCGTCCATGTAGCTTGGCGAGACACCATAGAACAGGCCAAAGATCCCGTTATCCGTGGTGTTGCCTGAGCTCATGTGACGCGTAAACGAGATATTCTGCCCGGCGAATTCAGCCAGCGCAGGCATCTGTTTTTCAAAGCGTGAGTAGTTCAGACCGTCGACGGTAATCAGCAGCACGTTCTGACCGGTGCCCATATCGCGATAGCGCAGTTCGCTGAGCGGGTACTGCACGGAAACCGCTTCCGGATTGCCCTGTTCGATCAGGCGTCGCTGATACTCTTGCGCATCCAGCAGACCATGTTTTTCCAGGAATTTACGTGCCGTCATCGGGTAGGAGAGCGGCAGATTCGCACGCTGCATGGTAATCGGGCGATAGAAATTGGCATCCGCCCAGATATACACCACGTGCGAGGCGATAAAGGAAACGAAGAAGAATGCTGCTAACGGTTTGGCAAAATGGCGACGACGCGTCAGGCTGCGCAGCTTTTGCCAGCTCCAGGTTGCAAACAGCATTTCAATTAACAGAATAACCGGTACGCTGATAAACATCAGTTGCCAGTCACGCGCCGCTTCATTCTGGTCTGGGTTGATGACCAGTTCCCAGACGATCGGATTGAGATGCAGGTGGAAGCGGGTAAAAACTTCGCTGTCGATTAGCAACAGCGTCATGCCAGCCGTCGCCAGAATAGCTGATAAGAATCGCATCAGCCTCTGGGACATGACGATAAACGTCAGGGGAAACAGGATCAGCAGATAGGTGGCGAACACCAGAAAGCTAAAATGCCCGACAACGCTCAGGTAGGAATAAACACGACCTGCAAGGGTTGTCGGCCAGTCGGCGACAAACAGGTAACGGCTACCGAGCACCATGGCCAACAGAATGTTGAACAAGGCAAACCAGTGCCCCCAGCTAACCATCTGGGAGACTTTCTCACGGTAGCGTTGACGATGAGTTACCATAAACTGTTGTTCGTTTCCCCGGAGCAGGCTCTTAATGCGCTTGGTCGTCGTTTACCGAAGACTGCAATGCGCGGGCAAAAGAGTTGGCAATCGCCTGGCGCTGGGCCGGTGCGATGCTTGTATTGATAAGGTTAGTCACCATATTTCCCAGTACCATCAGGGAAAGGTCGGTCGGCGCCTTATGTTTTTCCAGTACGTTGAGCATCTCATTCAGCAGTTGTTCAACGTGTTCGTCACTATAGCGGGAAATTTGTGGCATAAATCGAAATCAGTCTGTTCATGAAAGGGCAACATATTACCGTACAGACAGTTTTTTTTCTGCTTTTTTATCTTCTATTGCGTCACTGCCCGGCAGGTGGTTGAATACCGCCCGGTCTAAAAGGAGAGTTTATCATGAGTCTGGATATCAACCAGATTGCCCTGCACCAGCTTATCAAACGTGACGAGCAGAACCTTGAGCTGGTCTTGCGCGATTCATTACTGGAACCGACAGCGACCGTTGTCGATATGATGGCTGAGTTGCATCGGGTATACAGCGCCAAGAATAAAGCTTATGGCCTGTTTAGCGCAGAGAGTGAACTGGCGCAAACGCTGCGTTTACAGCGTCAGGGCGAAGAGGATTTTCTGGCCTTTAGTCGTGCAGCGACAGGGCGCTTGCGGGACGAACTGGCGAAATATCCTTTTGCCGATGGCGGCATTGTCCTGTTCTGCCATTACCGCTATCTGGCGGTAGAGTATCTGCTGGTCGCCGTGCTGAACAATTTAAGCAGTATGCGCGTCAATGAAAATCTGGATATCAACCCGACACACTATCTGGATATCAATCATGCGGATATCGTGGCGCGTATTGATTTAACCGAGTGGGAAACCAACCCGGAGTCCACGCGCTATCTGACGTTCCTGAAAGGGCGGGTAGGGCGCAAAGTCGCCGATTTCTTTATGGACTTCCTGGGCGCCAGCGAGGGGCTTAACGCCAAAGCGCAAAACCGCGGCCTGTTGCAGGCGGTCGATGACTTTACCGCCGAGGCGCAACTCGATAAAGCTGAACGCCAGAACGTGCGTCAGCAGGTGTACAGCTACTGCAACGAGCAACTGCAGGCCGGTGAAGAGATCGAGTTGGAGTCGCTGTCCAAAGAGCTTTCCGGCGTCAGTGAAGTCAGCTTCAGCGAATTTACCGCTGATAAAGGCTACGAACTGGAAGAGAGCTTCCCGGCAGATCGCAGCACGCTGCGCCAGTTAACCAAATTTGCCGGAAGCGGCGGCGGGTTAACCATCAACTTCGACGCCATGTTACTGGGTGAGCGTATTTTCTGGGATCCAGCCACAGATACTTTGACCATCAAAGGTACGCCGCCGAACCTGCGCGATCAGCTACAGCGTCGTACCTCGGGCGGGAAATAAAGCCGTTTGCCGGATGGGGGCGTTAACGCCTTATCCGGCTTGCGTGATTCATCTTTACCGCCAACAAAATCCCATAAAAAAACCCCGCCGAGGCGGGGTTTTTCTTCAACTTGTAGGCGATTACGCGCGAACGAAGTCGATGTGTGCCAGCTTCGGCTTGAACGGGTGACGCTGTACAGCCTGAGCTTTAACTTTCACTTCTTTACCGTCAACAACGATGGTCAGAACTTCGCTGTAGAATTCAGCTTTAGCTTGCATGTTCATAACTGCATCGTGATCCAGTTCGATAGCAACCGGGGCTTCTGCGCCACCATAGATGATTGCCGGGAACTTGTTAGCGGCACGCAGGCGGCGGCTCGCACCCTTACCCTGCTCTTTACGTACTTCAGCGTTGATAGTAAACATTTAAATCTCTCTTTTATAATTCCTGCTACAGGCGACCCAGCAACAGGTAAGTGATCTGCTTTGCGTATGCAAAAGCGGGCGAGATTCTATACTTAAACGGCTGGTACATCAATCAAAAGTACGATTAACCGCGTAATTCATGTGCCCGACGATAGCGTCCTTCATAATCGAAGACCTTTTCACGGACCTGCCAGTACTGACCTTTCATGCGCGCCACCACGAAATCAGGATGACGTAACAGCGCCTGCTGGGCGAGGATATCGGCGGCGGTTATCCAGCGTAAGGGAATGCCGGGCGTTCGGGTGTGCGGGCGAATAAACAGTTGCTCGAAAGCCGTACGCTGCGCGGGAGTATGCAGGCGAAAGCGTTCGCTAACGTCGGCACCATCTTCATCGTAATAGGTGATTTTTAGCCATTCGCCTTTTTCATCCTGGCCGTTTTGTAACACCATGCCGCTACAGCGCAGGACCAGCGCATCTTTGAGCCTGAGCGCGGCTTTCAGCATGTCATCCGGGTCAACCAGCACCGTGTCGCACTCCCGACAACGGCGGGCGGCGATATCATTTTCCGCGTTGCATTGTGGGCAGTTTTTAAAACGAAAACGAAAATCGCACTGTTCGCGATGGCCGTCATCATCTTCAAACCACCCCTGACAGCGGCGGCCAAAGTGTTCAATCAGCGTGCCGTCTGCCGTTGTTTTGCCCCAGAAGGTGTTTGCAAACCCGCAGGTGGGACAGAACACCTGCACGGAACGTTATCGCTTTTCCCTTTCGGCGCCCCCACTTCCGGCGCGTAAAGATCGTGCGGGTTACCGGCATAATCGAGGATCAGACAGTCGGTTTTACCCGGTGCCAGGCGCAGGCCGCGACCGACAATTTGTTGGTAAAGGCTAACTGACTCCGTCGGGCGCAGAATGGCAATAAGGTCGACGTGCGGGGCATCGAAGCCAGTGGTCAGGACCGACACATTCACCAGATAGCGAAAGCGCTGGGCTTTGAACTCTTCAATCAGCACATCACGCTCAGCGCCAGGCGTGTCTCCGGTGATTAGCGCGGCATCGTCAGCAGGCAGCAGGCCCAGAATTTCTTTGGCGTGCTCCACTGTGGCGGCGAAAATCATCACCCCTTTGCGCGTCTGGGCAAACTCGACAATCTGGCTGATGATATGCGGCGTTATTCGCTGCTGCTTTTTCAGTTCCTGATTGAGATCTGTTTCGCTAAACAGGCCGTTACTCTGCGCCTGCAGGCGGCTGAAGTCATACTGCACTACCGGCATGTCGAGGCGTTCTGGCGGCGTCAGGTAGCCGTGTTTAATCATGTAACGCAACGGTAATTCATAAATGCAGTCACGAAACAGCGCTTTTTCATCGCCGCGCACCATACCGTGATAATGAAAGTGATAAATCCAGCCTTTGCCCAAACGAAAAGGAGTGGCAGTAAGCCCGAGCAGGCGTAAGTGGGGATTTACTTTGGTCAGGTGAGTGAGGATTTGCTGATATTGACTCTCGTCATCATCACCAATACGGTGACATTCATCGACGATAAGCAGCGAGAATTCTCCCTGAAAGGCGTCAAGATTACGCGCTACCGACTGTACGCTGCCAAATACCACTTTCCCGTGGCTCTCTTTACGCTTCAGACCTGCGGCAAAAATATCGGCATCCAGCCCCAGCGCGCGATATTTGGCATGGTTTTGCGCGACCAGTTCTTTAACGTGCGCCAGTATCAGCACGCGACCACGCGCCACGCGGGCCAGTTCAGCAATCACCAGGCTTTTTCCCGCACCGGTTGGCAGGACGATAACCGCTGGCGTGCGGTGGTGGCGGAAATGGTTGAGCGTGGCATCCACGGCTTCTTTTTGGTACGGGCGAAGAGTAAAAATCATGGGCTCATTAAGGTAAGCAGCAACAATGTATAGTATGCCATGAATCATTTCCCTTGAGGGATGGTGTAACGCCGCTATACTGGGCGGATAATCGTCCCACTTTTCGGGCGCAATCCCGCTTCTTGTTTTTTTACAGGCAAAAATCACACTCATGCGACTTGATAAATTTATCGCTCAGCAACTCGGCGTCAGCCGCGCTATTGCCGGGCGTGAGATCCGTGCTAACCGCGTTACCGTCGACGGTGAAATCGTCAAAAACAGTGCCTTTAAGCTGCTGCCAGAACACGACGTAGAATATGACGGTAATTCCCTGATTCAACAAAATGGCCCGCGCTATTTTATGCTGAATAAACCTCAGGGTTATGTTTGCTCAACGGATGACCCGGATCACCCGACAGTGCTCTATTTCCTTGATGAGCCGGTTGCCTACAAACTGCATGCGGCAGGGCGCCTGGATATCGACACCACCGGACTGGTGCTGATGACCGATGACGGACAGTGGTCGCATCGCATCACTTCGCCACGTCACCATTGTGAGAAAACCTATCTGGTGACGCTGGAGTCGCCGGTGGCAGATGACACCGCTGAACAGTTTGCCCATGGCGTACAACTGCATAATGAGAAAGACCTGACCAAACCGGCCGTGCTGGAGGTTATTACGCCAACTCAGGTGCGATTGACCATCAGCGAAGGGCGCTATCATCAGGTTAAACGTATGTTTGCCGCCGTCGGTAACCACGTTGTGGAACTGCACCGTGAACGGATTGGTGACATCAAGCTTGATGAGGATCTGGAGCCGGGTGAATACCGTCCATTGACCGAAGAAGAAATCGCCAGCGTTAACTTAACCCCGCGTTAATTTCAGGAGCTAAATGTGACCACCCGGCAGAACTCGTCAATTGCCATTGTCTTTATCCTTGGCTTGTTAGCCATGCTGATGCCGTTGTCGATTGATATGTATCTTCCGGCACTACCTGTTATCTCTGAACAGTTTGGTGTGCCTGCAGGTAGCGCGCAGATGACCCTCAGTACCTATATTCTTGGGTTCGCGGTGGGGCAGTTACTCTATGGTCCAATGGCTGACAGCATTGGGCGCAAGCCGGTGATTCTGGGCGGGACGCTGGTGTTTGCGGCGGCGGCAGTTGCCTGTGCGCTGGCACAAACTATCGATCAGCTGATCGTGATGCGTTTCTTCCATGGTCTGGCTGCGGCTGCGGCGAGCGTGGTTATCAACGCCCTGATGCGCGATATCTATCCGAAGGAAGAGTTTTCGCGCATGATGTCATTTGTCATGCTGGTCACGACAATTGCACCCTTACTGGCACCCATCGTGGGCGGCTGGGTATTGGTATGGCTGAGCTGGCACTACATCTTTTGGATCCTCGCCGTGGCGGCTATTCTGGCGTCGGTGATGATCTTTACGCTGATCAAAGAGACCTTGCCAGTTGAGCGCCGCCAGCCGTTTCGCTTGCGTACTACTCTCGGCAACTTTGCCTCGCTGTTTCGCCACAAGCGTGTACTGAGCTATATGCTGGCCAGTGGGTTTAGTTTTGCCGGGATGTTCTCGTTCCTGAGCGCCGGACCTTTTGTTTACATTGAGATCAACCACGTTTCACCGCAGCATTTCGGCTATTACTTCGCGCTGAACATTGTTTTCCTGTTCGTGATGACCATCATCAACAGCCGCTTTGTTCGTCGGGTTGGGGCGTTGAATATGTTCCGTACTGGCCTGTGGATCCAGTTCGTGATGGCGGGCTGGATGGTCTTTAGCGCGCTGTTCGGGGTTGGTTTCTGGGCGCTGGTGGTGGGCGTTGCGGCGTTTGTTGGCTGCGTGTCGATGGTGTCATCCAACGCCATGGCAGTCATTCTGGATGAATTTCCGCATATGGCGGGAACGGCGTCATCGCTGGCAGGGACGTTCCGTTTTGGCATTGGCGCCATCGTTGGGGCGCTGCTGTCACTGGCGACCTTTAACTCGGCCTGGCCGATGATCTGGTCGATAGCATTTTGCGCTACCTGCTCAATTCTCTTCTATCTCTACGCCAGCCGCGCCAAAAAACGGTGATCTATTACACAACCTGGGGGCGATAGGGCCTCCAGAGTTGATGTACATCAACCGCAAATCTATCAATTTCCCCGCTTATGTTTATTTTATGTAAAATCAATTTATGTAAAAAGTCACATCATTGTAGTTAAAAAGGTTGAGTTAGATCGCAGAAACGAGTACATATAGCGCGGAAATATGCCAGAACCGTTGAATAAATTTAAATATTTGGTTCGGAAAGTGGCATAAAGTCAGGGTGTAAACGTTTACGAACTGTTTAAAGACGTATTGTCAATGATGTGTTAATATTGATGTAAAATAATTGTGAAGTGATTGTACTTCCAGGGAAAGAAAGTGATGACATTACAACTCTCAATCGTTCATCGTCTGCCACAGTGCTATCGTTGGTCGGTGGGTTTCGCAGGTTCAAAGGTTGAACCGATTCCGCAAAACGGTCAGAGCAATGAGAACAGCCTGGTGGCGCTCAAATTGCTTAGCCCTGATGGTGACAGCGCGTGGTCAGTCATGCATAAACTCAGCCAGGCCCTCAGCGACATTGAGGTACCTTGTTCCGTGTTGGAATGCGAAGGAGAGCCGTGCCTGTTTGTGAATCGTCAGGATGAATTTGCCGCGACCTGCAGACTGAAAAATTTCGGCGTGGCCATCGCAGAGCCGTTTTCAAATAACAATCCGTTTTGAGCGTCAGCTTAGCGCGAGCAGCTGACGCGTATATGCCTGCTGTGGCGCGTTAAATACGTGCTCGCATTGTCCTTGCTCCACGACCTCTCCCTGCCTTAGCACAATAACCTGATGGCATAACGCGCGTACTACGTGCAAATCATGGCTGATAAAGATATAAGCCAGGCGATGCTTTTCCTGTAAAGACTTTAACAACGTCAGGATTTGCGCCTGTACGGTTCTGTCGAGCGACGATGTTGGTTCATCCAGAATGATCAGGGAAGGCTTGAGAATCAAGGCTCTGGCAATGGCTATGCGTTGACGTTGACCGCCGGAAAACTCCGCCGGGTAACGATGCCGCGTTTCGCTATCCAGTCCCACTTCCGCCATTACCGCTTTCACCTGCGCTTCGCGCTGTTCGGCTGACAGGGTTGGCTGATGAACGCGCAGTCCCTCCTCAATAATCTGTAGCACGCTCAGGCGCGGGTTCAGCGAGGAGTTGGGATCCTGAAACACGACCTGAATGCGGTGACGTACCGGTAACAGCTGGCGGCGATTTAAGGTATGCAGCGCGAGGCCATCGAACACAATGCTTCCCTGTGAGGTGATTAACCTCAGTAACGCCAGCCCGGTAGTGCTTTTCCCCGATCCTGACTCCCCGACCAGTCCCAGCGTTTCACCGGGGCGGAGGGAAAAACTGACGTTGTTAACCACAACGTTATGGTCCACCACGCGCTTCAGGATACCTTTACGGATGGGGAAGGCAACGCAGAGTTTTTCCACTTCCAGCAATGGCGCTTGCCCGGCAGGTACAGGTACTGGATCGCCGGAAGGTTCGCTGTTTAACAATTTCTGCGTGTAGGGATGCGTTGGCGCAGTGAGCAGCTGTGCCGCTCGATTTTGCTCAACGCACTGGCCGTTTTGCATCACCGCAACGGTATCGGCCAGTTTTTTCACAATGCTGAGGTTGTGGGTGATAAACAGTAATCCCATGTTCAGTTCGCGCTGTAACTCCCGCAGCAGCTGCAGGATTTGCGCCTGTACGGAGACATCCAGCGCGGTGGTCGGTTCATCGGCAATAAGCAGCTCCGGTCGCGTAAGCAGCGCCATGGCGATCATCACGCGCTGGCGTTCACCGCCGGACAGTTGGTGCGGATAGTCTGCGAGACGTTTGGCCGCCTGACGGATGCCGACCCGATCCAGACAGGTCAGTATTTCTGCCCGCGCGGCCTCCCGACGCATTCCCCGATGCAGCGACAGCACTTCATACAGCTGTTTTTCCAGGTTGTGAAGCGGGTTTAGCGACACCATTGGCTCCTGGAAAATCATGGCGATTTTATTCCCGCGAACGCCGCGAAGCGTCTGCTCATCGGCATGAAGCAATGATTCGCCATGAAAACGGATGTCGCCGGAAAGGTAGACTGCGGGAGGGGTCGGTAATAACCGTAGAATAGAAAGTGCGGTCACGCTTTTACCCGAACCGGACTCGCCCACCAGCGCCAGAGTTTGCCCGGCATCAACCCTCAGTGAGAGGGTATTGACCACGGTGCGAACGGTCTCCTGTTGGCGAAAACCTACAGATAAATTTTCAATAGCTAACAGTGGTTGTGTCATCTTAAATCGCCTTGTTGGGATCGAACGCGTCGCGTACCGCTTCACCAATAAATATCAGTAGCGATAATAGCAGGGCAACGGAGATGAACGCGGTGATACCAAGCCACGGTGCCTGCAGGTTGTTTTTACCCTGTAACAGGAGTTCTCCCAGCGATGGCGAGCCAAGCGGTAAGCCGAAGCCAAGAAAATCCAGCGAGGTCAGAGTGGTGATCGAGGCGCATAATATAAACGGTAAAAAGGTCAGGGCGGCGACCATCGCATTGGGCAGCATATGGCGCAGAATAATACTGCGATCGCTCACGCCGAGCGCCTGAGCGGCACGAATGTAATCAAAGTTTCGGGTACGTAAAAATTCCGCGCGTACCACGCCAACCAGGCTCATCCAGCCAAACAGCACGGTAATGCCCAGTAGCCACCAGAAGTTTGGCTGGACCACGCTCGACAGCAGTATGATCAAAAACAGCGTTGGCATACCTGACCAAACCTCAATGAATCGTTGCCCCCACAGATCCACCTTGCCGCCATAATAGCCCTGGATTGCGCCAGCCATGATCCCCATCACGCTGGAGCACAGGGTTAGCATTAATCCAAACAGGACAGAAATACGTGTGCCATAGAGGATCCGTGCCAGCACATCACCGCCGTTGGCGTCCGTTCCCAGCCAGTTTTGTGCAGAAGGCGGGGAAGGGAAGGGCTTATCAGTGGCAAAGTTAATGCTGGTGGCTCCAAAGCGTATCGGCGCCCACAGGATCCAGCCCCGGTTTTCCAGGCGCTGCTGTAACCACGGATCCTGATAATCAGCCTGGGTCGCCAATGGTCCGCCGAAGTCGCTTTCACTGTAGTTTTTGAACAGGGGGAAATACCAGCTACTGTCGTAGCGCACCAGTAGCGGCTTATCATTGGCAATCAGTTCTGAACACAGGCTAAGGCCGAAGAGCAGTAGAAAAATCCACAGCGACCAATAGCCGCGACGGTTATGGCGAAAACGCGCCCAGCGGGCCTGATTGACGGGGCTTAATCGCGACATTAGCGTCCCTCAAAATCAATACGGGGATCGACCAGCGTGTAGCTGATGTCGCTGAGGATATTCAGCAGCAGACCGATCAGGGTGAAGATATAGAGCGTGCCAAACATTACCGGGTAGTCACGTGATACGGTGGATTCATAACCCAGTAGTCCCAGACCGTTAAGCGAAAACATCACTTCAATCAGCAGCGAACCGGTAAAAAACATGCTGATAAACGTTGCCGGGAAGCCAGCGATTACCAGCAACATGGCATTGCGAAACACATGTTTCCACAGAATGTTTTTCTCGCTGACCCCTTTGGCGCGCGCGGTGACGACATACTGTTTGCGTACCTCATCCAGAAATGAGTTTTTGGTCAGCATGGTTAGCGCGGCAAAACCCCCAACCACCGTCGCCAGCACTGGCAGGGTAATATGCCAAAGGTAGTCGGTCACTTTCTGATACCAGGGCAGGGAATCAAAATTGGCGGAAACCAGTCCGCGAAGCGGGAACAGGTCGTAATAGCTGCCCCCGGCAAAAAAGACGATCAGTAAAATCGCAAACAAAAAGGCCGGTATGGCATAGCCAATAATAATGAATGCGCTGCTCCAGACATCAAATCGGCTGCCGTTGTGAACGGCTTTGCGGATCCCAAGCGGTATCGACACCAGATAGATAATGAGCGTACTCCATAGCCCCAGCGTGACGGAAACAGGCAGGCTGTCTTTGATAAGCGTCAGCACTGAGGCGCTACGAAACAGGCTGTCGCCGAAATCGAAACGAATATAGTCCCAGAGCATTTTAAAATAACGCTCATGAATGGGCTTATCGAACCCGTAACGGCGAGTGATTTCGGCGATCACTTCCGGGTCAAGACCACGGCCACCTCGGTAATTACTGTCGCTGATATTGCCTACGCCGGTTTGCGCGTGGCTGGCGCGAATGCCTTCACTACCCGCGCCGGGTAATGCCCCGCTTTGTCCGAACTCAATAGCGGCGACGGCCTGCTCAACCGGACCACCGGGGGCAATCTGCACGATAAAAAAGTTGATGGTGATGATGGCCCAAAGCGTTGGGATCACCAGTAGCAGACGTCGAATCAGATAAGCGCCCATTTATTCTCCCTGCCGTCTGGCTGCTGGCAGTTTCGCCGCTTTGTTAACGTCGTACCACCAGTTGTCGAGACCAATGGTATAAATGGGGCGAATAGCTGGATGCGAAAACTTATCCCACCAGGCGATGCGATCCTCTGCCATAAACCACATCGGCAACATGTAGTAGTTCCAGGTTAATACCCTGTCCAGTGCCCGACCGAGTGGGATTAGTTTGGCTTTATCACCCTGCGCCGCGATGATTTGGTTGATCAGTTTATCAATCACCGGGCTTTGCACGCCCGGGGCGTTATAGCTGGAGTCAATATATTCAGAGGCCCAGAGAATTTGCAGGTCCGAACTTGGCCACGGCATTGCGCGATACAATCTCGGCATCATGTCATAGTCACGACTGCGCAGCCGGTTTGTGATTTGTGAGTTATCAACCTGGCGGATGTTCATTGTAATGCCTAAGCGCTGCAGGTTGTGCTGGAACGGCAGCACCCACTGGCTGTTACTGCCCGCCGGGAGCAACAGTTCAAAGCTCAGAGGTTTACCGTTGGCGCTGTTTACGCGCTGTTGTCCCTTAAGTACCCATCCGGCCTGCTCCAGTAAGGCATCGGCTTTCAACAGGTTGTCACGATCGTAGCCATCGCCTTTTGATTTCGGCGGCTGATAAATTTGGCTGAAGACCTCAGGGGGGAGATCTTTTTTCAAGGGCGCAAGTATTACCAGTTCATCCGCATCGGGGTAATTTTTAGCGGCATACTCGGTATTCTGAAAATAGCTGTTGGTCCGGCTCCAGGCGTTATAGAATAGAGCTTTATTCATCCATTCAAAATCAAATGCCAGGGTGATGGCTTCTCGCACCCGTCGGTCGCTGAACACCGGGCGCTGAATATTAAACGCCAGCCAACGCGTATCCTGGACGGATTCGTTTTTTTGCTCATCTTTGATGATGTAATGATTCGCGAAATTTTTACCGGTATAACGTGTCGCCCAGTTTTTGGCATCGTTTTCAAGACGCAGGTCAAACGCTCCGGCCTTAAACGCTTCAAAGGCGACGTTGTCATCCAGATAGTAGTCGTAGCGGATGGTATCAAAGTTCCAGCGGCCACGGTTGACGGGCAGATTAGCGGCCCAATAATCTTTGACGCGAGAATAGACAATGTACTGACCCATCTTCCATTTCGTGATGCGATAAGGACCGCTGGCGAGCGGAGGCGATGATAAGGGATCGCTGAGCTTATGATCTTTCCAGTACTTCTCTGGCATCACGGGTAATGAAAACAGGCTGAGCATGTCCTCTTTACCCGGTTTGGCTAATTCAATACGTACAGTTAATGGCGCGATCGCTTTTACCGTTGTTCCCTTGTAGACCAGGCGAAATTGCGGCACGCCTTCAGTCATAAATTTGTGGAAGGTGAATGCGACATCGCTGGCGGTAATGGGGGAGCCATCGTGAAAACGCGCTCGCGGATTGATGGCGATTTCTACCCAGGAATAGTCATCAGCATAGCGTGCGCTGTCGGCGATGAGCGGATAATAGCTGCCAGGTTCATCGTCAGAGGTAGTAAACAGCGTATCGTAAAGCGTTTCGGTACGTGCTCCGGGATTACCGCGCATCGCATAGCGGTTGAAGTTATCGAACGTGCCGATGGCGGAGAGGGTGATTTGCCCGCCTTTGGGGGCCGCAGGGTTGACGTAATCAAAGTGATTAAAGTTAAACGCGTACTTCGGTTCGCCCAGTACGGCAAAAGCATAGCTTTCTTTGATGGACTGCGCCTCGGCGCTAAACCCGATGAGGGCGATAAACAGCAGCAATACGCGAGGGATCATTAAATGCGATTTCCTTTTCCTGCCACAACCCGACGGGCATCATGCCTGAAAGATAAGGGATGTGGCGGCGAGTGAGAGTATATGATTCGCATACTGCGATCACCACGTCGGCTTATTGGGCTGCGCCATCCAACGCACGAAATCAGCAAGTTTTAATGGTCGGCTAATCCAGTATCCCTGGAAAAAATGCACTCCACGATCGCGCAGCCAACGGGCTTGCTCAGGCGTTTCAACCCCTTCAGCCACCGTCAGCATATTAAGACGCTTAGAGAGTGTCAACACGGCGTCCAGAACCGGAGAGGTCAGGGTCTCTGTTCCAATGGCGTTAATAAAGCCGCGATCGATTTTCAGGTAGTCAACGGTAAAGCGTTCCAGATAAATCAGCGCGCTATGACCGGTGCCAAAATCATCAATGGCAATTTCAAAACCTGCGGAATGAAGCCATTCAAAAAGCTTTGTGGCCTCGTGTTGATTAAGCATATCCCGTTCGGTGATTTCCAGCACCATCTGGAAATGGTTTGCGGGAAGCGAGGCCTGCAGGTGATGAATGTCGTCTTTAAACGTCTCGCCGTGCAGATGCGTTGGCGCGATATTGATCCCCAATTTTGCTCCAGCGGGTAACACTTTTTGCAGCATCGGTGCGTCCTGGGCTATCAACTTAAAGAGATGCTGGGTCAGCGGGACAATCATTTTCTGGGATTCGGCGTAGTGAATAAAAGCATCCGGAGGGATCTCACCCGTTGTTGGATGATTCCAGCGTAATAACACCTCTACACCTTTCACCTCCAGTGTCTGCACCTCAACGACGGGCTGGTACACCACATAAAACTGGTTATGTTTGATAGCGTTGAGGATATCTTTGCCCGGACGTAAACGGATGGTGTAGATGTAGTACCAGAGAAGAAGTGCAGCAATAATCCCCGCCATGCATCCCAACATAATCGAATACCAGATGTCGGTATAGGTCCACTCATCGGCATATAAACGAATCTGTAGCGGAATACCTTCCAGGGTCGCCTGCCGCCAGTGAGAGTGGGGCAGAGCGGAGGCATCAATAATCCGTGATGAAAATGTTGAAATCGCGTTATCACCGACGACTATGGCAATACCGTTAAAATCATCCTGTCGGGCGGTATAAAGCAGATAAGGGGCCAGATTAATATTCAGTGAGGTAAACACGCCGCTATCAGTGAACGATGGGTTCCGGTGCCAAATCATTATCGCCGGCTTGTTCGGCATCATGGGCGTACCGGGGAGTAATTCCACATCAATATTTCTGCTGATATCGAGGCTTGGGACCAGATCTAAAATCGGGGTGAACATTGCGCCCGTTGCGGAGGAGCAGAAAGCAATGCCGTTTTTGACCAGTAAAAATGCGCGAACGTTGAGGCTAAAGGCCGCGCTGGAGGTCAGTTGAGCAGCGACTTGTTGGCAACTGTTGGCGACCAGTGGCTGAAGGTCATCTGTGGTGGATTTGAGATCGGCGAAGTAGCTGCTGACATAATTCTGGATATCGGAAAGGAGCGTGTCGTACTTAATGTCTCGTTTATGCCAGGTCACGAAAAATTGCAGGGTACTCACCAGGAGCGCGACGATAAGCCCCGTTAACATACAGGAAAGCAGGATTTTCTGATTGGATGAAGAAGAGCGTTTAAACATAGTTCCTTATGTTTACCTGAGTTAACCGCTTATTCTGTATGAATATAACCTGAAATGACTCACCTTGTGAGATTTTTCTTAGTCACAAGACAAAGCAAAAAAAAAGCACCGCCGAAGCAGTGCTTTTCAAAATGTCTCATCAGGATAGCCAAGGGATAGCTGCCAAACGAAATTAACTGCGGCTCAGGACCCGGCGAGCTTCGTTGTAACGTTTTTTCCAGTAAGGTTCGTTCATGCTGGAAATGATAACGCCGCTGCTGGTCGAGGCGTGTACGAACTGGTTGTTGCCGATATAAATACCGACGTGACGGCCAGTGGAGCCAGCACGGAACAGAACCAGATCGCCTGTGCGCAGGTTAGTGCGCGAAACGGATTTACCCGTTTCCTGTTGTTCGTAGGTTGAGCGAGGAAGCTCTAAACCAAATTGCTCGCGGAACGTACGTTGTACGAAGCTTGAACAATCAATACCTTTTTTGGTGCTGCCGCCAAGGCGGTAACGCACGCCTTTCCAGTCAGCATACTGGTCCATAATACGTGATTTAACATCGATATTACGGACCATATTTTCAAATTCATCCTGAGAGGCTTGCAGTGAAGAGTTATCTCCATTGCCCACAGCATGCGTCTCAGAATGCATATTCCTGGCGGTGTTCGTTGTGCTACATGCAGAAAGCAGAACCGCAACTGCTATCGCGGGTATGCCCCGCAAGATATATCTCAAAATCGGTTGAGATTTGACCATTTTGTTTGTTTTCCCTTGAAGTCCTTAACGATAAATATCGTTATAAAAAATGCCAAACGTGACGAGACTAATTACCATCGCACGATGAGACAATTCTTTAAGGTCAAATCTGTGGCAGAACGCACAAATTTATTCCTGAAGAGAATAATTATCCCGCGAGGCAAAACGAGTTCGAGATTACCCGATCGGTCCGGTCATTGCGAGTGAATTTACGTGATTTCTTATAAGAAAAATTGATACAGAAAGTGAATAACCGGCATTGCCTAAATTAAGAACAATCGGGATAAAAAAGACGCAACCCAATCATTTTAAAGATGAATAAGATGACGGGAGAATGACAGCCAGAATGATGAAATATCGACAAGCATCATCAGGGAATCAGAGTTTTCCCTGATGATGTTAATTACTGTGCGTTATTTGTTTAAAAAATGTTTGTTTTTACCGGGCAGATAATTCGCAAACAGAGTGACTAATCGGTCGCTTAACGGTGTCATTAGCCACCAGGGCAGACCAATCAAGACGACAGTCATGGAACCGATCACGATATCGGTGAGCCAGTGAGCGCCAATCATTATGCGTGGAAAGGCAAAAACCACAGCGATAATAAGGCCGATTATTCCGGCGACTTTTCCGAAATAACGCAGCATAAATGCGGAAAAAATAAGCAGCATCATACCGTGATCGCCGGGGAAACTGTCTCTGGACGCATCTTTAGTCGGAATATGCAGCAGTTCGCTGACGCGATAAATATTATCCAGCATCAGAGTAGGGCTGGCGCGTTTAACGGGAATAAGCGCCTGGCCTAACTGATTTAATACCACTGCGGTGAGCAGCATAACCAGGCCAATAGCGATAATGCGTCGGCGACCTTCCGACGTTTCTTTCAGCCAAAAATGCAGCATCAAGGCGCCCATTGCCAGCAATGAGCAACCATCAAATGCCCGGTTATTGGTAATAGCAACAATCCACAAGAACTGCGGGCTTTCCACCAGTTTCTGGTTAAAGAAGCGGAAAACGCCCGTATCCAATGAAGACCAGATCCCATGTCCGGCAGGAAGATACCAGGACAGAAACAGCGCCAGCCCCGCAATATTGAGTAGGAGAATAAGAGGGTATCGGGTTTTCATCATCGTTTACCATTGCTATAAAAACGAAGGCAACCTTACGCGTTAGCGTCTAAACGAAGTCTCAACAATGCACTCTGTAGCGTATTCCAGTCGGTCTCAGTATCGGCGATGAGTTCAATACGGCTATCCGGTGGCGCGACGTTTTGCGTCTCAATATGCCAGTCGTCTCCCTGGCGGTTAATGCGCACCAGCCCTTCCTTTATACGCATGACACCTTTCACGCGCCCCACGGGGGCAAGACGGGACCATTCCAGCAGACCGATGGTATCGAACACCGTATCGGCGTCAAAAATCCAACCGCAGGCCTGATGGCCCTGGCCGCTGTTCAGGCTGCGCCGCCAGCGCTGCTGTGACGGCAGACTCAATGCCGCCAGTCCCTTTTTGTCTGCATGGCTATGGGCGTGCTCTGCGCTTGCAGGAAGCTCTGCCAGGTTTAGTCGGGGTAAATCCAGTAACTGCCCGTCAATTTGCCCATGGTCGGCATGAACCAACTGGCGATTGCCGCCGTAGTGTTGCCACCAGGTTTGCAAGGCGTTTTCGCTTTCCGCTGTGGCGCGGTCGGCTTTATTGGCAACAATGATATCTGCGGCGGCCAGCTGATCGCGGAAATTGTCATTGGCGACGCTTTTTTCATCCAGTAGCAGCCGGGGGTCAAGAATACAGAGGGTCGCGCGCAGATCGATCCACGGTTCGTAAACCGGTGCGGTGAGTAAATCCAGAATTTGTTTAGGGTGTCCGAGGCCAGTAGGTTCAATCAGCAATCGATCGGGTTTTCCCTGACGCAGCAGCGTATTGAGGCCAACCTGCATCGGTAGACCGTTAACGCAGCACATACAGCCGCCGGGGATCTCTTTTAGCAATGCGCCGCTGTCGGCTAACAGGGCGCCATCAATACCTACTTCACCAAACTCATTGACCAGCACGGCCCACTTCTCTGCGGGATCCTTGTTCGCCAATAGATGAAGAATAGAGGTGGTTTTGCCACTGCCGAGAAAACCAGTGATGAGATTGGTTTTAGTCACAATTACTCCAGAATCATAAATTACCGTAATGGCATTTAACAATCCTGGCGAAAAATGGGGAAAAAGAGAAGGGGTGAGGGGACGAAGACGTGCTTCGTCCTGTTTAATGGCAGAAATCGTTAATTTTTTAACGTTTCAATGACAGCCTGATGTGCACCGTATTGGGCAATACGTTGCCAGGCCTGCTGAATGACCGCGACAAACTGCGGATTCTGTACGAGATCGGCGGAGAAAATCTCATGCAGCGAAAGCAGGGCGCTGACGCGTTCTGATTCAGTGCTCTGTGCCACCAGAGCGGCAATTTTCTCACTGAGCGGGTCACGAATATCAATCGTAGCGCCTGAATCATCCACACCGCTCACGTAGCGCATCCAGCCTGCGATGCCGAGCGCCAACAGCGGCCACTCGCTTTGACGTGCTAAATGCACGCGGATCCCTTCCAGCATTCGCTGGGGTAATTTCTGGCTACCATCCATCGCGATTTGCCAGGTTTTGTGTTTCAGCGCCGGGTTGGCAAAGCGGTCCAGCAGGCTTAAGGCATACTGGTTTAAATCAACATCGGTAATTTGCAGCGTGGGGGCCTGTTCGGTGAGCATCAGCCGGTAAGCGGCTTCACGAAATGCGCTATCCTGCATACAGTCGCTGATGTGCTGGAATCCGGCCAGATAGCCGAGATAAGCGAGAAACGAATGGCTGCCGTTCAGCATCCGCAGTTTCATTTGTTCCCACGGCAAGACGTTTTCAACCATCTGGACACCCGCGGTTTCCCATTGCGGACGACCACAGACAAAGTTGTCTTCAATCACCCACTGAATAAACGGCTCGCAGCTGATTGCGCAAGGATCGGCAACGCCAAGCTCGTGGGCGATTTCAGCCAGCGACTCTTCGGTGGCGGCGGGAACAATCCGATCCACCATCGTACCCGGGAAACTGACGTGTTCCTGGATCCAGTGCGCCAGCTCAGGAGAGCGTTTTTCCGCCATCCCCAGTACGGCATTTTTTACCACATGACCATTGTCCGGGATGTTATCGCAGGAGAGGACGGTAAACGGCTGCAGTCCACGTTCACGTCGGCGGTGCAGCGCTTCAACGATAATACCGGGGGCGGAGTGCGGTTCAGCCGGTGTCTGCAGATCGTGAATAATACGCGCATTAGAGAGATCTAACGAACCCGTTGCCGGATCGATGCAGTAGCCTTTTTCCGTGATGGTTAACGAGACAATCGCGACCTGAGGCTCGCAGAATTTTTCAATAATGGCCGCCAGCGAATCCAGCGTGGCGTTCAGGCATTCGTTAACGGCACCGATAACAATAGGCTGGTTGCCGTTAGCCCCTTTTTCTAACACGGTAAATAAATGATCCTGTTCGCGAAGCTGACGCATCAGCCGATCGCCACTGAACAGGCTGATCTCGCAAATTCCCCAGTCTCCGCCCTGCGCATTCAGCACCCTGTCGGTTAATAACGCCTGATGGGCGCGGTGAAAAGCACCGAAACCAAAATGTACAATCCGCGTTTTTAATTGTTGGCGGTCGTACTGCGGCATCATGACATTTTCCGCCAGAGGCGCTGAGGCAATAGTTTTCATTAAATACACCTGATTAACCATTAATTAACAATGGCAGTATAAAGTTATATGACAGCAAATTGAATTGGTGTGCCTCATTTATCCGGGGAATGTGAGCTGGATCAATCAATGATAGGCCATCTGTTGAACATCTACGGGATGGCTGTATGGTAGTCGTCATTCAGGTAGTTTAATTTGGTATAACAACTTGTGGGGTGAAACAATGGAACAAACCTGGCGTTGGTACGGACCTAACGATCCGGTATCGCTTGATGATGTGCGTCAGGCTGGCGCAACGGGTGTTGTGACCGCCTTGCACCACATTCCCAACGGTGAAGTGTGGCCGGTAGAAGAGATTCAACAGCGTCAGGCTATTCTGGCTGAAAAAGGGCTGACCTGGTCGGTGGTGGAAAGTATTCCTGTCCACGAAGATATCAAAACGCGTTCAGGCCAGTACCAAACGTGGATTGCCAATTATCAGCAGAGTATCCGTAATCTGGCGACCTGCGGCATCGATACCGTGTGCTATAACTTCATGCCGATCCTCGACTGGACGCGTACCGATCTCGAATATCAGCTGCCGGACGGCTCCAAAGCGCTACGTTTTGACCAGATTGCTTTTGCAGCCTTTGAACTGCATATTCTTCAGCGCCCAGGCGCCGCAGCGGATTACACCGCAGAAGAACAACGCCAGGCGCTGAATTACTTCAATGCTATGAGCGATGCCGATATCGAAAAGCTGACCCGCAATATCATTGCCGGCCTGCCCGGTGCGGAAGAGGGCTATACGCTGGATCAGTTCCGTGCGCGCCTCGCTGAATATGACGGCATCAGCAAAGACGATCTGCGCGATAATATGGCGGTATTCCTGCGGGCGATTGTGCCTGTGGCGGAAGAAGTCGGCGTGCGTCTGGCTGTTCACCCTGACGATCCGCCGCGTCCGATCCTCGGCCTGCCGCGCATTGTTTCGACTATCGAAGATATGCAGTGGCTGAAAGAAACCGTCGACAGCATCAATAACGGTTTCACCATGTGCACCGGTTCCTACGGCGTGCGCGCCGATAACGATCTGGTGAAAATGATCGAAACCTTTGGCGATCGAATCCACTTCACGCATCTGCGCTCCACCTGCCGTGAAGATAACCCGAAAACCTTCCACGAAGGTGCGCACCTGCAAGGCGATGTGGATATGGTATCGGTGGTTGCTGCCATCCTGAGCGAAGAACAGCGCCGTAAAAAGGCGGGCGATTTGCGTCCTATCCCGATGCGTCCGGATCACGGACACCAGATGCTTGACGACCTGCACAAGAAAACCAACCCAGGCTACTCCGCGATTGGTCGTCTGAAAGGGCTGGCGGAAGTTCGCGGCGTTGAGCTGGCGTTAAAACAAACGCAGTTCCGCGATCTGCTGTAAGGTTAACAACAGGGATTGTGCCGCAGGCGCGATCCCTGAAATTCATCAAGGCTGCGCTAGCGCCTGCTCCAGTACCGACAGCACCTTTTTGATCTGCTGTATCTGCAATCCGCCAAACCCGAAAAACATAACAGCATCGCTATTCTCCCTACGCCATGCGGCACCTGAGCCATTTTCTATATCTGGCAGAGTGTCAAAGCGGATCCCTGCCAGCAGGCAGCGCTGTTGCAGCCTGGCGATCATATCTGGGTGCCTGTCAACGCGTAACGAGAGGTGCAGACCCGCCGTTGCGCCAGCGATTTTCCCTGACGGAAACAGAACAGAAAGGCCATCGCGTAACAGATTGAGGCGCGCCGCATAGTTGCAGGCCAGCTTGCTGATGTGCGAGTAAAACACCTGATTTTGCATTAATTCGGCTAAAAATTGCTGCAATAGCCACTGACTGCCGTTGTTGTTGAGCGCTTTCATATTCTTTACTGCCGGGAGCAGTTCATCAGGACAAATGAGATAGCCAAGACGCGTTCCCGGCCCCAACGTTTTGGAAAATGTCCCCATGTAGATAACCCGGTTGTGATAATCCATAGCTTTCAGTGCAGGAAGGGGGTTCTCGCCATAGGTAAAAACAGCATCGTAGTCGTCTTCAAGGATATAAGCGCCGACGCGCTGCGCCCACGTCAATAATGACTGACGGCGCTCCAGCGAAAGGACGCTTCCCATTGGATACTGGTGAGCCGGAGTCACATAGCAAAGCTGGGTTTCATATTCGGGTAATTTATCTGTTTGCAGCCCGTGGTTATCTACAGCAATTGACGTAATGTCTGCACCGTAATAATTAAACAGATGCCATGCGCCAGAATAGCAAGGGGATTCGGCCACAACGTGGCACTTTTTTTGCTGACTGACGGCATGATGAACAATAAATATTTGACTGAGCAGCGACAATCCTTCCTGAATCCCATTGGTAATGATGATGTTCTCCGCCCGGGTATTAATGCCGCGAGATAAATTAAGGTACCTGGCTAGTTGCTCACGCAGTGAAAATAATCCATTTGATGAATGATATCGGGTAAACAATTGTTCTTTAAGCACGCTTGGCGCGTTATTCCATTTTCGCCAGCTTGCCCAGGGAAAAGCATTGGGATCGGGGACGCCCATCCGGCAGTAGCACTCCCGCCCAGGCTCTGCATAAACATCGGTAGAGACCCCGGCCGCTTTTGGTGTTACTGGCGGAGAGCCCTGGGGTACGGACACATGCGCTGGGGTTACACGTACAGGCGTGGTGAATATCACCTCATAACCAATGCCGTGTCGGCTCTTAATTAATCCAGCCGCCATCAGCTTATCATAGGCCATTACTACCGTTATTTTGGCAATGTTCAATGCCTGAGCCTGCTCGCGAATAGAGGGGAGTTTATCTCCACACAGCAAATCACCCCGCTGAATGGCCTGTAAATAAAATTGAAATATCTGCAACTGCAGCGGAGTCCGGCTTTCTCTATCGAGAGTCAGTTTGAGCATGATAAATTCCTTATTTATAGATGGTAATTATATTACGGACTTCTGCTCTTTACTATTTGACGAACCTCATAGAGTGGATGCTGTTCCTATAATCTGCCTTCGCTGTCTCTATTTTTGATTTTTATTATCCCTTAGCGTGTCGCTATTAAAAAAATGGAGGCAAGCATGTCGTGGATAAGAAAAAACGCACTATGGTGCGCATTCGCCGGGGCGGTAGCAATGGCCCTGGCTATTTGGGGAACGTGGCAAGGCGTTCATTACACCAGTTCTACCGAGTTTTGTTTATCGTGTCACTCGATGCGCACATCTGGCGAGGAGTATAAAACCAGCGTGCATTTTCGTAATGCTTCTGGTGTGCGTGCGGAGTGTAAGGATTGTCATATTCCGCCAGGCATCGTCCCAACGCTGGTTCGTAAAACGCAAGCCTTAAACGACCTCTACCACACCTTTATCTCTCCTTCGATCGATACCCCGGAAAAATTTGCCGCAAAGCGGGCGGAGTTGGCCCAGCGAGAATGGGCGCGCATGAGCGCGAATAATTCTGCGGCGTGTAAATCCTGCCATAGCTATGAGGCGATGGATCACGGCAAGCAATCGGCAAATGCAGCGGCGCAAATGACCGCGGCGGCGGCAAAAGACAGTAACTGTATCGATTGTCACAAAGGCATTGCCCATCACAAACCCGATATGAGCAGCGGTTTTCGCGATCGTTACAAGCAGTTGCAGCGTCAGGGAGAGCAGTTACCCACGGCGACGACGCTGTATTCGTTAGGCGAAAAATCACTGACTGCGACAGCAGAGAGTCCGGCAGGTAAAGCCATGCTGTACCCGGCAACGCAAGTGCGTGTGCTGAAAAGAGAAGGAAAAAACGTTCAGATAGAGCTGACCGGCTGGCGGGAAAGCAAAGGACGGGGACGGGTGATTACTCAGTATATGGGTAAACGCGTTTTTGCTGCCGTATTAGATGCCTCGCTGATGAGCAACGTGAAGGTTGAGCAAACACAGGTTGATCCGGAGTCACATCAGGAGTGGCAGCAGGTAAGTGTGATGGCCTGGAGTTCGGCGGAGGGTTTTACCGACAATATTGACCCCCTCTGGCAATACGCCGATCAGATGTTGCAATCCACCTGTAGCGCTTGCCACAGCACGCCGCCGCCGACCCGTTATTCCGCGAATGGCTGGATCGCCGGACTGAAATCCATGTCCACCTACTACCGGCTTAACCCGGTGGAAGACCGTACGTTGTTGAAATATCTCCAGACTCACGCCAGCGATATACCTCAACCTAACAATTCAAAAGGATAATTTATGGATATTCATGATTTTAATCCGTCACGTCGACGGTTTTTAAGTGGAATGCTGGCAGTCGGTGCCGTCAGCGCTTTAGGGCCAAATCCACTGATCTCAAAGGTCTGGGCAGCGGGTGAAAACCCGGAGCAATGGATCCAGTCTGGCTCGCACTTTGGCGCTTTTGAAGCCAAAGTCGTGAACGGTGAATGGGTCGATACCCGCCCCTTCAAACATGACAAATACCCCTGCGATATGCTGAATGCGGTGCGTGAAGTGGTCTACAACCCATCGCGTGTGCGCTACCCGATGGTGCGGCTGGACTGGCTGCGCAAGCGTGAAAAGTCAGATCGCAACCAGCGCGGCGATAATCGCTTTGTCCGTGTGAGCTGGGATCAGGCGTTGGATCTGGTTTATGAAGAGCTGGAGCGGGTACAAAAGACCTACGGATCTTCTGGTGTCTTTACCGGGCTGGCGGACTGGCAAATTGTTGGCAAATTTCATAAGGCCGGCGGCGCGATGGATCGGGGACTCGGCTTGCACGGTAGCTATGTAACGACCGTCGGCGACTACTCGGCAGCCGCAGCGCAGGTGATTTTGCCGCATGTGATTGGTTCGCTGGAAGTTTATGAGCAGCAAACGTCACTCCCGCTGGTTATCGAAAATACCCAAACCATCGTGCTGTGGGGCTGCGATCCTATCAAGAATCTGCAGATCGAGTTCCTGGTTCCCGATCACGATGCGTTTGGCTATTGGCAGCAGATTAAAGAAGCGGTTGCGCAGGGTAAGATGCGCGTTATCAGCGTTGATCCGGTGCGTAGCAAGTCGCAAAACTATCTTGGCTGTGAGCAGTTGGCGCTACGACCGCAAACGGATGTCGCGTTATTGCTGGCGCTGGCGCATACCCTGTACGAAGAAAAACTGTATGACGCGGCGTTCATTAACGATTATACCGTGGGCTTTGAACAGTTCTTGCCGTATCTGCTTGGGGAAAGCGACAAGCAGCCGAAAAACGCCGAATGGGCGGCGGAAATCTGCGGTCTGACGGCGGAGCAGATCCGCGACTTCGCCCGCCTGCTGGTCAAAGGCCGGACACAGTTTATGGGCGGCTGGTGCGTGCAGCGTATGCACCATGGCGAGCAGTATCCGTGGATGCTGGTGGTGCTGGCCAGCATGGTTGGCCAAATTGGCTTGCCGGGCGGTGGAGTAGGGTTTGGCTGGCACTATAACGGCGGCGGGACGGTCACTTCTGCCGGTCCTGTCCTGTCCGGTCTCGGGAGCATCAACAATCCCCCGGCCGCGAAATACAAAGCGGATTTCCGCGGCGCTTCAGAGCATATTCCTACCTCGCGGATGATCGATTGTCTGCTGGCGCCAGGCAAAAAGATCGCTTTCAACGGTGAAACATTAACTTTCCCTGATATCAAAATGGCGATTTTCAGCGCCGCCAATCCGTTCCATGCGCAGCAGGATCGTAACCGCATGATCGAAGCGTGGAAGAAGCTGGAAACCGTGGTCGTTCTGGATCATCAGTGGACAGCATCCTGTCGTTTTGCCGATATCGTCCTGCCTGTGACCACGCGCTTTGAGCGTAATGACATTGAGCAGTTCGGTACACACTCGAATAAAGGGCTGATGGCGATACATCAGGTGGTTAAACCGCAGTTTGAAGCGCGACATGACTTTGATGTCTTTGCCGGTCTGTGCAAACGCTTTGGTCAGGAAGAGACATACCGCGAAAAGCGGGATGAAATGCAGTGGATAAAAGCCATTTATGATGAGGGCGCGAAAACGGGAGCGTCCCTTGGCGTGAGTATGCCGAACTTCGAGAGCTTCTGGCAGGGCGAAGGATACATTGAATATCCTGCCGGGAAGCCGTGGGTGCGTCATGGAGAATTTCGCGAACAGCCGGATATCAACCCGTTAGGAACACCCTCTGGTCTGATTGAAATTTACAGCAAAACCATCGCGGGCTTTGCCTACGATGACTGCCCGGGGCATCCGGTGTGGATGGAACCCTTTGAGCGTACCCATGGCAGCAAAACAGATAAATATCCGCTGCATCTGCAGTCCTGCCATCCGGATAAACGTCTGCACTCCCAGCTGTGCTCAAGCGAGGCGTTTCGTAACACCTATGCGGTGGCAGGAAGAGAGCCGCTGTACATGAGCGAGTCGGATGCCCGCGCACGTGGCCTGAAAGCCGGGGATATTGCGCGCGTGTTTAACGCCAGAGGCCAGGTGCTGGCCGGGGTGGTGATCAGCCCGGATTACGCGCCTGGCGTCGTCCGGATTCATGAAGGCGCGTGGTATTCGCCGCAGGAAGGCGGGAAAGCGGGCACACTATGCACTTATGGCGATCCGAATGTGCTGAGTGCGGATATCGGTACATCACAACTGGCGCAGGGGCCTTCGGCGCATACGGTGCTGGTCGAGGTGGAGCGGTACCAGGAGAATGCCCCGCAGGTCACAGGCTTCGGCGGGCCGGAGGTTGTGAAAGAGGAGGGGGCAAGTGCAGCATAATCATATTCATCGACAGCGGGCGGCGGTGTACCAGTGGTTTTCGCAACTGCTGTTCCGCGAGCTGGACGAGGAGCAACTCATCCGCCTGGAAAGTGGGGAAAGCCGAAAGTGGCTGGCGTCGTTGACGGCTATCCCTGGGTTATCCGTTGATGTCAAAAACCTGGAACGTAGTCTCGTTCGGGCGCTGCGCCGGGAAAGCCGACAGCTGGAGCTGGCGGCGGACTATGCCTCGTTGTTTTTACTGGCACCTCCCGGCGGCGTTTCTCCCTATGCGGGGCATTATCCGCATACGACCGCGCCTGATGAACGCAAGGAAATGAATGTGCTGTTAGTCGAGTATGGGCTGACCCCGCAGGACAACGAGCCTGCCGACCATATTGCTGTACAGCTGGCACTGATGGCGAGAATGGTTACCAAAAAGGAGACGTTATCGGCGCAATATTACTTTTTGCATCATCACATTATGTGCTGGGCACCCCTGCTACGGGAAAGTTGTTTACACCGGGACGAAGAGGGGGTTTATCCTCAGGCGGTTAACGTCATAACGCATTTTATGCGTGAGGATGAGCTGTATCTGGAATCTCTGTTGGTGGATGATTTTTACCTCAGCAGCCAGGGCTGAAAAGAACAAAGGGACAGCAAATGCTGTCCCTTTTCGCCGGTGTCGCAGCAGAAAAGTTAGTCTGCGCGGCCCATATAGCGACGTTCTTCGATATGAATACGGATTTTTTCACCTGCACTCAGATATTCAGGAACCAGGATAACCAGACCGGTGCTCATGGTCGCTGGTTTGTTACGCGCACTTGCTGACGCGCCTTTAATGCCCGGAGCCGTTTCAACGATTTCCAGGTCTACCGTTTGCGGCAGTTCAAGCGCCAGCAACTGACCGTCCCAGGTCAGTACCTGCATATCCGGCATTCCGCCTTCCGGGATGAACAGCAATTCTTCTTCGATCTGGTCTTTGGTGAAGGTATACGGGGTATAGTCTTCTTTATCCATGAAGACGTATTCGTTGCCATCGACATAGGAGAAATCAACGCCACGACGGCTCAGGGTGACGGTATCAACGATGTCATCGCCTTTGAAGCGCTCTTCAACTTTCAGACCGGTACGAACATCAGAAAAACGCATTTTGTACAGCGTGGCGGCGCCACGTGCGGTTGGTGATTGAATATCAATATCTTTTACAATCAGCAGTTTGCCGTTGTAATTCAGTACCATACCTTTTTTAATTTCGTTCGCTCTTGGCATCGAAAAAATCCTGTAATGAGGAGTGTCTAAAATATCGCGTAAAACTACTCGCGCCGGGGCATTCAGGCAAGCGGAATTGATGCTTTTGCTGGTGCAAAAAAGGTGTTACTGTGCGCTTCCTGCACAATCCGATGGTTTACGATAAAGAGAGTACTGTATGGAATGCCGTCCGGATTGTGGTGCATGTTGCACCGCGCCTTCAATTTCCAGTCCCATCCCCGGCATGCCTGATGGCAAGCCCGCTAATACACCATGCGTTCAGCTGGATGAATCCCTGCGCTGTAAAATTTTTGCTTCGCCTCTGCGGCCAAAAGTGTGCGCCGGTTTACAGCCCAGTGCGGAAATGTGCGGACAGACGACGCACCAGGCCATGGTCTATCTCATCGAGCTCGAGGCGCTGACCGCACCTTAAACGTCTTTGATGCGCGTCAGACACGCGACGGTGGCGACGATCATCACCAACGCAAACCAGAATACCGCGTGATAGTTCCAGATTTCAGCGGCAATACCCGCCAACGATCCGGCAATAATCCAGCCCACGCGAATGGTATTTGTATAGAGAGTTGTGGCTGAACCCGCTTGTCCCGGCATCAGATCCTGGAAATAGAGCATGCCAATCCCGCCGAGGATGCCGATGTAAATCGCGTTCAGCAGCTGTAAGCCAAGCAATATCGCCGGAGAGTGGGCCAACAGCATGCCGGCATAAAAGAAAAATCCGGCGACAACGGCGATTCTCATTAACAGGCGTTTGCCCAGACGCTTCGCGAAGTATCCGGCAATCAACATGGTTGGGATTTCCAGCCCCGCGGCAGTTCCCATCATTATGCCCGCCAGCTTTTCCGGCAGATGCAGTTCGTTGATAATAAACAACGGCATATTAATGATATAGAGACTGTTAGTCCCCCACATTAACGTGCAGATAACAAACAGCAGCAGCGTGTCGCGTCGATTGCGGCGCGGGGCTTCTACCGCGCCTGTCGCGAGAGGCACGTTTTTACTCATCGAGGGTAAGAACAGCCAGACCATTACGCCGCAGACAACAAACGCCACCGCCGCGCTGAGGTACATCACCGTAAAGCTAAACCCCATGGCCAGCGCGTAGGCCAGCGGTGGGCCAATCACCCAGGCCAGCGAAACCTGCGCACGTAATATCGAGCTGAACATGACGGCTTCCCGACCCGTACGGTCGGCGTGCTCGCGGGCGAGAGCAAACATTTGCGGGTTGGCGGTCGAACCGAAGCTGCTGAGGAATACCCCGACAAATAGCAGAATAAAATAGTTACGGTTCCAGGCGAACAGCACGCAGGCCAGCATCCCCAGCAGGCAGCAAAACACAATCAGGTTTTTGCGATCGCCTTTTTTATCTGAACGTCCGGCCAGAAACTGACTCACCAAAATGCCGATCACGGCGCTACCGGTAAAAAAGAACCCGACCATGCCGGGACGGGCATGGACTTCATCCGTCAGAAAAAGGCTGAGCGTTGGCGTCTGCAACGCACCGGCGATACCCGTCAGAAATGCGACAAGCAGGAACGCCGAAGACGTTAAATCAAACGCCTTGGGTGTGGCGGCTACGGGGGTGTTGTGCATGTTTTGATATCAATAATGTGAAGAGACGCGGAGTTTACGCTGCTTGTCAGAAAATAAACAGGGAGCCAAATCAAAATCGGCATCAAAAATCAAAATAGCATTTCAGTCAGAGAAAGCAGTTTGCTGACGCTGCTGAATCTGACAGGCTGACGCCGTTTTTGCGTCAGCAATTTTTTCTCCTCCGCGGAGAAAATGTGCGTTATCTCTAAATTCAGCAAGTAATTTGTCAACTTTACTTGTGTGCTGAAGAAAAAAGAGCAAGACTTCTTGAAACGTTTCAGCGTCATCTCGCCATAACTGATGGAGTCAGGTGACGCCTTTTTTCTCATGTTAGCTGAATCGTTTCAAATCAGCGGGAGAGGAGAACCATGTTCCAGTTATCTGTTCAGGATATTCACCCGGGCGAACAGGCCGGGAATAAAGAAGAGGCTATTCGCCAGGTTGCCGCTGCCTTAGTGCTGGCAGGTAACGTAGCGGAAGGCTACGTCGATGGCATGCTGGCGCGTGAACAACAGACGTCCACGTTCCTCGGCAACGGTATTGCTATTCCTCACGGTACGACGGACACGCGCGATCGGGTGCTGAAAACCGGCGTGCAGGTGTTTCAGTTTCCGCAGGGCGTGATCTGGGGTGAAGGGCAGGTTGCTTATGTGGCAATCGGCATTGCCGCCAGCTCTGATGAGCACCTCGGTTTACTGCGTCAGCTGACGCATGTGCTGAGCGATGACTCCGTCGCTGAACAGCTGAAATCTGCGACCACGGCGGAAGAGTTGCGTGCGTTGCTGATGGGGGAAAAGCAAAGCGAACAGCTGAAGCTTGATAACGAAACGCTGTCGCTGGACGTCGTTGCCAACTCGCTGGTCACGCTGCAGGCTCTCAACGCCGCACGGCTGAAAGAGGTCGGCGCGGTTGACGCCACCTTTGTGGCCAGAGCCATTAATGAGCAACCGATGAATCTCGGTCAGGGGATCTGGCTGAATGACTGTGCTGAAGGCAATGTGCGCAGCGCCGTTGCGGTCAGCCGCGCAGCAACAGCGTTCGATGTACAAGGTGAAGCGGCAGCCCTGCTGGTGACCGTCGCCATGAATGACGAACAACCGGTTGCGGTGCTGAAGCGCCTTGGCGATCTGCTGCTGAATAATAAAGCTGACCGTTTGTTGAAAGCCGATGCGGCAACGGTGCTGGCGCTGCTGACCAGCGATGATGCCTTAACTGATGATGTACTGAGCGCCGAATTTATTGTGCGCAATGAGCATGGTTTACACGCCCGCCCGGGCACCATGCTGGTGAATACGATTAAACAATTTAACAGTGAAATTACCGTGACAAATCTTGATGGAACCGGCAAGCCGGCGAATGGACGCAGTCTGATGAAAGTTGTGGCATTAGGCGTGAAGAAAGGACATCACCTGCGCTTTACCGCCCAGGGTGAAGATGCTGAACAGGCGCTGAAAGCGATTGGCGAAGCCATCGCGGCGGGTCTTGGGGAGGGCGCGTAATGAGCAGACGTGTTGCTACTATCACCCTTAACCCAGCCTACGATCTGGTGGGTTTCTGCCCGGAAATTGAACGCGGTGAAGTGAACCTGGTTAAAACGACCGGTCTGCACGCGGCAGGGAAAGGGATTAACGTCGCTAAGGTTTTGAAAGATTTAGGTATCGATGTAACGGTGGGTGGTTTCCTCGGTAAAGACAACCAGGATGGTTTTCAGCAGTTGTTCAGCGAGCTGGGTATCGCCAACCGTTTTCAGGTTGTACAGGGGCGTACGCGTATCAACGTCAAGCTGACCGAAAAAGACGGCGAAGTGTCCGATTTCAATTTCTCCGGCTTTGAAGTCACCCCGGCTGACTGGGAACGCTTTGTGAATGACTCGCTGAGCTGGCTGGGCCAGTTCGACATGGTGTGCGTCAGCGGCAGTTTGCCGACCGGCGTTAGCCCGGAAGCATTCACCGACTGGATGACGCGCCTGCGCAGTCAGTGTCCTTGCATTATCTTTGATAGTAGTCGTGAAGCACTGGTGGCCGGTCTGAAAGCGGCGCCGTGGCTGGTAAAACCAAACCGTCGTGAACTGGAAATCTGGGCTGGCCGTAAGCTGCCAGAAATGAAAGATGTGATTGAAGCTGCACATGCGTTGCGCGAGCAGGGTATTGCTCACGTGGTGATTTCACTTGGCGCGGAAGGTGCGCTGTGGGTTAACGCTTCGGGTGAGTGGATTGCTAAACCGCCGTCAGTCGAGGTGGTAAGCACCGTAGGCGCGGGTGATTCAATGGTTGGCGGCCTGATTTACGGCCTGCTGATGCGTGAATCCAGTGAACACACCCTGCGTCTGGCAACCGCTGTTGCCGCCCTGGCGGTAAGCCAAAGCAATGTGGGCATTACCGATCGTCCTCAGTTGGCCGCAATGATGGCGCGTGTCGACTTAAAACCGTTTAACTGACAGCAGGAGAGGCATAATGAAAACGCTGCTGATTATTGACGCTAATCTCGGCCAGGCTCGCGCTTATATGGCGAAAACCCTGCTTGGAGCGGCGGCGCAGAAAGCACATCTGGAAATTATTGATAATCCTAATGATGCCGAACTGGCAATTGTTCTGGGCGACACGCTTCCTGCCGACAGTTCGCTGAACGGCAAAAAAGTCTGGCTGGGCGATATTGGTCGTGCGGTTGCGCATCCTGAACTTTTCCTCAGCGAAGCGAAAGGCCACGCAAAACCTTATAGCGCTCCGGTTGCGACAGCGTCCGTGGCCAGTAGCGGTCCAAAACGCGTGGTGGCGGTGACGGCTTGTCCAACTGGCGTTGCCCATACGTTTATGGCCGCTGAAGCTATTGAAACAGAAGCGAAAAAACGTGGCTGGTGGGTGAAGGTTGAAACCCGTGGGTCTGTTGGCGCAGGCAATGCCATTACGCCGGAAGAGGTGGCTCAGGCGGATCTGGTGATTGTGGCGGCTGACATTGAAGTTGATCTGGCGAAGTTTGCCGGAAAACCAATGTACCGTACTTCTACTGGCCTTGCGCTGAAGAAAACGAAGCAGGAGCTGGATAAAGCGCTGGAAGAAGCAACGCCGTACCAGCCAGCCGGCAAAGCGCAGTCTGCAACCACTGAAGGTAAGAAAGAGAGCGCTGGCGCGTATCGTCACCTGCTGACGGGCGTATCCTACATGCTGCCGATGGTGGTTGCTGGCGGTCTGTGTATTGCACTCTCATTCGCTTTTGGTATCGAAGCGTTCAAGGAGCAGGGTACGCTGGCGGCGGCGCTGATGCAGATTGGCGGTGGTTCAGCTTTCGCGCTGATGGTGCCGGTTCTGGCGGGCTACATCGCGTTTTCCATCGCTGACCGTCCGGGTCTGACGCCAGGTCTTATCGGCGGTATGCTGGCGGTGAGCACCGGTTCCGGCTTTATTGGCGGGATTATTGCCGGTTTCCTTGCCGGTTATGTGGCGAAGCTCATCAGCACGAAGCTGAAACTCCCGCAGAGTATGGAAGCGCTGAAACCGATCCTGATCATTCCGCTGCTCTCAAGCCTGGTGGTTGGTCTGGCCATGATCTACCTGATCGGTAAACCAGTGGCGGGCATTCTGGAAGGTCTGACCCACTGGCTGCAAACCATGGGAACCGCGAATGCGGTGCTGCTTGGGGCGATTCTGGGCGGCATGATGTGTACCGATATGGGCGGTCCGGTTAACAAAGCGGCGTATGCTTTCGGTGTGGGGCTGCTTAGTACGCAAACCTATGCGCCGATGGCGGCGATTATGGCGGCGGGTATGGTGCCTCCGCTGGCCCTGGGGCTGGCAACGCTGGTGGCGCGTCGTAAGTTCGACAAAGCGCAGCAGGAAGGCGGTAAAGCTGCGCTGGTACTGGGCCTGTGCTTTATTACCGAAGGGGCTATCCCATTTGCTGCCCGTGACCCGATGCGCGTTCTGCCTTGCTGTATCGTTGGCGGCGCGATTACCGGGGCTATCTCGATGGCGGTGGGGGCTAAGCTGATGGCGCCGCACGGCGGTCTGTTCGTGCTGTTAATCCCTGGCGCAATCACTCCGGTGGTTGGATACCTGCTGGCCATTATTGCCGGTACGCTGGTAGCCGGTCTCTCCTACGCGGTGCTGAAACGCCCGGAAGCAGAGGTTGTGGCAAAGGCGGCCTGATTTAACGCTGACATCCGGGGCAGAGATTTCTCTGCCCCTTTTTTTATCCATTAAATCTGCCCGGTAGTGTTAACCGGTTCAGGCAATCATTGGCGCGATGATAAAACCAAAGGCAACGCCAGCAATGATCCCGCCAAGCCCTGGCAACATAAACGGATGGTTTAAGACATACTTACCCACGCGCGTTGTCCCGGTGGTGTCGAACTCCATTGCCGCCAGCGAAGTCGGATAAGTTGGCAGAACAAACACGCCGGTCACTGCGACATAGGAAGCCAGAATGGCCCATGTAGGTACGCCGAGCGCGACGGCAAGAGGGATAATCAGCGGCGTGGTGGCTCCCTGCGAATAGAGAAGCGCGCAGGTACCAAACAGCACCAGCGCCAACAGCATCGGATAAGCCCGTAGAATATCGCCCGCGATATCCTTTATCCCCGTTAAGTGGGCATCAATGAAGGTTGTGCCCAGCGTAACAATCCCCAGAATCACAGCCAACGAACTCATACCCGCGCGAAACGTGGATGTCAGGACAATCGCGTCTGTTGATGTTTTGCATAGCACCACCATCAGACATGCGGCAGCTAGCATGCAGATAATGATAATATCCCGGGTATTCATTGCGTTACCTGCATCGAATCCAGGGCGCAATTGAGGGCATGCGGCAAGAATAACGATGACCACCGTTGCCAGCATAAACAGGGCGACTGACAGTCTGGCACCTGGCGTTGTGCTGTTTTGCCCTGCATATTTACGCACCAGTCCTTTTTGCAGGCGTTCCAGATAGACTTCATCATCCTGTAGCTCACATCCCTGACGTGAGGCGATAAAAGCGGCGACCATCGCGGCGACAAATGAGGCAGGCAGACATACCGCCATGACCTGAATAAAGCTGATACCGTTGCCTTCCATAATAGTCAACATAGCGGCCATTGCGGCACTGATCGGCGAACCGGATATCGCCACCTGAGAAGCGACTACGGAGCCTGCGAGCGTACGAGAAGGGCGAATACCTGACTCTTTGGCAACTTCGGCAATCACCGGCAGAGTAGAAAAAACGATGAACCCTGTTCCCGCCATAATCGTCATCGACCAGGTAATAATCGGTGCAATAATATTGATATATTTAGGGTTACGGCGCATAAAATTACCGGCAATGCGAACCAGATAATCCATGCCTCCGGCGGCCTGTAGCGCCGATGCCGCCACCACCACCGTCATAATAATAAGAATAACGTCAACGGGTGGTGAACCAATTTGCAGCCCAAATCCCAGCGTTAAAATAGCCAGCCCCAGCCCGCCACATAAACCAATACCAATTCCGCCAAGGCGGATACCGAAAAATATTGCGCCCAACACTACGATAATTTCTAGCCAAATCATAATGGCCTCCGCCAGAGAGTAATTTGTAATTAAAATGGATTTTTATTTAATGCAACAATTAAAAAGATATGGACATTCATTGTGCCAAAAGGTGATTTTTACCCACGCGTTTCTCGTACCATTTAATACCGGCACGAACCAACGAACCGGTTGAATCAATATATTTCTCAGGTGACTTTTTGACGGCTTCAGCAAGAATGACAGGAACTTCAGTACATCCGAGCACGATGACTTGTGCCCCGCGTGAGAAGAGTGCTTCAGCCTGTTCATTCATCAGCGTTTGCGCCCGCTTAGCATCACCAGCTTTTAAGCAATAGATGCTTTCCATCACTTTTTCCTGACTGGATGAGTCAGGGCTGATGCAGGTTAACCCAAGAGATTCTATGCCTTTTTGATAGAGGCCCATGTATAAAGTGGCGTTGGTGGCGAGTAATCCGATTTGCGATTTCCCGCAGTTTTTAACCTCATTGATGGTCGTTTCAACGATACTGAGCAGCTCTGTATGGCAGCACGCTTTTAATTCATTAAACCAAAAGTGGGCGGTGTTACAGGGGATCACAATACACTCGGCGCCAGCATCTTCGAGTTTATGCATATAATCGCGCATTGCCGGAAGTGGGGAATGACCATGATGCATTAACGCGTCGGTTCGGTCTGGAATGTCAGGAATAGATGAAATAATTAAGGGGATATGTTCCTGGTCACGTTGCGCAGCGGTAAAAGTGACGAATTTATTAAACAGATCGACCGTTGCAGCAGGTCCCATACCACCAAGCACGCCAATTAAACCTTTCACGATATATACCTCAATTCACCGATGATTAATATTCAGAGCCGGGTTGTGTCTGCTGATAATGTTTAACAGCAGTGTGACGTGAGGAGAAATGCAATAATGTATGGTTCAATGCAAAAACCGCATGACTGTGGTTTATTGTGTAACCTCAGCAGGCCGGTATTCGGCCAGAGGCTACGCGTTACGCGGCGGGCAAGCGGTCGTAACCGATAGGGAGAGAAGTATGTTAATGTTAAAAATGAAGCCTTGATGCAAAAAACGAATCACCAGGCGCTAATGATGAATGTCATCTCCGGAACTATTCAGGCATGATGCTTTAAGGCTAATAGGCATATTTAAATATCTGCGTGATAAGCATGAAAAATATTGAGACAAAATGGTTATATGACTTTTTGACGTTGGAGGCATGCCGTCATTTTTCCCAGGCGGCTGAGGAGCGCAACATATCCCAACCGGCATTTAGTCGGCGGATCAAGGCGCTCGAATCAGCCGTGGGTGTGCTGCTTTTTGATCGCACAACGAGCCCACTGCAACTCACGGAGGAGGGCAAGCTATTTCATTCGCAAACCCGTAGTTTGTTGCAACAGCTGGAATGTAATCTGGATGAGCTAAGCGGCCACAATTTACTGGGTGTACCCAATATCAAAATAGCGGCGGCACATTCTCTGTCGCTGACGATGTTGCCCAGATTGGTGCACTCAATGGCGGCCTGGGGTGAGGAGTTTGTCTATCACGTTGAAGCTATTGATGTTGTTCAGGCGGTGAATACTCTGCGCGAGGGGAAAAGCGATTTTATTATCTCCTTTCGGGATGAAGATTTAATGCAGTCACCTTTCTGCGGCTTGAAGGTTTTTGAGTCTGAACTGTACCCCGTGTGTGCAGTTGATGCGCAGGGTAAGGCGTTGTTTGATATCTACCAGTCGCAGGCGCCGATTCTGAACTATACCAGCACATCCTACATGGGAAGATTGGTAAACCGTCATCTGGCGGAAGTAGGCGGCATTTCAGCCCGAACGCTGTTTATGTCTTCGATGAGTGAGTTATTAAAAAATATGGCATTGGATGGGCATGGTATCGCCTGGCTGCCGGCGTGGACAATCGTAAACGAACTGCGCGAAAAGCGGCTGGTTTGTCTGCAGACGCCGGAACTGATGGTGCCTATTCAGGCTTATATTTACCGAATGGATACCCGGTTGAATAAAACGGCTGAGCACTTCTGGCGGATTTTGTACAACCATATGCCAGAGGACCTTGTTTCGCTCAGTTGATACGAACCGGATCGTCTGGCGCATCTGAAAAATCTCCGGTTATGCCGGAGTTAAACTCTTTAGACTGCTTGAATTTGTACTACCTCTCATTTTCTCTTTCCTTTACAGACTGTATCTATAAAAAATTGTGATTCTGTTCATATCTATTGAGTTTAGATCTTGAATATGGATTTACTTTGTCAAAAACACGCTTACTATGAACATGTGTTTGATAGTGAACATGTGCTCTAATAACCTGATGTGTGGCGTTGGTTATTTTTAACGAACTCATTTGTGGCAAGTTAATTGCCAGGGGACGTGCTATGCGTGAAAAGGAATACATAGTAACTATTGGCTCGGCCAATATGGATGTTGCTGGGTATTCGCATGCTTCTCTAAATTATGCGGATTCGAATCCAGGAAAGATAAAATTCACCCCCGGCGGAGTTGGACGTAACATTGCACATAATCTCGCGCTGCTGGGGAAAAATTCATGGTTACTGACGGCGGTTGGTAATGATTTTTATGGACAATCGTTATTGGCGCAAACCAATCAATCCGGAGTTCATGTTGATAAGTGTCTTATCGTTCCCGGAGAGAATACGTCCAGTTATTTATCATTGCTTGATAACACCGGTGAAATGTTGGTTGCCATTAATGATATGAGCATTACCGAACATATTTCAGCTGATTTTTTATCACAGCATCATGATTTTATTCGGCAGGCGAAAGTCATCGTCGCCGATTGCAATATCAGCGAAGATGCCCTGGCATGGGTGCTGGAAAATGCCGGAGAGGTTCCGGTGTTTGTTGACCCGGTATCGGCATGGAAATGCGTCAAAATTCGCGAGCGGCTTGGACAAATTCACACTCTTAAACCCAACCGGCTTGAAGCCGAAACGCTAAGCGGTATTGCGCTTTCCGGGCGTGATGACGTGGGTAAAGTCGCCGCCTGGTTTCATGATCGCGGCTTAAATAGGCTGGTGCTCAGCATGGGCGGTGACGGTGTTTATTACAGTGATATTGCGGGGAGTCGTGGTTGGTCACTGCCGATTAAAACTCACGTCATTAATGTTACCGGGGCTGGCGATGCAATGATGGCTGGACTGGCGTCCTGCTGGGTAGACGGCATGCCCTTTATTGATTCGGTTCGATTTGCGCAGGGTTGTTCATCAATGGCGTTAGCCTGTGAATATACCAATAACCCTGATTTGTCTGTTGCGAATGTAAGCTCATTAGTGGAGAACACAGAATGTCTGAATTAACTCTTTCCTCTGAATTATTACAAATATCTCCAGAAGTACAGGAAGCATTAAACAGTAAGAAGCCGATTGTTGCACTTGAATCAACCATTATTTCTCATGGTATGCCATTTCCGCAGAATGCCCAGACAGCGATTGAAGTAGAAGAAACTATTCGTAAACACGGTGCGGTTCCTGCGACCATTGCCATTATTGGCGGAATAATGAAAGTTGGTTTAAGCAAAGATGAAATTGAGTTGCTTGGGCGAGAAGGTCATAGCGTTACGAAAGTAAGTCGTCGTGATTTGCCGTTTGTGGTCGCGGCAGGAAAAAATGGTGCAACGACTGTTGCCTCAACCATGATTATTGCCGCCCTGGCGGGAATTAAAGTATTTGCGACAGGGGGAATAGGTGGGGTTCATCGTGGTGCTGAACATACCTTTGATATTTCCGCGGATCTGCAAGAACTGGCGCATACCAATGTCACGGTAATTTGTGCCGGGGCGAAATCTATTCTTGATCTCGGCTTAACTACTGAATATTTAGAAACCTTTGGTGTGCCGTTAATTGGTTATCAAACCAACGCGTTGCCAGCATTTTTCTGCCGTACCAGTCCGTTTGAGGTCAGTATCCGTCTGGACAGTGCGCAAGAGATTGCCCGTGCCATGGCGGTGAAATGGCAAACGGGTCTCGACGGCGGTCTGGTTGTTGCGAACCCCATCCCAGAGCAGTTTGCGATGGCCGAAGAGAAAATTAATGCGGCAATCGATCGGGCGGTAAAAGAAGCGGAAGATCAGGGCGTCGTGGGAAAAGAGAGTACGCCGTTCCTGTTAGCGCGGGTTGCAGAGCTGACCGGTGGTGACAGCCTGAAATCAAATATTCAGCTGGTGTTCAACAATGCGGTACTGGCCTGTGAAATTGCGAAGGAGTATCAGCGCCTCGTCTGACAGAATTTCCCGGGCAGAATGCGGTCGCCCGCGAATATCAAACCTACCAAAACCTGGCGATAACGCCGGGTTTCCTGGCATGAAGGGAATTTCATTATGGATATAATGAGAAGTGTTGTGGGTATGGTGGTATTACTGGCCATCGCGTTTCTGCTGTCAGTAAATAAAAAACGTATAAGTCTGCGCACGGTCGGGGCTGCACTGGTACTGCAAATCGCAATCGGCGGCATTATGCTGTACTTCCCGCCAGGAAAATGGCTGGTTGAACAGGCTGCGCTCGGTGTCCACAAGGTAATGTCATACAGTGACGCGGGAAGCGCATTTATCTTTGGCTCCCTGGTTGGGCCAAAAATGGATGTGCTGTTTGACGGAGCCGGGTTTATCTTCGCTTTTCGGGTGCTACCGGCCATCATTTTTGTGACCGCACTGATCAGTCTTCTCTACTACATTGGCGTGATGGGGCTGTTGATCCGCATCCTCGGCGGTATTTTCCAGAAAGCGCTGAACATCAGTAAGATCGAGTCATTTGTCGCCGTAACGACGATTTTCCTCGGGCAAAACGAGATCCCGGCGATCGTGAAGCCGTTTATTGACCGCCTGAATCGCAATGAGCTGTTTACCGCTATTTGTAGTGGGATGGCCTCGATTGCTGGCTCAATGATGATTGGTTACGCCGGAATGGGCGTTCCGATTGACTATTTGCTGGCGGCATCGTTGATGGCAATTCCTGGCGGTATTTTGTTCGCGCGTATGCTGAGTCCGGCAACTGAAGAATCTCGCGTCACCTTTGAGAACCTGTCATTTACTGAAACGCCACCGAAAAGCATCATCGAAGCAGCGGCGAGCGGAGCGATGACCGGGCTGAAAATTGCTGCTGGCGTGGCGACGGTCGTAATGGCATTTGTCGCCATTATCGCGCTGATTAACGGCATTATTGGCGGAATTGGTGGGTGGTTTGGCTTTGGTCACGCCACTCTGGAAGGGATCTTTGGCTATGCGCTAGCCCCGCTGGCGTGGATTATGGGTGTGGACTGGAGCGATGCGACGCTGGCAGGCAGCCTGATCGGACAGAAGCTGGCGATTAATGAGTTTGTCGCTTATCTCAACTTCTCGCCGTATCTGCAAACGGGTGGAACGCTGGATGTGAAGACCATTGCGATTATCTCGTTTGCGCTGTGCGGTTTCGCTAACTTTGGTTCGATTGGCGTTGTCGTCGGGGCATTTTCGGCGATAGCGCCACAGCGTGCCCCGGAAATCGCGCAGCTTGGCATGCGCGCGCTGGCAGCAGCAACGCTGTCAAACCTGATGAGCGCTACTATAGCCGGTTTCTTTATCGGGCTGGCATAGCGAAAATAATGCCGGATACGCGTAGCGCCATCCGGCATTACATTTAAGCAGTTTGCAGCAAATACAAGGCGTTATCTGCTGAGAGGGTTGGGTTGTTGATGCTGACGCTGGCTCGCGATAATGCCGCGCAGGCCATGGCAAAGTGAGCGCTTTCACGAAATTCACTCCCTTCCAGAAAGCTGTACAGCAATCCCGCCATAAAAGCATCGTCGGCGCCAAAACTGTCTACAACCGTATGCTCAGGAGGCGTCAGTAAAAACTGTTCTCCGTCCTTTTCGCTGCAAAAAACGGATTCATCTTCCAGGCAAACAAAGATTCGTTTTACCCCTTGCTGATGGAGACTATTGACGGCCAGTACGCGATCGGCATCTGAATGAATAGGTTGACCCCACAAAATCGCCAGCTCTTTCTGCGTTGGTTTTAGCGTATGAATACGCGTAAACCAGGTCTTCATTTTTGCCGCTTTGAACTCTGAAACGGTGTCAATGAATACCGGAATATCATCAGCAATAGTAAAGACCCACTCAATGGCTTCGGCAGTCAGATTGCAATCTGCCAGTACGACACCGGAATGGCGGATCAAATCTCGCGAACTGTTCAGTAACTGCGGCGTCAATTGTTGCAGGATATGGGTATCGTTAATTGCCAGTACGGTCTCTTCCTGCTGATTAGCGATCGACAGGTAAGTTGAGGTGTTATGTCCATGCAGGCGTATGCAACTGGAAACGTTAACACCGGCCTGACGCGTTTGTTCCAGCAATGTTTCGCCATAGAAATCACTGCCAACAGCGGAAATTAAGTGGACGTCACGGCCCAGCAGCGCCAGGTTGTGGGCGATGTTGCGTCCCACGCCGCCTGCCGAGCAGTGAATGTTACCAGGGTTAGAGGCAGCCTGAGGATAGTGGATGTCAGCAACACCACGAATATCCATATTGATCGCCCCGACAACCACGCAATAATCCTGTTCGGTAAGGATATAACCTTTACCTTTAATCATGCCTTTACGCATCAAATCCATAATATGCGCAGCAACTCGTGAACGGCTGATCTGCAAAATATCGGCGATTTCATTCTGCTGAATCAACGGATTGCGACGCAGGATCTTAAGGATCTGCTTTTCCCTGTCGTTCATGATTATGCCACCGCTTTTTCTGTTTGCTGGGCTTTCAGCCAGGCAATCTCTTCTGCCCAGATATCCGGATTAATCGTTTCCAGCACCAGCGGAATGCCGTCAAAACGATTGTCCTGCATGATCCAACGGAAGGCATCGTGGCCAATATTGCCTTCACCTAAGCTGTGGTGACGGTCAACGCGACTGCCAAATGCGCTCTTGGCGTCGTTCAGGTGCATACCGCGTAGGTACCTGAAGCCGACAATACGTTCAAATTCCGCAAACGTCTTTTCGCATTCCTCGACGGAGCGCAAATCGTAACCGGCCGCGAAGGCATGGCAGGTATCAATACAGACGCCGACGCGGGACTTATCTTCGACGCCGTCGATAATGGCGGCAAGGTGCTCAAACTTAAATCCAAGGTTGCTGCCTTGTCCGGCGGTATTTTCGATAACTGCCGTAACGCCCTGGGTCTGAGCAAGGGCGATGTTGATGGATTCGGCAATGCGCGCCAGACACTCATCTTCCGGGATCTGCATCAAATGGCTGCCCGGGTGAAAGTTCAGCAAGGATAAGCCCAGCAGTTCACAGCGCTGCATTTCATCTATAAACGCATCACGTGATTTTTCCAGCGCATCGCTAACCGGATGACCGAGGTTAATCAGGTAACTGTCGTGAGGCAGGATTTGGGCGGCAGTATAATGATACTTCTCGCAGGCAGATTTAAAATCATCAATGATTTCGGTGGTCAGCGGCGCGGCACGCCACTGGCGCTGATTTTTGGTGAACAGGGCGAATGCGGTCGCTTCGATTTCTGCGGCTCGAATAGCGGCGTTAGCCAGACCGCCAGCGGCGCTTACGTGCGCTCCGATATATTTCATAAATTTAACCCGCCATACTCAAATACAAAAAGGGAGAGTATAGCGGGTTAATAGAGGTGAGTCGTGATCGTTTATGCCATCAGCGCGTGGATAGCGACGTTAATCGCACCGCCACCCACAATCAGCCAGACAAACAGCAGCAGGGCCATCAGTAACGGTTTGGCACCGGCTTTTTTCAGCGCGCTAACGTGCGTGGTCAGCCCCAGGGCCGCCATCGCCATTGCCAGCAAAATGGTATCCAGCGTTACCAGCATGTTCACTACTGACTGTGGCAGCAGGTGGAACGAGTTAAAAATTGCGACCACAATGAACAGGATGGCAAACCATGGAATGGTTATTTTGCTCTTCTCACCGCCCGTGGCCGGAGACAGTTGTTTAACGCGTGCGGCCAGGAGGATAAGGAACGGTGCCAGCATCATGACGCGCAGCATTTTGGCAATAACCGCGGCGTTTTCCGCATCCGGGCTAATGGCGTGCCCGGCAGCCACAACCTGTGCAACTTCATGCATGGTGGAGCCAATGTAAATGCCGTAGGTTTCTGGGCTAAACCAGTGTGAAAGCAACGGATACATCGCCGGATACAGGAAGATAGCGATTGTACCGAAGATAACCACGGTGGCGACAGCGACGGTCACTTTACTGGCTTCTGCTTTCACCACTGGTTCGGTTGCCAGCACGGCGGCGGCACCACAAATGCTGCTACCCGCGCCAATCAGCCAGCTGGTGTGACGGTCCAGACCAAATACTTTCTGCCCCAGGAAACAGGCAATCATAAAGGTGCTGCTTAGCGTTAACACATCAATCACGATACCGCTGACGCCGACGTCAGCAATTTGCGCGAAGGTGAGGCGGAAACCGTAGAGGATAATCCCCAGACGTAATAAATGTTGTTTCGCGAACAGCACGCCGCCATCACAGCTTTTCCAGATGTGCGGATAGACGGTGTTGCCGAGAATCATCCCCAATAAGATGGCTAAGGTGAGGGCGCTGAACCCGGCACCTGCAACGGCGGGAATGGATCCTCCCCATAAGGCGACCCCAGTGATAACTGCACTCAGGGCAAGCCCCGGAATAAAATGCCACGCTGTACGACGATGAGTCTGTAAGGTGAGTTCTGTCATATCCTTCTCCTTTATCTGGGTAAAAGAGTAAGGCGAAGTGGTTTAAAAATAAAATTGATTATATATTTATAATTAATCTATATAAGTGGTATACCCGTCATACTTCAAGTTGCATGTGCGTTGGCTGCGCTCGTTCACCCCAGTCACGTACTTAAGTACGCTCCGGGGGATGCTCTCTCTTGCCGCCTTCCTGCAACTCGAATTATTTAGGGTATAAGTAACGGCTATCCGGTGGAAAACGACTATGCATATCACCCTGCGACAACTTGAAGTGTTTGCTGAGGTACTAAAAAGCGGCTCAACAACCCAGGCATCTGTCATGCTGGCATTGTCGCAGTCGGCGGTGAGTGCGGCGCTTACCGATCTGGAAGGGCAACTTGGCGTGCAACTGTTTGACCGTGTTGGCAAACGGCTGGTGGTTAACGAACACGGACGCTTGCTTTATCCGCGCGCGCTGGCGTTACTTGAGCAAACGACCGAAATCGAACAGCTTTTTCGCAAAGATAATGGCGCCATTCGGGTCTATGCCAGTAGCACCATCGGTAATTATATTCTGCCCGCCATGATCGCCCGTTATCGCCAGGATTTCCCCGATTTGCCGCTGGAACTTAGCGTGGGCAACAGCCAGGACGTGATCAATGCGGTGCTGGATTTTCGGGTAGACATCGGGCTGATAGAAGGGCCGTGTCACAGTACGGAAATCATCTCTGAACCGTGGCTGGAGGACGAACTGGTGGTGTTTGCCGCACCGTCGTCACCGCTCACAAAGGGGCCCATTACGCTGGAACAGCTGGCTGCTTCGCCGTGGATCCTGCGTGAGCGAGGATCGGGTACGCGTGAACTGGTGGATTACCTGCTGTTGTCTCATCTGCCAAGATTTCAGATGGCGATGGAGTTGGGGAACTCCGAGGCCATCAAGCATGCGGTGCGCCATGGTCTCGGGATCAGCTGTTTGTCGCGTCGGGTCATTGCGGAGCAGTTACAGGCAGGGACGCTGAGCGAAGTTACCGTGCCACTGCCGCGTTTAGTGCGCACTCTCTGGCGCGTTCATCACCGGCAAAAACATATCTCCAATGCCATTACGCGTTTTTTATATTACAGCGACCATGTTGAGTAGGGCGAATAGCGCGCTAACTCTCGTCAGGCCACCCTATCCATAATGGCTGTTACGTCTTAACCGCCTTGTGCCGCCCGTTTTCTGCTTTACTTATAATCCGCGGCCAGTCATGAAGGTCTCTTATAACAGCGCATTTGTGCCGGAAGAATGCCATTTCGTCTGCTACAATCGCGCCTCATTTTTTGGATGGATAGCATTTTCACATGGTTTCCGAAACTAAAACCACAGAAGCGCCCACGCTACGTCGTGAACTGAAGGCGCGTCACCTGACGATGATTGCCATTGGAGGCTCCATCGGTACAGGTCTTTTCGTTGCATCTGGTGCAACTATTTCTGCGGCGGGTCCTGGCGGCGCGTTGTTCTCTTATATCCTGATCGGTCTGATGGTGTACTTCCTGATGACCAGCCTCGGTGAACTGGCTGCCTATATGCCGGTTTCCGGCTCGTTCTCCACTTACGGTCAAAACTACGTAGAAGAAGGCTTTGGCTTCGCGCTGGGCTGGAACTACTGGTACAACTGGGCGGTAACGATTGCCGTTGACCTGGTGGCCGCACAACTGGTGATGAGCTGGTGGTTCCCGGACACGCCGGGCTGGATCTGGAGCGCACTGTTCCTCGGCGTTATCTTCCTGCTGAACTACATTTCCGTTCGCGGATTTGGTGAAGCGGAATACTGGTTCTCGCTGATCAAAGTTACCACTGTAATTATCTTCATCGTGGTTGGCGTGATGATGATTTTCGGTATCTTCAAAGGCACTCAGCCAGTGGGCTGGAGCAACTGGACGACCGGTGATGCACCGTTTGCCGGGGGTTTTGCCGCTATGATTGGCGTGGCGATGATCGTCGGCTTCTCCTTCCAGGGAACTGAGCTGATCGGTATCGCGGCAGGCGAATCTGAAGATCCTGAAAAGAACATTCCACGTGCGGTGCGTCAGGTGTTTTGGCGAATCCTGCTGTTCTATGTGTTCGCGATTTTGATTATCAGCCTGATTATCCCGTACACCGATCCGAGCCTGCTGCGCAACGATGTGAAAGACATCAGCGTTAGCCCGTTCACGTTGGTATTCCAGCATGCGGGTCTGCTGTCAGCCGCAGCAGTAATGAACGCGGTTATCCTGACGGCGGTACTGTCAGCGGGTAACTCCGGGATGTATGCCTCCACGCGTATGCTTTACACCCTGGCATGCGACGGTAAAGCGCCGCGTATTTTTGGCAAACTGTCTCGTGGCGGTGTACCGCGTAACGCGCTGTATGCGACGACCGTGGTGGCGGGGCTGTGTTTCCTGACCTCGATGTTTGGTAACCAGACCGTGTACCTCTGGCTGCTGAACACCTCCGGGATGACGGGCTTTATCGCCTGGCTGGGGATCGCTATTAGCCACTATCGTTTCCGTCGCGGTTATGTGCTGCAGGGGCGCGATGTGAAGGATCTGCCGTACCGTTCTGGCTTCTTCCCGCTGGGTCCGATCTTCGCCTTTGTGCTGTGCCTGATTATCACTCTGGGCCAGAACTACGAAGCGTTCCTGAAAGATAGCATTGACTGGGGCGGCGTGATGGCAACCTATATCGGTATCCCGCTGTTCCTGATTATCTGGTTTGGCTATAAGCTGGCGAAAGGAACTCATTTTGTTCGCTACAGCGAAATGAAATTCCCGGATCGCGTGAAGAAATAACAGTATAAAAAGCATAACAAAAACCCCGGCATGATGAGTGCCGGGGTTTTTTTATTGCGCCAGACTTAGAAGCTGTAAGTCAGGCCAACCGTGTAACGACGACCATCGAGAACAGTGTCGTAGGTATCGTAATCGATTTGCTTATCCAGCACGTTATACACGCCAGCGGTCATCAGCAGATCTTTGTTAGCATAGTAGCGCAAACCAACATCGACCTGAGTATAGGACGGGGTGCCCTGCGCCATGGAGGTACGGCTCAGGTATTCAGACGTTTTCCCGCGCAGATTCAGACGGCTCCAGAAACCGAGATCCTGCGTGGCCTGCCAGTCCAGCGTGGTGTTGAACATATGCTTTGGCATTTTGTTCAATGGCTGACCGGAGAACTGACCGCTTTTCTGTTCAGATTCCGTGTAAGTGTAGTTCGCCGTCCAGTTGATGTCGGAAGTCATCTTCCAGCCGAAAGTGGATTCTACGCCGCGCATATTGGCTTTATCGACGTTAACGCGATCGCTGACGAAGTCATAGTGGGTATTGCCGATGGTACAGGCCGGATCGGAGCTGCTGTTACAGCGGCGCACTTCGGTGATTTTGTCTTTGAAGTCAGTATTGAACAGCGTGACGCCCGCGTTGAGATTGTTGCCGTTATCCCACAGTAAACCGATCTCTTCGCTGAGGCTTTTCTCCGGCTTCAGGTCCGGGTTGCCGACAATGATTCCGTTCAGTCTACCGCCGCCGGTGACCTGTCCCCAACTGGCAGACGACTGGCGCAGATCCGGTGCGCGATAGCCCGCTGAAACGCCGCCTTTTAAGGTCCATTGATCGCTCAGATGCCATACGCCATAACCGCGCGGCGTCCAGTTGTCGCCGTAGTTTTCATCTTTATCCATACGCAGACCGCCAGTCAGCGTGAAGGTATCGGTAACGGCCCACTCATCTTCAGCAAACAGCGCCCAGCTCCAGCGGGTCAGTTTGTTCAGTCCATCAGCAGCTTGCAGCTGGTTACCGTTATCACTCAGTTTTTCATAACGGTATTGCCCGCCCAACGTCAGGGTGTGCGCCCCAAGGAATACCTGGTTCTGGTTATTGAAAATCGTGTTGTAGGACTTCATCTGGCGACCTGGGTTTTCGGTCTCTTCCTGCTGGACATAGCTGGTGGAGTTGAAGTCGTCGTAATAACCGCTGTGGGTTAGTGAATACGTTGTGTGCACATACTTGTTTTCGCTTTTACTGTTGGGCTTGCAGCTTCCGTTGCGGCAGCTTTCCTCGGCCATGGATTTGCCTGGCGTACTGTCGCGATCCTGCAGTTCACGTGCGTAATCGAAGTCGATGTCATTTTTATCATCTGGCGTAAAGTTCAGGGTTAAGCCCCCGTTACGCATACGCTGTTCATTGTAGCCATTGAGGATTTTGTCCTCTGCCCGATGAGAGAATAATCCGGTCACTTTTGCGCCGAGTAATCCGTCAATCAGTGGCCCAGACGCATAGGCGTTGGTCTGATAAATATCGCCGGAGTCTCTGTCTTCCTGGAAAGTGGCATCGCCGTGCAGAGAGCCGGTCCAGGCTTTGGTATTCGACACTTTCTTGGTGATGACGTTAATGACGCCGCCCATCGCATCGGAGCCGTACAGAGATGACATTGGGCCACGGATTACCTCGATACGCTCGATGGATTCCAGTGGCGGCAGCCAACCTTGCTCAATACCTGAGTTGTCGCTGTTAGGACGTGTGCCGCGTGTGCTGATGCGTTTACCGTTGACCAGGAAGAGCGTGTATTGCGAAGCCATACCACGAATACTGATATCGCTGCTGCTACCCCCGCCGGTGACGACGACGCCAGGGACATCTTTTAGCGCATCGGTAACATCGCGATAGGCTTTGTCCTCAATCTGCTGCTTGGTAATAACAGATATCGAAGCGGGAGCGTCCTGAATTTTCTGTTCGAAGCCGGTGGCGGTAACTACCACGGTGTCTTGTTCAGCGGCATGCCCGAGTGATGGGAGACTGGCGACGCATACTGCGGCAGCTACAGCCTTAACGTGAGGTATAGTCATTTGTATCATTCCATTTAAATGAATTTACCCGGCATACTTCAAGTTGCAGATGCGTGGCTACGCGCGTTCATACAACTCGAATTATTTAGGGTAACGATCAGCGCGTCATGTGAAAGGCCATGACAATTGTATGTATTTGTCTTTTAAGGACTCTTTTCAGTAAAGAAGCGAATGGATTGTACAAAAGTATGAATGTTTGTAAACACAAATGATAATCGAAATCATTTGTGTTTGATCTTGTTTTGAGGGTAATGCTTTTTAAATCAATAGGATAGTGGAGAAAGAAAAAAGGAGAAAAAGTGAAGGAATGATGGAGAAATGAAGAGGGCTGGCGCCCTCACTCAGGCGTTACTTCAACAAATACTGGGCATGGAAGCGCAGGTGATCCTCAATAAACGACGCAATAAAGTAATAGCTATGGTCGTAACCTGGCTGGATGCGTAGCGTCATTGGCCATGCGGTTTGACGGGCCGTTTCGGCTAGTACCGCGGGTTGCAGCTGATCGGCGAGAAACTGATCGCTGTCTCCCTGATCAATAAGCGTCGGAATCGCGTCTGCGGGCTTGCTGGCCAACATTAACTCGCAGCTGTCCCACGCGGCCCACCGTGATTTATCTTCACCCAGATACGCGCTAAAAGCCTTCTCCCCCCACGGAACGCGGCAAGGATTTACGATCGGCGCAAAGGCGGAAATGCTGGTGTATTTCCCGGGATTTTTCAGCGCCATAATCAATGCGCCGTGACCGCCCATGGAGTGTCCACTGATGGCGCAGCGATCGCTGACGTTAAACTGCGATTGAATCAGTGCCGGCAGCTCATCACGCAGATAGTCATACATGCGAAAATGCGTTGCCCATGGCTGTTGGGTGGCATTGAGGTAAAATCCCGCCCCCTGGCCTAAATCGTAGCCATCATCATTGGCAACCTGCTCGCCGCGCGGACTGGTGTCCGGCATCACCAGTACAATGCCCAGCTCAGCCGCAATGCGTTGTGCGCCGGCTTTAGTCGTGAAGTTTTCATCATTGCATGTCAGACCCGACAGCCAGTACAGCACCGGAGGCGGGGTGTTATCGCGCGGGGGAGGAAGAAAAATACTGAAGGTCATGGTGCAATTTAACGTGGCGGAGTCGTGACGCCAGCGTTGCTGCCAGCCTTCAAAACAGCGGTGCTCTTCAAGCATTTCCATGCGGGGCTCCTTGTTGTGTTGAACCTGAATATGTTTGCGAACTCATCATAATACAGATTATTCATGGCACTGTGAGCAACTTTCACTTCCGCATTGAGCAAACATACTTCATCATCTATATAACTTTACATTAACACTCGACGTCGCCGGGTAGAACGACAAGTGAAATCGCTACGCTGAAAGGCTGTGCCAATTTCAATAATTATCGCGGTGAATACTGGATTATGTGCGCCGCCTCACGCACAATGTTCTGGCTGTGACACAGCCTAAAAACTTTGCCCCATGCAGGGCAGAGGCGCCCCACCTGCAGGAGAAGAAGAAATGTCATCACTCAGTAAAGAAGCGGCCCTGGTTCATGAAGCGCTGGTCGCGCGTGGTCTTGAAACGCCACTACGCCCGCCCGTGCAAGAGATGGATAACGAAACGCGCAAACGTCTTATCTCGGGCCATATGACCGAGATTATGCAGTTGCTCAATCTCGATTTGAGCGATGACAGTTTGATGGAAACTCCGCATCGCATTGCGAAAATGTATGTCGATGAGATTTTCTCCGGCCTCGACTACGCCAACTTCCCGAAAATTACCGTCATTGAAAACAAAATGAAGGTGGACGAGATGGTCACGGTCCGCGATATCACGCTGACCAGCACCTGCGAACACCACTTTGTGACTATCGATGGCAAAGCGACGGTGGCGTATATCCCGAAAGATTCGGTCATTGGTCTGTCCAAGATTAACCGCATTGTGCAGTTTTTCGCACAGCGTCCGCAGGTACAGGAACGTCTCACCCAGCAAATTCTCACCGCGCTGCAAACGCTGCTCGGGACGAATAATGTGGCGGTGTCGATTGATGCGGTACATTACTGTGTGAAAGCGCGTGGCATTCGCGATGCGACCAGTGCGACCACGACCACTTCTCTTGGCGGATTGTTTAAGTCCAGCCAGAACACGCGTCAGGAATTCCTGCGCGCAGTACGTCATCACAACTGATTAGGGCAGGGACCATGGAGCGTAATGTCACGCTGGATTTTATTCGTGGCGTCGCCATTCTTGGTATCCTGCTTCTCAATATTAGCGCCTTTGGCTTGCCAAAGGCGGCATACCTCAATCCCGCGTGGTATGGCAACATCACCTTATCCGACGCCTGGACCTGGGCGCTGCTCGATCTCTTTGCGCAGGTAAAATTCCTCACGCTGTTTGCGCTGCTGTTCGGTGCCGGTCTGCAAATGCTGCTCCCGCGCGGCAAACGCTGGATCCAGTCGCGGCTTACGCTGCTGGTTCTATTGGGTTTTATTCACGGTTTACTCTTCTGGGATGGCGATATCCTGCTGGCATATGGCTTAATCGGCCTGATTTGTTGGCGGTTGATCCGTGATGCGCCGTCGGTAAAAAGCTTATTTAACACCGGCGTACTGCTTTATCTGGTGGGCGTTGGCGTATTGCTGCTGCTGGGGGTAATCTCCGGGAGTGAAACCAGTCGTGCCTGGACGCCGGATGCCTCAGCGTTGCTGTATGAAAAATACTGGAAAATAAACGGTGGAATGGAAGCCGTCAGCAATCGCGTGGATATGATGTCCAATAGCTTGCTGGCGCTGGGCGCACAGTACGGCTGGCAACTGGCGGGGATGATGCTGCTCGGCGCGGCATTGATGCGCAGCGGTTGGTTAAAAGGGCAGTACAGCTTACAGCATTACCGACGCACCGGTGTACTGCTGGTCATTCTCGGGATGGCGATTAACCTGCCTGCTATCGTCGCTCAGTGGCATCTGGGCTGGGCATATCGCTGGTGTGCCTTCTTGCTACAAGCCCCGCGAGAGCTGGGCGCGCCGTTGCAAACCATCGGTTACGCCGCGCTGATGTTCGGCTTCTGGCCGCAGCTTAGCCGCTTAAAATGGGTCATTGCCATCGCCTGTGTGGGGCGCATGGCATTAACTAACTATCTGTTACAAACCTTAATCTGCACCACGCTGTTTTACCAGGTCGGCTTATTTATGAAATTTGACCGACTGGAGCTGCTGTATTTCGTCATTCCGGTTTGGGCCGTTAACCTACTTTTCTCCGTCATATGGCTACGTTTTTACCGCCAGGGCCCGGTGGAATGGCTGTGGCGTCAATTAACCCTGCGTGCTGCGGGGACATCATTACCGCGTACATCCAGATAACGATCTGGATCACATTCATTAACAAAATGGATGTAAGCGCTTTCATTCCTGTGACATCTCTCACGCAGTGCGTTTCATTGTGCTGACAAAATACCCAGCCTGGGGTGTCTGCGGGCAACCGCAATCTAAAACAGGGCAGTGAATATGATCACCATACGTGATGTGGCACGACAGTCTGGCGTTTCTGTAGCGACCGTTTCCCGCGTACTGAACAACAGTGCGCTGGTGAGTCCCGATACGCGTGAAGCGGTAATGAAGGCAGTTACTCTGCTGGGCTATCGACCTAATGCCAACGCGCAAGCGCTGGCGACGCAGGTGAGCGACACGATTGGTGTTGTGGTCATGGATGTATCAGACGCCTTTTTTGGCGCGCTGGTAAAAGCCGTGGATATGGTTGCCCAGCAGCATCAGAAGTATGTCCTGATTGGCAACAGCTATCATGAGGCTGAAAAAGAACGTCATGCCATTGAGGTGTTGATTCGTCAGCGCTGTAACGCACTGATTGTACACTCGAAAGCACTGAGCGATCGGGAACTCGCCGAGTTTATGGATCAAATCCCCGGTATGGTGCTGATCAACCGTCTGGTGCCGGGGTACGCCCACCGCTGCGTCTGCCTGGATAACATCAGCGGTGCCAAAATGGCGACCCGAATGCTGCTGAATAATGGTCATCAACGCATCGGTTATCTGGCGTCAAGCCATCGCATTGAAGATGACACCATGCGCAAAGAAGGGTGGTTAACAGCCCTGAAAGAGCAGGGGATTGTTGCGGCAGAAAGTTGGGTCGGCACCGGTTCGCCCGATATGCAAGGCGGAGAGTCTGCGATGGTAGAACTGCTGGGACGTAACTTACAACTGACGGCGGTTTTCGCCTATAACGACAATATGGCTGCCGGCGCGCTGACCGCGCTAAAAGATAACGGCATCGCTATTCCATTACACCTTTCTATCATTGGCTTTGATGATATTCCTATCGCGCGTTACACCGATCCGCAACTGACCACCGTACGCTATCCCATTGCCTCAATGGCAAAAATGGCGACGGAGCTTGCGCTACAGGGGGCTGCAGGCACGTTAGACCCGGAGGCGACGCATTGCTTTATGCCGACGCTGGTGCGTCGCCATTCTGTGGCGCTTCGGCAGAATGCGGCACCGATCACTAACTCATAACGTTGCGCGATGTAACCGCTTTCAATATGTGAGTAAATTCACAGTATATTAACAATGCGATAGCTATGATGACACTGTTTGTTGCGCTGTAACTACTATGTAACGGTGAATAATCACTTTCACCGAGGTAAAGGTGCCTTAAACAAAAATTAAAGCCTGTTTTTGGAGCGTTGCCAGACACGGAAGAAATATTTTTTAAAAGTGAGCTTCGGCGTTCAGTAACACTTCAGTAACGTTCTGCCTGCCGAGCATTTATCTCAAGTACTACCCTGCATAATAAAACCGGAGATACCATGAATAAGAAGGTGTTGACCCTGTCTGCTGTAATGGCAAGCATGTTATTCGGCGCGGCTGCGCACGCTGCTGATACCCGCATTGGTGTGACTATCTATAAGTATGACGATAACTTTATGTCTGTAGTACGTAAGGCTATTGAAAAAGATGCCAAAGCGGCGCCAGATGTACAACTGCTGATGAATGACTCGCAGAACGACCAGTCCAAACAAAACGACCAGATCGACGTGCTGCTGGCAAAAGGCGTTAAGGCACTGGCGATTAACCTGGTTGACCCGGCAGCGGCAGGCACGGTCATTGAAAAGGCACGCGGGCAGAACGTACCGATCGTGTTCTTTAACAAAGAACCTTCTCGTAAGGCGCTGGACAGCTATGACAAAGCGTTTTACGTCGGTACCGACTCTAAAGAGTCCGGTATTATTCAGGGTGATTTGATCGCCAAACACTGGGCAGCGAACCCGAACTGGGACCTGAACAAAGACGGCAAAATTCAGTTTGTTCTGCTGAAAGGCGAACCGGGACACCCGGACGCTGAAGCACGTACCACTTACGTGATTAAAGAGCTGAACGATAAAGGCATTAAAACTGAGCAACTGCAGTTAGATACTGCAATGTGGGATACCGCTCAGGCAAAAGATAAAATGGATGCGTGGATGTCAGGTCCGAACGCCAACAAAATCGAAGTGGTTATCGCAAACAACGATGCGATGGCAATGGGCGCAGTTGAAGCGCTGAAAGCGCACAACAAAACCAGCGTACCGGTATTTGGTGTGGATGCGCTGCCTGAAGCGCTGGCTCTGGTGAAATCTGGCGCAATGGCTGGTACCGTGCTGAACGACGCCAACAACCAGGCGAAAGCCACCTTCGATCTGGCGAAAAACCTGGCTGACGGCAAAGGTGCGGCAGATGGCACTAACTGGAAAATTGAGAACAAAATTGTTCGCGTTCCGTATGTAGGTGTCGATAAAGATAATCTGGCAGAGTTTACCAATAAGTAAATACTCCGTCTTTGGGCGCAATGTCATTGCGCCCTTAATAACGCACTCTGCAAGGCCAACAAGGTATAATTATGGTCAGCACACATACTCAGTCGTCAGGCGAATACTTGTTGGAAATGACCGGCATCAACAAGTCCTTCCCCGGCGTTAAGGCTCTTGATAATGTCAATTTAAAAGTCCGCCCACATTCCATTCATGCCTTAATGGGGGAGAATGGCGCGGGGAAATCAACATTATTGAAATGTCTTTTCGGTATCTATCAAAAAGATTCCGGTAGTATTTTATTTCAGGGTAAAGAAATCGATTTTCATTCTGCTAAAGAAGCGCTTGAAAATGGTATTTCGATGGTACACCAGGAATTAAACCTGGTATTACAACGTTCTGTGATGGATAACATGTGGCTGGGACGCTATCCCACCAAAGGCATGTTTGTCGATCAGGACAAAATGTACCGCGATACCAAAGCGATATTTGATGAGCTGGATATTGATATCGATCCGCGTGCGCGCGTTGGTACATTATCCGTTTCGCAAATGCAGATGATTGAAATTGCGAAAGCGTTCTCCTATGACGCAAAAATCGTCATCATGGATGAGCCAACGTCATCGTTAACCGAGAAAGAAGTTAATCATCTGTTTACCATTATCCGTAAGCTGAAAGAGCGTGGATGCGGTATTGTTTATATTTCTCACAAGATGGAAGAAATCTTCCAGCTATGCGATGAAATTACCGTGCTGCGCGATGGCCAGTGGATTGCGACCCAGCCGCTGGAAGGGCTGGATATGGATAAGATCATCTCCATGATGGTCGGCCGTTCACTGAACCAACGTTTTCCGGATAAAGAAAACAAACCCGGTGAAGTCATTCTGCAAGTGCGTAACCTGACCTCGCTGCGTCAGCCGTCGATTCGTGATATCTCGTTTGATTTGCACAAAGGGGAAATTCTCGGGATTGCCGGGCTGGTCGGCGCAAAACGTACTGATATCGTTGAAACGCTTTTTGGTATTCGAGAGAAATCATCGGGTACGATTACGCTACACGGCAAAAAGATTAATAACCATAGCGCAAATGAGGCCATTAATCATGGTTTTGCGCTGGTCACGGAAGAGCGCCGCTCAACCGGTATTTACGCGTATCTGGATATTGGTTTTAACTCGTTAATCTCCAATATCCAAAACTATAAAAACAAAGTTGGTCTGCTGGATAATTCCCGCATGAAGAGTGATACCCAGTGGGTAATTGACTCAATGAGGGTGAAAACGCCGGGCCATCGTACACAAATCGGTTCACTGTCCGGAGGTAATCAGCAAAAGGTGGTTATTGGTCGCTGGTTATTAACGCAGCCAGAAATCCTGATGTTAGATGAACCCACGCGTGGTATCGATGTTGGCGCGAAATTTGAAATTTATCAGCTGATTGCCGAACTCGCGAAAAAGGATAAGGGGATTATTATTATTTCCTCTGAAATGCCGGAGCTGCTAGGTATTACCGATCGTATTCTGGTGATGAGCAATGGTCTCGTTGCCGGAATTGTTGACACTAAAACAACAACGCAAAACGAAATCCTCCGTCTTGCGTCTTTGCACCTTTAAGATTAGGGGCTCCTCATGAGTGCGTTAAATAAGAAAAGTTTTCTTACTTATCTGAAAGAAGGCGGAATTTACGTTGTTCTTTTGGTTTTGCTGGCGATTATTATTTTCCAGGATCCCACTTTCTTAAGCTTACTGAACCTGAGTAATATTCTGACGCAATCCTCGGTGCGTATTATTATCGCATTGGGTGTGGCCGGGCTGATTGTTACCCAAGGGACAGATCTGTCGGCGGGACGTCAGGTTGGCCTGGCGGCAGTCGTGGCGGCAACCTTGCTACAGTCGATGGAGAACGCCAACAAGGTGTTCCCGGAAATGGCTACAATGCCAATCATCGTAGTCGTGCTGATTGTTTGCGTGATTGGCGCCATTATCGGTCTGGTGAACGGTATTATCATTGCTTATCTGAATGTGACGCCGTTTATTACCACCCTGGGTACGATGATCATCGTTTACGGGATCAACTCCCTGTACTACGACTTTGTCGGCGCATCGCCAATTTCTGGCTTTGACAGCGGATTCTCCACCTTCGCGCAGGGCTTTATTGCGCTGGGTAGTTTCCGCCTCTCCTACATCACCTTCTATGCGCTGATTGCGGTGGCGTTTGTCTGGGTGCTGTGGAACAAGACCCGCTTCGGTAAAAACATTTTCGCCATCGGCGGAAACCCTGAAGCCGCGAAAGTGTCCGGGGTCAACGTTGCGCTGAACCTGCTGATCATCTATGCGTTGTCTGGCGTGTTTTATGCCTTCGGTGGTTTGCTCGAAGCCGGGCGTATCGGCTCGGCGACTAACAACCTCGGCTTTATGTATGAGCTGGATGCGATTGCGGCGTGCGTGGTTGGCGGCGTGTCGTTCAGCGGCGGGGTAGGGACCGTGTTTGGCGTGGTGACCGGTGTGATTATCTTCACCGTCATCAACTACGGTCTGACCTACATTGGCGTGAACCCTTACTGGCAGTACATTATCAAGGGCGGCATTATCATCTTCGCGGTCGCGCTGGACTCACTGAAGTACGCGCGTAAGAAGTAATCGTATACCGCAAAAAGCCCGGTGCAGCGTAATCTGTACCGGGCTTTTTTGTCAGCGTTACAACGTTAACGCATGCTCTTTCTCACCGGATTTAAATTTCACCTCACCCAGCTCAATACAGGCTACCGGGCAAACGTGACCACACAGCAGGCATCCCACACATTTTTCTGTGTTGCAGTGCGGTGTGCGGGTTTCCTCATTCCATTCCATCGCCTGATGTCCGCCGTCATAACAGGAGATGTAGCAGCGGCCACAGCCAACGCATTTATCAAGATGAATGTTCGGGTAGACGATGTAGCTACGGTCAAGATCCTCCGCGGGGATGATATTGGCATTGGCAAGACCAACCATCTCCTCCAGTGAGTCAAACCCTTGATCGGCGAGGTAATGTGACAGCCCGCTGGTCATGTCCTCCACAATCCGGTAGCCATACTGCATGATCCCGGTGGTCACCTGCAGCGTGGCCGCGCCTAACAGTAAAAACTCGGCGGCATCTTCCCAGGTCTCAATTCCCCCGATGCCGCTGATCGGGAAATCTCGCAGGTCAGGGTGCATGCGCAGTTGTTGGATAAATCGCAAAGCAATAGGTTTAACGGCCTTGCCGGAGTAGCCGGAAATACTGGATTTACCGTTGACGACCGGCATCCCGATTTTTCGGTTCAGGTCGATATTCGTGATGGATTTAACCGTATTGATGGTCGCGATACCGTCGGCACCTCCGTGTTTTGCTGCCAGAGCCACCTCACACATATCACCAATGTTCGGTGTCATTTTCGCCAGCATCGGCAGGGACGAGCCGCGTTTAACGGCCCGACAATACTTTTCAACCAGCTCAGGGCTTTGCCCGACATCGCTACCCATGGCATGTGAGGTCATTTGCGGGCACGAGAAGTTACACTCGATCATGTCTGCACCCGCGTCTTCAACCAGGCGGGCCAGTTCCTGCCATTGCTGCTCATTTTCCCCCATAATCGACGCAATCAGGACTTTGTCCGGGTAGTCCTGTTTTAGTCGACGAATTGCGGCCAGATTCTCCTCCAGCGGATGCTCGGCAATTTGTTCCATGTTTTTGAAGCCAATAAAGCCGGTATCTTCTTTGGTGAGATGGTCAAAGCGTGGGGAGACTTCATTAGCAATAAAGAACCCGATCGTTTTAAAAACAATGCCACCCCAGCCGCTATCATAGGCTTTGGCGCACATTTCATAGCAGTTGCCCACCGGAGAGGAAGAGAGGCAGAACGGGTTGGGGAATTTGACGCCGCAAAAAGTAATAGAAAGATCTTTCGTTAACATGAGCAAGCTCCCTCTAAATAGTGATGAATGGCCTGAGCGGCTTCTTTTCCTGTTTTCACGGCGTAAACAACGGTTTTATCGCCTTTAACAATATCGCCCGCAGCAAACAGAGCCGGATCGGCGGTTTGATAATTGTGCGTATCGATAAGATTGCGCTGTGGTTTTAACGCGGCGAAATTATCAAGCTGAGCATGTTGGCCGACGGCGAGAATAATCTGTTCGGCTTCAAGCGTGAGTTCTCCTGGCAGGCGTACGTGCTTAAAGGTGACTCGATTTCCGCTAACCGCCACGGGCGTGAAGCCGTCAATTATCGACACCCCTAAAGCCTGTGTGCTGCTGAATTCTTTGTCGCTGGCCGGGAAGTCAGCGAGTTCTTCACGCGCGACACAGGTGACTGACGGGCAGCCCAGCAGCTTCAACGTACTGGCGACATCCATCGCCACGTCGCCACCGCCGATGATTAATGCACTTTGTGCGACGGTAATATCGCCGTTGGATTGGCGGGCTCGTTGCAGAAAATCGACGGCGATTTCTACGTGATTCGCCCTCTCAAACAGAGGTAATGTTGAACCGTAAGACATCCCAACGGTAACCAGTACGGCGCGGTATTCTGCTTTGAGTTGCTCAATGGAAAGGGCATTGCCGACTTCACAATTGCACTTGATGGTCACGCCCATTTCAACGATACGGGCAATTTCAAGATCCAAAACTGCTTGCGGCAGACGAAACTCTGGAATGCCATAACGCAACCAGCCACCTGGCTGGGCCTGTTTTTCGAAGATTGTCACATCATAACCAAGATTACTTAGCGTTACGCTGGCCTGTAACCCTGCCGGACCCGCCCCGATGATAGCTACTTTGCCGAGCGTTTTTGTTGCCGGCTGATAGATTTTCATTGCGGTCTGCTGTTCAAAATCGGTAATAAAGCGTTGCAGACGTGCAATATCGATAGGTTTATCAATTCCTGAGCGCGTACATCCGCGCTGGCATAATTTTTCGGTTGGGCAAACCCGGGCGCACACCGCACCGAGCGCATTATTTTCGCGGATAGTTTCGGCAGCGCCTTTAAAATTACGAAAATAAATAGAGCGAATAAATTTCCCTGGGTCTGTTTGCGCCGGGCAATCATGACTACAGGGGGCGTCGTGACATAATAAACAGCGGGAAGCCTCTTTTATTGCTAATAATGGGGTAAAAGCAGGCGTGAGCTCATCCAGATAATTTTGTTGTGGCATATTTTCTTCCTTAATGCTTGAGTAAATTAAGGCAAACCGTTAATAACAAAATATAAAAAGTGAAGGCTATTCTTAAGGCTAAGCACTGCAGGAAGAGTATTCTGTGAAAGGATTCACAAATAGAAGATAGTCTGAGGGAAATGCTGGCAGGCAGCATTAATCCCTTACATTGAAATGGTAACTATTATCAAAATATTAGCTATTCTCAAATGCTAATATAAAGGAAAATTCTTTAGCGATAAAAGACTAAGTAAATAACCATCCCGAAGGATAAACATCCGCACCCGGCATAAACCAGCACATAAGACCAAAATTGCAGGGGCTCTTGATTGCGATAAGCGTAAACCGGTTCGCGCGCATTCTTTTTAATTTTATCTACTGCCCCAGAGCGCCAGCCTTTCCATGCTTCGCGAAAACAAAATACGGGAATGAGCAGAAAGGCCAACACGACGAAAAGGGTTTGTACATCCATGCTTATTTTCCTTGTTTCTTTTGTAATTCGAGTAGTTGTTCAGGCGTGACCGCCGGATATCCCTGTGCATCGTCCGGTACCTGATGCATGGTAGGGATGGGCACCAGCGGGCCTAAAAAGCGGGGTTCACGTTTGAAAATATAGAGATCGGCCAGTGCGCTAAAGCGGGCGCCAAATTCACGTACCCGCACGGTGAGCATATCTTTTGGTGAGGGCACCGCATAGCACTGGGCCTGGATGCCCATATGCAGCGCAATAAACAAGGCGCGCTCACAGTGGAATCGCTGAGTAATAATGATGAAATCGTTGGTATCGAACACCTTGCGGGTTCGTACAATCGAATCGAGCGTCCGGAACCCAGCGTAATCAAGCACGATATCAGCGGGATCGACACCTGCGGCAATCAGATCTTTACGCATCGTCATGGGTTCGTTGTAGCTTTGTTGTGCGTTGTCGCCGCTCAGCAGCAGATAGTTTACCTTTCCACTGTTATAGGCGTTCAATGCGCCCTGAATGCGGTAGCGGTAATACTGGTTGATGACGCCGGTGCGATAGTATTTCGCCGTGCCCAGGACCACACCGACCTGGCGGTAGGGTAAATCCTGCAATTCGTCGTAGATGTAAGGAGCGGTCTTCCAGCTCATCCACCTGTCGAGCCCAAGCACAGTCAAAAGCAGCAAGCCTACCAGGACTAACAGGCTGTAAAACACGCGCTTTAACATGCAGAAAACTCGTTATTTGGATGGAATTTCAATCAGGCTACTGTACCGGAAGACGTAGCGCAAGAAACAGCAATCTGATTGAGGGGATTTTCAGCAAAACGGCCCTGTTGGATGGTAGCAACAGCAAATCTGGCCGACAACCTGGAGCGATTGCAGGCCAGATAAGCGTAGCGCCAGGCAATTAACCGAGCAGCACGCGCTCAATATTATTGCAGCCCAGCGCTTTCAGGGTAGCGGAGGTCGCATCCCACTGAATCAACGGCGCATCGGCTTTTTCAGCCAGCACAGCACGCTGGATATCCGGGTAGTCATAACCGTTAAGGTTCAACAGGTTTAACGCGCCTTGCAGCGGCGGCAGGGTCGGGTTGAAGGCGGCATTTTCCGCATAGCTACCGCTAAAAATTCGACCATCTTTACATTCCAGCGCCACGCCGCTTGGGGAGTTGCTGTACGGCATATGACATCTGTTGGCGGCGGTGATAGCCGCTTGGGTCAACGCATCGCCCTGCAGCGCGAAGCCGTGATCCTGATCGTCCATCAGCAGCGTTTTAATCTCCAGATCTTTCGGTCCGAAGGCGTCTGGCAGGTAATCGCGCAGCACGTGTGGCGCACGTCCCGGCAGATGAATACGTAAATCCAGTCCGCTGTTCAGTTCGTTCATAAACTGGCGACAGTGGCCGCACGGCGTGTAGTTGACGGTGATGGCGGCGAGCCCTTTTTCACCGCGCAGCCAGGCATGGCTGATGGCGCTTTGCTCGGCATGAACGGTTTGCTGCATGGTCGCCCCCAGGAACTCCATGTTCCCACCGAAGTACCAGGTGCCGCTGATGCCGCGAGAAATTGCCCCAACGTTGAAGTTGGACAGCGGAGTACGCGCGCAGGCCGCAGCCAGCGGCAATAGAGCGAATGCCAGCGCGTCTTCGTCCAGTCCCGATTCGCGTTGCAGCAAAGAGACCTGCTCAGCAGTCAGCATGGCGGGGAAATGCGCATCCGCCAGAACAGGCGCCAGGGCTGATTGCAAGTTATCCGCGAGTTGGGCAAAAGCAGTTTGAAAACGTGGATGCATGGCGATGCCTCATAACAATGTAATGGAATCGTAGTTTACGGGCCTGTTACGGCTTTATATGTGATCCAAATCTCATTGTGTATGCAATTTATGAAACTTAAATTAAAAATGTGCAACGCATCGCAAATAATTAGCCAAAAATTGAAGGTTAACCGACCAGGGCCAGAATAATCGGGAACAGGAATGGGGCGACCAACGAGGTGATAATGCCGCAAATAACCAGCGCCAGAGAGCTAAACGCACCTTCCTGATAGTCCAGCTCTGCACAGCGTGCGGTACCCAGGGCGTGCGAAGCGGTACCCATGGCCAGTCCACGTGCGGCTTTGGTGCGAATACGCATCGCATTGAGCAAAGTATGACCAAACACAGCCCCGAGGATACCAACAAAAATGACGCACACGGCGCTGATGGCCGGAATACCACCAATACTGCCTCCCACTGCCATAGCGATAGGCGTGGTTACCGATTTCGGCATGATTGACGCAGCAATTTGCGGCGATGCGCCCATCAACAAGGCGATTGTTGTACCTGTGACCATCGCCACAACGCTCCCCGCAAAGCAGATGGCAATAATTGATTTCCAGCGAGCGCGAATCTGGTGCAGCTGTTCGTATAACGGATAGGCCAGCGCGACCACGGCAGGTTGCAGCAAATCGTTCAGGACCTCACTGCCTTTGAAATAGTGATCGTAGGGAATTCCGGTCAGCATCAGAATGGGAATGATCACCACCATGGCGACCAGTAGCGGGTTCAATAGCGGCATTTTAAATCGTGCAGCCAGCTTACGTGCGCCAAAAAATACCGCCAGCGTAAGGGGTAACGACCACCAGATATACGACATCATTCTTTAGACCCTTTTTGCCCAACGATTTTGCGCTCACCGTGCACAATGTGAGAACTCCAGCTCACCACCAGGAAAACGACCAGCGTACTGATGGTACAGGACACCACCACCGGACCAAATTGCGCACGGAGCAGATCAAAGTACTGCATGATCCCCACGCCAATCGGGACAAACAACAGGGCCATATAGCGAATCAGCACATAGCAGCCGGGGTTAACCCATTTTGCCGGTAGCACCTGCAAAGCCAGTAAGACAAACAGAATCAGCATGCCGATAATGCTGCCCGGAATGGTGATGGGGAGTAGCGATGCAAGAAAAATACCTGCATAGAGGCAGGCATAAATCAGGACGAATGCGCGCAAATATTGCCAGATAATGTTCAGTGCTTTGCTCATAGTTGAAACCCTTGACGAGACTGATTCATCATACAATTAAACTTCAAAACGTGCTACCGATCACATCATGAATTCTAAGCATAGAAGAAATAGATATCTGGAACATCGGGCGATGGCCCTAACTGTTCACGCTAAACCTGTTCCAGGTAATACAGAAAACGATTCAGGGCGGTCGTGGGTGTTTCATTGTTGCGCCAGAACACGCCTACGCTGCCTTTTTGTTCAATCTTCGGCAGATTCAGGATAGCCAGCTGTCCCTGGGCGGCATAACGCTGCGCCAGGCGTAGAGAAAGAATAGAGATCATGTCGCTACTTTGCAGCAGGTTGGTGCTGACGTTTATCGATGCCGACTCAATGATGTTTTCCGGTAGCATGACGCCGTTATCTACCAGCGCGTTGTCAATGCTTATCCGGATGGGCGTTCCCGTCGGCCAGACAATCCAGCGCCAGTTAGCCAGATCATGCCAGGTGAGCAGGGGATATTTTGCCAGCGGATGGTCGGGGCGCGCGACGAAACAGACCGGCTCGGTATACAGCACCTGGTAATTGAGCGGCAACTGAAGCGCCCGGCCACCGACGCGTCCGACCACCACATCCACCGAACCCGCGAGCAGATCGTGCAGCAGCGGGGTCATCACCTTCTCTTCAATATTAAGATGCAAGGTCGGCAGCTCTGTGAGCAAACCCAGTATCGCCTGTGAAACGCAGTCCGTCGCCACCGGCGAGCAGCCAATCTTCAGACTCCCTACCAGGCCTCCCTGCTTAAAACGGGCGATTTCATACTGTGAACGTTCCATATCATTGATCAGGCGTTGGGCATGCTGCAGTAGCAGCTTGCCGCCTTCTGAAGGGCGTAAGCCTTTGCTATGACGTTCAAAGAGTGTGATACCCATCTCATCTTCGAGCTGTGATAACCATTTTGACAACGCTGGCTGGGTGATATTCATCATTCGGGCGACGTGAGTCAAATTCCCCTGTTCGCCCAGCGCAATAAGCGTTTGCAGGTGGTGTAACTTAAGTTTCTGCGCCCAGTTAGACATTTGCTATAACCTCCAGGTTATGCCTCTGCATGAAAAGCCATTGTACATTTCATCTCCAAACATACAAAGTCGCAACATACCTAAAACAAAACAGACATCTACTCTACCTGCACTGAGGCATTCACTATGACTCAACAACGTGATCTACAAGCACTGATCGATTCCGCCCCCGTCGGTAAGACCCAGTGGCGCGTTATCATTTGCTGTTTTTTGGTCGTCATGCTCGACGGTTTTGATACCGCAGCTATTGGTTTTATCGCGCCTGATATTCGCACCCACTGGCAACTGACGGCCGGAGATCTGGCGCCGTTGTTTGGCGCAGGCCTGCTGGGTCTGACCGCTGGCGCACTGCTCTGCGGTCCGCTATCGGATCGTTTTGGCCGCAAACGGGTGATTGAACTCTGCGTGGCGCTGTTCGGCGCACTGAGCCTGATTTCGGCTTTTTCCCCCGATCTGCAAACGCTGGTTTTTTTGCGCTTCCTTACCGGGTTAGGCCTGGGCGGCGCGATGCCAAATACTATCACTATGACCTCAGAATACCTGCCAGCGCGTCGGCGTGGTGCACTGGTCACCATGATGTTCTGCGGTTTTACCCTGGGCTCGGCGATGGGCGGGATTGTCAGCGCACAGCTGGTGCCGGTTATTGGCTGGCACGGCATCCTGGTGCTGGGAGGCGTGCTACCGCTGATGCTATTTGTGGCTCTGCTGTTTGCGCTGCCGGAATCCCCGCGCTGGCAGATTCGTCGTCAGTTGCCGCAAAACGTGATTGCCAGAACCGTCAGCGCCATCACCCGGGAACGTTATGACAATACCCAATTTTATCTCAACGAGGGCGCCGCGATTGCCAAAGGCAGCATTCGCCAGCTGTTCGTCGGGCAACAGTTGCCCATTACCCTGATGTTATGGGTGGTGTTCTTTATGAGCCTGCTGATTATTTATCTGCTCTCCAGCTGGATGCCAACGCTGCTTAACCATCGCGGAATTGACCTGCAGCATGCCTCATGGGTGACCGCCGCCTTTCAGATTGGCGGTACGCTCGGTGCGCTGGTGCTGGGAGTGCTGATGGATAAATACAATCCTTTCCGCGTGCTGGCAGTGAGCTATGCGCTGGGCGCGGTGTGTATTGTCATGATTGGTCTGAGCGAGAACGGCCTGTGGCTGATGGCGCTGGCCATTTTTGGCACCGGCATCGGCATCAGCGGTTCGCAGGTGGGCCTGAATGCCTTAACCGCCACGCTTTATCCGACGCAGAGCCGGGCCACGGGCGTCAGCTGGTCTAATGCGATTGGCCGCTGCGGCGCGATTGTCGGCTCGCTCTCCGGCGGCGTGATGATGGCGATGAATTTCTCATTCGATAACCTGTTTTTCATTATTGCCGTTCCGGCGGCCATCAGCGCGGTGATGCTTATGCTGCTGACGGTTGTTATCCGCCAGTCGGCCTCTGTCCCTGACGCGTTGTCACGCGTAGGCATCGTGAACAAATAAGGAGAATCTCTATGTCAGAACTTAATCAGGATGTTAAGAACAGCCGTCAGCAGTTTTACCAGCATATTTCCGGGCAGAATCTGACCCCTCTGTGGGAGTCGCTGCACCGCCTGGTACCGCCAACGCCGAACGCACATTGTGCTCCTGCGTACTGGAACTACCAGGAGATCCGCCCGCTGCTGCTGGAAAGCGGCGATCTGATTGGCGCGAAAGAGGCAATTCGTCGCGTACTGGTGCTGGAAAACCCCATGCTGCGCGGACAGTCTTCAATCACCCCAACGCTGTACGCCGGATTGCAGTTAATCATGCCGGGCGAGGTTGCCCCGAGTCACCGGCATAATCAGTCTGCGCTGCGCTTTATTGTCGAAGGGAAAGGGGCATTTACTGCGGTGGATGGCGAGCGCACCCAAATGCATGAAGGCGATTTTATTCTGACGCCACAGTGGCGCTGGCACGACCACGGCAACCCAGGCAGTGAACCGGTGGTGTGGCTGGACGGTCTGGATCTGCCACTGGTGAATCTGCTGGGTTGCGGCTTTGCGGAAGATTACCCGGAGGATCAGCAACCAGTCACGCGCAAGGAAGGGGATTACTTACCACGCTACGCGGCCAATATGCTGCCGCTGCGTCATCAGAAGGGTAACTCATCGCCAATTTTCAACTATCGCTACGATCGCAGCCGTGAAGCGCTGCATGACCTGACCCGCATGGGCGACGCCGATGAGTGGGAGGGTTACAAGATGCGTTACGTCAACCCGGTAACCGGTGGTTATCCCATGCCTTCAATGGGGACCTTTTTACAACTGTTGCCGAAGGGCTTTTTCTCGCGGATGGCGCGTACCACCGACAGCACTATCTATCACGTGGTGGAAGGAAGCGGGCAGGTCACCATCGGCACCGAGATCTTCAATTTTTCGCCAAAAGATATCTTCGTGGTGCCAACCTGGCACGGCGTGTCATTCCAGGCCCACGAAGATGCCGTCTTATTTAGTTTTTCGGACAGACCGGTTCAGGAAGCGCTGGGGTTGTTCCGTGAAGCACGTTATTAATTTGGGAGAGAGAAAATGACGCAATACGTATTCGAACCACAAGCGCCTGTTACCGTTCCGGTCGTTGGCAGTAATGAACAGTTTCCCGTGCGTCGCGTTTACTGCGTGGGCCGCAACTATGCCGCTCATGCGCGTGAAATGGGTTTTGATCCGGATCGCGAACCGCCGTTCTTCTTCTGTAAACCTGCCGATGCGGTGGTTCCGGTGGCGGCCGGTCAAACCCTCGAGCTGCCATACCCGTCGCAGACCGATAACTATCACTATGAGATAGAGCTGGTGGTGGCGATCGGTAAAAAGGGCAGCGATATACCCCTGGAAAAAGCGCACGAATATATCTGGGGCTATGCCACTGGTCTGGATATGACCCGCCGCGACAGGCAGATGGAGATGCGCCAGATGGGGCGTCCGTGGGAAATCGGCAAAGCATTTGATCTCTCTGCCCCCATCGCGCCACTGCATAAAGCCAGCGAAAGTGCGGATGTTAACAACGCGCCTATCTGGTTGCAGGTCAACGGCGACGATCATCAGCGTAGCGATATTCGCCACCTCATCTGGTCCGTTAATGAAACCATTAGCTATCTGTCCGGCTTTTTCGAACTACAGCCGGGTGATTTGATCTACACAGGCACGCCAGAGGGCGTGGGCGCAGTGGTGAAAGGAGATGTGATCACCGGCAATGTAGACGGTTTAACCCCCATCGCTGTGAAGATTGTCTGAGGTGGATGATGAAGCTGTACAGTTTCTTTAACAGCTCCGCGTCATATCGCGTACGCATTGCGCTGGCGCTGAAGGGGCTTGATTACCAGACGGTGGGTGTCAACATTCGCATCGGTCAGCAGAACGAGCTGCCCTACCGGCGGATGAACCCGGTAGGGCTTGTACCGACGCTGGTCACTGATGAGGGAGAATCACTCGGGCAGTCGCTGGCAATAACCGACTGGCTGGATGGTCACTTTCCGCAGTCGCCGCTGCTGCCAGACGACTTCCCGACGCGCAGCCGGGTGCTGGAAATTGTTTATGCCATCGCTTGTGATATCCATCCCGTGAATAACATGCGGGTACTGCGCTACCTGAGCGAAGAGCTAAAGGTCAGTGAAGAGGATAAAAAACGCTGGTATGCGCACTGGATCCAGCAAGGGTTAAGCGCGGTTGAACAGATGCTGCGCCAGAGTCACTCGGGGACGTTCTGCGTGGGGAATGCGCCGACGCTGGCGGATTGCTGTCTGATCCCGCAGTGGGCGAACGCGTTACGTATGGGCTGCGATCTGAGCGGGTATCCGCGCTGTAAGGCGGTATATGATGCCTGTATCCAGCTTCCGGCGTTTATCGCCGCCGCGCCCGAGAATCAACAAGACAAAATTCCAGCCTGATAAGGAGAACGACAATGGCTAAAGTGACTCGCGCAATTATCGTGGGTGGCGGGATTGGCGGCGCGGCGACCGCGCTATCGCTTGCCCGTCAAGGCATTAAAGTGATGTTGCTGGAGAAAGCGCACGAGATTGGTGAGATTGGTGCGGGCATTCAGCTCGGGCCGAACGCGTTTTCTGCTCTGGACAGCCTTGGTGTGGGTGACGTCGCCCGCAAGCGCGCCGTTTTTACCGATCACATCACCATGATGGATGCGGTAAACGCGAAAGAGGTTGTACGCATTGAAACCGGGCAGGCGTTCCGCGATCACTTTGGCGGTCCTTATGCGGTTATCCATCGGGTTGATATTCATGCTTCTGTCTGGGAAGCGGCACTGGTTCATCCCAACGTTGAGTATCGCACTTCAACTAACGTGGTTGATATTCGCCAGACAGAAGATGATGTGACGGTCTTTGATGAGCACGGTAACAGCTGGACAGCGGATATTTTGGTGGGCTGTGACGGTGTGAAGTCGGTTGTGCGTCAGTCTCTGATTGGCGATTCGCCACGCGTTACCGGGCACGTGGTCTATCGCGCGGTGATTGATTGCGATGATATGCCGGAAGATTTGCGCATTAACGCGCCGGTGCTGTGGGCCGGACCGCACTGCCACCTGGTGCACTATCCATTGCGTGGCGGCAAGCAGTATAACCTGGTGGTGACCTTCCACAGTCGTCAGCAGGAGGAGTGGGGGGTAAAGGATGGCAGTAAAGAGGAAGTGCTCTCCTATTTTGCCGGTATTCATGCGCGTCCGCGCCAGATGCTGGATAAGCCGACCTCATGGCGTCGCTGGTCCACCGCTGACCGCGAACCGGTAGAGAAATGGGGGACCGACCGCATTACGCTGGTGGGTGATGCTGCGCATCCGGTGGCACAATATATGGCGCAGGGCGCCTGTATGGCGCTTGAAGATGCTGTCACTCTCGGTAAGGCGTTACAGCAGTATGACGGCGATGCGGCTGATGCCTTTGCCTTGTATGAGTCGGTACGTATTCCGCGTACTGCGCGCATCGTCTGGTCGACGCGCGAAATGGGACGTGTGTACCACGCCGCAGGCGTCGAGCGCCAGGTGCGTAATCTGCTGTGGAAAGGCAAATCTCAGGCGGAATTTTATCGTGGTATGGAATGGCTGTACGGCTGGAAAGAAGATAACTGCCTGTTGCCGCGCTGAGCCTCTTTAATCTCCCGAACGGAGGCGCTACCATAGCGCCTCTTTTTTTGCGGGTGACGATATGCGTGTTTTACTGGCGCCGATGGAAGGCGTGCTCGACTCACTGGTGCGCGAGCTGCTGACTGAAGTGAATGATTACGATCTGTGCATCACCGAGTTTGTGCGCGTGGTGGATCAGCTCCTGCCGGCAAAAGTATTCCATCGGCTCTGCCCGGAACTGCATAACAATAGCCGGACGCCATCCGGCACGCGGGTGCGCATACAGTTGCTGGGACAGTATCCGCAGTGGCTGGCGGAGAACGCGGCGCGCGCGGTAGAACTGGGCTCGTTTGGTGTCGATCTGAACTGTGGCTGCCCGTCGAAGCTGGTCAACGGCAGCGGCGGTGGCGCAACGTTATTAAAAGATCCTGAACTCATCTACCGGGGCGCAAAAGCCATGCGCGAGGCGGTTCCGGATCATCTCCCCGTGACGGTGAAAGTGCGTCTGGGTTGGGACAACAGCGACAGGCAGTTTGAAATTGCTGATGCCGTTCAGCAGGCGGGCGCCAGCGAGCTGGCGGTGCATGGCCGAACCAAGGAACAGGGCTATAAGGCCGAACATATCAACTGGCGGGCGATCGGTGAGATCCGCCAGCGGCTTACCATTCCGGTTATCGCGAATGGCGAAATCTGGGACTGGCAAAGCGCCCAGGACTGTATGGCTATCAGCGGATGCGATGCGGTGATGATTGGCCGTGGGGCATTAAATATTCCGAACCTGGTCGTGTGGTGAAGTACAACGAGCCGCGTATGCCGTGGCCTGATGTCGTGATGCTGTTGCAAAAATATACTCGTCTTGAAAAGCAGGGTGATACCGGGCTGTATCACGTGGCGCGGATTAAACAATGGTTAGGGTATTTGCGTAAAGAATACTCAGAGGCAACCGCGCTGTTTCAGGAAATCCGCGCATTAAACAATTCACCGGATATCGCGCGCGCGATTCAGGCCATTGATATCGCTAAATTGCATTAACACATTAATCGGCCACCGGAGTGGCCTTTGTTTCAAAAAATCATCTTAAACACGCCAGTTACCACCAATAACCCAATCAGAAAAATAACTAAAATAATCCACAGTAAGATTTTCATCAGCGTTCCTTTTTTGGTGAGTTCAGGTTAAGTATAGGAAAGCCTCTGAAAATCTTCCTGTAATGACCTTACTCCGGTTTACGTGCGCTGAGCAGAAACACCATTGGCCGCTCTTTTTCTTCATCCAGTGCCGGGTTTTCAGCAATCTGTTCAGCGGACGGTCCCCATTCATCGACACAAACGATTTCGAATCCGGCGGCTATCAGCGCATTAATCCAGGTCGCCAGCTTACGGTGCTGTTTTTTGACACCCTCCGCGAACCAGTTACTGATGCGTGTGCCTTCCTGCTGATAATGATTGACCGGCCAGGACTGTTGCCCGGTTTTATCTTTTATCCAACCTTGATTAAGCGGTGCAGTATAAATGGGATGCTCGGCAGAGAATACCAACATGCCTCCCGGTGTTAACGACTGGTAAATCGTTACGAATAATCGCGCGATATCGCGCAAATAGTGCAGGGCAAGTGAGCTATAAACCAGGTCAAAGGAATTTGGCGACAGGGAAAGCGTTTCGAGATCTTCACGGCGATAAACGATGCCATTACCCTGCGTCATGCTGTGCGCCTGAGTTAACATCTTTTGTGAAATATCCAGTCCCACTACGCTGGCCGCCTGGTTATCGCGCGCGTAGCGGCAAAACCAGCCATATCCGCAACCCAAATCGAGGATATTTTTTCCCTGTAGAGCGGGGAGCATCGCTTGTATTGTCGGCCATTCTGGCGCACCGTCGAGCCCTTTTACTGAACGGTCCAGCGTGGCATATCCGGCAAAGAACTCGGGATCGTCATAGATATTCTGTGACATAATGTCTCCATCCATAAATTATTAAAATTAATTAATCTAAATTATTTGTTGGGTGTATATTTTGCCGATTATATATTTTTATTGCCAAAGGTGTATTGCCACGCGTAACTAAAAAAGGAAACGCGACAAGTCGTAATCTCAGCACATCTTTTCTTACCTGTGTCTCTCCATGAATCGTAATTCTGCTTTTGTCACGACGGCATTGTTGCCGCTTTTTATTTTGATGTCAGGTTGCGCGCCGATGCATGATGACCGCCAGTCTCTGTCACAGCAGACCCCCGCTGCGAATGTCGATACCACATTGCCTGCGGCGTTAAAAAATGGCTGGCCGGACAGCCAATGGTGGAAGGCATACCATGACCCCCAGCTTAATGCGCTGATTGACAGCACGTTACGAAACTCTCCTGATATGCAGGTCGCGGAACAGCGCATTCAACTGGCGGAGGCGCAGGCTAAGGCTGTGGAGGCGCAGGATGGCCCGGAGATCGATTTCTCTGCAGATGTGGAGCGTCAGAGAATGTCAGCCGAAGGGCTGATGGGACCGTTTGCCATTACCGATCCGGCCGCCGGGACGACCGGGCCGTGGTACACCAACGGCACCTTTGGTTTAACTGCTGGCTGGAATCTGGATCTGTGGGGTAAAAATCGGGCCGAAGTGACGGCACGTATTGGGGCCGTTAAGGCGCGTGAAGCCGAGCGCGAGCAAACGCGACAGGTGCTGGCGAGTGGTGTGGCTCGTCTTTACTGGGAATGGCAAACGCAGGCCGGGCTGAAAACCGTGTTAACGCAAATAGAAACCGAGCAGCAGAACGTCATTAACGTTGATCGTCAACTGTATCAAAATGGTCTTACTTCTTCGGTGGAAGGCGTTGAAACCGATATCGATTCCAGCAAAACAGAGCAGCAGTTGAACGATGTCAGCGGTAAAATGAAGGTGATTGAAGCGCGGTTGAGCGCGCTGACCAACTCGCAGTCCACAGCCCTGAAACTCCATTCGACCCCGCTGCCCGCGGTGGAAAGCCAGCTCCCGTCCCAGCTAGGTTATTCGCTGCTGGCCCGCCGACCGGATTTGCAGGCGGCGCACTGGTACATAGAGTCATCGCTGAGCAGCATTGATGCGGCGAAAGCGGCGTTTTATCCCGATGTAAATCTGATGGCATTTTTACAACAGGATGCGTTACATCTGAGCGACTTGTTTCGCCATTCCGCGCAGCAAATGGGCGTAACGGCCGGGCTGACGCTGCCTATCTTTGATAGCGGCAGGCTGAACGCGAATCTCGACATTACTCAAGCGCAAAGCAACCTGACGGTGGCGAATTACAACAAAGCCGTGGTGGATGCGGTGAATGACGTGGCGCGTGCAGCATCGCAGGTAGAAACACTGGCGCAGAAGAATCAGCATCAGCAGCAGATTGAGCATGATGCACTGCGCGTAGTGGGTCTGGCGCAGGCGCGCTTCAATGCCGGAATTATTGCGGGCTCCCGGGTTAGTGAGGCAAAGATCCCGGCATTACGTGAACGGTGCAACGCTCTGCTTTTACAAGGGCAATGGCTGGATGCCTCAATCCAGTTGAATCGTGCGCTGGGGGGCGGCTACCACGCTTCGTAACGCACCCGCCCGGTAGACATCGCGCTACCGGGCTGTACTTTTGCTGCTGCGTTTTTTTAACCACCACCGAACGCCAGGCACCAGCACAATCACCAGAGCCAGCCATATCCAGTGCTTAATATGCTGGTCGAGATTGTGTAGCCACGGCGCAATGACTTCTCCCCCCACGTAACCCAGCGTGGTAAATATCAGCGCCCACGCCAGCGCTCCCAGAATATTCAACGGCAGGAAAATTTTAGGCGGCAAATGGCTTGCGCCAATCAGCAACGGGCCGATCACGCGAAAACCATACATAAAACGGGTGCCAATCACGAACAGATAAGGACGGCGCTGGATCATTTTCTGCGCCCGGCGGATTTTGTCGCGATGTTTTGAGAAACGACGCAAAATTTTTCCACCGTAACGACGCCCAAGCAAATACAGCAATTGATCGCCAATCATCCCGCCCAGGGCCACAGAGATAACCACCAGAGGAAATTTAAGTAATCCCTGATGTGCCGCCACGCCGCCCAGCAGGGTAATGGTTTCACCTTCGGCCAAACTGCCAATGACCAATGCGGCGTAACCGTAATGTGCAATAAGACTGTTTATATCCATATGTCTGGATGACCTCCCGACGTTAAGCATACACCCTGTGAATCATCGTGGGGTTTAAAAGCGCTGAATTAGCGGTTCGTCATTTTTGTTGTTGTACAAAAATTAATCCAAAGCTGAATTATACTTGAACTGTTGAGGTCCGGAGCTGACAAGAAGGGGGCGGTATGAACCATGTCTGGGGGCTGTTTTCCCATCCCGATCGTGAAATGCATGTGATCAACAGCGAAAACGAAAGCGTTTCGCATCACTATACCCACCATGTACTGCTGATGGCGGCAATCCCGGTTATTTGTGCGTTCATCGGTACCACACAAATCGGCTGGGATTTTGGCGATGGCAATATCCTGAAATTATCCCTGTTGACTGGATTTGCAATGGCGATTCTGTTTTACGGGGTGATGCTGGCGGGCGTTGCCGTCATGGGCCGGGTTATCTGGTGGATGGCGCGTAACTACCCGCAGCGTCCGTCGCTGGCACATTGTATGGTGTTTGCCGGATATGTCGCGACGCCGCTGTTTTTAAGCGGGCTGGTCGCACTTTATCCGCTGGTCTGGCTGTGCGCATTAGTCGGGACTCTCGCGCTGTTTTACACCGGCTATTTACTTTATCTCGGCATTCCGACGTTCCTGAATATCACTCGTGAGGAAGGGTTGAGTTTTTCCAGTTCGACGCTGGCGATCGGTGTGCTGGTACTGGAGGTACTGCTGGCTATTACGGTAATCCTGTGGGGTTACGGCTATCGGTTATTCTGACGGATAAACCTGTCTACGCTGCGTTGTTGACGTAAAAGTCAGCAACGCAGCATTTCGAGACGATTCTCCTGTGGCAGCAAACCTGCCGGATCGCTATGATGCCTGAGCTAGCTTGAGATAATACTTAATCTCTGGCGGTGTGCGTTGTGACGTGCGTGAACCATTATCAGAAATCTCATCATGCTGAAATTCCGAGTTTCATTATTAAGCCTTGCCCTGGTGCTGGCCGTTCCTTTTGCACCCCAAGCCGTGGCGAAAACGGCAACTACCGCAGCGGCTTCTCAACCTGAGATAGCGTCCGGTAGCGCGATGATCGTTGATCTGAATACCAACAAAGTTATCTATTCGAACCACCCGGACCTTGTGCGTCCGATTGCGTCGATTACCAAATTAATGACGGCGATGGTGGTGCTTGATGCACGACTGCCGCTGAATGAAAAGCTGAAAGTCGATATTAGCCAGACGCCGGAGATGAAAGGCATATACTCTCGCGTACGACTGAACAGCGAAATCAGCCGTAAAGACATGTTACTGCTGGCGCTGATGTCATCAGAAAACCGCGCGGCGGCGAGCCTGGCGCATCATTACCCGGGCGGATACAACGCGTTTATCAAAGCCATGAATGCCAAAGCGAAAGCGCTCGGCATGACTCAGACACGCTTTGTGGAACCCACTGGCTTGTCGATTCACAATGTCTCGACCGCCCGTGACTTAACCAAGCTGCTGATCGCCAGCAAACAGTATCCGCTGATCGGCCAGTTAAGTACTACGCGTGAAGATATGGCGACGTTTGCCAACCCTGCGTATACGCTGCCGTTTCGTAACACCAACCATCTGGTATACCGCGATAACTGGAATATTCAGTTAACGAAAACCGGGTTTACCAATGCGGCAGGCCACTGTCTGGTGATGCGCACGGTGATTAACAACAAACCGGTGGCGCTGGTGGTGATGGATGCCTTTGGCAAATATACTCACTTTGCCGATGCCAGCCGTTTACGTACCTGGATTGAAACGGGCAAGGTGATGCCGGTTCCGGCGGCGGCGCTGAGCTATAAAAAGCAAAAAGCTGCGCAGATGGCGGCGGCAGGTTCGGCGAAGGGCGAGCAAACCGCACAGAACGATTAAATAAGATGACTTATCCGGCCTACGCATAGCGAATGTAGCAGTAGGCCGGGCAAGCGAAGCGCCCCGGCAACATGCCCGGTAGCGCTTATCTTTTTCAGGTTTACGATTCTTTCCAGAACTTCTGCTTACTCGTTTTCCCAATACCCGGATTCATACTGTTGGTGGGGTCATTCTCACGGTAAAAACGGGTCAAGGTTTCCGGCGCCTGATACAGATGCCCGACGTTATGCTCTGCCGGATACTGCGCCCCACGCTCGCGCAGGAGTTCCAGCATCTGCTCTTTGAGCGCATGCGCATCCACGCCTTTTTTCACGATGTAATCCTGATGGAAGACGTAACACATAAAGTGACCGTAATAGAGTTTGTGCACCAGTTGACTGTCGATCTCTGGGGGCAGATGCTCGTACCATTCGGTGTCGTTACGGCGCAGCGCGATATCCAGCGCCAGAATATCTTCCACCTCATCCGCATGTACGGCCTGATAACGAATAGCCGCGCCAGCCGCCGCGAAGCGGTGCAAGAACGCCTTGCTGCCTTCTTCCGCCGTACAGGCAAAGAAGTCGCCTTCAGCGGTTTTGAAATACTCGCTTAGCCAGTTTTGGGCTTCAGCCACGCCGCCACCGGCCATTTTTAACAGCAGGTGATGCTCGTACTTATCGCGCCAGCTTTTCATGCGTGCCGGTAAGTGGCTGGGGAACAAATGACCAAATTTCTGCATTGCCCGGTCGGTGAAGTGAGGACGGAAAATTTTCACTTTTTCCAGCATCGCATCGGTGCGGCCTTTCAGGGTGAAGAAGAACGGCATTTTGTCTGTGCCGAGCTTGTCGATCATCAGAAACGTATCTTTGCCGTATTGCTCAGCGATGTCGTAAATATCGCGGTGCATATATTCACCGGCGACCGGCAGATGCTCGAATTTTGCCAGAATATGACGGCGGATCTCCGTCAGCACCTCTGGCTGGTTGGTGCCGATGTAAAAGACCTGCTGGTTTTTTTCGGCTTCGAAGGTGTCCAGACGCACGGCAAAGACCGCGAGCTTGCCTGCACAACCGGACGATTCAAACAAGCGATCCGGGTCGGCGTTATAGCGTGCGGGCGTGTCTGCGTCGATATCTCTGACACGGGTAACGTAGTCGTGATCGTGCGCGTGACGCCCGTCGTGGCGAACATCGTCATCTCTAATACGCTCGTCATCCAGTTTGCTCAGGATCTGCTCCGGGGTCTGGCCCAGCTCAATACCCAGATGGTTAACCAGCTGTAATTTTCCCTGTTCGTCAATACGCGCAAACAGCGACATCTCCGTGTATGCCGGGCCGCGCTGTACCAGCGAGCCGCCGGAGTTGTTGCAAATGCCACCGATAACCGAAGCGCCGATACAGGAAGATCCGATTACCGAATGCGGTTCACGGCCAAACGGTTTGAGCGCTTTTTCCAGCGAATAGAGCGTGGTTCCTGGATAGGCCAGCACCTGTTCACCTTTGCCGATGACGTGCAGCTTATCAAGACGCAGGGTGCTGATAATGACAATCTCGCGGTCGTAATCATTACCGCTCGGCGTAGACCCTTCGGTCAAGCCGGTGTTAGCGGCCTGCATCAGGATAATTTTATCCGCGGCGACGCAGGCGCTCAAAACGCGCCACAGTTCTAAAAGCGACCCGGGGAACACGACGGCAAGCGCATCGCCCTGGCCGGAGCGGAATCCCTTGCGATAGCGGGCGGTTTTAGCAGGTTCTGTCAGCAGGTGTGAATGACCCACCAGACGGGTCAGTTCATTCAGGAAAGCTTTATTATCTGTTGTAATGGAAGACATTCTCCACTCCTTGTGGTGGGACTCAATATCAGGAACAAGCATAGCGCTTTGTATGACAATACGCTTTCTCATTCATATTGTCTCTGGTTCGTCTTTTACTGATTCGCGCTGGTTTCGAAAATTAGGAGAATAACCTTAGCTTTCTTTATCGCTCCCGTTTAGTCTTACGGCAAACTGCGGTTTTTGTTATATTTTCGCTGCCTCGTCGGGAAAAAATAAAGAGAGAATCAACATGAAATGGCTATGTTCTGTAGGTGTCGCGGTGAGTCTGGCATTGCAACCAGCGTTGGCGGACACTCTGTTTGGTAACCATCCACTGACGCCAGAGGCGCGGGATGCCTTCGTTACCGATTTACTCAAGCAGATGACCGTAGATGAGAAGATTGGGCAACTGCGTTTGATAAGCGTCGGGCCTGATAACCCGAAAGAAGCCATCCGCGAGATGATCAAAGACGGGCAGGTTGGGGCAATTTTTAACACCGTCACGCGCCAGGATATCCGCAAAATGCAGGATCAGGTGATGGATCTCAGCCGCCTGAAAATCCCTCTCTTTTTTGCCTACGACGTATTGCACGGTCAGCGTACCGTATTCCCGATAAGCCTCGGTCTGGCATCCTCCTTTAATCTTGATGCGGTCAGAACCGTTGGTCGAGTGTCTGCGTATGAAGCCGCCGATGATGGTCTGAATATGACCTGGGCGCCGATGGTCGATGTCTCGCGCGATCCGCGCTGGGGCCGCGCCTCGGAAGGGTTTGGCGAAGATACGTATTTGACCGCCACGATGGGCAAAACCATGGTGGAAGCGATGCAGGGTAAAAGCCCGGCCGATCGCTATTCGGTGATGACCAGCGTCAAGCACTATGCCGCCTATGGCGCGGTTGAAGGCGGCAAGGAATACAACACTGTCGATATGAGCCCGCAGCGTTTGTTCAACGACTATATGCCACCGTACAAAGCCGGACTGGACGCCGGTAGCGGTGCGGTGATGGTGGGGCTTAATTCGCTGAACGGCACGCCGGCGACTTCGGATGCATGGCTGTTAAAAGACGTCCTGCGCGATGAGTGGGGCTTTAAGGGCATTACCGTTTCCGATCATGGCGCGATTAAGGAACTGATTAAGCACGGCACTGCCTCCGATCCTGAAGATGCGGTGCGTGTGGCGATCAAGTCCGGCATCAACATGAGCATGAGCGATGAGTATTACAGCAAATACCTGCCGGGGTTGATTAAGTCAGGTAAGGTGACGATGGCGGAGCTGGACGACGCTGCGCGTCATGTGCTGAACGTGAAATATGATATGGGGCTGTTTAACGATCCGTACAGCCATCTGGGGGCCAAAGAATCTGACCCGCAGGACACCAACGCGGAAAGCCGTTTGCACCGCAAAGAGGCGCGTGAAGTGGCGCGTGAAAGCCTGGTGCTGCTGAAAAACCGTCTGGAAACATTGCCGCTGAAAAAATCCGCCACCGTAGCGGTTGTCGGTCCGCTGGCCGACAGCAAGCGTGATGTGATGGGCAGTTGGTCTGCTGCCGGGGTTGCCGATCAGTCAGTAACGGTGCTGACGGGGATTAAAAATGCCATCGGCGAGCAGGGCAAAGTGGTATACGCCAAAGGGGCGAACATCACCAACGACAAAGGCATTGTCGACTTCCTCAACCAGTATGAAGAGGCGGTGAAGGTTGACCCGCGTTCGCCGCAGGCGATGATTGATGAAGCCGTTAACGCCGCGAAGCAGTCTGACGTAGTCGTCGCGGTAGTTGGTGAAGCGCAGGGAATGGCGCATGAAGCCTCCAGCCGCACCGATATCACCATTCCGCAGAGTCAGCGTGACCTGATTACCGCGCTGAAAGCCACGGGTAAACCGCTGGTTCTGGTACTGATGAACGGTCGTCCGCTGGCGCTGGTTAAGGAAGATCAACAGGCCGATGCGATCCTCGAAACCTGGTTTGCCGGGACGGAAGGCGGTAACGCCATCGCCGATGTGCTGTTTGGCGATTACAACCCGTCAGGCAAGTTGCCGATGTCTTTCCCGCGCTCTGTCGGACAGATCCCGGTCTATTACAGCCATCTTAATACCGGTCGCCCGTATAATGCCGATAAGCCGAATAAGTACACGTCGCGCTACTTTGACGAAGCGAACGGTCCGTTGTATCCCTTTGGCTATGGCCTGAGCTACACCACATTCACGGTTTCTGATGTGAAACTCTCTTCTCCGACGATGAAGCGTGACGGGACCGTGACGGCCAGCGTGCAGGTGACCAACACCGGCAAACGCGAAGGTGCGACGGTGATTCAGATGTATTTGCAGGATGTTACCGCTTCAATGAGTCGTCCGGTAAAACAGCTGAAAGGTTTTGAGAAGGTGAATCTTAAGCCGGGTGAAACCCAAACCGTTAGCTTCCCAATTGATGTTGAAGCGCTGAAATTCTGGAACCAGCGTATGCAATACGATGCCGAACCGGGCAAGTTCAACGTCTTTATCGGCGTGGATTCTGCCAGAGTGAAGCAGGGCGAATTTGAACTGCTGTAATTGATATCATGCCTGATAGCGTGACGCTTATCAGGCCTGCGAAATCGTACCATCCGGTAAACTCACTTTGGGTTTGCCGGATTTTTTTTATTGTATTATCGCCTTACCGCGAGTAACTCTCAGTGTTACTACCCAATTGCCAGGTTAAGGCTTGATTTTTCGACTATGCTTTTTCCTCAAGTCTCTGAAAAGGGCCGTAAAAGAATGAGGAGTGCAGCATGATAATTTCAAAAGTTTGGGTGGGTTCGCTGGCGTTGTTAGCCGCGATCAGCTTGCCCTTACAGGCCGCGTCACCCGTCACGGTCGGTTCAAAAATAGATACCGAAGGGGCGCTGCTCGGCAACATTATTTTGCAGGTGCTCGAAAGTCACGGCGTGAAAACCGTTAATAAAGTACAGCTGGGTACCACTCCGGTGGTGCGTGGGGCAATCACCTCTGGTGAACTGGATATTTATCCGGAATATACCGGCAATGGCGCATTCTTTTTTAAAGATGAGAATGATCCTGCATGGAAAAATGCGCAGGCCGGTTATGACAAAGTGAAAAAGCTGGACGCAGAGCAAAATAAGCTGATCTGGCTAACGCCTGCGCCCGCCAACAACACCTGGACCATTGCGGTTCGCCAGGATGTCGCGCAAAAGAATAAGCTTGAGTCCCTTGCCGATTTAGGCCGTTACCTGAAAGACGGGGGGACGTTCAAACTTGCCGCCTCTGCGGAATTTATCGAACGGGCTGACGCGCTGCCTGCCTTTGAAAAAGCCTATGATTTCAAACTGAATCAGAATCAGCTGTTGTCGCTGGCGGGGGGGGATACCGCGGTGACGATTAAAGCGGCGGCGCAGCAGACCTCTGGGGTCAATGCGGCGATGGCCTACGGTACCGACGGTCCGGTTGCGGCGCTCGGTCTGCAAACATTAAGCGATCCGCAAGGCGTACAGCCCATTTATGCGCCAGCGCCCGTTGTGCGTGAATCGGTGCTGCAGGACTACCCGCAAATGGCAGAATGGCTACAACCGGTATTTGCCAGCCTGGATGAAAAAACGCTGCAACGGCTGAATGCCAGTATCGCCGTGGAGGGGCTGGATGCGAAAAAAGTCGCAGCAGACTACCTGAAGCAAAAAGGATGGGTGAAGTAACGGAGTTTGCAGCAGGTGGGTGTTTTGTCGAATATTTCAGTAAATCGGGTGCTGTTGCTGCTGGTGTTTCTTACCATCGCGGCGGCAGCGCTTCCTTTCATTAGCTATGCTCCCAATCGCCTGGTTTCCGGTGAAGGTCGTCAACTCTGGGATATCCAACCCGACATGGCATGGGGATTAGCGGCGGCCTGTGTGGTGCTGTTTCTTCTGTGCTTTGTACCGGGAAAATCCGGCAATATATTGACGCTTATCGTTAGCCAACTGTTGGTGATTGCGGTGCTGGTCATCGCCGGCACAACGGCAACGTATTTGGCCCAGACGGGTAGTCCTCTGGCCAGAACCAGCCTGGGCAGCGGGTTCTGGTTAGGGCTGGGAGTGATGCTGCTGGCAGCCAGTGACGCCATTCGTCGCATCACCGAACGGGCGTCGTGGCGTTGGTTATTGCACGCACAAATATTCATTTTGCCGCTGGTGTTACTGCTCTCCGGTACGTTTAACGATCTTTCTCTGCTTAAAGAATATGCCAACCGCCAGGATGTCTTTAACGACGCGCTGGCGCAGCATCTGACGATTCTGTTCGCTACCGTGGTGCCCGCGCTGCTCATTGGCGTGCCGCTGGGCGTCTGGTGTACTTTTTCTGTCTCCCGTCAGGGGCCGGTATTCGCGGTACTGAACATTATCCAGACTATTCCCTCCGTCGCGCTGTTTGGCCTGTTAATTGCGCCGCTTGCCGGACTGGTGAAGCACTTTCCCTTGCTGGGTTCGCTTGGCGTAGCGGGAACCGGTCTGACGCCTGCGCTTATTGCGTTGGTGCTGTATGCGCTCTTACCGCTGGTTCGCGGCGTAGTGGCTGGATTGAATCAGGTTCCACGCGATGTACTTGAAAGCGCCCGGGCGATGGGGATGAGCGCGCGTCAGCGGTTTATCTCGGTGCAGTTTCCACTGGCGCTGCCGGTCTTCTTGCGCAGTTTACGAGTGGTGATGGTCCAGACGGTGGGAATGGCGGTGATAGCCGCGCTGATTGGTGCAGGGGGATTTGGCGCGCTGGTCTTTCAGGGATTGCTCAGTAGCGCCGTTGATTTAGTGCTGTTGGGCGTGATCCCGGTCGTTGTGCTGGCTGTGTTGATTGATGCGCTGTTTGATTTAGGGATCGCGCTGCTAAAGGTATCGAATAATGATTGAATTTCGCCATGTCAGTAAAACCTATGGCCAACAAAAAGCTGTCGACGACCTTAACCTGCAGTTAGGAGAGGGCAGCTTTTCGGTATTAATTGGCACGTCAGGTTCGGGCAAGTCTACCACGCTAAAGATGATCAACCGGCTGGTTGAACATGACAGCGGGCAGATCCGTTTTGCCGGGGAGGAGATCCGCAGCCTGCCAGTGCTGGAGTTACGACGGCGCATGGGGTACGCGATTCAGTCTATTGGTTTGTTTCCCCACTGGACCGTCGCGCAGAATATTGCCACCGTACCGCAGCTGCAAAAGTGGTCACGTTCACGTATTGATGACCGAACAGATGAACTAATGGCGCTGCTGGGCCTTAAGGCGAGTTTGCGCCACCGTTATCCGCATCAGCTTTCCGGTGGACAACAGCAGCGGGTTGGAGTTGCGCGTGCGTTGGCCGCAGATCCGCAGGTGCTACTGATGGATGAGCCTTTTGGCGCGCTGGACCCGGTCACCCGCGGCGCGCTGCAGCAGGAGATGACGCGTATCCATCGTTTATTGGGACGTACCATTGTGCTGGTGACGCATGATATCGACGAGGCGCTGAGACTGGCGGAGCATCTGATTTTGATGGATGCGGGAAAAGTTGTGAAGCAAGGCACGCCGCTGTCGATGCTCACTGCGCCAGCGAATGATTTTGTGCAAACTTTTTTTGGCCGCAGTGAACTGGGCGTAAGGCTGTTGTCGCTGCGTACGGTAGGGGATTTTATCCGTCGCGGCGAACACTCAGACGGCGAGCCGCTGGTGGATGAGATGACGCTACGTGATGCATTGTCGGTGTTCGTGGCGCGTGGCTGCGATGTCTTGCCGGTCGTGACGCCTCAGGGGGTGCCCTGCGGGACGCTTCATTTTCGCGATTTGCTTTCGGAGACGCCGACCCGTGAAACGTCTTGCTGATCCATTGCTATGGCTTGTTGCGCTGTTTCTGATCCTGTTGGTGGGGTTGCCTCACAGTCAGGCCCTGTTTAGTTCGCTATTTCCGGCGCTGCCGCGTCCCGTGTATCAGCAGGAAAGTTTTACGGCGCTGGCGTTGAGCCATTTTGCGTTGGTGGGGATTTCAAGCCTTATTGCCGTCATCATTGGCACCGGAGCGGGAATAGCGGTAACCCGGCCCTGGGGCGCGGAATTCAGGCCGATGGTGGAAACGATTGCCGCCGTGGGGCAGACATTTCCTCCGGTCGCCGTGCTGGCGATCGCCGTACCGGTGATGGGGTTTGGGCTTGAACCCGCGATTATCGCGTTGATTTTGTATGGCGTGTTACCAATCTTGCAGGCAACTCTGGCAGGACTCGGCGGAATTTCTCCCAGCGTGATGGATATTGCCAGCGGAATGGGCATGAGTCAGGGCCAGCGGCTGCGGAAAGTGGAGTTGCCGCTGGCGGCACCGGTTATTCTGGCGGGAATTCGCACGTCGGTGATTATTAATATCGGCACCGCTACGATAGCCTCAACCGTCGGGGCCAACACGTTGGGCACGCCGATTATCATCGGCCTGAGCGGGTTCAATACCGCCTATGTGATTCAGGGGGCGCTGCTGGTCGCGCTGGCTGCGGTGATAGTTGACCGCGGGTTTGAGCGATTAGCGAGCCACCTTACCCGGCACGTAAAATGAATGTGTAGCCTGCCAGCATGACGCCGCCGATACCGCCGATGGCCATCAGCAGGAAGAGGGTAATGACACCGATTTTAGCTGCGCTCATTATGCACTCCTTATGTGAATCTAAGGATTGTACACGTTTGTTAACAGAATATTAAGAGCCGATCCTGGTTGGCTTTAAATACCGAGCGGATAAATATCGTGACCTAACGCGCGCCATTCGTTCAGTTGTTGCTGCTGAGCGGGCGTTTGGCTTTCGCCGCACCAGACCAGTAAGGTTCGCCCTTCAAACAATTCCGGTCGCAATTGGTTTAGCGAGTGGGCGAGGACGTCAACGCGCCATCCCTGCTGGCTGGCAACCCAACCCTCCAGCCATAAGCGGGTGGTATCATGAATGTTCCAGCCGACAACCAGGGCATCTTTACCCTGTTTCTTGCGCGCCGAGGCCAGACAAATCGCGATGTAGTTGATGAGGACACCGTCGAGGATCCCCAGTAACGCCTGCAGGATCGGCTGCTGACATTGCAGGCGGCGGCGTAACGGAATGAACAAATGGGTGTTGAGCGTTTGTGCGGGATAATCCTGACCGCGCTCTTTGATCCACATCCTGAGGCTATGCAGATTATTACTTTGCAAATAGCTCAACAGCGTCTCTTGCTGTTCGCGCCAGCCGTTATGCACATCAATGTTCTCATTACTGAGCAACATTTTTACCTTACTGACCTGAACGCCGTTATTTATCCAGCGTTTTATCTCACGGATCCGGTCGATATCCGCGTCGTTAAACAGGCGATGCCCGCCGTCTGTTCGCTGCGGTTTCAGTAATCCGTAACGCCTCTGCCACGCGCGTAAAGTGACAGGGTTGATATCACAAAGCAAAGCCACTTCACCTATTGTGTAAAGCGCCATCGTCGTCTCACTTATGCTCGCGAGGTCCCAGTTTTACTTTAGACGCTCTTTTGCGAACCAGGTAGTTTTGTCTGTTTTTTGATCAACAAATGGGTGAATTTGTAGTCATGCTCGCGCTTTCGAGTGATCGTTCTCACAAATTCCTTTTTTTTTGCAACACTTCAAAGAAAGTTACGCGCAGCCCATGTATGTTACGCGCTTTTAAGTGATGTGTGGTTGGCAGGTATGTACGAGTTTAATCTGGTGTTGCTGCTGCTTCAGCAGATGTGTGTGTTTCTCGTTATCGCGTGGCTCATGAGCAAAACGCGTTTGTTTATCCCGCTGATGCAGGTCACGATCCGGCTCCCGCACAAGCTGCTTTGCTACGTTACCTTTTCCATTTTCTGCATTTTGGGCACCTATTTCGGGCTGCACATTGATGATTCTATTGCTAATACCCGTGCTATCGGCGCGGTGATGGGGGGGCTGCTTGGCGGCCCAGTGGTCGGCGGTTTGGTCGGCCTAACCGGTGGCTTACATCGTTATTCAATGGGCGGAATGACGGCGCTCAGTTGCATGATTTCGACCATTGTCGAAGGTTTGCTCGGCGGACTGGTGCACAGCGTGCTCACCCGTCGTGGCCGTACCGATAAAGTCTTTAGTCCACTGACCGCGGGTGCCATTACTTTTGTCGCCGAACTGGTGCAGATGCTGATCATCTTGTTAATCGCCCGGCCGTTTGACGATGCGTTTCGGCTGGTCAGTAATATCGCCGCGCCGATGATGGTGACGAATACCGTGGGCGCAGCCTTATTTATGCGTATTTTGCTCGATAAACGGGCGATGTTTGAAAAATATACCTCTGCTTTTTCCGCCACTGCGCTCAAAGTTGCCGCCTCAACGGAGGGTATTTTGCGCCAGGGGTTTAACGAGGTTAACAGCATGAAGGTCGCTCAGGTGCTGTATGAAGAGCTGGATATTGGTGCTGTGGCAATTACCGACCGCGAGAAGCTGCTGGCATTTACCGGCATTGGTGACGATCACCATCTACCCGGAAAACCTATTTCGTCGTCGTACACCCAACGGGCGATAGAAACCGGAGAGGTGGTGTATGCCGATGGGAATGAAGTCCCTTACCGCTGCTCTTTGCACCCGCAATGCAAATTAGGCTCGACGCTGGTGATCCCTTTGCGGGGGGAAAACCAGCGGGTGATGGGGACCATCAAACTGTATGAAGCCAAAAACCGCCTCTTTAGCTCGATCAACCGCACGCTGGGGGAAGGGATCGCCCAACTGCTTTCGGCGCAGATTCTGGCCGGGCAGTATGAGCGGCAAAAAGCGATGCTCACGCAGTCGGAAATCAAACTCCTGCATGCACAGGTGAACCCCCATTTTTTGTTTAATGCGCTCAACACCATCAAAGCCGTGATCCGACGTGATAGCGAGCAGGCCAGCCAACTGGTGCAGTATCTGTCGACGTTCTTTCGCAAAAACTTAAAACGTCCGTCGGAGATTGTGACGCTGGCTGATGAAATTGAGCACGTTAATGCCTATCTGCAAATTGAAAAGGCGCGATTTCAGTCGCGCCTGCAGGTGACTTTGACGGTGCCAGATGCGCTTTCGTATCAGCAATTACCTGCCTTTACCCTACAACCTATTGTGGAGAATGCCATTAAACACGGTACCTCTCAGCTACTGGATACCGGCGAAGTGTCGATTACCGCCCGCCGCGAAGGGCAGTATCTGATGCTGGATATTGAAGATAACGCCGGGTTGTATCAGCCAACGTCTGAGGCCAGCGGATTGGGTATGAATCTGGTTGATAAACGACTGCGCGAGCGGTTTGGCGACGATTTTGGCATCAGCGTAGCGTGTGAACCTGACCGCTTTACCCGAATCACTTTACGACTTCCTATGGAGGAACTGGCATGATCAAAGTGCTGATTGTCGATGACGAACCGTTAGCGCGGGAGAATCTGCGGATCCTGTTGCAGGCGCAAAGCGACATCGAGATCGTCGGCGAATGTTCGAATGCGGTGGAAGCCATCGGCGCGGTACATAAACTGCGTCCGGATGTCCTGTTCCTTGATATTCAGATGCCGCGTATCAGCGGTCTGGAAATGGTTGGCATGCTTGATCCTGAGCATCGTCCGTATATTGTTTTCCTTACTGCGTTTGATGAATATGCGGTGAAAGCTTTTGAAGAACACGCGTTTGATTATCTTCTCAAACCGATTGAAGAGGCGCGACTGGAAAAAACGCTGAGCCGTTTGCGTCAGGAGCGCACGAAGCAGGATGTATCGCTACTGCCGGAGAATCAGCAGGCGCTGAAGTTTATTCCGTGCAGCGGCCACAGCCGAATCTATCTGCTGCAAATGGATGACGTGGCGTTTATCAGCAGCCGCATGAGTGGCGTGTACGTGACCAGCAGCGATGGTAAAGAAGGTTTCACCGAACTGACGCTCAGAACGCTGGAAAGCCGTACTCCTTTGCTGCGCTGCCATCGGCAGTATCTGGTGAATATGGCGCAATTGCGGGAGATCCGTCTGGAAGAAAACGGTCAGGCCGAACTGATTTTGCGCAACGGGCTGACAGTTCCGGTAAGTCGCCGTTATCTTAAAAGTCTAAAAGAGGCGATTGGACTGTAAAACTGATACACTGCGCGCCATTGCATCACCGACAGTTGAAGGCTCTATGCTAAGTAACGATATTCTTCGTAGCCTGCGCTACACTCTGAAAGCGAACAATAACGACATGGTGCGTATTCTTGCGCTTGCTGACATGGAATCCACCTCCGCAGGTTTTGATACCTGGATGACAAAAGAAGATGAAGCCGGGTTTATTCGCTGCCCGGATATCATTCTCTCCGGATTTTTAAACGGTCTGATTTATCATCTGCGTGGTAAAGACGAGTCTGCGCCGGAACTGGCGCTTGAGCGTCGTGTTAACAACAATACGGTGCTGAAAAAGCTGCGTATCGCCTTTTCGCTGAAAACCGATGATATTCTGGCCATTATGACCGAGCAGAAGTTTCGTGTGTCGATGCCGGAAATTACCGCCATGATGCGCGCGCCGGACCATAAGAACTATCGCGAATGCGGCGATCAGTTTCTGCGTTACTTCCTGCGGGGTTTGACGTCGCGAGTGCACAAAACGAAAGCGTAAAACGACGCTGGCGACCGCGATGAATTTCGGGTCGCCAGGATGTTATTTCACTTCTTTAAAACCCGCCGATTCCATTACCGTTTGCATTTGCTTCATGCTGATATTTTTATCGGCTTTCTCAGAAAGCTTCATCCCGGAAATTGCCTGTAACGCTTTTATATCGACTTTTTCCATATCGATAGTGACATTTTCCTGCGCGTAGGTATCTGTATAGGTGAGCTTTTCTTCTACGCCTGCAATATTTTGATATTTGGCGCTTAACGCATCGAATACTTTTGCGGCTTCCTCTTTATTGCTGGCGCCGACAGACGCATAGCTGATTTTACTTTCGGAGCTTTGTTTCAGAACTTTGTCACCTTTATAGGTGTAAGAGACGGTGATATCCGAACCGTTAAGATTGGCATTGAATGTTTTCGTCTCTTCTTTATCACCACAACCCGCCAGGGAAAAAACCACAACCGATGCCACGGCGAGAGAAACTAATTTTTGTAACGCTGTCATGTAAAACTCCATTTTATGAATATCGAATGCTAAATAATAACGCTAATGAATATGATGGGGCCGGGCGGCCTTAATAGTAGAGCAGTATAGAATAAATCTAATAGCGATGGCTAAGCAGTCCGAAAATGGAGTGGGGGAGTGTGTTTAAGATTAAAGGTAAATCCCTCAGCAAAAAAAAGCGCTGCAGTTGCAGCGCTCGAGATGTCTGATTTATTTCACCTGTTGGCCAGGTTTTGCGCCTTCGTCTGGGCTTAACAGGAAGATATCTTTCCCGCCAGGACCTGCCGCCATGACCATCCCTTCAGAAATGCCGAAGCGCATCTTACGAGGTGCCAGGTTAGCAACCATAATGGTCTGACGTCCAACCAGGGTCTGCGGATCCGGATAGGCAGAACGAATACCAGAGAAGACGTTACGCTTCTCGCCACCGAGATCCAGCGTCAGACGCAGCAGTTTGTCAGAACCTTCCACAAACTCGGCGTTTTCAATCAATGCCACGCGCAGGTCAACTTTGGCGAAATCGTCAAAGGTAATGGTTTCCTGAATCGGGTCATCCGCCAGCGGGCCGGTTACCGGTGCGGCAGCGGCCTTCACTTCTTCTTTCGACGCTTCCACCAGCGCTTCAACTTGTTTCATGTCGATGCGATTGTAGAGCGCCTTAAAGGTGTTGACCCTGTGACCGAGCAGCGGTTGATTAATGGCATCCCAGCTCAGCTCGCTGTTCAGGAAAGCTTCTACACGTTCAGCAAGCGTTGGCAGAACCGGTTTCAGGTAAGTCATCAGGACGCGGAACAGGTTGATACCCATGGAGCAGATCGCTTGCAGGTCGGCATCGCGGCCTTCCTGTTTAGCAACGACCCACGGAGCCTGTTCGTCAACGTAGCGGTTTGCCACATCGGCCAGCGCCATGATTTCACGGATAGCTTTACCAAATTCACGGCTTTCCCATGCTTCGCCAATCACCGCAGCAGCGTCAGTGAAGGTTTTATACAACGCTGGGTCGGCCAGTTCAGCCGCCAGTACGCCGTCAAAACGCTTGCTGATAAAGCCTGCGTTACGTGATGCCAGGTTGACTACTTTGTTGACGATATCGGCGTTTACACGCTGAACGAAGTCTTCCAGGTTCAGGTCGATATCATCAATGCGTGAAGAAAGCTTCGCTGTGTAGTAGTAACGCAGGCTGTCGGCGTCAAAGTGCTTCAGCCAGGTGCTGGCCTTAATGAAGGTACCGCGAGATTTGGACATCTTCGCACCGTTTACTGTCACATAACCGTGTACGAACAGGTTGGTCGGCTTACGGAAGTTGCTGCCTTCCAGCATCGCCGGCCAGAACAGGCTATGGAAGTAGACGATGTCTTTACCGATGAAGTGATACAGCTCGGCGTCGGAATCTTTCTTCCAATACTCATCAAAACTGGTCGTGTCGCCGCGCTTATCGCACAGGTTTTTGAACGAACCCATATAGCCAATTGGTGCGTCCAGCCAGACATAGAAGTACTTGCCTGGCGCATCCGGGATTTCAAAACCGAAGTATGGGGCATCGCGGGAAATATCCCACTGCTGCAGGCCGGATTCGAACCATTCCTGCATTTTGTTGGCGACCTGCTCCTGCAACGCGCCGCTGCGTGTCCAGGCCTGCAGCATCTCGCTGAATGACGGCAGGTCAAAGAAGAAGTGTTCGGAGTCGCGCATTACCGGCGTCGCGCCAGAAACGACGGATTTCGGCTCGATAAGTTCGGTCGGGCTGTAGGTTGCGCCGCAAACTTCACAGTTATCGCCATACTGATCCGGAGATTTACATTTCGGGCAAGTGCCTTTAACGAAACGGTCCGGCAGGAACATGCCTTTTTCCGGATCGTAAAGCTGGGAGATAGTACGGTTCTTAATAAAACCGTTCTCCTTCAGGCGCGTGTAAATCAGCTCAGACAGCTCACGGTTCTCTTCGCTGTGCGTAGAGTGGTAGTTGTCATAGCTGATGTCAAAACCCGCAAAATCAGTCTGATGCTCCTGACTCATTTCACCGATCATCTGCTGTGGCGTGATCCCAAGCTGCTGTGCTTTCAGCATGATTGGCGTACCGTGTGCGTCGTCCGCGCAGATGAAGTTAACCTGGTGGCCGCGCATTCGCTGGTAACGGACCCAGACATCAGCCTGGATGTGCTCCAGCATATGGCCGAGGTGGATAGAGCCGTTGGCGTACGGCAGCGCGCACGTTACCAGAATTTTCTTCGCGACTTGAGTCATAGTGGGCAATTACTTCTTTTGTAGTGAAAAGGGCTTTGATAGTACCAAAATGGTAATTACTGCGCCAAGCGATAAGGGCATTTATCCGTAAATGAATAATTGTTGCGGTTGGAGTAAACTACCTGGTGACTATTGTATTTTCAGAACAACAAAAAGGAGTCGGGATGAACGCACAATCCCAGGCCAAATCACCAGAGACCCTGCGCGCGATGGTTGCCGGGACGCTGGCGAATTTTCAGCATTCAACCCTGAAGCATAATCTGACGACGCTTAAAGCGTTGCATCACGTCGCCTGGATGGATGACACGTTGCACGTTGAGCTGGTCATGCCGTTTGTCTGGCAGAGCGCGTTTGAGGACTTAAAAGAGCAATGTAGCGCCGATCTGCTGCGTATTACTGGTGCGAAAGCGATCGACTGGAAACTGTCGCATAACATTGCGACGCTGAAACGCGTGAAAAACCAGCCGGGCATTAATGGTGTAAAAAACATCATCGCCGTCAGTTCGGGTAAAGGTGGTGTGGGTAAATCCTCAACTGCCGTGAACCTGGCGCTGGCGCTGGCTGCGGAAGGGGCGAAGGTAGGGATTCTGGACGCCGATATTTATGGCCCGTCAATCCCGACGATGCTCGGTGCGGAAAACCAGCGTCCAACCTCTCCAGACGGTACCCATATGGCGCCGATCATGTCTCACGGCCTGGCGACAAACTCTATTGGTTATCTGGTTACTGACGATAATGCGATGGTGTGGCGTGGCCCGATGGCCAGCAAAGCCCTGCTGCAGATGCTGCAAGAAACCTTATGGCCGGATCTTGATTACCTGGTACTGGATATGCCGCCGGGTACGGGTGATATCCAGTTGACGCTGGCGCAAAACATTCCGGTCACGGGGGCTGTTGTGGTGACCACTCCGCAGGACATCGCGCTGATCGATGCGAAAAAAGGCATCGTGATGTTCGAAAAAGTCGAAGTGCCAGTGCTGGGTATTGTTGAGAATATGAGTATGCATATTTGCAGCAACTGCGGTCATCACGAGCCAATCTTCGGCACCGGTGGCGCGCAGAAACTGGCTGAGCAGTATCACACCCAACTGCTGGGACAGATGCCGCTGCATATTTCTCTGCGTGAAGACCTGGATCGTGGTACGCCGACGGTCATCAGCCGTCCTGACAGCGAATTTACCGCCATTTACCGCGACCTGGCAGGACGTGTCGCTGCCCAGCTCTACTGGCAAGGGGAAGTGATCCCGGGTGAAATTGCTTTCCGCGCGGTGTAATTAATAGCGTTAAAAAGATTCACCGTATCAATAATGCATTGATGCGGTGAATATATTGGATGAAAAATCTCACTCAATTATTTATCCGGACTGTATAATTCATGTCTTTTTCTGAATAAACACCCTCAATGCATCATTTAAATTGATCAAATTGGTCGAATTAATCTACAATCTCAATTAGTCTTAGCGAGGCAGTTAATCCATAATCTACTGGAAAGACGGCTTGTGTGCTGTTTCCCAACCGATACAGGAATAATGAACGTAATGAAAAAAAATTTATTCTTGGGAGTTATTACTTTGGCTTATGGAATGAGCGCTTCTGCTTTCGCCACAAATACTGCCACCCTGAATATCAATGGTCGGGTAACTGAACCCACCTGTAGCGCTGATGTTGTAAATAACGAAGTGCAGCAACGCTGTGGCAATGCTATTTCCTTTTCAAACGTCAGAGCGGGTGTTTCCAATCCAACAAAAGGTGCGGTAACTGAAATTGTTACTATCACCGGTGACGCTACACGACAAATTGTGATGACGCGTTACGATTAAACGTCTTTTATCAGCCATGCATTATTATTGTGAATAATACGTGGCTGACCATTTCTCTGAAGAATTCCATTCCGACAGTTAATTTCGTAAATTTATTAATTTAAAAGAATAAAAAAATCGACTGATTTGTTTCTATTATATTGCGCTTTGCAATTTGTTTTAAATCAATAAAACAACGCGTTTACATTGCGGTAACGTTTCTGGTGTGCGAATTTAATTTCACGGGTTAAGTCCTCTTAACCAATAGAAATTAATTCATTAAGGAATATACGATGAAACGTTCAATTATTTCTGCTGCTGTTCTGTCCGCTGTAGTTATGAGCGCTGGAGCTTTTGCTGCTGATTCTGATCAGGGTGAACTGATTATTACTGGTAAGGTAGTAGGGACCACCTGTAAATTTACAGGGGATACCACTGCGACCATTGGTATGAACCAAATTGGTGCTGACAGATTAAATGCCTTAGGTGCTGGTGGTGTTTATGAAGGATACTCAAATAAAACTACCGTGCCATTGACGGTTGAATGTACAGGAAGTAAAGCACCAAAAATTACTTTCTCCAGCTCCCAATTTGACAGCGAAAATAAATATATTACACGAAATACCGCAGCAAATAATGGTGCTGGCTTCACCGTTTACTATGGTGATGATTTTACTAAACAGGTTAACCCCGATACAGGTATTGAGTTAACTAAAACTGCGGACAATAAATATACTCTGAACTTTAGCGCACGCTACGCGAAAATTGGTACTGCCGATGTCTCCGCTGGTGATGTGGCTTCTTCGCTGACGATGACGGTTGTTACTGATTAAGATGACTATCCTGTTTGTCGGCGGCTCCGGCCGCCGATTATTTCCGCAGTAAGGATAATTATAATGAAAAAAATACTCGTGTTTTTACTGGCCGGTACAGTAATGCCTGCGTGGGGCGGCATATACATTTACGGCACCCGTGTCATTTATCCGGCACAGAAACAAGAAATCACCGTGCAGTTAATGAATGAAGGCAGTCGCAGCTCGCTGGTTCAATCCTGGATAGATGACGGAGATACCGTTCTACCACCCGAAAAAATCCACGTGCCATTTGTAATGACCCCTCCTGTGGCAAAGGTCAGCGGAGGCTCTGGTCAACAACTGAAAATTAAGCAATTGGCAAATACCCTGCCGAAAGATCGTGAAAGCCTTTTTTTTCTGAATGTGTTAGATATTCCTCCTAATTCTGCGGAATCAGAAGGTAAGAACATGATTAAATTTGCTATGCAGAATCGCATCAAATTTATATATCGCCCGCAGGGTATCGCCGGTGTAGATGAAAAAAGCTTTTCTCGCTTAAGCGTCAGAGATGTCAGCGGTGGCATTAATATCAAAAATAATTCTGCCAACTGGATTACTATTCCTGAACTAGTGGGTAATTCAAAAATAAACAGCGAGACAGTATTACTTGCTCCGTGGTCAGATAAAAAGGTCATCACCACTGCTGTCGTTAATCATTACAAGGTTACTCTTATTGATGATCACGGAAACTACTTAAGTGAAAAAATAAAAACGGAAAGATAGTCAAGGATTGATTATGTCAACGATAAATTCTATTACACTGTCAATCCTGTCGGTGTTGGCTGCTTCATCTGCATGGGCTGAAGAAGACACGTTTGATACCCACTTTATGATCGGTGGTTTGAATGGTGAGAAAATCTCTCGCTATCAAATTGATGGCGATAAGCCAATGCCCGGTATATATGAAATGGATGTTTATCTTAATAATAAGTGGCGTGGTCGGTACGATATTGATATTAAAGACGATCCCGAACTGACATGTCTGTCCTGGGCACAATTGCAGCAAATTGGTATTCGCACCGGGAACATTAAAACGGATAAACAAGAAGGCTGCGTGCCGCTGCGTGCAGCAGTGCAGGGCGGCAGTGTTAGTTATGACATTGGGGAGTTTATTCTAAATTTAAGCGTGCCTCAGGCGTATGTGATTGAATATGAACCAGGATATATGCCGCCTGAAACCTGGGATCGTGGGGTGAACGCTTTTTATACCTCTTATTACGCCAGCCAGTATTACAGTAATTATAAACACGGTGGTGATGATAAAAGCAGCTATGTGAACCTGAATAGCGGGTTGAACCTGCTGGGGTGGCAGTTGCATTCAAGTGACAACTATACGAAAGGTAACGAGGGCAACGGCAAATGGAAGAGCAACACGTTATATGTGGAACGTGGTGTGCCGTCGATTCTTGGTACATTGCGCGCCGGTGACATGTATACCGGGGCTGATATTTTTGATGCCGTACGTTTTCGTGGTGTGCGTATCTGGCGCGATATGCAAATGTTACCAAACTCAAAACAGAATTTTACCCCTGTAGTTCGTGGGATTGCCCAGAGCAACGCCCTGGTAACCATCGAACAAAATGGTTTTGTTATTTACCAGAAAGAAGTGCCACCAGGCCCATTTGCTATTGATGATCTACAACTCGCTGGCGGCGGTTCAGATTTAGATGTCAGTGTGAAAGAGGCTAACGGTTCGATATCTCATTATCTGGTGCCTTTTTCATCTGTGCCAAATATGCTGCAGTCGGGCGTATCGAAATATGATTTCGCTGCAGGGCGTAGCCATATTGAAGGGGCTGGCAATCAGTATGATTTCCTGCAAGGGAGTTATCAGTATGGTCTGAACAATCTGCTAACGGTCTATGGCGGTACAATGCTGTCGCAAAACTATTCTTCATTTGTGCTTGGGACTGGCTGGAATACACCCATTGGCGCAGTATCGGTAGACGCCACGCGATCGCATAGCAAGCAGGATAATGGTGATGTTTTTGATGGTCAGAGCTATCAGGTTGCATGGAACAAATATGTCACGCAGACCGGTACGCAGTTTGCACTTGCAGCTTATCGTTATTCCTCGCGGGATTATCGTACCTTTAATGACTACGTGTGGGCGAATAATAAAAATAACTATAATCGCGATAAAAACGATGTTTATGACATTGCGGACTACTATCAAAACGACTTTGGCCGCAAGAACAGTTTTTCACTGAATATAAATCAAGCGTTACCCGAAAACTGGGGATCCCTGGCGGTTAGCGGCCTGTGGCGCGACTATTGGCAACGCAGTGGAAATGGCAAAGATTATCAACTTAGCTACTCTAACGCCTGGCAGCGAGTTAGCTATACCGTTGCCGTGAGTCAAACGTACGATGAGGACAACCACGAGGATAAGCGTTTTAACCTGTATATCTCCATCCCGTTCTCGTGGGGGGACGGTATTTCCACTCCTCGACGCGATCTGTTCGTCTCTAATTCCACGACATTTGATAATGACGGCTTTCAGTCGAATAACACCAGCTTAAGCGGGGTGACGGGTCATCGCGATCAATTCAGCTATGGTGCCAACCTCAGTCAGCAACGACAGGGGAACGAGACAACGGCGGGCGTTAGCATGGTCTGGCGCGCGCCAGTGGCGACTGTAGGCAGTAGTTACAGCCAATCGAATAAGTATCAACAGGCCAGCGGCAATATTCAGGGGGGGATCGTGGTGTGGTCTGAGGGCGTGGCTCTGACTCCCCGGCTTTCAGATACATTCGCCATTGTTAAAGCGCCTGGGTTACAGGGTGCGGCTGTGCAAGGGCATCGTTACCTAACAACCAACAGTAAAGGTTACGCGGTTTACGACAGTCTGACGCCGTACCGTGAAAATATGCTGATGCTGGATCTTTCTGACACTAATAGCGATGTGGCATTACTGGGCAATCGAAAAGGTACAGTACCTTATCGCGGTGCGGTCGTGATGACGGAGTTTGAAACCGATCGGCGCAAACCCTGGTACTTTCTTGCCGAGCGTCCGGACGGCTCTCCGTTATCTTTCGGTTATGAAGTGGAAGATGATATCGGTAATAATGTGGGCCTGGTGGGGCAGGGTAGCCGGTTATTTATTCGCACCAACGATATTCCCGCGTCGGTACGTGTTGCAGTTAATAAACAGCAGGGACAGTTCTGTACAATTACCTTCGATAGGGTGATTGATGAGAATAAAGTCTATATTTGCCGATAAGGATGCAAGATATGAAAGGATACGTATTTTTGATATTTTTGCTGCTGTCATCCTTTGGTGCTGATGCCGGGTGTACATTTCAGACGAAAAATGGCGGGTTAACGACAATTAATCTGGATATGACATCTGGAACAGCAACAAATCAAATTAATCTCAGTTCCAGTGGCAACATAGTGTGTACAGCCAACAGTGATAGCTTATATTATACAACACCGCTCAAGGATTACATTGTTGCAATTCAGGGGGGCAGCGGCAAGAAGGTTTTAATTAATATCAATCTGACCAGCAATGATTTTCCAGTAAGTATTGGTAAGAAAACGGTTAGTGCCGGCGAAGTGCTGGATACCAAAAGTTTCACCATCTCAGCAAGATATGTAAATTCAGGGACTATTAAGCAGACAGTATCCGGTGATGCGTTTAGTCTGAGCGACCCGGCAGTAAGTATTACCTCTGATAATTCTTGTACTTCAAACTGGTTAGCTTATCTTTATTGCTGGGTTACCGGACGTTTATCGAGTAATTCAGCTTTTACACAGAATTTAAGCTTTACAGTAACGCATAAACCCACCACGTGTCAGTTTTCATTACCTCGATACGAAATTAAAATGCCAGATACCACATTAAATGAAATGCTCACGGTTAATAATACCAAATCGGGTTCTACAAATCTGGTATTGAATTGCGAAAGTATATATAACGTCACCACTAATCCCGTCACTTTTAAGGTGGTGCGCGGTGACTGGGATGAAAGCGGGAAAATACTAAAAAACACGATAGCGAATGGCGCCAAAGGGGTGGGGTTCCAGATATATAATGGCACCGCGACTTCTCCTCTAAAACAGGGGGATAATCTGATGAACAGAATGACCAAACTGGAAGCAATCAGTAATCAGTACACTTTCCCTATTACTGCGAAATATGTTCGCGTGACAGGGGAATCATTACTGCCTGGTGAAATACAAAGTAAAGTGATATTTGCAGTATCTTATGACTAATTGATTTGCGGGTATTTCACGTACTTTCTTGCTGAAAGTACGTGTTTTTTCTATTAACGATGATAAAAAATCTCGCCGTCGTAGGCTTTAATGATCTTACCGTCAGCATCGTTGATCAGCACGTACGCACCACCCATGTAGGTCCAGTGGGTACCGGCGGTAGGTGCTGGCAGGTTGCGTTGGTTCCATTGCTTAATCGCATATTCGTCAGTACGGTACAGCGGTGGGACCGTGTCACCAGGTTTAAAATGGGTAAAATCGGCGATGAAACCGCTCAACTCATACTTATCAATTCCGGTGGGAGCAGCTGTTGCGGCCGGCGCGGCCCAGACGACGCTGCTTGCAAGCAGGAGTGCACCCAGCAACATTTTATTCTTCATACCCATCCTCTTTACCTGTTCGGGTCATCAACATCAGTCGTGTATCATTCCTGGCTTATAGGGCATCTGACAAGAACTTTTTTGTGATCACGCCAGTCATTTCGTAAAAAGTGTAAATGAATGTACAGAATAGCTGCAACCTTACCCCGTAATTTCGTGGAGGGCCATGGTGCTGCGCTAATTTACATCATCAAGCGTAGGCAGTATTCTGTTACCGAAACTTGTGTTTCAACGACTCGGGGTGCCCTTCCTGGTGAAGGCTGAGAAATACCCGTACCACCTGATCTGGATAATGCCAGCGTAGGGAAGTCTGACACTGCTCGTGTCCCTTCTTCGCGCGGGCAGGAGCTGAACCATGCAGCCTGACCTGCACAGCCGCGCACTCGCGGCTCACACCTTACACCAATTTAGAACGCTTTCCCCTCTCACACACTGCATGACCAACGAGGTCGTGCAAAGCTTTACGGCCAATACGCTGCTGGCGCTGGGCGCATCACCTGCAATGGTAATCGAGCCTGAGGAAGCCAGTCAGTTCGCGTCTATTGCCAGTGCATTACTGGTTAACGTCGGCACCTTAACCCGGGAACGGGCTACGGCGATGCGTGCCGCAGTTGAGCGGGCACAACTTGCTAAAACCCCGTGGACGCTCGATCCCGTTGCCGTGGGGGCGCTGGAGTTTCGTCGTCGCTTCTGTCTGGATTTGTTGGCGCTACAGCCTGCAGCTATCCGCGGCAACGCTTCGGAAATACTGGCTCTGGCGGGTATGAACGGCGGGGGACGCGGCGTGGATACGACCAATACGGCAGCCGCTGCGCTTCCTGCAGCGCAGGCACTGGCTCGTCAGGTTGGGACCATTGTCGTAGTTACCGGCGAAATTGACTATGTCACCGATGGTCAGCGTACCGTCTGCGTGAACGGCGGTGATCCGTTGATGACGCGCGTGGTGGGCACCGGATGCGCGCTGTCGGCGGTCGTTGCGGCCAGTTGCGCCCTGCACGGTGACCGGCTTGATAACGTCGCCTCTGCCTGTAGCTGGATGAAACAGGCTGGACAAATAGCCACTCAACAATCAACCGGACCGGGCAGTTTTGTCCCGGCATTTATCGACGCCCTCTATAACCTGAACGCGCAGGAGCAACTATGAAACGGATTAACGCATTAACGATTGCCGGAACCGATCCAAGCGGTGGTGCGGGTATTCAGGCCGATTTAAAAACGTTCTCGGCGCTTGGCGCTTATGGCTGCTCGGTTATCACGGCGTTGGTGGCGCAAAATACGCGCGGGGTGCAGTCGGTGTATCGCATTGAACCTGACTTTGTCGCCGCACAACTGGATTCGGTGTTCAGTGATGTGCGTATCGACACCACTAAAATCGGTATGCTGGCGGAAACGGATATTGTTGAAGCGGTCGCCGAACGCTTGCGTCGCCATCGGGTGCAAAATGTCGTGCTGGATACCGTGATGCTGGCGAAAAGCGGCGATCCGTTGCTGTCTCCTTCGGCGGTTGAAACGCTGCGTACCCATTTGCTGCCGCAGGTTTCGATTATCACCCCAAATTTACCCGAAGCTGCGGCGCTGCTCGGGGCTCCCCATGCGCAGACTGAGCAGGAGATGTTAGAGCAGGGAAGGGCGCTGCGGGCGCTGGGTTGCGAGGCGGTGTTGATGAAAGGCGGTCATCTGGAGGATGCGCAAAGCCCCGACTGGCTCTTTACCCGTGATGGCGAGCAGCGTTTTACCGCGCCAAGGGTGATGACCAAAAATACCCACGGTACTGGCTGTACGCTATCGGCGGCGCTGGCGGCGCTGCGTCCGCGCCATGACAACTGGGCACAGACACTGCAGGAAGCTAAGTTGTGGCTTTCAGCGGCATTGGCGCAGGCCGACACCCTGGAAGTCGGTGAGGGAATTGGTCCGGTGCATCATTTCCACGCGTGGTGGTAATGAGTATACTGGCTGCAGAAACGGCTGCAGGAAAAAGATAAATGGAACAAGCGCATACCCAGCTTATCGCGCAACTGAATGAACGTATTTCCGCGGCAGATAACACGCCGCTGTATATGAAATTTGCGCAAACGGTGAAAAACGCTGTGCGCAGCGGGATTCTGGAGCATGGAAACATCCTGCCCGGCGAGCGCGATCTCAGCCAGTTGACCGGCGTTTCGCGAATTACGGTTCGTAAGGCGATGCAGGCTTTGGAAGAAGAAGGCGTCGTGACGCGCGCCCGCGGTTACGGGACGCAGATCAACAACATCTTCGAGTATTCGCTAAAAGAAGCGCGTGGTTTTTCACAGCAGGTGGTGTTGCGCGGTAAAAAACCAGATACGCTGTGGGTTAACAAGCGGATTGTGCCTTGCCCGGAAGAGGTAGCGCAGCAGCTGGCTGTTGCTATGGGGAGTGACGTCTTCTTGCTCAAGCGCATTCGCTACGTAGATGAAGATGCGGTTTCTATTGAAGAGTCATGGGTTCCTGCCCATCTAATCCATGACGTGGATGCCATCGGCGTTTCACTGTATGACTATTTTCGCAGCCAGCATATTTTCCCGCAGCGCACGCGCTCACGTGTCAGTGCCCGAATGCCTGACGCAGAGTTCCAGGCGCACATTCAAATGGACAGCAAAGTGCCGGTGCTGGTGATCAAGCAGGTAGCGCTTGACCAGCAGCAACGGCCTATTGAATACAGCATCAGCTATTGTCGAAGCGATCTATACGTGTTTGTGTGCGAGGAGTAACGCCTCGCGCGTAGGGGCGCAATCGCCCCCGCGATGCCCTACCACCCAGGACGCCACGGCGTTTCCAAGCAGTACCGCGTCAGCCAGCGACCAGCCAGACGCCAGTCCCGCCAGCATGCCGCCAGCGTGGCTGTCACCAGCGCCAATGGTATCAACGACCGCTGTCGCAAATGCCGGTATGCAACCGGAAGTTTGCGTGCTGAAATACCACGCACCGTCTTTATCGTGGCGTACCACCACCGGTGTGGCAAAACGTTGCACCCATTGTGCGCCAAAACCTTCTATATCCTGGCTTAATGCAAACCGCTCGGCGGCAATTTCCGCCTCCTGCCGATTGAGCGATACCAGTGGACGGCAGGCCATAATTCTTGCCAGTAAGGGCTCGGGAATGTCGCCGATGCGTGGGCCAAAATCGATAAACGGCGTCACTTCCTCCAGCTCTTCCAGCCAATGCACCAGCAACTCACCACACGGAGAGGCTAACTGATAGCCCGAGAGATAAACCAGGCTGTGACGTGGGATCTCCAGCTGTGCCAGCCAGTCAGCGTTCCACTGATTTTCGACGCCACTAAAGGACATAAAGGTACGTTCGCCATCCGGCTCGACCAGAGCCAGGCACCAGCCGTTATCGCCTGCGGCGTTATCGATCAGGCTGTGCAGTCCCTCTTTTGCCATCCGGTTGCGGATAATATCGGCCCACACCCCCTGACCCAGCGGTAAAGCATTACTGGCGTCGATACCTAACCGCTTGAGTGCTACGGCAATATTGAGCGCGCAGCCGCCAACGTTCACCCCTTGCTGTTTGAGTTCAATGTCACATCCGCGCCAGGGAAGGGCATACGCATCGGCAATGACATCAATCACCGCCGCACCCACCACCGTAACGGGTCGCTGTGTGCGTAACTGCGGGAGAAGTTGTTGCAGACGCGTGGTGCTCATAGTGCCTCCCGCTGCTCGCGCAGTCGCATCAATCCACTGGCGTAGCGGATAAAGTCCAGCTGATTTACCGCATCGAGCTCATGTTTCAATGCCGGATTAATCGCACTTACGCCGTGGAGCGCGCCACAAATGGCGGTTGCCATCGCCCCGATGGTGTCGGTATCGCCCCCGAGGTTCGCACACAGAATGGCGCAGCGGTTAGGATCGGTCTGCGCCAGCTCAACCATAGCGATGGCGCAAGGCACGGATTCAATGGTGCTGGTTCCGGCCCCTACAACCTGATACAACTGCTCGCAGGCAGACTCAATGCCGTCAGCGTTACGGACAATTTTCAGCGCCAGTTCAAGGCGTGCACAGAGCGATGCGCTAAAGGTAGTGATCCTTTTTTGCTGCGCATGCCGGGCAATGGCTGGCAGCGCGTCGACAATCTCTGACCATTTTCCGCCATCGATAGCGCGTGATACCGCCCATGCGATCACCACCGCGCCAGCGATAGCCAAATCCGATTTATGCGTCGGGCTGGAGGCTAATGCCACATCATCGATAAAGGCATCGAGATCGCGCGCGGGGAGCAGGCATCCCAGCGGTGAAACGCGCATTGCCGCTCCGTTGGTAACGCCGTTATTTTCTAGTTCGGCGACAGGTTTGCCGTCGCGAATGGCTTTTAGCGCAATTTTTGAGGTCGGGCCGAGCACGTTTTTATTAAAAGCATCAAAACGTTCGGCCCAGGCCAGAATATTGCGGCCAATAACGTCGGGTACAATCTCTCCGTCGCACTCAAGCAGAGCATCAGCCAGACACAGCGCCATGGAAGTGTCATCAGTGAACTCCGCCTGGTTAAAATAGCAGGCGGCATTATTCTCCGCAGGGCCGGGTAAAAAACGGTCGATCCAACCGAAATGGGCTTTAACCCGGGTTCTTGGCCACAGTTCCGACGGCATACCCATCGCATCCCCTAACGCCTGCCCATAAAGAGCACCGAGAATACGTTCTGCTTTCATTTTACTTCCCCTTGTTTCAACGCTACATCGCGATCGTCCACCTTAATGGCGGTGATTTCTTTATCTGACTCGCGAAAGAAAATCATAAACATTACGGCAATGACGGCGATCATGACCGCGCCAAATCCCCACATGCCAGCCCAGTTAAAGGTAAGGCCATTCACCGGTTCCTGATAAGCAAACATTTTTTCCATCATCACGCCGTCCAGACGATAACCGAGCAGGCTACCGAATCCCTGACAGCAGAGGGTGATAAGCCCTTGCGCCGCGGTGCGCATATGTACGGGCGCTTTTTTATCGACATAAATGTAGGCTGTGACGTAGTAGAAGTCGTAACTGACGCCGTGCAGCAGAATGCCGAGAAACAGCAGGGCGTAAGTGAAATATTCTTCCGCGCCGCCGTAAACAAAAAATCCGTAGCGGATAGCCGCAGTAATAAGACCAAGCAGCAATACCTTTTTAATGCCAAAGCGTTTGGTGAAAAACGTAGCGCCAGCATAAAGAAGATTTCAGAGAACTGGCCCAGCGTCATCCAGCCGGTGGCGTTTTTCATCCCGACTTCTGTCAGATAACCGTTGGCGAAGATGTAATAGAACGCCAGCGGCATCGCGAACAGAAAAGAGCAAAAGAAAAAGACGAGGAAGTTCTTATCCCGCAGCAGGATCAGCGCATCCAGACCCAGCATGACCTTGAAATCCATTTTGCCGGTACTTTTCGGCGGCGTATCCGGTAAAAAGAACGCAAAGACGCCCAATAGAGCGGAGCTTCCGGCAGTGATAAGCAGAGGAATATTGGTAGGGGAGATGTCACTATAGCCAAGCATTTGCGGTAAGAAACCGCAGGCCAAACCAGAGGCGATCCAGCCAATGGTCCCCATCACACGGATGCGCGGGAAATCACGTTCAACGTCACTGACGTTGGCAAAAGCGATACTGTTGGTCAGCGCAATCGTCGGCATATAGGTCAACGAATAGGCCAGTAACAGCGGGAAAAATCCGCTGAAGGTGGTTTGCTTGGCGGCGAAGTACATCAAAATAGCGCCGACGAACATCAGCACCGCCAGCACTTTTTGCGCGGAGAAAAAACGGTCAGTGACAGAACCGACCAGGATGGGCGACAGGATCGCAGCAATCGCGGTACAGGCGTAGGACCAGCCGATCTCCCCGGCGCTAAAGCCACTTTTACTCAGCCACAGCCACAGCGGTACAAACCAGGCGCCCCAGATAAACCACTCTACAAACATCATGAACGACAGCTTAACTGTAGTTTTCATCTTTAAATCCTTCATGACAGGTAAGGTACGCACTGATAGTACCATTTGATAATACCTTTAAAATACCTCTGGGGTCTAAATTTGACCGCCTTAACATTATTTGTTCCTGAATCGAGCCAGCAGAAGTTGCTGAAAAGTGCGCTAAAGATGGAAAAAAAACGCAGTCGGTACCAGGCTTATTGCTGCCCGCAACAAAGCGGGTCAGGACAATCCACATTCCGGTTTCAAATCGGAACTTACGGGAGCATAGCTATGACTGATATTGCGCAGTTGCTTGGCAAAGATGCCGACAACCTTTTACAGCATCGTTGTATGACCATTCCTTCTGACCAACTTTACCTGCCTGGACATGATTACGTCGATCGCGTGATGGTGGATAACAACCGTCCGCCAGCGGTGCTGCGTAATATGCAAACGCTGTATAACACGGGCCGACTGGCCGGGACAGGTTATCTGTCGATTCTACCGGTGGATCAGGGCGTGGAACACTCCGCGGGGGCATCGTTCGCGGCTAACCCGCTGTACTTTGATCCGAAGAATATTGTGGAACTGGCTATCGAAGCAGGGTGTAATTGCGTGGCATCGACCTATGGCGTGCTGGCTTCCGTCTCCCGTCGCTACGCGCACCGCATTCCGTTTCTTGTAAAAATTAACCACAACGAAACGCTGAGCTACCCCAATACGTTTGACCAGACGCTGTATGCCAGCGTAGAACAGGCATTCAATATGGGCGCGGTTGCGGTAGGGGCAACCATCTATTTCGGTTCAGAGGAGTCCCGTCGCCAGATTGAAGAGATTTCTGCGGCGTTCGAGCGTGCTCATGAACTGGGGATGGTCACCGTGCTGTGGGCGTATCTGCGTAACTCCGCGTTTAAAAAAGATGGCGTGGATTACCATGTTTCCGCCGATCTCACCGGGCAGGCTAACCATCTGGCAGCCACTATCGGGGCGGATATCGTTAAGCAGAAAATGGCGGAAAATAACGGCGGGTATAAAGCAGTCAACTTTGGCTACACTGACGATCGCGTTTACAGCAAGCTGACCAGCGACAACCCAATTGACCTGGTGCGTTATCAGCTGGCGAACTGCTATATGGGGCGCGCCGGATTAATTAACTCTGGCGGTGCGGCTGGCGGCGAAACCGATCTGAGCGATGCGGTACGTACGGCAGTGATTAACAAACGTGCTGGCGGCATGGGGCTGATTCTTGGACGAAAAGCATTCAAGAAAACCATGGCTGATGGCGTTAAGCTGATTAACGCCGTGCAGGATGTTTATCTGGACAGCAAAGTCACCATTGCCTGATCCCAGTTGGGGTGTCGTCGTGTTAACGCAGTAGCGGACAACCCGGCGGCAGTCTGCAACGTAGTGCTGCGGGCAGGATTTCAATATGAAATTCTTGTCCGCTAAGCGGTTCGCCATCGAGATTAAACGTAATTTCGTGCGGGGCGCGGATATCAAACCACGATGATGCGCCTTCGATGATGTTAGGGTTGTCTTCGGATTGCGTTAACGCCGAAAGCAGCCCTGGCAGCAGCTCTTCGCCGGTAAAAATACGCAGTTGCAGCAGACCATCGTTGATCAGCGCCGTCGGGCAAAGCTGTTGCCCACCACCGGCCTGACGACCATTACCGATACCAATGACCAGCGCCTTACCCTGCCAGTGAAAATCTTCCCCACGAATGTCGCAGATGTCGGGTTTGAGCGTATCCATGCGCATTAATCCGTGAATAAAGTACGATACGCCACCTAATGCGGCCTTGAGTTTTTCTGGCGTCTCGCTGGTGATGCGTGTGCCGAAGCCGCCGGTCGCCATATTGATAAAACAGGTTTTATCATTGACCTGAACCATATCGATATCAGTCGCATTTCCGGCGATAGCCAGTTTTAACGCCTTATCAAGGGCGTCGGGTATGCCTACGCTGGTTGCAAAATCATTCGCCGTTCCCAACGGTAAAATACCGAGCGCCGGGATATTGCCGCCCTGCGACTGGATCAGCGCCGTCGAGACTTCGTTAATTGTGCCGTCGCCGCCGCCGGCAATCACCGTTGCAACGCCTAACTGGCGAGCTTCATCAACGTAGCGTTGGGCGTCGCCTTTTTCCCAGGTAACGCGAACATGGATTTCCACGCCTTCATCGCGTAGCTCTGCAATGACATCACGCAGGGGGAGATTATCAGCACTTTTTCCGTTGAGGATCAGTAAACTGGCAGGGAACGCTATCATCCGTTTGCCTCACTTTTTTTCGTTTTAACAAGTGTACGCCAGGAATGGGTTTATGGCGTAAGAACTGACTGAAAGCGAAGGCGAAGAGATAAAAAAAGCCGCAGGATGCGGCTTTTCAGATTGGGTGGACGTTACTGTGGGAACCACTGATCGCTGATTTTTTGGTACGTGCCGTCAGCTTTGATTGCGGCCAGCGCGCTATTCAGTTTTTCCAGCAGGGCTTTGTTATCCGGGCGAACCGCAATGCCAAGACCAGTACCGAAGTATTGTGGGTCGGTCACTTTGTCAGTGGCTACGCCTAACTGCGGGTTGGTTTTCAGCCACTCGTTAACCACGGCGGTATCGCCAAATACGCCATCAATACGACCATTTTTCAGGTCGATAATCGCATTCTGATAGCTGTCGTAGGCCACGGTTTTCACTTCAGGGTGTTTGTCCTGCAGGTATTTCTGGTGCGTGGTGCCGTTTTCCATGCCAATGCGTTTCCCTTTCAGGTCGGCAAAGGTTTTATAGGTGTCTTTTTTCGCAATCACCAGCGCGGAGTTTGCATAGTAAGGCTGAGTAAATGCCACCTGCTTGCTACGCTCAGGCGTGATGTCCATTCCGGAAATCACCGCATCATATTTTTTGAATTTCAGCGCGGGAATCAAGCTATCAAAAGCATGATTGGTGAAAGTACAGTCAGCCTGCATTTGTTTGCACAGTGCCGTTGCCAGGTCGATGTCAAAACCGACAATTTTATTGCTTGCATCCAGTGACTCAAATGGCGGATAAGTCGCTGATACACCGAAACTAATTTTATCAGCAGCTGAGGCGCCTGCGGCGAAAGTAGCAAGTAATGCGGCCAGTACTAACTTTTTCATGGTGGAACTCCCGTCTGTCAATCTTATGATTATTTACCGTGTCTGCGGCGTGAATTAACAATGCCATTTAATGAATTTGTATGCAATAAAAATGATTAACTATTTTTATGGATATAAAAAAAGACGGACAATTTAGGTTGTTGTCCGTCTTTTTTATTTTGGCTTTATGCATATTCACCGGAGAGTGTACAACGGAAGATGAATCGTAGCCTGATAAGCGTAGCGCCATCAGACATGAAAACCGATTTAATTCCGGTGTTCAAACGCCAGAGCTTTACGTTCGATCAAGCGCATCATCAGCGTCAGCAAACCGTTGACGATCAGGTAAATCACACCCGCCGCGCCGAAAACCATGACGTCATAAGTGCGACCATACAGCAGCTGACTATAGCCCATGACTTCCATCAGCGTGATGGTGTATGCCAGTGAGGTACTTTTAAACACCAGCACCACTTCGTTGGAATACGAGGAGAGGGCGCGTTTAAAGGCGTACGGCAACAGAATCGCCAGCGTATCCTTCTTACTCATCCCCAACGCTCCACAGGACTGCCACTGGCCTTCCGGGATTGCGCGGATAGCACCGTAGAACAGTTGAGTGGTATAAGCCGCACTGTTTAACGATAGCGCAATTAAGGCGCACAGCCACGGTTCAGAGAGCAGGTGCCACAGTACCGGATACTCCTGTAGCGTCGGGAACTGCCCTGGCCCGTAGTAGATCAGGAAGATTTGCACCAGCAGCGGAGTACCGGTAAACAACGTGATATAGGCGCGAACCAACCAGACCACAATCGGCGTTTTTAGCGTCAGGATGACGGTGAAAACCAGCGCCAGCACCAGAGCAACCACGATGGAGGCGACCGTCAGCGTCAGGCTGGTATGCAGCCCTTTTAACAATTCAGGTAAATACTCAAGCATCAGCCTGGTCTCCGCTCAAATCGTGTCGCGCGCAGGTCAATGCGTTTGAGAATGTACTGACTCACCAGCGTAATCACCAGGTAAATAGCCGCCGCCACAATGTACCAGGTAAACGGCTCCTGGGTACGGGTGGCAATGCTCTTGGTTTGCAGCATCAGATCGTTCACGCTGATAAGGCTGACCAGCGCGGTATCTTTCAGCAATACCAGCCACTGGTTACCCAGTCCCGGCAGAGCGTGGCGCCACATCTGCGGCATCACCAGGCGAAAGAAGATCGCGGCTTTAGACAAACCCAACGCCTGACCTGATTCCCATTGTCCGAGTGGTACGGCCTTCAGCGCGCCACGCAGCGTTTGCGACGCGTAAGCCGCATACAGCAATGACAGCGCAATTACACCGCACAGGAACGGGCTGACGTCGAAGTTTTCGATCTGCATCTGAACCGGGATTTGTACAAACCCGAGATTGATCGTAAAGCCATCGGCCAGCGTCAGCAGCAGCTGTGAAGAGCCGAAATAGATGAACAGAACCACCAGAATTTCCGGCAGACCACGCAGGATGGTGACCAGGGCTGAGCCCGTCCATGCTACCGGACGCCATTTTACTGACTCCCAGACGGCAAAAAACATGGCGAGCGCGAGGCCAATAATCAGCGCACAAACGGCAAGGCCGACGGTCATCCCGGCGGCGCTTGCTAAAGGAAAAAATTCATTCATCAAGTATTACTTCTGGAACCATTTGTTGTAGATGGTCTCGTAAGTCCCATCTTTCTTCACTTTTTCCAGCGCAGCGTTAAATTTCTGCTGCAGCTCGGTATTGCCCTGGCGCACAGCGATGCCCAGACCCGTACCGAAGTAATCTTTATCCGTCACTTTGTCGCCAACTGCGGCCAGCTTTGGATTATCTTTCAGCCATTCGGTCACCACTGCGGTATCACCAAATACGCCGTCAATACGACCATTTTGCAGATCGAGTTTGGCATTCTGATAGCTGTCATACGGTACGGTGGTCACTTCCGGATGTTTATCCATGATGAATTTCTGGTGCGTAGTACCGTTTTGTACACCGACTTTTTTGCCTTTCAGCTGGTCAATGCCGGTGTATTTACCCTGTTGGCCAACAAACAGGGCAGAGTTGTCGTAATACGGGGTGGTGAACAGAACCTGTTTTTCACGCTCTGGCGTGATGTCCATACCGGCCATCACCGCGTCAAAACGACGGAATTTCAGGCTCGGGATCAGGCTGTCGAAGGCCTGATTGGTGAAGGTACAGGTCGCGTCAATCTCTTTACACAGCGCATTCGCCAGATCAACGTCAAACCCTACGATTTTGTTATTCGCATCAATAGATTCAAACGGAGGATAAGACGCTTCGGTGGCGAAACGGATGGTTTGGGCTGCGGTAGCGGAAAGGCTAAAACCTGCGATTAGCGCGGCAATCAGAACTTTTTTCATTGTATTGTCCCGAATCTTAGTGAGAGAGATAGTTTTTAAACGCTTCGGTTTGCGGGTTGGCAAAGCAGCTCGCATCCCCAAACTCGACGATATGACCGTTTTCCATATACACCACACGGCTGGCCGTTTTACGTGCAACTTCCACTTCGTGGGTGACGATCACCTGAGTAATGTTGGTTTCCGCCAGTTCACGAATGATGCTGACGATTTGGGCAGTAATTTCCGGATCAAGCGCTGCGGTAGGTTCATCAAACAGCAGCACCTGCGGCTCCATCATCAACGCACGGGCAATGGCCACACGCTGTTGCTGGCCACCGGAGAGATGCAGTGGGTAGCGATCGCTGTACGGCTTCAGGCGCAGACGTTCCAGCAATTTTTCGGCACGCGCCAGCGCTTGATCTTTTGTCAGACCCAGTACGCGGCAGGGCGCTTCAATCAGATTCTGCACAACCGTGAGATGCGGCCAAAGGTTGTATTGCTGGAAGACCATGCCCACGTTCTGACGCAGCTCCCGAATGGCTTTGTCTGACGGGGTCTTCGTGAAGTCGAAACGGTTACCCGCAATAGAGAGTGTGCCCGAGCGCGGCATCTCAAGCAGGTTGAGTACGCGCAGCAGCGAGCTTTTCCCGGCTCCACTTGGGCCAAGTAACACCAGTGTTTCACCCTGAGGGCAATCCAGCGTGATATCGAACAGCGCCTGATGTGCGCCGTAGAAGCAGTTAATGCCGTTTAATTGAATACTCATTGACACTCGATACTGGCAGTCTGATAGCTATTGAAGCCGCAGATACTACCTTTGACAGAATAGTTATGCAATATTTATGCGTTAAAAGTTAAATGCAAACCGCATTCTTATCTAAACATAGCACAAAATAGCGGGGCCACCAGTGGGCAAGAATAATTGTCGGCATTCTATGCAGAATGCCAGACAATTTATGGGGGTTATGATTCAGGCGGGTGAATGGGGCGGTTAGCGGTTTTCGACAGACTGGCGCAGCGTCCCGGCTGGCGCGTGTACGCTGCCGCCCAGATAGCGGACATCGTCAATTACCCAGCACTGGCCTTCGCGGATCATCAGCACTTCATCACGCCAGCTTTGGTCACCCTGTTTAAGTTCTACGCGCAGCGGAATGTTGCGTGCATCACTATTCGGAATGGTCGATGCGCTGGCGACGCTGGCACTGTCCGGTAACGTGGCGCGACTAGAGAACGGATCGCTGTTAAACAGATCGCGATGCGCGTTATCACGGCTGGCATCGTTCAGCAGTTTCGCCAGGTTGTCGCTGAGGTACGGACGAAGGGGAGTAATGTCATTGTTTCGGTGCTGAATACGGTAATCATAGAATTGTTGAGCCACGCTGTCTGGCCCGCCTTCTACGCAAGAGCCGCTACGCGTGCCGTTATCTTTGTAGGCCGGCGTTACGGTAGTACAGGCGCTGAGAAGTAGTGCACATGGAACCAGCAGAGAGAGTTTCGAGTAGCGCATAATGATTTCCTTATTAGCTTTCTACTATTAGTGTTCTACGTTGATTTACATGTCATACTTCAAGTTGCTTGTGCGTTGGCTACGTGCGTTCACCCCAGTCACATAGTTATCTATGCTCCTGGGGATTCACTCTCTTGCCGCCTTCCTGCAACTCGAATTATTTTGTGTAAAGAATATATCCTTTCAATGATAGTGGATCGGTTCGATAATGCTTTTGAGATCGTGCTCTTAGCGCAAAAAGGAGATTAACCATGCAGTTTTCGACTACCCCTACGCTGGAAGGGCAGAGCATCGTGGAATACTGCGGTGTTGTGACTGGCGAAGCCATTTTAGGCGCGAATATCTTCCGCGATTTCTTCGCCGGCATTCGCGATATCGTCGGCGGTCGCTCCGGCGCGTATGAAAAAGAGCTGCGTAAAGCGCGTGAAATTGCTTTTCAGGAGCTTGGTGAACAGGCAAAAGCGCTCGGTGCTGATGCGGTAGTCGGTATCGATATCGATTACGAAACCGTGGGCAAAGACGGTAGCATGCTGATGGTGAGCGTCAGCGGCACCGCGGTGAAAACTCGCCGATGAAGCGTCTGCTGTCTCTGCTGGCATTAACGCTGCTGCTGGTAGGATGTGCTGGCGAAAAAGGGATTGTCGACAAAGACGGGTATCAGTTAGATACCCGTCGTCAGGCGCAGGCTGCTTACCCGCGCATTAAAGTGCTGGTTATCCATTACACGGCCGATGATTTCGACTCTTCTCTGGCTACGCTGACCGATAAAAACGTCAGCTCGCACTATCTGATCCCGGCAGTGCCGCCGCTCTACCACGGCAAACCGCGTATCTGGCAACTGGTGCCGGAAAAAGATCTGGCCTGGCATGCGGGGATTAGCTTCTGGCGCGGCGCTACGCGAATTAACGATACCTCGATCGGCATTGAGCTGGAAAACCGCGGCTGGCAAAAATCGGCGGGCAGCAAGTATTTTGCGCCGTTTGAACCCGCGCAAATTCAGGCGTTAATCCCCTTGGCGAAAGATATTATTGCCCGTTATGACATAAAACCACAGAACGTGGTGGCCCATGCGGATGTCGCACCGCAGCGCAAGGACGATCCAGGTCCGCTGTTTCCATGGGAAGAACTGGCCGCTCAGGGAATTGGCGCGTGGCCGGATGCTCAGCGGGTGGCGTTTTATCTTGCCGGGCGAGCGCCCGATACACCGGTAGAAACCTCATCATTGCTCGATCTGCTGTCGCGCTATGGTTATGAGGTAAAACCTGAAATGACGCCGCGTGAACAGCGGCGGGTGATTATGGCCTTCCAGATGCACTTCCGCCCGACCTTGTGGAACGGCGTGGCGGATGCAGAAACTCAGGCGATTGCCGAAGCGTTACTGGAGAAATACGGGCAGGGTTAACGCGGCAGCTTGCCGTGGTCACGCAGCCAGGCCGCGGTACGCTCAATCCCTTCATCCAGCGTCACAACGGGCTGATAACCTAATTCTTCCTGAGCGCGGGTGGTATCCAGCGTAAAGTCAAAATTCAGCTTCGAGACGCCGTAATGCGTAAGCTTTGGCTCTTTCGCGGATTTATTGCCTAACCGCTCCATGCTGCGGGCAATCATGTCCAGCATCGGGTAGGGCACGGAGCGGATACGGCAATCAATATTTAGCTCGTCGATAAGTTTCTGCACAATACTGCGCAGGGTGCGATGCTCGCCGTTGGTAATGTTGTACGCACGACCCGACGGCAGATTATCGCAGGCTTGCTGACTTGCCAGCCACATCGCGTGCACCGCATTCTCGTAGTAGGTCATATCCACCAGCGCACTTCCGCCGTGCGGCAACAGAATGCTGCCGTAGTGGTACATCATATGGGCCAGGCGCGGGATAAAAACTTTATCGTGTGGTCCGAACAAGCTTTGCGGACGCAATACCGTAAAACGGGTCTGCGGGTTGGCCTGTGTCAGCAACGCAATCACATCTTCGCCAGCCGCTTTACTGCGGGCGAATTCATTGGCGAAGCGTTGGGGGCGGAAGTCCTCTTTGATATCGCGATGGTGGTGATAATCAAAATAGAGCGACGGTGATGAGATATGAATGAAGTTACGAACGCCCCAGGCCACGGCCCACTCGCCCAGACGGCGGGTTGCGCGAACGTTGGCCAGATCGAAGGCTTCCTGAGTTCCCCATGGTGAGGTAAAACTGGAGCAGTGCCACAGCGTATCGATACCGGCGAGCATCACTTTTGCCTGCGAAGAGACCAGCTCGGTCAAATCGGCATGCACAAACTCTGCGCCCATTTTCTCCAGCAGCTTGCCCATCGCTTCGTTGCGACCGGTAGCTCTGACGCTGACGCCTTTGCTGCATAAAAACTCAACCGCGTTTCGGCCTAAGCCGCTGGTGGCTCCGGTAACCAGTACCTTCATATCAATCCACTGTGTTTAAAAAACGTCGTGCGCATTCTTCCGTGAATTTCGTCTGTATGCAATGGGAAACATGAAAGAATACAGGCTCTTTTTATCATGAGTCTGTGATTTGTTCTGCAAGTTTAGCAATACGCTTCGCCATCCCTCTGAAAATGAACAGATGCGCCGGGATCATCAGCAGCCAATAGAAGAGGCCTGGCATGCCGTGCGGATGCCACCAGGCGCGGACATCAATGCGTCGCTGGTCGCCTTTATCTTCCAGCGTGAAGCTCAGTCGACCCAATCCTGGCGCTTTCATCCCAAACAGCAGCGTCAGCTGTTTTTCTGGCTCAACGATGATCACTTTCCAGCTATCAACGGTATCGCCAACCTGCAACAGAGAGTGTTGCGGTCTGCCTTTCGCCAGCTTATGGCCGACCAGCAGGTCCAACGCCGCGCGCGTTTTCCATAAAATATTGCCAAAGAAATAGCCTTCTTTGCCGCCGAGGCGATTCACCACCTGCCACAGCGCCTGCCGACTGGCGGAGGTTTCAACGCTAAAGCCAGCTTGTTTAGCGAAATAGCCATATTCGGGGCGCCAGCGGGCAAATGCCTGCGCGTCGTAACCCCAGTCGCTGGAATTGACCAGCTTTTCTTCTTCTTTCAACGTGCTGCGCACCGCGTCATCAAAGGCAATCAGCTTTTGCGGGATCAGCGTGCGTAATTCGGTGTCATCGGCCAGCAGGTCGTGTTTTAACCCCTGTATCAGCGCTTTTGCCGTGGTCGGCGGCACTGACGTTATGACGTTCAAAAACCAGACCGAAATCCAGCGGGTAGGAAAGGGGACCGGGATGAGCAGGCGATGTTTACCGCTGAGCGCCATAAAATGCTCGAACTGCTCCTGATAGCTCAATACCTGCGGCCCGGCGGCTTCGAGTACGCGGTGTTGGCGTGTAGGATGATCCAACAATGCCACCAGGTAGTACATTAAATTCTCCAGCGCGATAGGCGTGGTACGCGAGCGCACCCAGCGCGGAGGGGTGAGTACCGGCAGGTTGTAGACCATGTCGCGCATCACTTCAAAGGCGGCAGAACCTGCCCCTACGATAATACCAGCGCGCAATTCGGTCATCGGCACGCCTGATTCGCGCAGGGTGTCCGCGGTTATCTGTCGCGCACGCAGATGATCGGATTGTTCATGCCGGGGAGCCTGTAATGAGCTCAGGAAAATAAGCTGTTTGATTGGCGTATCACGTAGCGCATCGCGCACGTTCATTGCTACCTGGCGCTCATGGGCGATAAAATCACCGCCTTCTCCCATGCCATGGACCAGGTAATAGACCGTATCAACGCCGGTCAGCAGCGGCGTTAGGTTATCTGGCCAATTCAAATCGACCTTATGGCAACTGACGTTGGCCAACTGCTGCTTTTCCAGCCGCTCGATGCGGCGTGCCGCAGCCAGCACCTGATGCCCTTGCTGACTGAGCGCCTGTACCAGATGCTGACCAATGTAGCCACTGGCGCCAAGAACCAAAATCCGTTGCGGCACGCCCATCTCCTTAGCGGGTTAAAAAAGCGCGCCAGTGGGCGACGACTTCAGCAAGCTGTTCACGCGATACGTCCAGATGCATCACCAGACGCACAATCGGCGAGGCGTTAATCAGCACGCCTTGCGCTTTCATGTACTCGCCCAGTGCCGCAGCGTGTTCTTCGCCAACGCGGACAAACAGCATGTTGGTGTCGTGGCGCATGACGTCCGCTCCTGCTTCGCGCAGTTGTTCCGCCATCCAGGCGGCGTTGTCATGGTCTTCTTGTAAACGCGACACGTTATTTTTCAGCGCATACAGTCCGGCCGCCGCCAGAATACCGGCCTGACGCATTCCGCCACCGGTCATTTTACGCCAACGAATGGCGCGCTTGATGTACTCGTGGCTGCCGACCAGCAGTGAGCCTACCGGCGTTCCTAAACCTTTGGAGAGACAAATGGTGAACGAATCGCAGTATTGCGTGACATCTTTTAACTCACAGCCATAGGCGACGATGGCGTTAAAAATACGCGCGCCGTCGACATGCAGCGCAAGATTGCGCTCACGGGTGAATTCCCAGGCCTCTTTCAGATACTCGCGTGGTAGCACTTTGCCGTTGTGGGTGTTTTCCAGGCTGAGCAGACGCGTGCGGGCAAAATGGATATCGTCCGCTTTGATTTTTGCCGCCACTTTGTCCAGCGGCAAAGAGCCATCCGGCATGGCGTCGATAGGTTGCGGTTGAATGCTGCCGAGTACCGCTGCGCCACCCGCTTCGTAGAGATAGTTATGCGCGCCCTGACCGGCGATATACTCTTCCCCGCGCTGACAATGGCTGAGGAGAGCCACCAGGTTCGCCTGAGTGCCTGTGGGTAAGAAAATTGCGGCTTCTTTGCCAGCAAGCTCGGCTGCGTATTGCTGGAGGGCATTAACGGTAGGGTCATCACCGTAGACGTCGTCCCCGACCGGGGCGGCCATCATCTCTTCGAGCATGGCGCGACTTGGTCGGGTGACGGTATCACTGCGTAAATCAATCACGGGCATTCCTTTTTAAGTGAGGTAATGCCCTCTGTTTTACCTGAGCCAGTTAGTTTTCGCCAGTTCGATCACTTCATCACCGCGCCCGCTGATGATTGCGCGCAGCATATACAGGCTAAAACCTTTAGCTTGTTCGAGTTTGATCTGCGGCGGGATCGCCAGTTCTTCTTTCGCGACGACCACATCGACCAGCACCGGACCGTCAATCGACATCGCCCTTTGCAGCGCTTCATCAACCTCTGAGGATTTCTCCACGCGAATGCCCGTGATGCCGCAAGCCTCGGCAATCCGTGCGAAATTTGTATCGTGCAGTTCGGTGCCGTCGGTCAGATAACCGCCAGCTTTCATCTCCATCGCCACAAACCCCAACACGCTGTTGTTGAAGACAATAATCTTCACCGGCAGCTTCATTTGCACAACCGACAGAAAATCGCCCATCAGCATGCTAAAACCACCGTCACCGCACATTGCGACAACCTGACGTCCCGGTTCGGTCGCTTGTGCGCCGAGCGCCTGCGGCATGGCATTAGCCATCGACCCGTGGTTAAACGAACCGATCAGACGGCGTTTACCGTTCATTTTCAGATAACGTGCCGCCCACACCGTTGGCGTGCCAACGTCGCAGGTGAAGATGGCGTCGTCAGCGGCAAAATGGCTGATCTGCTGCGCCAGATACTGCGGATGAATGGCTTTATCGCTGGGTTTGGCTAAATCATCCAGCCCTTTACGCGCCTCACGATAGTGTTCCAGCGCTTTATCCAGGAACTGCCGATCGGTTTTTTCTTCCACCAGCGGCAGCAGGGTGCGGAGTGTGGATTTAATATCGCCTACCAGCGCCATATCAACTTTACTGTGCGCGCCAATGCTCGCCGGATTGATATCAATCTGAATAATCTTGGCGTCGGTGGGGTAGAACGGGCGATAGGGGAACTGGGTACCGAGCAGGATCAGCGTGTCGGCATTCATCATGGTATGGAAGCCGGATGAAAAGCCGATCAGCCCGGTCATGCCCACGTCGTAAGGGTTGTCGTACTCAACATGCTCTTTACCACGCAGGGCGTGCACAATCGGCGCTTTTATTTTAGCAGCAAACTCAACCAGTTCTTTATGCGCACCGGCGCAGCCGCTGCCGCACATCAGGGCGATATTGCTGGAGTAGCGTAGCAGTTGCGCTAGTTTTCTGAGCTCTTCTTCTTCCGGAGTGACCACCGGGAGCGGCGCATGATACCAGTGAGTGCTGGCGCTTTCTGGTGCTGGCTTCAGCGCAACGTCGCCGGGTAATACCACCACGGAGACGCCGCGGTTGAGCACCGCTTTACGCATGGCAATTGCCAGCACCTGTGGGATCTGTTCAGGGCTGGAAACCAGCTCGCAATAGTGGCTACATTCGCGAAACAACTCTTGCGGGTGGGTCTCCTGAAAATAACCGCTGCCTATCTCACTGGATGGAATGTGTGCAGCAATTGCCAGCACCGGGACGTGGTTGCGGTGGCAATCAAACAGGCCGTTAATCAGGTGCAGGTTGCCTGGCCCACACGAGCCTGCGCAGACGGCCAGTTCTCCCGTCAACTGCGCTTCAGCTCCCGCGGCGAAGGCCGCAACCTCTTCATGACGTGTTGGCATCCAGTCAATCGTTCCCATACGATTCAGACTGTCACTAAGGCCATTTAGCGAGTCACCCGTCACACCCCAAATGCGTTTAACGCCAGCTTGTTCGAGTGTTTTAGCAATAAAAGCGGCAACCGTTTGTTTCATGGTTTTCCTTCTCCTTTAATGTGATACCGGTTACAAGTTTAGATGAAGATAATAGTTATGCTTATCATTACCTCTTATTTCCGGCAGGTTTCATTAAGCCTGTATTAAGCGTAGTTTGTTATTGGACATGGTGAAACAAGGAATAAATTCAAATGGTTATAAAACTATTAAATACAGTTAACCGGGTGCTGACTCATGAAGATTTTGGCAAGTTTTTGTTACGTATTGCCGTGGGGGGATTAATGCTGTTTCATGGGCTGCATAAACTGTTCGCGGGTATTGATGGCATCAGTGGCATGCTGATAGCGAAAGGTTTCCCTGGCTTTATTGCGTATGGCGTTCTGCTGGGAGAGGTTGTGGCACCGTGTCTGATTATTCTTGGGATCCTGACGCGTCCGGCGGCGTTGGGGCTGGCGTTTACGATGGTGGTGGCATGGCTGATGGTCGGGATGGGTGAAACCTGGTCACTGGATAAAACCGGCGCATGGGCAATTGAAAGTCTGGTGTATTTCTTCATCGGCGCTCTGGCCGTGGCATTTTTGGGCGCGGGGCGTTTCTCCGTTGCCGGAAACTCGGCCTGGCGATAGTTTGCCATCCGAGAATCAAGACAGAGGCGGGGACGCGATAACCTATCTCCGCCTCGCCATTAAGTCTGGCCGCTAATCCATCTCGTCACTGCTCCACAGTTTGTGCCGACGTCTCAGTGCACGTTGCGTCAATGCCTTTGCCATCGCCGCACCTATTTCAGCGCTAACCACCAGCCCCTGAATAAAGGGACGGTCGTGCATCAACCACGGCAGTCCGCCAAAGGCGATGCGGTTGCGGGCGTTTTCCGGCGCTTGCAGCGTGTAATCTTCGCCGATATCCGGGATCTCATCGCCACAGGCCAGCAGTTGATCGCGTAGCGTTGGGAACGGAATATCTTTGCTCTGCAATGCCCGTTGTCCTCGGGCGTCAATAAATACATCAAATTCACTGCGCTGACCGTGGTGGTAAATGACCGTCCTTTCCTGCTCATTTGTACGCTCATAATCCTTGCCGAGTGCGAGGATCTCAATCAGCCCGGCATCGTGCAGAGCCAGCAATCGGCGGATAGATTCAGACGGGATTGCCGCATAGTTATCAATAAAGACGCGCGCCAGTCCGCGCCTGAAACGTTTTTCGTCGCGAGCATCAAGATGAGGAACGATCTCTTCAATAACCTCATGGAGGCGCAATAAGGTATAGCGCCAGGCGACGGTATGTTGTTCATGCTTGTTGCGCTCAACCTCCACCAGGTTACGCCTCGCCCAGTCAAAAGGGTCATGCTTGAGCCTGTCGGCAAAATAGACCTCGGGGAATGTGTCGGCGTTAAGCGTTGCAAGTGCAACCTGTTGGCACCACCCAGGGGCCGCGTCTTGCAGTTGTTGCACAATAAGCCGGAAGATGCGGTCCAGTAATCCGTTTTGGCCCTCGGCAATGGCGTTTTCAATCGCTTCTTGCGTCACGATATTCAGCGGTTCATAGGGAAGAGGGCAGTAAAAATCCGCTTCAGGCAGCACACCGCTGCGCGACATCAGGGTCAGCTTCAGGTTTTGGCTGTCGGGTTTACGCGTGAACTGCAGTGAATGGTCGGTATTGGTGGTGAAGTTACCATGCTGACTGACCACGGCCATCGCCGCGTCGATAGCGCTTAGCGAGGTGCCCAGAATACCCACCCTGCAAGCGCTAATCCGCGCCTCCATCAGGCCGGTCCACGGACTGGGGAAAAACTTGCGTGCCTGAGCATCAGTTTCTGGCCACAGATGACCGCTGGCGATAGCGGCGAAATCCACTTCGACGGGCTGTGACGCGTGATTGATCCACAGGGAGACCCCAGTCGGGTTTGCTTGCAGGTCGGTGACTTTACTTGATTCAAATACGCGAATTGTGAACCCGGATCTTTGCGCTTTATCGACGATGGCTAAAAAACGATCGCGATAATAGTCGCCGAGGATCACCCGGGGCAAAAATTGCCGCTCATGCAACGATGTACGTTCAAGCCGAAACTGCGCCAGGTATTCATCGCTTTGATTCTGTAGCCACGTCAGATAACTGATATAAATCGGCGGGATCTCAATGCTGGCTATATTGGCCAGCATGTGGTCTGCGTTGTTGTCGCTGTTATAAGGCATGCCTATGCCAGCTTCCTCAGCTTGCTCATAAAGCTGTATCTCCAGCGGTTCACCGCGCTCAACGAGGGCATGAAACGTATAAATTCCGGTGGGACCTACGCCGACGATGGCCACTTTTTTCATGGGGATCCTTTGTAGAAAGTTCGACGTGGTAGTCGGGGTTTTGCTTAACCTGTGCCAGGTAAGTGTGGTCGATAATTCGCGGGAAGAGGGCGGTATTTTGCCTCGGAGGGTGAAAAAATCGGAATTTTGCAGCGTCTGACAGCATAAAAAAAGGCCACCCGATATAACCGGGTAGCCTTTTGTACATCAGATATCGGCCAATTACGCCAGCACTAAATCACCCTGCGGATGACAGGAGCAAGCCAGCACATAACCTTCAGCAATTTCTGCGTCGGTCAGCGTCATGGTGCTACTGACCGTGTAGTTACCGTCAACCACTTTGGTTTTGCAGCAGCCGCAAACGCCCGCACGGCATGCGGCGACAACCGGCACTTTATTGCTTTCCAGCGCTTCCAGCAGCGTACTGCCTACCGGCGCATAAAACTCTTTTGCCGGCTGCAGTTTGGTGAACTTCAGACCGCTGGTGGCGGCTTCAGCTACCGGGGTGAAGAACTGCTCTTTAAAGAAGCGTGTCACGCCCAGCGCGTTGACTTCTTTCTCGACCAGATCCATATACGGAGCCGGGCCGCAGGTCATCACGGTGCGCGAAGCCAGGTCCGGTACGCTTTGCAGCAGTTCGGTGGTCAGTCGGCCGGAAACAAAACCGTCAGTGGCATTGTTTTCAGCAACTAAGGTCACCGGATACTCGCGCCATTCGTCGGCAAAAATGACATCTTGCGGTGAACGGACGTTAAAGATCACCTGCACATCTGCCTGTGGGCGGTATTTTGCCAACCAGCGACGCATTGACATGATTGGCGTGACGCCACAGCCAGCGGCCAGCATCAGGAACCTGTCTTCCGCTTTATCTTCACAGGTGAATTCACCCATTGCATCGGACAGCCAGATATAGTCGCCGCGCTTCACGTCGCGGGTTAACCACTGTGAGCCTGCGCCATCGTCAATGCGGCGGATGGTCAGCGTGATGTATTCGCTAACGCCAGGCGTTGAAGAGAGGGTGTAAGCACGCAGCGTGTCCGCTGAATTACGCACGCTGACCAGTGCATACTGCCCGGCGCGGTACGGATAATAGTCGTGGCACAGCAACGAAATTGTCCATACATCCGGCGTTTCCTGATGGATGTGATGAACCTGCATCCGCCATGGGCACTGATGAGTTGGCATTGTCATTCTTTACTCCTTACGCGCTCAGCAGTTGCTTCATGTCTTCTTCAACGGTGGTCACGGAACGCAGACCGAACTTCTCGTTGAGAACTGCCAGCAGGTCCGGCGTGAAGAAGCCAGGCGCAGTCGGGCCAGTGACGATGTTTTTCACACCCAGAGACAGCAGGGTCAGCAGAATGACAATCGCTTTCTGTTCGAACCAGGAGAGCACCAGAGACAGCGGCAGATCGTTCACGCCACAGCCCAGTTTCTCAGCCAGGGTTACCGCCAGGATGATGGCAGAGTATGCATCGTTACACTGACCTGCATCGACCAGACGCGGCAGGCCTTCGATATCGCCGAACTCCAGTTTGTTGAAACGGTATTTACCGCACGCCAGAGTCAGGATCAGGCAGTCGTCCGGCACGCTGGTGGCGAAGTCGGTGAAGTAGTTGCGTTCGCCACGCGCGCCATCACAACCGCCAACCAGGAAGATGTGACGCAGTTTTTCGCGGCTTACCAGGTCGATCAGGGTATCAGCCGCGCCCAGCAGAGTCTGACGACCGAAACCAACGGTGATCAGGTGCGGAATTTCGCTGTACGGGAAGCCCGCCATCTGCTGAGCCTGAGCGATTACCGGAGCGAAGTTGTCGCCTTCGAGGTGGCTTACACCCGGCCAACCGACGATGCTACGAGTCCAGATACGGTCATCGTAGGCGCCAACGGTTGGGTCGATGATGCAGTTAGAGGTCATTACGATTGGGCCCGGGAAGCGGGCAAATTCAACCTGCTGATTCTGCCAGCCGCTGCCGTAGTTACCGATCAGGTGTTTGAACTTACGCAGTTCCGGGTAGCCGTGCGCCGGCAGCATTTCACCGTGGGTATAGACGTTAACGCCGGTACCTTCGGTCTGCTCCAGCAGGTTGTACAGATCTTTCAGGTCGTGACCGGAGATCAGGATGCACTTACCTTCGGTTGCTTTGACGTTGACCTGAGTTGGCGTCGGGTGGCCGTATTTAGTGGTTTCGCCAGCATCCAGAATGCTCATCACTTTGAAGTTCATCTGGCCGATTTCCATTGAGCACTCCAGCAGAGCGTTCATATCGGAAGGCCAGGTTCCCAGCCATGCCATGATTTTGTGGTACTGAGCGTAGATGTCGTTGTCGTACTGACCGAGAACGTGCGCGTGCTCCATGTAAGCTGCCGCACCTTTCAGGCCGTACAGGCACAGCAGACGCAGGCCGAGAATGTTCTCGCCGATGGCTGCTTTATCTTTGTTCGGGGTAAATTCAGCGGCCTGACGTTGCAGGTCGCCCAGATCGTCGCTGACCAGTTGCAGATCGGCCATCGGGTTAGCGACCGCTGCGTTCGCGTCGATGTTCAGGCATTGCGCTTTCAGGGCGTCGCGCATGGCGATAGCTTCACGGGCATAGCCAACAATACGCGGGGAATCGAAGTTAACGTTGGTCAGCGTGGAGAAGAATGCACGCGGCGCAAAGTTATCAACTTCATGGTCGATGATGCCGTATTCACGTGCCTTAACAGCCCATGCAGACAGACCTTGTAGGGAAGCAATCAGCAGATCCTGCAAATCGGAGGTTTCAGCCGTTTTACCGCACATACCCTGCGCGTAAGAGCAGCCGTTTCCTGCCGGAGTACGGATGGTTTGTTCACATTGCACACAAAACATGGTCACACCTTTTAAAGTTATATTTAATATACATGTTTAAGGTTATGCCTGTGCGCGAAGGGATAAAAGGGATTTCTGCTACAACTTGCAGGGAGATTGATTTAGCGCAATTTTGGCGGTAGATGACTACCGCCAGAGAGGTATTTGTCCTGACTTTAGGCGGAGAAAAACGCCATCAGCAAAGGCACTAACAGACTCAGAATAAAGCCGTGGACGATGGCTGCCGGAACCATCTCCAGACCGCCGCTGCGTTGGAGCACCGGTAAGGTGAAATCCATTGATGTCGCGCCACATAGCCCCAGCGCGGTTGAGCGGCTGCGGCCCACCATTCCAGGAATCAACATAATGGCAATCAGCTCGCGGGCCAGGTCATTAAAGAAGGCGGCGCTACCAATCACCGGCCCGAAGGATTCGGTTAACAGAATACCGGACAGGGAGTACCAGCCAAAACCAGACGCCATCGCCAGCGCGGTTTTCAGCGGCAGGCCGAGGATCAACGCATTGATAACCCCCGCCAGCATCGAACTGGCGACGACGACCACCGCAACAATCATCCCCCGGCGATTCAGCACAATTTGCTTTAAGGTCATACCGCTGTTGCGCAGTTGAATCCCGACCAGGAACAGTAAAAAGATTAACGTATATTCGCTGGCTTCGGTGGCGTGCTGCAGAATAGGAAGACCGGTGAGGCCGAGCAGAAAACCCACGACGACGACGCCACAAAGCTGGAGCGACTCAAGCGCCATCGCAATTCGCGAGGGTAGCTTTTCTTGCTTGTGGTTATGTCGCCAGGGCAGCGAACGCTCCAGCCAGAACAGCGCCGCGATATTACACAGCAAAATGACCGTCACGCTGACCGCAGAATAATGAAGAATGGCTAACAGGTTGCTGGCGAGATTATCCAGAAACGCCAGGCTGATGCCCATAAAAAAGAGAATAAGGTAGACGATCCAGCTCAACAGGCGATTGATGAGTTTTAATGCAGCCCTGTGCCGAAGCGGAATAAGGTAGCCCACAATAAGGGGAATCAGAATGATTAACAGCCCTGAAAACATGAAAACCAGATCCTTGCTGAGAGTAAGACGAAATGCGCCAGCACACACTACTCAATGCAATGAAGGGAGTAAAGTTGCAAATAAAAGGAAATATAGCGGGGAAAAAAAAGACCTGACTTGCGCCAGGCCTTTTTTGTTATCGATTAATCGCGTTTTTCCAGCAGAGTGCGGTAAATAAGACCGCCGAGGACCCCACCGATAATCGGCATAACCCAGAAGAACCACAATTGCTGTAATGCCCAGCCGCCCTGGAAGATGGCTACAGCGGTACTACGTGCCGGGTTAACGGAGGTGTTGGTAACCGGAATACTGATCAAGTGGATCAGGGTTAACGCCAGACCAATCGCAATAGGTGCAAAACCTGCCGGAGCATGTTTATCGGTCGCACCGTGGATCACTAATAAGAAACCAGCGGTCAAAATAATTTCAATTACGACGGCAGACATCATTGAATAGCCGCCAGGTGAATGTTCACCAAAGCCGTTCGAGGCAAAACCACTGGCAGTTGCGTCAAAACCAGCTTTACCGCTGGCAATAAGATACAGTGCCGCTGCTGCAACAATACCGCCCACAACCTGAGCGATAACATAACCAATAACGTCTTTTGCCGGGAAGCGACCGCCCGCCCATAAACCGAAGGTCACCGCCGGGTTAAAGTGTCCGCCGGAAATATGACCTACGGCGAATGCCATGGTTAATACGGTCAAACCAAACGCCAGCGCGACACCGGCAAATCCAATACCCAACTCCGGGAATGCTGCGGCCAGAACTGCGCTACCGCACCCACCAAAGACGAGCCAAAACGTACCGAAGAATTCGGCTGCTAATTTCCTGAACATAACCACCTCAATTAAAAGTTCCGGGTTCGTGTTCCTTACCCGGTAATTCATCGCTAAAAGGGACGATGATGAAAGAGCCGGTATTTTAGAAAAAAACATCATCCCTTCGCCAGTTAAATTGATGAAAAAATTTGATTTAAGGCAATATGTTGTGATTCCTTTTTGAATATTGGATGAATGAAGCATAGTTCAATTAGCAAAACGGCGATGATTGAGTTCTGAAATAATATTCCGGGGAAAACATAAGAAGAATATTCTTATATTTTTTGATTTCTGCGACTAACCTCCTGATCATATCGGGTGTCCTGAGCGCCCGCTTGCCGTTATACTCCTGATAACTTGAAGGAAAAAGTTAGCATTTCCGGAGGCTATATGATTCTCGAACGCGTTGAGATTGTTGGATTTCGTGGTATTAACCGTCTGTCGTTGATGCTGGAGCAAAGCAACGTGCTGATTGGGGAGAACGCGTGGGGTAAGTCCAGTCTGCTGGATGCTTTAACCCTGTTGCTGTCGCCGGAAACTGATTTGTACCACTTTGACCGCGAAGATTTCTGGTTCCCGCCGGGCGATATTCAAGGCCGGGAACATCATCTGCATATCATCCTGACGTTTCGTGAGTCTCAACCAGGTCGCCACCGCGTGCGCAGGTATCGTCCTCTGGAAGCCAGCTGGACGCTGTGTCAGGATGGCTATCACCGCATTTTCTATCGACTGGAAGGTGAATGTGCGGACGACGGTAGCGTTCTGACGTTACGCAGTTTTCTGGATGGCGAGGGCCATCAGCTTCCCCTCGACGACATTAACGATCAGGCGCGGCACCTCGTGCGTTTGATGCCAGTACTGCGCCTGCGTGACGCGCGTTTTATGCGACGGATCCGTAACGGGACGGTGCCGGATTCGGCGGATGTCGAAGTGACCGCGCGGCAACTGGATTTTCTGGCACGTGAACTGGCTACCCGACCGCAAAACCTGACAGATGGGCAGATACGTCAGGGGTTATCGGCCATGGTACAGCTATTGGAACACTATTTTTCTGAGCAAGGTTCCAGTCAGTCCCGCTATCGTCTGATGCGTCGACGTTCCAATAACGAACAACGTAGCTGGCGCTATCTGGATATTATCAACCGTATGATTGATAGACCGGGCGGACGCACGCACCGCGTGATCTTGTTGGGATTGTTTTCGACGCTGTTACAGGCCAAAGGTACGCTGAGGCTGGATAAAGACGCCCGGCCGTTACTGTTGGTAGAAGATCCTGAAACGCGTTTACATCCGATTATGCTGTCGGTTGCCTGGCACCTGCTGAATTTGCTTCCGCTGCAACGGGTGGCGACCACCAACTCAGGTGAGTTACTGTCCCTCACCCCCGTGGAACATGTTGTCCGCCTGGTGCGTGAGTCTTCCCGCGTCGCCGCCTGGCGGCTTGGGCCAGGTGGGATCAGCGCAGAAGATGGTCGGCGTATTGCCTTTCATATTCGTTTTAACCGTGCATCGTCGTTGTTTGCCCGCTGTTGGCTGCTGGTGGAAGGCGAAACGGAAACCTGGGTCATTAACGAACTGGCCCGCCAGTGTGGGCACCACTTTGATGCGGAAGGTATCAAAGTCATTGAATTTGCCCAGTCCGGCCTTAAGCCGCTGGTTAAGTTCGCCCGCCGGATGGGTATCGAGTGGCATGTGCTGGTTGATGGTGATGAAGCCGGGAAAAAGTATGCCGCTACGGTGCGGAGTTTGTTGAATAACGACAGAGAAGAAGAGCGCGATCATTTAACCATGCTTCCCGCGCTGGACATGGAACACTTTATGTATCGCCAGGGGTTCGCTGACGTATTCCACAGGGTGGCGCAAATCCCCGAAAACGTGCCCATGAATATGCGCAAAATTATCTCGAAGGCGATTCACCGGTCGTCAAAACCAGATTTAGCCATTGAGGTGGCGATGGAAGCCGGGCGGCGCGGCGTTGACGCGGTGCCAACGCTGCTGCGAAAAATGTTTTCCCGCGTGCTGTGGTTGGCACGCGGCAGAGCGGATTAGTTGCGAAACATCGACGACAGCTGCGAGTGGATGCTGTCCAGTAACTGGTAGCGACGGCGGTATTCCGCGCGTTTTTTGCTGGCAATGTCCGCTTCGCTTTTTCGCGCCATTGTGCGTGGGATATGGTAATAGCCGTGACTGTCGCACTCACCGCCAACCGACTCCCAAAATGCGTTGTAGTCGGAAAGTATCACCTTGTTTTTATCGTGGTAACGCGGGCTGCGAAAGATATGCTGTTCATTACTGACAGCCAGAATTTGTTTAATATTCAATTGTTCTGCAAAACAGCAAATGGCTTCCATCACAATACGTTTAGGGAAAATCCCGTAGCATGATTTGGTCGCTTTTTGAATTTCTTCATGTGGCAGTAATCGACTGCCTCCCTGTAACCCGCCAATAAACAGTGTGCTGCTTCCTTGATAATTGCACAGCGTAAACGTCATTTCCGCTAAAGTCTCGCCAGCGCTATTGCGTACCAGAATGGTACTTTCACCTTCTTTATCCAGTGAGATAAATGAGCCCAGTATTACGCTAAATATTTCGCTATTTTTGCCTTCAATTTGTGCCAGTTGTAATCCATCCGCACTTAAATAAGCTTTATATTCAGTGGCTGAAAAAGAGCTGCGGATAGCATTGTAATGAAAACGCACAGCATCCAGTTTCATTTTCCGATCAAGGTTTTGTGCGAGATAGGCGCGATGTAGGCGAACCGGCAGACGAGGCTGGCGTGCCAGTACGCTATCGAGATCAGGCCATTGCGCCAGTTCAGTCATCCATTCATGCATTAATCGTGGCATAAGCGCTGAGCGCAACAAAAACTTACGACGGAAGCTACGCTGATGCCAAAATTTTCCAGGGCGCCAATGTCCGGTCATCAGGCTACAAAAGAGGCTAAAACTTGTGGCGGGTTTTGAAGAATGAAAAGTGCTGTCAGTTAGCTGGCTCATAATAACAATCCGATGGATACTCTGGTACTAATTTCAACACAGCGGATCTTAACCATTCATCAATAACTCTGTTATTCTTGCGTTTTTCAACGGCTATTTATTTAACGTTGATGTTTACCACTCCACTCTGGTGGACGTATTGGGGGAAATTGGGACATTTATGAAGCTCAAGGGAAAAATCAAAAAGCGCTATTTTCTCTTCGCCATCATCATTATTGTGGCGATAATTGCACTTTGGCGAACGCTTAATGCGCCTTTACCTCAGTATCAAACGTTAATTGTTCGTCCGGGCGATCTGCAGCAAAGCGTACTGGCAACCGGCAAACTGGATGCGTTGCGTAAAGTTGACGTCGGGGCGCAGGTAAGCGGGCAGTTAAAAACGCTGTCGGTCGCCATTGGCGACAAAGTAAAAAAAGATCAACTGCTTGGCGTTATCGATCCTGAACAGGCGCAAAACCAGATTAAAGAGGTTGAAGCGACGCTGATGGAATTACGCGCTCAGCGTTTACAGGCTGAAGCCGAGTGGAAACTGGCGCGGGTAACGCTTTCCCGTCAGCAACAGCTGGCGAAAACCCAGGCTGTCTCGCAGCAGGATCTCGACACGGCGGCTACTCAGATGGCGGTCAAACAGGCGCAAATCGGCACAATTGATGCGCAAATTAAGCGTAATCAAGCCTCTCTCGATACGGCAAAAACCAACCTTGATTACACCCGCATCGTCGCGCCAATGGCAGGCGAAGTCACGCAAATTACTACCCTTCAGGGGCAAACCGTTATTGCTGCCCAGCAGGCACCTAACATTCTGACATTGGCAGATATGAGCACCATGCTGGTGAAAGCGCAGGTTTCCGAGGCGGATGTGATTCACCTGCATCCCGGGCAAAAGGCCTGGTTTACCGTACTGGGCGATCCTCAGACGCGCTACGAAGGTAAGCTCAAAGATGTTCTTCCGACGCCAGAGAAAGTGAATGATGCAATTTTCTACTATGCTCGCTTCGAAGTTCCCAACCCGAAAGGGATCCTGCGTCTGGATATGACCGCGCAGGTCCATATCCAGCTCACCGATGTGAAAAATGTCCTGACGATCCCGCTGTCGGCGCTGGGCGATCCTATTGGCAACAATCGTTATAACGTCAGGCTGCTGCGTAACGGCGAAACCCGTGAACGTGAAGTGGTTATCGGCGCGCGTAATGACACCGATGTGGAGATCGTGAAAGGGCTGGAAGAGGGGGATGAAGTCATCACCGGTGAGGGCAACGCTGGAGCGCCAAAATGACGGCATTGCTTGAACTGAGCAATATCCGCCGCAGCTATCCGTCAGGCGAAGGTCAGGTCGAGGTATTGAAGGACGTATCCTTGAGCATTCAGGCCGGGGAAATGGTGGCGATTGTCGGGGCGTCTGGCTCGGGTAAATCGACGCTGATGAATATTCTCGGCTGTCTGGACAAACCCACCAGCGGTACGTATCGGGTTGCCGGGCGCGATGTCTCCACGCTGGATAGCGATGCGTTAGCCCAGCTGCGTCGCGAACATTTCGGTTTTATCTTCCAGCGTTATCATTTGTTGTCGCATTTAACCGCCGCGCAAAACGTTGAGGTGCCTGCAGTCTACGCTGGCACCGAACGTAAGCAGCGCCTGGCCCGTGCGCAAGAACTCCTGCAGCGACTGGGTCTGGGCGACAGAGTCGACTATCAGCCTTCCCAGCTTTCCGGTGGTCAGCAGCAGCGGGTCAGTATTGCGCGTGCGCTGATGAACGGGGGACAGGTTATCCTCGCCGACGAACCCACCGGCGCGCTGGACAGCCATTCAGGCGAAGAGGTGATGGCGATTTTGCATCAGCTGCGCGATCGCGGGCATACGGTGATTATCGTCACTCACGACAGCCAGGTTGCCGCACAGGCCGAACGCGTCATTGAAATTCGTGACGGCGAGATTGTGCGCAATCCGCCGTCGCACAAACCCTCTACCGGGCGCGATATCGCGGAGCCGACGGTGAAAACGGCGTCCGGCTGGGGGCAGTTTGTCAGCGGTTTTCGCGAAGCGCTCACTATGGCCTGGCTGGCAATGGCTGCGAATAAAATGCGAACGCTACTGACCATGCTTGGGATCATCATCGGTATTGCTTCGGTGGTGTCGATTGTGGTGGTAGGCGATGCGGCTAAACAGCTGGTGCTGGCAGATATTCGCGCTATTGGCACCAATACCATCGATATCTATCCAGGCAAAGATTTCGGCGACGACGACCCACAATATCAACAGGCGCTGAAGTATGACGATTTAACGGCGTTACAGAAGCAGCCTTGGGTCAGTTCGGTGACGCCTGCGGTGTCGAAAAACCTGCGGCTACGCTATGGCAATATCGACGTGGCCGCCAGTGCTAATGGCGTTAGCGGCGACTATTTCAACGTCTATGGCATGACGTTTAGCGAAGGGACCACTTTTAACGCTGAACAACTGGCGGGGCGCGCTCAGGTGGTGGTGCTCGACAGCAATACCCGCCGTCAATTGTTCCCCAACAAAGCGAAAGTTGTCGGCGAAGTTGTGCTGGTGGGGAATATGCCTGCCACGGTGATTGGTGTTGCAGAAGAGAAACAGTCGATGTTTGGCAGTAGCAAGATCCTGCGGGTCTGGCTGCCTTACAGCACCATGTCCGGGCGAATTATGGGGCAGTCGTGGCTGAACTCGATCACCGTGCGGGTGAAAGACGGTTTTGATAGTGCCCAGGCTGAGCAGCAGCTCACCCGACTACTGACGCTACGCCACGGCAAGAAGGATTTCTTCACCTGGAATATGGACGGTGTCTTGAAAACCGCCGAAAAGACCACACGTACATTACAACTCTTCCTGACGCTGGTGGCCGTGATTTCGCTGGTGGTCGGTGGGATTGGTGTGATGAATATTATGCTGGTTTCGGTAACCGAACGAACGCGCGAGATTGGCATTCGTATGGCGGTTGGCGCCCGCGCCAGTGACGTACTGCAGCAGTTCTTAATTGAAGCGGTGCTGGTGTGTCTGGTTGGCGGCGCGTTGGGCATTAGCTTGTCGATGCTGATCGCCTTTACGCTTCAGCTATTCCTGCCTGGCTGGGAAATAGGTTTCTCACCCGTAGCCTTATTGACGGCGTTTCTGTGTTCGACTGCGACCGGGATTTTGTTTGGCTGGCTACCGGCGCGAAATGCGGCGCGGCTGGATCCGGTAGATGCTCTGGCGCGGGAATAATACCATCGAGATAAAAATGCCAGCCGCAAAGGCTGGCATTTTGACTGCGGGATGTACACAATGAAACAGAAGAGCTATGCGACAGCTTCTGCTTCAATGACAGGCACGATGACACTGGCATGATTGCCTTTTGGCCCCTGGTGGACATCAAACTGGACAGATTGTCCGGCTTTTAGCGTTCTGTAACCATCCATCTGAATGGTGGAGTAATGGGCGAAAATATCTTCGCCGCCGCCTTCGGGGCAGATGAAACCAAACCCTTTGGCGTTGTTGAACCACTTAACAGTACCCGTTTCCATGCTTCGACATCCTTCGTAAATCTTATATAAGTAAGATGGAATGAACCGGTGGCGGAGTGGGGGCTGTTCAAAACCTCGCCAACTCTCGAAACTACAATTTAGAGAAATCAGGCGAGGCGTCAAGCGCCAGACTGACGGAATAGGGTAAAAATGCATCAAAATTTGAAGCAGTTAACGCTATTGTCGGTTATGTGACAGATGTCGCGGATGGCACTAATAGATGATAGTTATCTAATACTTGAGGTAGATTGATTGTGCGCATAGGCTGCTTGTCAGCGGCAAGATTTTCTGCCGGAAACCGTAACTGAAGATGACGACTGACAATGGGTAAGACTAACGACTGGCTGGATTTCGATCTGCTGGCGGAAGATAAATTGCGCGACGCGCTAAAACCGCCATCTATGTATAAAGTGATATTAGTCAATGATGATTACACTCCGATGGAGTTTGTTATTGACGTGTTACAAAAATTCTTTTCTTATGATGTAGAACGTGCAACGCAACTGATGCTTGCCGTTCACTATCAAGGTAAAGCGATTTGCGGCGTATTCACTGCCGAAGTGGCTGAAACCAAAGTTGCGATGGTGAACAAGTATGCGAGGGAGAACGAGCATCCGTTGCTGTGTACGCTAGAAAAAGCCTAAATGCAGGCATAAATATTGGGGGAGGTGCCTATGCTCAATCAAGAACTGGAGCTCAGTTTAAACATGGCTTTCGCCAGAGCGCGCGAGCACCGACATGAGTTTATGACCGTCGAGCACTTGCTACTGGCATTGCTCAGTAACCCATCGGCCCGCGAAGCGCTGGAAGCGTGTTCCGTGGATCTGGTGGCGCTGCGTCAGGAACTCGAAGCCTTCATTGAACAAACCACACCCGTATTGCCTGCCAGTGAAGAAGAGCGCGACACGCAGCCAACGTTGAGTTTTCAGCGTGTGTTGCAACGCGCGGTCTTTCATGTTCAGTCCTCCGGGCGCAATGAAGTTACCGGTGCTAATGTGCTGGTCGCCATCTTCAGCGAGCAGGAATCTCAGGCGGCTTATCTGCTGCGTAAGCATGAAGTGAGTCGCCTTGATGTGGTGAATTTTATTTCTCATGGCACGCGCAAAGACGAACCAAGTCAGTCCTCTGACTCTGGTAATCAGCCGAATAACGAAGAGCAAGCTGGCGGGGAGGACCGTATGGAGAACTTCACGACTAACCTTAACCAGCTTGCCCGTGTGGGCGGAATTGATCCGCTCATTGGACGGGACAAAGAGCTGGAACGCGCCATTCAGGTACTGTGCCGTCGTCGAAAAAACAACCCGCTGCTGGTGGGTGAGTCTGGCGTCGGGAAAACCGCTATTGCGGAAGGCCTCGCCTGGCGTATCGTCCAGGGCGACGTGCCGGAAGTGATGGCTGATTGTACCCTTTACTCTCTGGATATCGGCTCGCTGCTGGCGGGTACCAAATACCGTGGCGATTTTGAAAAACGCTTTAAGGCGCTGCTGAAACAACTGGAACAGGATACTAACAGCATTCTGTTTATCGATGAGATCCACACCATTATCGGCGCGGGTGCGGCATCGGGCGGCCAGGTGGATGCGGCTAACCTGATCAAACCGTTGCTCTCCAGCGGTAAAATCCGTGTGATAGGCTCCACAACCTATCAGGAATTCAGCAATATCTTTGAAAAGGACCGCGCGCTAGCACGCCGTTTCCAGAAAATCGATATCACTGAGCCGTCGGTTGAAGAGACCGTGCAGATCATCAACGGTCTGAAGCCGAAATACGAAGCGCACCATGACGTTCGCTACACCGCCAAAGCGGTGCGTGCAGCGGTCGAACTGGCGGTGAAATACATTAACGATCGTCATCTGCCGGACAAAGCGATTGACGTGATCGATGAGGCGGGCGCGCGGGCACGTCTGATGCCGGTCAGCAAGCGCAAGAAAACCGTCAACGTGGCGGATATCGAGTCCGTCGTGGCCCGCATTGCGCGGATCCCGGAGAAGAGCGTTTCGCAGAGCGATCGCGATACGCTGAAAAACCTGGGCAACCGTCTGAAAATGCTGGTATTCGGACAGGATAAAGCCATTGAGGCGCTGACTGAAGCGATCAAAATGAGCCGTGCTGGTCTGGGACACGAGCATAAACCTGTCGGTTCGTTCCTGTTTGCCGGACCGACTGGCGTTGGTAAGACCGAAGTCACGGTGCAGTTGTCCAAAGCGCTGGGTATTGAGCTACTGCGGTTTGACATGTCCGAGTATATGGAACGTCACACCGTCAGCCGCCTGATTGGTGCGCCTCCGGGATATGTCGGTTTCGACCAGGGCGGTTTGCTGACAGATGCTGTCATTAAGCATCCGCATGCGGTACTGCTGCTGGATGAAATCGAAAAAGCGCATCCGGACGTCTTTAACCTGCTGCTGCAGGTGATGGATAACGGTACGCTGACCGACAATAACGGGCGTAAAGCTGATTTCCGCAACGTGGTGCTGGTCATGACCACTAACGCCGGCGTGCGTGAAACCGAGCGTAAATCGATTGGGCTGATTCATCAGGACAACAGTACTGATGCGATGGGCGAAATCAAAAAAGTGTTTACGCCGGAATTCCGTAACCGTCTCGACAACATTATCTGGTTCGATCATCTCTCTACTGAGGTGATTCATCAGGTTGTTGATAAGTTTATCGTCGAACTTCAGGTTCAGTTGGATCAAAAAGGTGTCTCTCTGGAAGTGAGTCAGGAAGCCCGCGACTGGCTGGCTGAGAAGGGCTATGACCGCGCAATGGGCGCACGCCCGATGACGCGCGTTGTCCAGGATAACCTGAAAAAACCATTGGCTAACGAACTGCTGTTCGGCTCGCTTGTGGATGGCGGTCAGGTGACCGTTGCGCTGGATAAAGAGAAAAATGAGCTGACTTATGGTTTCCAGAGTGCGCAAAAGCACAAGCCAGAAGCAGCACATTAATATCTAATCACCTAATGAACCGGGCGTAATGCCCGGTTTTTTTTCGCCTGAAAGTCGTGATTTGAATAGGGGGGTAAACGGCAGGCAAAAAATAAGCCTGCGTAAGGGAGATTACGCAGGCTAAGGAGGTGGTTCCTGGTACAGCTAGCATTTATGGGTTATGTTTTTCAGCGGATGGGATAATACCCTTAATGAACGAAGCGGTATGTGATCGATTTCTAAGAATCTTCCGAACGCTGAAAAATAACCGTAATTAACTACTTAGCATGTGGGTTGCGCGTGGACTCACCGGTAAAATTACGCATCAACAATGCATAATTCAGATCGATATCCTCCGGTACAGGCATCCACACGGTGTAACCATCGCCCGGCGCAACCGGCATCGCTTCGCCTTTCGCGTTTTCCATCTGTTCGAGGGTAAAGTTGATGTTGCCCTGTGGGGTCATCAGCTCCAGGCTGTCGCCGACGGTGAATTTATTTTTCACCAGCACAGCCGCCAGTTCACCTTTACGTTCGCCAGTGAATTCGCCGACAAACTGCTGACGCTCGGAAACAGAGAAGCCGTATTCGTAGTTCTGATAGTCGTCATGCGTATGGCGGCGCAGGAACCCCTCGGTGTAACCGCGATGCGCCAGACCTTCCAGCGTTTCCAGCAGTTGCGGGTCGAACGGTTTCCCGGCAGCGGCATCATCAATGGCCTTGCGATAAACCTGCGCGGTACGTGCACAGTAATAGTATGATTTAGTACGGCCTTCAATTTTCAGCGAATGCACGCCCATCTGAGTCAGGCGCTCAACGTGGGCAATGGCACGCAAATCCTTCGAGTTCATGATGTAAGTGCCGTGTTCGTCTTCAAACGCGGTCATGTACTCACCCGGACGCTGGGCTTCTTCGATCATAAAGACTTTGTCAGTCGGCGCGCCAATACCCAGCGTCGGCTCAACATTTTGTACCGGGATAGGCTCGTACTTATGCACGATATTGCCCACCACGTCTTCTTTGCCTTCCTGCACGTTGTATTCCCAGCGGCAGGCATTGGTACAGGTACCCTGATTTGGGTCACGCTTGTTGATGTAGCCAGAGAGCAGGCAGCGGCCGGAGTAAGCCATGCACAGCGCGCCGTGAACAAAGATCTCAATTTCCATATCCGGCACCTGGGTGCGGATTTCTTCAATTTCTTCCAACGACAGTTCGCGGGACAGGATCACACGGGTCAATCCCATCTGCTTCCAGAATTTCACCGTCGCCCAGTTTACGGCGTTAGCCTGTACTGAAAGGTGAATGTCCATGTCAGGGAAGTTTTCGCGCACCAGCATAATCAGACCGGGGTCGGACATGATCAGTGCATCCGGCCCCATTTCCACCACCGGTTTCAGGTCACGAATGAAGGTCTTCAGCTTGGCGTTATGCGGGGCAATATTAACCACCACATAGAATTTTTTACCCAGTTCATGGGCTTCATTAATGCCTAGCTGCAGGTTTTCGTGATTGAATTCGTTGTTGCGTACGCGCAGTGAGTAACGCGGCTGGCCCGCATATACAGCGTCTGCGCCATAGGCGAAAGCGTAACGCATGTTTTTCAGCGTTCCCGCCGGGGAAAGGAGTTCCGGTTTAAACATAATGTTCTCGTTCTGATGACAGGTCAGACTCGCCTCACTCAATGAGGCGGTTAGGGGAGTGCCCCCATATTAAGGGCGGGCATTGTAGCGCTGTGGGGAAGACAGGTAAAGAAAAACGCCGGGCGACAGCGTGGCGTTACCCGGCTGAGCGAGTCATTATCAGGTTTTATCTTTTATCGTCTGACTTACACCATTGGTCTTAACTGAAGCAATACCGGTCTCGCGCGACTGTTCATTCGCATACAGTTGACTCTACCAATAATCTGGTGGTTTGCTGCTTTCAGATTGAAATGCAATTTGCCATTAGCTGCCGTTTTTTTCTCGTAACGCTCGGCCAGAGGGCTGTTAGCCTGGACAGATGCGATCCCTTTTTCTGCCGCGCCTTTTGTCGTGTAAAGCTCACTGGTAAGGATCGTTTCCCCGTTTCCAGCCTTAAGAACAAAGCGGTACTGATCATCGCTACTCTTGCTTAATTCAAACCAACCAGCCATATGAACTCCTTGATTAAAGTTTTATATCAAACAGTTATTGACGACAGTGTTGCCACAAAGAGTATGAGCGATATTTGGAGAGTTGCTAGTCAACAGGACTCCACGAAGCCGCGGAGTCCTGACGGGAATGTTTACGCAATCCGACAGGCGTCGGCTTCCCAGCGATACCCTACGCCATAGACCGCGCGGATAAACGACTGCTCCGCATCCAGCGATTCCAGCTTGCGTCGCAGGTTCTTAATATGGCTGTCGATGGTTCGGTCGGTAACGACACGGTAATCGTCATAGAGATGATTGAGCAACTGTTCACGGGAGAACACTTTTCCCGGTTCATGCGACAGCGTTTTGAGTAAGCGAAATTCAGCAGGCGTTAAGTCGAGCATTTTCCCACGCCAGGACGCCTGAAAACGACCTTCATCGACGATCAACGGGCTGTCAGCATCCATCTGTTGCAGTTCGCGCTGCGGCTTGCAACGGCGCAGAATCGTCTTCACGCGAGCAACAACTTCACGCGGGCTGTAGGGTTTGCAAATATAATCATCCGCACCGATCTCCAGCCCCAGCAGGCGATCAATTTCTTCTATCTTGGCGGTTACCATCATGATGGGGACTTCAGAGAATCGGCGGATTTCCCGGCACAGAGTCAGGCCGTCGGTACCAGGCAGCATCAGATCCAACAAGATCAGGTCGGGCGGCGTCTGACGCACGTAAGGAAGAACCAGATCGCCGTGGCTGATGAGCGTAGGAGCGTAGCTTGCCGCGCGCAGATAGTCGATAAGCAGTTGCCCCAGCTTGGGCTCGTCTTCCACGATCAGAATACGCGGCGTGTTTTCATCAATGGGTAACTCAGTCATACATCTCTCTGTAAATCGCGTTCCAGCGGTAATGTTACTGTAATGCTAACCCCGCCAAAAGGCGAATGGGCGGCGCGAATCAGACCATTATGCGCCTGTACGATATTGACGCAAATTGCCAGCCCCAGCCCGGAACCACCGCTGGCACGGTTACGCGAGCCTTCGGTGCGATAAAAGCGTTCAAACAGCTTCTGTAACTGGTCGTCACTTACGCCGGGAGCGGAATCAGCGAAGGTTAATAAAACCATACGCTCGCGTTGTTCGGCGCTGATGTGCAGCCCACCGCCGCTGTCGGTGTAGCGCAGACTGTTTTCCAGCAGATTGTTGAACAACTGCATCAAACGATCCCTGTCGCCAAATACCGTCATGCTGTCCGGGAGTGAAAGTTGTATCGTCAGTCCACGGCTGGCAAAGCGTTCACGAAATGCGCCACTTGCCACTTCCAACAAGGGGATGAGATCCAGCGATGTTTTCTGGTAGGCCAGCGCGCCTTCATCAGACATGGAGAGCTGATGCAGATCGTCCACCAGCTTGGTGAGCGTACCGACTTCAGCTTGCAAAGAGGCAACGGAGTCAGGGGTGAACTGGCGTACGCCATCCTGAATGGCCTCCAGTTCACCGCGCAACACCGCTAACGGCGTACGCAGTTCGTGAGAAATATCGGCCATAAAGTCACGACGCATCTGCTGGTTTTTTTCCAGCGTACTGGCAAGCTGGTTGAAGTCCTGCGCCAGCTTGCCCAGCTCATCCGTACTGGTCGGCGCAACGCGAGTGGTGAAATCGCCAGCCGCCAGTTTGTGCGTGCCTTCTACCAACCGCTTGACCGGGGCCAGCAGGCTGCGCGCCAGCGTAAACGTTGCCAGCGCCGCCAGGATCGTGGAGAGCGCGACGATGAGCCAACTGGAACGCCTTTGCTGCATGTCGAAATTGATATCCGTATTGCGCGTTAAGCGTTCCACGGGAGAGGCAATCACGGCACCGACTTCGCTACCGTTGACGCGGATCGGATGGCGCATACCGTCACGGGGGACCGGAGCACGCGGACCGACCAGCACGCGGGCATTTTGGTCGACAACCCAAAACTGCGTACGCCAGCCGTGCGGCGGCATGCCGGGGCCGGGTTTATCATCGTCGTTGTCGTGTTCAAAAGAGCGCAGGATCTGAAAAACAAACCGATCGTTATTGCGTAAGAATCGCCAGTTGCCGTGCTGTTCATACTGCTCGCTTAATGCGTCGCTGAGCATTTGCAGCCGCTGTTCGTTACCGTGCTTGATATAGTCAATAAAACCGCGTTCGAAGCTTATGCGTACGGCCCAGTGCATGCTGATCAGCAATACGATGCAGGTGGCGAAAATCGCCAGAAACAGTTTGCCGGTGATACCGGGCCGCCAGAACTTCATCAGGTGCTCCTTTTGCGCCGTGAAATCACCGCGTTGGTTTGCGTGTCGTTCGGCACGCGGGCAAAAATAATGGCGGGCAGCGCGATAATGAATGCGATGCACAGCCAGGTATACATAAAGACGGTATGCGTACTTCCGCTGTCGATGACGCTATGCTGCTGACCGAACATACCTAGCAGCAGCCCCGCGATGGTCACCCCGATACTCATCGACAGCTGCATGATCATTGACAGCAGGCTGTTACCACTGCTGGCGAGATCGTCAGGCAGGTCTTTTAACGTCAGGGTGTTCATGGATGAAAAGCGCGTTGAGTTGACCATTCCCTGTAAGAACAGTACGAAGGGCAGGGCGTAATACCAGCCGAGCAGCGCGGTGCTCATCAGCAGCAGACTGACCAGCGACAGGCCAAGCGTTGTAACGACCAGTACGCGACGGTAGCCAAAGCGGTTAACGACCTGCACCACAATGCGCTTCATGCCCATACTGCCGAGCACCATCGGGATCATCATCAGCCCGGCATGAAAGGGCGAAAAACCGAGGCCTATTTGTAAAAACACCGGCGTCATAAACGGCAGCATACCGCTACCGATGCGTCCGGCAAAACTGCCGAAAAGACCCAGCGAGAAGGCCGGTGTGCGAAACAGATTCAGGCTGAACAGCGCGCGTGGATTACGATGGGCGTGTTTCAGATACAGCGCAATAGCCAGCACTCCGCAGATAACCAACGCTGCCAGCGAGATACTGGAGATGCCGGTTCCTTTACTGCCATCAAATGCCAGCGTCAGTACCGCCATGCCGATTGCCAGCATCGCAAATCCGGAGAGATCGAAGCGTCGGGTTTGCATGGTGTAGTTGGGCATCAGCATTAACGTCGCTATCGCGCCGACAATGCCAACCGGAATGTTAATCAAAAATATCCAGTGCCAGGAGGCGTACTCAACCAGAATACCGCCTAATGCCGGTCCCAGTAGCGGGCCAATCTGACCGGGCAATGTGACAAACGTCATCGCCGCCATATATTGCTCACGCGGGACGATTTTCATCACCGTTAGCCTGCCGACCGGCACCATCATCGCACCGCCAACGCCTTGTAAGACGCGCGCCATCACCAGCTCGTTGAGTGTGCTGGACCCGGCGCAAAACAGCGAGCCAAGCGTAAACAGGATGATGGCGGTGAAGAAGATATTACGCACGCCAACTTTGTCCGCCAGCCATCCGCTGGCGGGCAGCATCACGGCAACGGTTAAAACATATGACACAATGACCATATGCATGTGTAACGGGCTTTCCCCGAGGCTTGCCGCCATCGAGGGAAGCGCAGTATTCACGATGGTGGTATCCAGCGACTGCATAAAAAAGCCGAATGCCACAATCCAAAGTTGCCAGCGGGTGCTGTCGGGAAGTTCTGTCATAACTCTGCTACCGGTTTGCTGTTTTTACGCGAAAAACGCAGACGCAGACGGTCGAAAAAGAGATAGACCACGGGCGTGGTGTACAGCGTCAGGAGTTGACTCACGACCAGCCCGCCGACAATGGTTATCCCCAAAGGTTGACGTAGTTCGGAGCCATCCCCGGCGGATAACACCAGCGGCAGCGCGCCAAACAACGCCGCCAGCGTGGTCATCATGATTGGGCGAAAGCGCAGCAGGCAGGCCTGGAAAATGGCTTCTTCTGGCTGCAGCTTGCCGTTTCTCTGCGCTTCCAGCGCAAAATCGACCATCATGATGGCATTTTTCTTCACAATGCCAATTAATAGCATTATCCCTATCAGGGCGATTAGGCTGAACGGGGCATTGAACAGCTCTAGCGCCAGCAAAGCCCCGACGCCAGCTGAAGGTAGCGTGGAGAGAATGGTCAGGGGATGAACATAGCTTTCATACAGCATACCCAGAACGATGTAGACCGTGGCGATGGCGGCGATAATCAGGATCACCTGTGAGTTCATGGTGTCCTGAAATACCTGTGCCGTGCCGGCAAAGCTACCGCGAACCGTGGAGGGGACGCCGAGCTGGGTCATGGTTCTGTTGATAGCCTCTGTCGCCTCTGACAGTGAAGAACCTGTTGGCAGGTTAAACGACACGGTTGAGGCAGCGGACAAGCCCTGATGGTTTACCGACAGCGGGGCATTCGCCGGTTGCCATTTGGCAAAGTACGATAGCGGGATTGCCTTACCGTCATTGTTGATGACGAACATTTTATCCAGCGCGCTGATGTCCTGGGTGTAACGTCGATCGACCTCCATCACCACTTTGTACTGGTTCATCGGTTGATAAATAGTTGAAATTTGCCGTTGTCCAAAAGCGTTGTTCAACAGGCTGTTAGCGGCTGCAACGTCGATCCCCAGACGAGACATGGTGTCGCGATCGTAGACCAGGTTCATTTCCGCGCCATTGTCCTGCTGATCTGAGTTGACATCCGCCAGTTGGGGCAGGGCGGCAAGCGCTTTACGGATCTTCGGTTCCCACTCGCGCAGCGCCGCCAGATCGTCGGAAAGCAATGTGTATTGATAGCTGGCATTGGCCTGGCGGCCGCCGACGCGAATATCCTGCACCGCCATCAGAAACAGATTCGCGCCAGGCTCTTTTGCAAGCGCGACGCGCAGGCGGTCGATCACCTGCTGAGCGGTTTCACCGCGCTCATCGCGTGGCTTGAGGGTGATAAACATCATCCCGCTGTTAACCCGGGAACCGCCAGTAAAACCGGTGACGTTATTCACCGCCGGGTCGTCGCGGATGATCTTCATAAAGTCCTGCAGTTTGCCGCGCATCGCCTGGAAAGAGATGCTCTGGTCGGCCTGAATCCCCCCCATCAACACGCCCGTATCCTGCTCCGGGAAGAAGGTTTTGGGGATGGAAATATAAAGCCAGATATTCAGCGCAATGGTGCCAAGTAACACCACGCCTACCAGTCGCGTATGGCGCAGCACCCATTTAAGCGAAGTGCCGTAACTCTGTTGCAGTGCCACCAGCACACGACCAAAACCTCGTTTACGAGACTGTTCACGCGGGGCGCTGGATTTGAGCATCCAGCCACACATCATTGGCGTTAATGTCAGCGACACCAGCAGCGAGATACCGATAGCAACTGACAGCGTGACGGCAAATTCGCGCAGCAAGCGCCCAGGCAATCCGCCCATTAACAGCAGCGGGAGGAACACCGCTACCAGCGACAGGCTCATTGAGAGCACCGTGAATCCCACTTCGCGCGTACCCTGTAGCGCCGCCTGCAGTGGCTTCATTCCCGCTTCCAGGTGGCGGGCAATATTTTCCAGCACCACGATCGCGTCATCAACGACAAATCCCGTGGCAATGGTCAACGCCATTAATGACAGGTTGTTCAGGCTGAACCCGCACAGATACATGGCGGCAAAGGTACCGATCAGCGAGACCGGAACCGCTACCGCAGGGATCAGGGTCGCGCGCCCGGAGCGCAGGAAAACAAAGACCACCAGAATAACCAGCGCAACGGAGATAATCAGCGTCTGTTCGACTTCCTCCAGCGAGGCGCGAATGGTCGGTGAACGATCCTGGGCAATTTGCAGATCGATGGCGGCCGGGACCAGCGTTTGTAACTCCGGTAATTTGGCCCGAATGCTGTCTACCGTTTGAATAATATTGGCTTCTGGCAGCTTGCGGATCATCAGCAGGATAGCCGGTTTTGCGTTGGTCATCCCCGCGTTACGTACGTCCTGCACCGAGTCGCTCACAGACGCAACATCGCCCAGCCGCACCGCAGCGCCGTTATTGTAGTGGATAATAATCGGCTGGTACTCGGCGGCGGTTTTCAGCTCATCGTTGGTTTGTACCTGCCAGCGATGGGTATCATTCTCGATAGCTCCCTGCGGCTTACGCACATTGGCGTTAGCAATCGCGCTACGCACGTCGTCCAGCGACACGCCCTGATTAAACAGCGCTTGCGGATTAAGCCCTACGCGCACGGCAGGCAGAGAGCTGCCCCCAACGTCGACGTCACCCACGCCGTCGATTTGCGCGATGGTCTGTGCTAATTGGGTTGATGCGAAATCGTACAGCTCACCCTGCGAGTAAGTGTCCGACGTGAGCGTCAGGATCATGATTGGCGCATCAGAAGGGTTGGCTTTGCGGTACGTGGGGCGGCTTGGCATGCCGCTGGGTAGCAGGCTTTGCGCTGCGTTAATCGCGGCCTGAACATCCCGCGCCGCGCCATTGATGTCACGGTCGAATTTGAATTCAAGAATAATGCGCGTACTGCCAAGGGAACTGCTCGAGGTCATTTCGTTCACGCCCGCGATGCGCCCCAGTGAGCGCTCCAGCGGGGTGGCTACCGAAGACGCCATCGTTTCAGGGGAAGCGCCCGGTAATGATGCGCTGACCATGATCACCGGGAAATCCACCTGCGGCAGCGGAGCTACCGGCAGCAGACGAAAGCCCAGTATCCCGCACAGGGTGATGGCCACCGAAATGAGAATGGTCGCCACCGGACGATGAATGAAAAGCGCGAAAAATTTCATTTACGCTTCCTCTTCCTGACGCGGGAAGCGGCTTTTCACGTACAGCGACAGACGGTCAAACAGCAGATAAATCACCGGGGTGGTAAACAGGGTTAATACCTGGCTTACCAGCAGACCGCCGACCATACCAATTCCTAATGGACGACGTAATTCGGCCCCCACGCCGGTACTTAACATCAGCGGCAACGCGCCGAGCAGTGCCGCCAGCGTAGTCATCAGAATCGGGCGAAAACGCAGCAGACAGGCCTGGAAAATAGCGTCGCGTGGGGTCATGCCCTGTTCGCGCTCCGCGGCAAGGGCGAAGTCGATCATCATGATGGCGTTTTTCTTGACGATACCGATAAGCAAAATAATGCCGATAATCGCGATGACGTCCAGTTCACTGCCGGCAATCATTAACGCCAGGAGGGCGCCAACGCCCGCCGTGGGTAGCGTGGAGAGAATGGTAATCGGGTGAATAAAGCTCTCATACAGCACGCCGAGAACGATATACATCGCGACAACCGCAGCCACAATCAACCAGATGGTATTACCCAGCGCGGCCTGGAAAGCGAGCGTACTGCCCTGGAACTGGGTGGTAATATTTGCTGGCAGATTGAGCGTTTTTTCGGCATCCAGAATTGCCTGCACCGCATCGCCCAGCGAATGACCGTCCGGTACGTTGAACGAGATGGTGGTGACCGGGAACTGATCGAGGTGGTTAATCGACAGCGGAGCGAAACGCTGTTCAATGCTGGCGATTGCGCTAAGTGGAACCACGCCGCCGTCGCTGCTGGTCAGACGGATAGTGTCCAGTGCAGCAAGCCCCGGCGTACTGTTGGTGTCATGTTCCAATACGACGCGATACTGGTTGGCCTGGGTGTAGATGGTTGAAATCAGTCGCTTGCCGAAGGCGTTGTACAGGGCGTTATCGACATCCGCCATGCTGATGCCTAAACGGCTGGCGCTATCGCGATTGACGTTCACATACGCCACCAGCCCTTTGTCCTGCCAGTCGCTACTGACATCGGACAGTTGCGGTAGCTGGTGAAGTTTTTCTAACAGCTGTGGAACCCAGGTGCTGAGGGCGTCAAGGGACGTTGCTTGCAGCGTAAACTGATATTGCGTCCGGCTGACCTGGGTATCAATCGTCAGGTCCTGGGTGGGCTGAAGATAGAGATCAACGCCGGGTACTCTGTCAACCGCGTCCTGTAGGCGTGCGATCACTTTCTGCACGCGATCGTCGCGATCGTCCAGCGGCTTAAGGTTGATTTGCAGACGCGCGCTGTTCAATGCCGGATTAGTACCATCCACGCCGACAAAAGCGGTCAGGCTCTCTACCGCCGGATCTCGAAGGATGACATCGGAAACCTGGCGCTGGCGCTGGGCCATGCTGGCAAATGAACTGGACTGCGGCGCCTGCAGCGTACCCTGGATGATGCCGTTGTCCTGGATTGGGAAGAACCCTTTGGGGATAAAGACCCATAACATAACGCTCAGTGCCAGCGTGCCGAGCGCCACGCCCAGCGTGAGCCACGGATGGTTCAGCACTTTTGCCAGCCAGTGACCGTACCCGGCAATGACGCGATCGAACATTCGCTCCGAGGCACGGGAAAAGCGGTTTTGCTTACGCAACGAGGCCTGATTAAGCATGCGCGCGCACATCATCGGCGTGAGGGTGAGCGAGACGACGGCGGAAATCAGAATTGCCACGGCCAGCGTAACGGCAAACTCGCGGAATAATCGGCCAACGATATCACCCATAAACAACAGTGGGATCAGCACGGCGATTAGCGAAAATGTCAGAGAGATGATGGTAAAACCAATCTCACCAGCCCCCTTCAGGGCGGCAGTCAGCGGTTTTTCGCCTTTTTCGATATAGCGAGAAATATTCTCGATAACCACGATAGCGTCATCCACTACGAATCCTGTCGCGATGGTTAGCGCCATTAGGGTCAGGTTATTGATGGAGAAATCAAGAAATACCATCACCGCGAAGGTGCCGATGAGCGACAGCGGAACGGCGACCGCAGGAATAATCGTCGCCGGAATATTGCGCAGGAACAGGTAGATGATCATCACCACCAGCGCAATCGCCAGCATTAGCTCAAACTGGGTGTCTGCAACGGACGCACGAATATTGGTCGTACGATCCGAAAGCACGCTGACCTTAACTGATTTGGGCAGGCTTTCGGTGAGCTGCGGCAGCATTTGACGGATACTGTCTGCCGTGGAGATGATGTTCGCCCCAGGTTGGCGCTGAACATTCATTACAATGGCTTGTTGCTTATTGGCCCATGCGCCCAGCCAGCTATTTTCTGCCCCTTGTTCGACGGTGGCGACATCGCCCAGACGAACCGGCGCACCGTTTTTATAGGCCACGATGAGCTGGCGATATTCGTCTGCGGACTGCATCTGGTCGTTGGCGGAAAGGGTGACAGCACGCGTTGGGCCATCAAGACTCCCTTTTGCCGAATTGACGTTAGCCCCGGTAATGGCTGTACGGATGGTTTCGCTGGTCAGACCGAGTGCGGCAATAGCCTGTGCGTTAAGCTTCACGCGGACCGCCGGTCGTTGCCCGCCGGAAAGTGTTACCAGACCGACACCGGAAACCTGAGAGATTTTCTGCGCGACGCGGGTTTCGACCATATCTTCCACCTGCGTCATCGGCATGGCGCTGGACGTGACCGCCAGCGTCATGATCGGTGGATCTGCCGGGTTTACCTTGCTGTAGACCGGCGGATTGGGCAGATCGCCCGGTAATAAATTGGTGGCGGCGTTAATCGCAGCCTGAACTTCCTGCTCGGCAACATCCAGCGGCAGCGTCAGTTGAAACTGCAACGTGACGACCGATGCGCCGCCGGAACTTTGCGAGGACATCTGTTTTAAGCCGGACATCTGTCCGAACTGACGCTCAAGCGGCGCGGTTACCGCCGAGGTCATGACGTCCGGGCTGGCGCCCGGGTACAGCGTAACGACCTGAATCGTGGGGTAATCGACTTCCGGTAAGGCGGCGATCGGCAGGAAACGATAACCGATAATACCGGCAAGCAAAATCGCGACCATCAGCAGCGTGGTGGCGACAGGTCGCAGAATAAACAGGCGTGATGGCCCGCCTGTGTTGTGCGGAGGTAACACCTGCATCAGGAGTTAGCTCCTTTTTTGCCGTATCCGCGGGGCGCAGTTTTCTCGTCCTGAGCTGAGGCGTCATGCGCCTCTACAACTTCTACTTTTGCGCCTTCCGTCAGGCGGTCAATACCGTCGGTTACGACCCGATCACCTGCGGACAACCCGGCGGCGATCACTACTTTTTGGCTATCCTGAATACCTGGCTTAACCAGATGTTTGCTCACTTTATTCTCGCTGTTCAGCACCCAGACAAAATGGCCCTCATTGCCCATCTGCAGGGCGGCCGTTGGGATCACCACGGCGTTTTGTTCCGTGTCGACCAGCATGCGGGCGTTAACGAACTGGTTAGGGAATAAAGCATCATCCTGATTGTCAAAACGGGCTTTAACTTTGATGGTTCCGGTCGTAGCGTCAATCTGATTGTCCAGACTGAGCAGGACGCCTTCGCTCAGTTTTTGCGAATTGGTTCGGTCCCAGGCTTCGACCTTTAACGGAGTCCCCGATTTTTGCGCCCGCAACACGGTGGCAATGTCGTTTTCAGGCAAGGTGAATATCAGGTCGATAGGATGGGTTTGCGTAATGACGACGATTCCGGTGGTATCGCCGCTGGAAATTTGGTTACCGACGTCGACCTGTTTCAGACCGACACGCCCCTCTACAGGCGCGGTTATCCGGCTCCAGTCAAGCTGCAATTGGGCGCTGGCGACGCTGGCTTCATCGGCTTTGATTGTCCCTAACGTTTCATTTACCAGCGCCTGCTGGGCATCCAGCTCCTGGCGGGAGACCAGATTAGTTTTCACCAGCTGTTGATAGCGGGCAAGATCGCGACGGGCATTTGCCAGCGTGGCTTTATCTTTTGCCAGTTGGCCTTGCGCCTGAGCCAGAGCAACTTTGAACTGGCTGGGATCTATCTCTGCCAGCAGGTCGCCGGCTTTTACCTGCTGTCCTTCCTCGAAGTGTAAGGCAATGAGCTGACCATCCACCCGGCTACGTACCGTGGCGGTATTTGCGGCAGTAATGGTACCCAGTCCTGTCAGGTAACGCGGAACGGCTTCCATGGCGGCGGTGGCAGCCTGAACGGGAGCCAACGGCCCGGAGCGCATTCCACGCCGTCCCGAACCTGGCGTGTGCTGCGCTGGTTTGGTCGCGCCCGGTGCGTTTTCCTGGGCGTCGTTACGGCTTTGCCAGAACCAGATGGCGGCGACGGTGGCCACAACGATCGCGATTGCTAGCACCCAGCGGGATTTTTTACTGCCTTTCATTGTTATAAGTTTCTCATCCTGAAACGATTCGCGGAATGATACTAGTTTAGCCAGCGAACAAGGGAGAAAAATGGAGGAATTATGAAACACTGTCGGGATTCGTCTGAATGCTGATGCGGCTTTGCGAAGCGTTACGCAACAATCGGTGGTGAAGATAGCGAATACGTGATTGTGCGTTAGAGTGCTGACAAGGCAAAAAGGAGGAAAGCCAGAGATTTCAGCGGGACGCTGGAACGGAAAAGCCCCTCCCGAGGAAGGGGCCAAAATAGGGAAAGGGTTATGATGAAGCAAGTCATCATACTGGTGATACTCTTAGTGATTAGCTTACCGGCTTACTAAGACACCAGGGGGGAGGGGAAGCCCTCCCTAACCCTCACTCTTGAAAGTAAGCCACAGCAATGGTGATGTCAATACGCGTACTTTTCAGCATGTGAGCCGCTTAGCGGAAAACAACGTCAGCCCAGCGGGCCAGTCCGGCAGTAACGGAACCGAAATCATCACCCCCCGCGATCGGAATCCCGGGAAGTTGCTGGGCGAGGGCTTTTTTAATCAGCGGCGAACGCGCGCTACCGCCGGTCAGGTAAATCACGTCCGGTTTTTCCTGCGCGTTTTCCAGCGCCAGTTGAACCTGCTCCAGAATGCGCGCCAGGGGCTGATTGAGCGCAGCTTCCAGCCCGTGTTGACTGATATCGGTTGCCAGCGTGTCGCTGATAAACGGTATCGCCGCCGTCACAATGGTCTGATCGGAAAGCGCGATTTTGCTCTCTTCTGCGCTGCGCACCAGGCGATAGCTCAGACGCTCGCGCCAGACTTTAAGCAGTAGGGCGACTTTATCGGCTTCTTTCGCGTCACGGACAAGATCGTTGAGCAAGCGACCGTTGGCGCTACTGTAGAAGTCACTTTGCGCGGGAACATCGTTGATCGCGACCGCGTTCCACCAGGGCAGAATAGGTAAGGCGATCCCTTTTTCCGTTTCTCCCCCCATACCGAGCAGCGGCATCAGATGTTTAAACGCCAGCGCAATATCCAGATCGTTCCCGCCAACGCGGCAGCCGCTGTGCCCCAGCAGGCTGTTTTCGCGATCGGCGCGCTGATGCCATTGCGGCCCCATCAGCAGCAGTGAACAGTCGGTTGTACCCCCGCCAATATCCACCACCAGCACGCGTTTTTCTTCCTGCAGCGTGGCTTCGTAATCCAGACCAGCCGCTACCGGCTCGTACTGAAAGACGACATCCTGAAAACCGGCGCGTTTGGCCGCACGTTCAAGAATACCCTGCGCCTGGGCGTTGGCATCATCGCCCCCTAACCCCTGGAAGTTGATGGGACGACCAATAACGGCCTGGGTGATGGCTTCCGGCAACTGATTTTGTGCCTGGTTGCGTATGTGCAGCATCATCGCGCAGACCAGATCTTCAAACAGCGCAACCTGCTGCGGCTTCAGACCGCTGGCACCCAAAAATGATTTTGGCGATTTAACGAAGTACACCTCTTCCGGGTCTTCAATATATTGACCCAGCGATGCCAGACCGAACTGCACGCTGCTGGCGTTAACGTCGATGTCTTCTTCGCGGTTATAGCGCATCGCGCGGCGAAGCAGCGCCTGCGTTTCGTCGTCCGTGGTTGGGATGTCGTGATGGCGATACAGCCACTCGCTGACCGCTTCGCGCGTTGGCGCGCACAGCATTGAAGGCAGAAGCGTGCTGTTATTTTCCATTTTGAGCAGGTGAGGCTGCCCGTCACGCATAACGGCCACTGAACAGTTTGCCGTACCGTAGTCAAAACCAATAAACACCGTAAAAATCCCCATGCCAGTGAAGAAGGGGCGTGACTTTAACGAAATGTTGACGCTCCGACAACTGGAATATGAAAGCAAGGCGCATCGATTGAATACCGTTTATGCTGTAGGTTTGCATAAAAAGGAAAACTGAATGTTCACGCTGAGCTGGCAACCGCCTTATGACTGGCCCTGGATGCTGGGATTTCTTGCCGCCCGTGCGGTTGACGGTGTCGAAACGGTGGAGGAACTGAGTTATACCAGAAGCCTGTCCGTAGGGGAGCATCGGGGTCTGGTGCGCGTCGTACCGGATTTGCACGCCAATGTGCTACACGTGACGTTAAGTTCGGGATTACAACCCGCCGCCCCCGAGTGCCTGGCGAAAATAACCCGTTTGTTTGATCTTACTTGTTGCCCGCAGCAAATTGTCAGCGCGCTGGGAAGCCTTGGTGCGGCGCGTCCGGGACTGCGCCTGCCGGGATGTGTCGATGCTTTTGAGCAAGGGGTACGGGCGATTTTAGGGCAGTTAGTCAGCGTGGCTATGGCGGCAAAACTGACGGCGAAAGTCGCCCATGCTTATGGCGACACGCTGGAGGATGCGCCAGGGTATGTTTGTTTTCCCACGCCTGAAGCGCTTGCTGACGCCGAACCGCTGCACCTGAAAGCGTTAGGGATGCCGCTCAAACGCGCTGAAGCGTTGATTCACCTGGCGCGTGCAACGCTTGAAGGAACGCTTGCGACAGTAGCGCCTGACGATATTGAGCAAGGCGTTAAGCAACTACAAACGTTTCCCGGAATAGGGCGCTGGACCGCCAACTATTTTGCGCTGCGTGGTTGGCAGGCGAAGGATGTTTTTCTGCCGGATGATTATCTGATTAAACAGCGTTTTCCCGGCATGACGCCAGCCCAGATCCGGCGGTATGCAGAGCGTTGGAAACCCTGGCGCTCCTATGCACTCTTGCATATCTGGTACACGGATGGCTGGCTTCCGTCAGTTGATGGCGAAATTACTGGTATTCAGTAGCAGATCCAACGGTTGAGCGTTGGCAATAATGTCGCCATAAATCATGTCAATACCGATGCCAGAAAGCGCATCCATGATAAGCGGCAACTGCACCGGACCGGCGATGCTTTTAATGTCCAGGCGCTGGGCATGGCCCTGGATAATGGACACCCACATCTCGTCAATCAGGTCTCCGTGAGCGCTGGCGCTTAGCTCGCTGTCAAGCAACAGGTAATCGACAATGTGGTATTTCAGATTGTCAAAAAGCTCTAAATCACGACCGACCTGACTTAACACAATTCGACAACCGAACTGACGTAGCCGATGCAGGGCGGATATCGCCTGCGTTGGATTCGTTTTGATGACGCTGGCCGGAACGGTCAGGTGCAGCAGCCGTGGCGGTAACGGGCTATGTTGCAATTGTTCCAGCAGCTCATCAACAAGTTCTGAATTGAGCAGCCCGGCGGCGGAAAGGGGGAGCGCAACACTGAGGCCCTTGCTGGCGACTGCTGGGGCCGCATTCTGGAAGAATTCGCTGAATACCCGACGGTCGAGCGCTTGATTCAATGTGGGATCGACCAGCCCGGTACGGAATGTCTGCTCTTCAATCACTTCGCCTTCAGCGGTCCCTAAGCGTAGCGATATAAGCCAGAAGCTAAACGTCTCAGGTATACGTGGAGAAGCCACGCCTCTGGCGATCATCAGCATGGGGCAGTGCATAATGGTATGCTTTTGTTCGTCCAATGACAGTTGGCTACGCGCGGCATGCGCCTGGCTTTGCTGGGGTTCATAGACGCAGACACGCCCACGTCCGCTGTTTTTCGCCGCGTAGCAGGCGATATCCGCCTGAGACATGACGTCAGTCGCAACATGGTTTTTGTCATCAATCAGCGTAATTCCCGCACTGGCGCCAATGCGGTGCAAGCGGCCATCCCACATGAAGTGGTAATCGTTAATAGCACTGATGATGCGACCTGAGATGAAGCGGGCGCTTTCGATATTACAATCCGGCAGCAACAGACCAAACTCGTCGCCGCCAAGACGCGCCAGCATATCGCTGGACCGCAGCATGCTTAGCATCAGTGAAGAGAGTTCGCGCAGCAGGGCATCGCCTGCGGCATGACCTGCGCTATCGTTCACCGCTTTAAAACGATCAAGATCGATAAAAACCAGCACATGACTCTGGTGCGCGTCGTGCACCGTATGCAGCAACTGTTTGAGATGGTTTTCAAAGCTGACCCGATTGGCCAACTGCGTCAGGTCGTCATGCGAAGCGCTGTAGCTAAGCTGGCGCAGCATCTTACGTGACTCGGTGACATCCTGAATAACCAGCACCGAGCCAATGCTGCCGCCATCAAGGGTGCTGAGGGGCGTGATGCTGTACTGAATGTCATAACTGTTGCCGTTGCGACAATGCAGGACGACTTCCTGCTCCATTGCCTTACGTGACATGTCGGCACTGTAGATATTTTCCATCAGCGGACCGTTATCGCCGAAAGTAATACGCAGTACCGTCAGGAGCGGAATGCCAATTGCGTTTTCCTGCTGCCAGCCGCTCATTTTCTCAGCGACCGGATTCATAAAGGTCACATTCATGTCGACATCAATACAAATCACCGCCTCGCCGATGGAGTCCAGTGTAATATGCAAACGCTCTTTTTCTTGAAACAGCGCTTCGTTGAGCTGCTTCACCTCGGTCATATCCATATTGATGCCAAGTAAGCGTTCAACTTCACCGTCTTTATTCAGTACCCGGTTGGCCAACGAGCGGATATGCCGTATGCCACCTTTTACTGCGATACGAAACTCAAGCTTAAACGGGGCTCGTGCGGCCAGCGAATCGCGAATCACATTTTCGGCGTGTTCGCGATCTTCAGGCACAACGCATTCATACCAGACTTGCCAGCTGGGCTTGATATGTGCCGGGACTTCGTAGAGATCGAACATACGCTTATCCCAACTGATCACATCAGGCTGCAGTTCCCATTCCCAAATGCCGATCCCCCCGGCTTCATTAGCGAGCGTAATGCGCTCCATCAGCCGTTTGTTCATCCACTCGGTGTGCTTCAGATCGTTAATGTCCTCAATCTGCGCAATAAAGTAGAGTGGGGTGTTGTCGCTATGGCGCACCAGCGAAACGGCCAGCAAAGCCCATACCACCTCGCCTGCGCGCGTGTAATAGCGTTTCTCCATGGAATAGCTGTTAATTTCCCCGCGCGCCAGCATGTTTAACTGTTCGAGGTCATTGTTCAAATCTTCCGGCCAGGTTAATTGCTGGAAGGTGAGCGAACGTAGCTCCTCCTGGCTATAGCCCAGAAACTGGCACAAGGCTTTATTGGCCTGTAGCCATTGCCCCTCGGTCCCGACCAGCGCCATGCCAATTGCGGAATACTCCATAGCATTGCGAAAGCGCGCTTCGCTTTCTGAGATGTGCTTGCGTTCAGCCCGAAACGCGTACATCACCATGGTCATCATATTGGCTGGCAACAGGATCATCAAAAACGGCAGCCACGGTATGCTGGTCATCATGTTCTGTTTGGGGGTGTAGAGCAGCGAAGGGTCAGCGGCCAACATCAGCGAAACCATCATCACGGTGCTGAGGAAAATTAAAAACGCCTCCATACGCGGCAGACGGACAGCGCTCCACATCAACAGGACAATAACGCAGGTAAACGGCCATGGAATGAACATCATCGACAGCCAACTGAACGTTAACGTCACCAGAAGCGTAATCAGAGTTTCAAGCAGTAATCGCGGATTGCGGTGGCGCAGCAGATAATGTGGCTTAAACAGTAAACCTAATGGTACCAGCGCCAGCGCGCCGATGGATTCTGACAGCACCCAAATGAGGAAGGTATTTAACGACGTTTCTTGCGGTAATAATAACCAGAGTAATACGCCGCCCAGCAGCGGAGGGACCACTGCGCTGCCGAATGCCAGGCGCGCCCAGTCGTTGAGATTTTGTAAAGGATTGTACCAGGGCAGCAGTTTGCGCAATAACATTGCCCCCACGACAGCCTCAATAATGTTGATGGCCGTGTAGGTAAAGCTAAGCGACTCTCCGGGGAAGAAGAGCAAAGAACCCGCGATGTTACCCAATGAGCACGCCAGCGCGATCCCCGGCCACATTTTTCCCGCATGACGGTAAAAAGCCACCATCATGATTGAGGTCGGAAACCACAGCGGCGCCAGCTGCGCCCCGAAACGAGACAGTTCCAGCGAGAACAGCGTAAAGATGAAAGCCACCAGACCTAAACTGGCCAGGCGCAGTAGAGGATGAGGTAAGGTAACTAAAACATGTTGGGATTGTTTACTCATTACCACTCTACCCAAATAGCCGTTGTCGCCCAGTAGAGATGCCGGACGCATCACATTTAATCTGGGTTTATGCTAGTACAAATAATTTACAATTTATACGCCAGCTGCTCATAAATTAACACTCTCAAGCTATTAATTACTAAGGCTGGCGAATAAATGTAGCGCATGCTTTAAATATGACCGTTTTAATTTGCGACAGGGAAGGCATTGGTGCAGCCTGGGCTGGCGTCGCGCCGCTGAAATCCCTATAATTGCCGCGTTTGGCGTTTCGGCGCCGCCCTTCCTAACATCCAGGTTAATCAGGTCGCTAAATTTATGACTGATCAGTCCCATCAGTGCGTCATTATCGGCATTGCCGGCGCATCGGCTTCCGGCAAGAGTCTTATTGCCAGTACTCTTTATCGCGAATTGCGTGAACAAGTCGGTGACGAACATATTGGCGTTATTCCCGAAGACAGCTATTACAAAGATCAAAGCCATCTATCGATGGAAGAGCGTGTAAAAACCAACTACGACCATCCGAACGCGATGGATCACAGCCTGCTGTTCCAACATCTGCAAACGCTGAAACGCGGTAGTGCCATTGAGCTGCCGGTGTACAGCTACGTTGAGCACACGCGCACGCAAGACACTATTCATATCGAACCCAAGAAAGTCATCATCCTGGAAGGCATTTTGCTGCTGACGGATGCGCGTTTGCGTGATGAGATGAACTTCTCTATTTTTGTTGATACCCCGCTGGATATTTGCCTGATGCGCCGTATCAAGCGCGATGTGAACGAACGCGGTCGTTCAATGGATTCAGTGATGGCGCAATATCAGAAAACCGTCCGTCCGATGTTCCTGCAATTTATTGAGCCTTCAAAACAATACGCCGACATCATTGTGCCGCGCGGGGGTAAAAACCGCATCGCCATCGATATTCTGAAGGCTAAAATCAGTCAGTTCTTTGAATAAGTTCAGCGAATTGTGTACCGTTCAGTGATAACCTGGTTCACCCTTAATGCACCTGGCATTAAGGGGTTGAAGCACGAAAGGAGAAAGTGCCATGCGTTTATGTGACCGAGATATTGAAGCCTGGTTGGATCAAGGTCGTCTGTCGATCAATCCACGCCCTCCTGTCGAGCGAATCAACGGCGCCACGGTAGATGTGCGCCTTGGCAACAAATTCCGTACGTTCCGCGGGCATACGGCGGCGTATATCGATCTGAGCGGACCGAAAGATGAAGTCAGCGCCGCGCTGGATCGCGTGATGAGTGATGAAATCGTCCTCAAAGACGGCGAGGCATTTTTCCTGCATCCGGGCGAACTGGCGCTGGCAGTGACGTTCGAATCCGTGACGCTGCCTTCCGATCTTGTGGGTTGGTTAGATGGCCGTTCTTCGCTGGCGCGTCTGGGACTGATGGTACACGTCACCGCACACCGTATCGATCCGGGCTGGTCTGGCTGCATCGTACTGGAGTTTTACAACTCCGGAAAACTACCGCTGGCCCTGCGTCCTGGCATGCCGATTGGCGCATTAAGCTTCGAACCGCTTTCCGGTCCGGCGGCGCGACCTTACAACCGTCGTCAGGATGCAAAGTATCGCGATCAGCAGGGCGCCGTTGCCAGCCGGATCGATAAAGACTGAGTATTTTCAGTCCATTGGGGATAGCATGAGACGATTTCTGACGACGCTGATGATTCTACTGGTCGTGCTGGTGGCCGGTTTTTCTGCGTTAGTACTGTTGGTTAATCCGAATGATTTCCGCGCATATATGGTCAAGCAGGTTGCTGCGCGTAGCGGATATCAGCTGCAGTTGGATGGCCCTCTGCGTTGGCACGTATGGCCACAGCTGAGTATCCTCTCGGGGCGCATGGTGTTAACGGCTGAAGGCGCCAGCGAACCCCTGATTCGTGCCGACAATATGCGTCTTGACGTCGCGTTGTGGCCGCTGTTGAGTCACCAGCTCAGCGTGAAGCAGGTGATGCTCAAAGGCGCGGTGATTCAACTGACCCCGCAAACTGAAGCGGTGCGCGGCGAAGATGCGCCCGTTGCCCCAAAAGACAATACGTTGCCCGACCTGGCTGAAGACAGAGGATGGTCGTTTGATATTGCCCGCCTGCGTGTTGCCGATAGCGTTCTGGTATTCCAGCATGAAGACGATGAACAGGTCACGGTTCGCGATATTCGTCTGGACATGGAACAGGATAACCAGCACCGCGGCACGTTTGATTTCTCCGGGCGCGTTAACCGCGATCAGCGTGACCTCGCGTTATCCTTCAACGGCAGCGTTGATGCCTCCGACTATCCGCATAACTTATCCGCGAATATTGAGCAGCTAAGCTGGCAATTGCAGGGGGCCGATCTACCGGCGCAGGGGATCAAAGGCCAGGGACAGTTTCAGGCGCAGTGGCTGGAAGAGAAAAAACAGCTCGCGTTTAGCCAGATTCATTTGACCGCTAACGACAGCTCTCTCGCCGGGCAAGTTCATGTGACATTGTTGGAAAAACCAGAATGGGCTGTCGACCTGAAGTTTGGTCAGCTCAATCTGGACAATCTGCTCGTGCAACGTGAGGTTGTGACGACGAACGGTGAGGTTCAGCAAGGTCAGAGTCAGTCAACGCTGGCGCGCCCCGTCATTGCTTCCCAGGTTGATGCCGTTTCGTATCAGGGACTGAAGGGATTTTCGGCAGACATCGCGTTGCAAGCTGACAAAGTGCTGTGGCGGAAAATGGCGTTTGACAATGTCTCGGCAAAAATTGACAACCAGTTCGGCTTATTGAACGTTACGCAGTTGCAGGGGAAAAGTGACGGCGGACTGGTGTCGCTTCCTGGTATGCTGGATGCCAGAAAAGGACAGCCGCGAGCGGTCTTCCATCCGCGCCTGGAAGGCGTAGAAATTGGTACTATCCTGAAAGCCTTCGATTACCCCATCGCCCTCACCGGTAAGCTGTCACTGGCAGGGGATTTCTCTGGCTCAGATATTGATGCCCAGGCGTTTCGTCATAGCTGGCAAGGGCAGGCCCATGTCGAAATGAGCGATACGCGAATGGAAGGAATGAACTTCCAGCAGATGATACAACAGGCCGTCGAACGTAGCGGTGGGGATGTTAAAGCTCAGCAAAACCTGGATAACGTGACCCGGTTGGATCATTTCGTAACCGATATGACGCTGGATGACGGCGAGGTTACGCTGGATAACATGGCGGGTGAGTCGGCGATGCTGGCGCTGACCGGCAAGGGAACGCTGGATCTGGTGAAGCTGAACTGCGACACGCTGTTTAACATTCGCGTGCTGGGCGGCTGGGATGGCGAAAGTAAGCTGATTAACTTCCTGAAGGCTACCCCGGTTCCTCTCAGAGTCTACGGACAGTGGCAGGCGCTAAACTACAGTCTGCAGGTCGACCAGATTTTGCGTAAGCATTTGCAGGATGAAGCAAAACGTCGCCTTAACGACTGGGCCGATCGCAATAAAGACTCCCGCAACGGTAAAGATGTTAAAAAGTTGCTGGATAAACTCTGATTCATATTGCCGGATGGCGGTTGATGCCGCCCCCGGCTCGTGATTTACACCTCGTAATCCATCTCTTCTTCACTGTGCAGCGGTATCAGTTGGACTTTTTGCACGCGATGATTTTCCACCTGCAGGGTTTTTAGTCGATAGTCGCCGACCTGAACTTCCTCCCCGGTTTTCGGGATGCGCTGCAAATACTCCATTAACAGTCCGGCAATGGTGTGATATTCACGCTTATCATCTAACGGGATAGGCACGTACTGCACCAGATCTTCCAGCGGCATGTGTCCGTTTGCGGTCCATGAACCATCCGCGTTTTTCTGAATGTCATGACGGGCGTCAATCTCCTCTACCTCATTTGGCAGGTTACCGGCGATGGTTTCCATCACGTCACTGAGCGTTACAATCCCTTCAACTGACCCAAATTCATCGGCCACAAAAGCGAAGTGCGTCCGGGCGTTACGAAACTGTTCAAGCGCCGGAAGCAGCGGCAGAGTTTCCGGGAACACCAACGGCTGGCGAATCAAGACGCGTAAGTCGAGCGGCTCGCCGCGAAGAGATTGCTGCAACAGGTCGATGACATGCACCACGCCCAGCAAGTCTTCCTGCTCATCTTCGCCGGTGACCACCAGACGCGTATGCTGGTTTTTTTCCAGCAAAGCGCGGATTTCTGTTTCCGGCGCATTGAGGTCGATGTGCTCAATATCATGGCGCGAGGTCATGATGCTGCTGACCGTACGCTGATTAAGGTTCAGCACACGTTCAATCATCCGCCGTTCCTGAGGGGCAAAAATTTGGCCTTCATGATGGTCTGCCAGCATGGCCGCGGTTTCGGCATCCAGTTCGGCGTCTTCTTTTTGCCCGCTCAGCAGTCGCATTACCGCCTCGGCGGTGCGCTGGCGCAGGGTATGGTTGGCTGACAGGAAGCGACGGCGGTTAAAGATAGCTAACTGGTTCAATGCTTCTATCATGACCGAGAAACCGATGGCGGCGTACAGGTAACCTTTCGGAATATGGAAACCAAACCCATCGGCGACCAGACTGAAACCAATCATCAGCAAGAAGCTCAGGCACAGAATGACGATAGTTGGATGGCTGTTGACAAAGCGCGTCAGCGACTTGCTGGCAAGCACCATCAGGCTGATGGCAATAATCACCGCAGCCATCATTACCGCCAGGTGATCGACCATCCCTACGGCGGTAATGACGGAATCCAGGGAGAAGATAGCGTCCAGCACGACTATTTGCGCGACGACGCCCCAGAACTTAGCGCCTTTACGCTGGGTCGGGTTCTCGCTGTCTTTGCCTTCCAGCCGTTCGTTTAGCTCCATGGTGGCTTTAAACAGCAGGAAGAAACCGCCGAACAGCATGATCAGATCGCGCGCGCTGAAGCTCAGGCCGCGAATGCTGAACAGCGGCGTGGTCAGCGTTACCAGCCATGATATTGATGCCAACAGCAGCAGGCGCATGACCATCGCCAGCAGTAGCCCGGTAATACGCGCCTTATCCCGCTGGGCAGGAGGCAGTTTCTCCGCGAGGATGGCAATAAAAACAAGATTATCAATGCCAAGAACAAGTTCGATCACGATTAGCGTGACGAGTCCGGCCCAGATTGACGGATCGGCAATCCATTCCATAGTAAATGCTATACCCATAGTTGTATGACAATTGTCACAATTCGATCATGGGTAAAACTGGCGAAAAATGCAATGGCGAGGAGGGATTTCTCTGTAGCCTATTACAACCAGGTACGGGATATTAGCCTTAATGTAACTACAGGAAATTATATTATTAATCCAAAGCTCTTTAAGAAATATCGCAGGTGGGATATTTCTATATTAATATTGTCAATATCAATAAAATCCTAAAAATATACAAATTCAACGCTTAATATTAATCTTAAAAGCAAGTTGTCGGTAACTTGTTACCTTGCCTGATATTCGCTTAGCTGCAACAATTCCTCCGGTAATAATCAAAAGATAAATATTTCCTTATCAACCAGCGGCGCTATTCCTGATGCGTTCCCGTTGTGAATGTGATGAAAATAAAGGGGAAGATAAAAATTTAAATTAATCAGTGCATTGGTAGCTAATGAAGCCAGGGGCGGTAGCGTGTCTGGTCGCCTGAGACGAGCCTAAATTATTCTGTCAAGAGACCGCAGATGAATTCATTTTTTTTAGGACAGATGCCAGTTAAATTCCTTTTCAATTAACGGCAAGGTAAATGCGTACAGGCGAAGTCGCTATTTAGATCGCACATGATAATTACTCTGCCAAAGTGATAAATAATCAATGATGAAATCCAAACTTAAATTGATGCCTGTATTGGTATCGGTAATCTTGATAAACGGTTGTACCGTGCTTCCGGGCAGCAATATGTCTACGATGGGCAAAGATGTGATTAAACAGCAGGACGCTGATTTTGATATCGATCGCATGGTGAATGTTTATCCACTCACCCCACGACTGGTCGAACAATTACGTCCCCGACCAAATGTTGCGCAGCCTAATATGTCTCTCGACCAGGAGATTGCCGGGTATCAGTACCGGGTCGGCCCGGGCGATGTCCTGAATGTCACCGTCTGGGATCATCCTGAACTCACCACGCCGGCCGGACAGTATCGTAGCTCAAGTGATGCCGGCAACTGGGTGCAGCCTGATGGCACCATGTTTTACCCCTACATCGGCAAAGTTAGCGTGTCAGGGAAAACGTTGGCCGAAATTCGTAGTGATATTACCGGGCGCTTAGCGAAGTACATTGCTGACCCGCAGGTGGACGTTAATATCGCCGCTTTCCGTTCGCAGAAGGCCTATGTCTCCGGGCAGGTGAACAAATCCGGCCAGCAGGCCATCACCAACGTGCCGCTTACCGTTCTCGATGCCATTAACGCCGCAGGCGGTCTCACCGAGGCGGCAGACTGGCGCAACGTTGTACTGACTCATAAAGGTCAGGAGCAACGTATTTCACTGCAAGCGCTAATGCAAAATGGCGACCTGAGCCAGAACCGTCTGCTCTATCCTGGCGACATCCTGTTTGTTCCGCGTAATGACGATTTGAAAGTCTTCGTAATGGGGGAAGTGAAAAAACAGAGCACCCTCAAAATGGACTTCAGCGGCATGACGCTCACCGAAGCACTCGGCAACGCGGAAGGTATCGACCTGACCACCTCCAACGCCAGCGGCATTTTCGTTATTCGTCCATTGAAAGGCGAGGGCGGGAACAACGGCAAGATCGCCAATATCTATCAGCTTGATATGTCCGATGCGACATCGCTGGTGATGGCGACGTCATTCCGACTCCAGCCATACGATGTGGTGTACGTCACTACCGCGCCGGTTGCTCGCTGGAACCGTTTGATCAATCAGTTGCTGCCGACTATTAGCGGTGTTCGCTATATGACGGACACGGCCAGCGACCTTCACAACTGGTAATCGTCATGTTTAACAAAATCTTAGTTGTCTGTGTGGGGAACATTTGCCGCTCTCCGACGGCAGAGCGCTTGTTAAGGCAATTTCACCCGGCGCTGACGGTCTCTTCTGCCGGCCTTGGGGCGTTGGTAGGCAAAGGCGCGGACCCGTGCGCCATCAGCGTGGCGCAGGCGCACAACCTGTCACTGGAGAATCATTGTGCCCGGCAGATCTCGGGACGAATGTGCCGGGAGTATGACCTTATCCTGACCATGGAAAAACGCCATATCTCTGCCCTATGTGAAATGGTGCCGGAGATGCGCGGCAAAGTGATGCTGTTTGGTCACTGGGACAGCGAGCGCGAAATTCCCGATCCGTATCGTAAAAGCCGTGATGCGTTTGACGCGGTGTACGCATTACTTGAACGGTCTGCCCGCCAATGGGCTCAGGCATTGAACGCAGAGCAGGGAAAACAATGACAGAAAAAGTAAAACAGTCTGCTGCGCCGGTAACGGGCAATGATGAAATTGATATTGGCCGTCTGGTGGCAACGGTGGTGGAAGCCCGCTGGTGGGTGCTTGGTATTACTGCGGCATTTGCATTATGCGCAGCGGTCTACACGCTATTTGCCACTCCCATCTACAGTGCGGACGCGCTGGTGCAAATTGAGCAAAATACCGGAAATTCACTGGTGCAGGATATTGGCTCGGCGTTGTCGAACAAACCTCCGGCCTCTGAAGCGGAAATTCAGCTCATCCAGTCACGGCTGGTATTGGGGAAAACGGTAGACGATCTCAATCTGGATATCGCGGTTACCAAAGATACGTTCCCCATTTTTGGCGCGGGTTGGGATCGGTTGATGGGTCGCCAGAACGAAACGGTTAACGTGACGACTTTCACGCTGCCAAAGGCAATGAATGAACAGACCTTCACGCTAAGCGTGCTGAATGACAAAAGTTATCAGCTGGTGAGTGACGGGGGTTTTAGCGCCCAGGGGCAGGTTGGGCAGGTGCTGAAACATGACGGCGTGACGATGCTGGTCGAGGCGATCCATGCCAGCCCTGAGAGCCAATTTACCGTCAGCAAATTCTCCACGCTGGGCATGATCAACACCTTGCAAAATAATCTGATGGTGACGGAAACCGGCAAAGACACTGGCGTACTGAGCCTGACCTTTACCGGCGAAGACCGCGAGCAAATCCGCCAGATCCTTGACAGTATTACCCGCAACTATCTGCAACAAAACGTGGAGCGTAAATCTGAAGAGGCCGCCAAAAGTCTGGCGTTTCTGGCAAAGCAGTTGCCCGAGGTGCGTAACCGACTGGACGTTGCCGAAAACAAGCTGAATGCCTTTCGTCAGGACAAAGACTCAGTGGATTTGCCGCTGGAAGCCAAAGCGGTGCTGGATTCCATGGTGAATATTGATGCGCAGCTTAATGAGCTGACCTTCAAAGAAGCGGAGATTTCCAAGCTGTTCACCAAAGCGCACCCTGCGTACCGCACCTTGCTGGAAAAACGCCAGGCGCTGGAAGATGAGAAAAGCAAGCTGAACGGGCGCGTAACGGCGATGCCGAAAACGCAGCAGGAAATTGTCCGTCTGACGCGTGACGTGGAGTCCGGCCAGCAGGTCTATATGCAGCTGCTGAACAAGCAACAGGAGCTGAAGATTACCGAGGCCAGTACGGTCGGAGATGTGCGCATCGTCGATCCCGCGATTGCCCAGCCTGGCGTGCTGAAGCCGAAAACGACGCTGATTATTCTCGGTAGCATCATTCTTGGTTTGATGCTTTCAGTGGTGGGCGTACTGCTGCGTTCCCTGTTTAATCGCGGCATTGAAAGCCCACAGGCGCTGGAAGAGCATGGTATCAGCGTGTATGCCAGCATTCCGCTATCAGAATGGCAAAAAGCACGCGATAACGTGCAGACCATTAAAGGCGTGAAACGCTACAAGCAAAGCCAGTTGCTGGCAGTGGGGAATCCAACGGATCTTGCGATAGAAGCGGTCCGCAGCCTGCGTACCAGCCTGCACTTTGCCATGATGCAGGCGCGCAACAACGTCTTGATGCTGACCGGCGTCAGCCCGTCAATTGGTAAAACGTTTGTCTGCGCCAACCTGGCGGCGGTCGTTAGTCAGACCAACAAACGCGTGCTGTTGATCGACTGCGACATGCGCAAAGGTTATACCCACGAGCTGCTGGGGACCAATAACGTTAACGGTCTGTCTGAGATCCTCATCGGCAAGGGGGATATCTCATCCAGCGCGAAACCGACATCGATTCCACATTTTGATCTGATCCCTCGCGGACAAATTCCCCCCAACCCCTCCGAGCTGCTGATGAGTGAACGCTTTGGCGAACTGATTGCATGGGCCAGCTCGCACTATGACCTGGTGCTGATCGATACCCCGCCAATACTGGCGGTGACCGACGCGGCTATCGTGGGGCGTCACGCTGGAACCACGCTGATGGTGGCGCGTTACGCGGTCAACACGCTGAAAGAGGTGGAAACCAGCCTGAGTCGCTTTGAGCAAAACGGCATTCAGGTGAAAGGGGTGATCCTGAACTCGATCTTCCGCCGCGCCAGCGGGTATCAGGATTACGGTTACTACGAATACGAGTACACCTCGGATTCGAAATAGATTACGAACATTGCCGGATAGCGGCCCACAAAAACATATTTATACCCTAAATAATTCGAGTTGCAGGAAAGCCAACGCAGATGCAACTTGAAGTATGACGGGGATATCTGGGAAACGAAAATGACGACAGACAACCCGCTAATTTCAATTTATATGCCCACCTGGAACCGTCAGCAACTGGCCATCCGGGCGATTAAATCGGTACTGCGCCAGGACTATCCTCACTGGGAGATGATCATTGTGGATGATTGCTCTTCCTCGTATGAGCAACTGCAGCAATTTGTTGAAGAGCTCAACGATCCGCGTGTGTCGTATACGCGTAATCCCACTAACTCCGGAGCCTGTGCGGTGCGTAATCAGGCCATCATGCAGGCCAGTGGGCAATATATTACGGGTATTGATGATGATGATGAATGGACGCCGAACCGCCTGAGCGTATTTCTCAATTATCGCCATCATCTGGTCACGCGGGCGTTTCTGTATGCCAATGACTATGTCTGTGAGGGCGAAGTATATTCGCAGCCGACCAGTTTGCCGCTCTATCCGAAGGCCGTTTATTCACGCCGTAAATTTTATAAGCGTAATATTATTGGTAATCAGGTGTTTACCTGGGCCTGGCGGTTTAAAGCATGCCTGTTCGATACCACGCTGAAAGCTGCGCAGGATTATGACATTTTCCTGCGTATGGTGGTGGCGTATGGCAAACCGTGGAAGGTAAAAGAGGCAACGCAGATCCTGCATGTGAATCACGGTGAAATGCGTATTACCTCATCCCCGCATAAATTCTCCGGCTACTTTCAGTTCTACCGTAAGCACAAAGGCAAATTTGACCGGGCCAGCAAGAAATACCAGCTGTTTACCCTCTACCAAATCCGCAATAAACGGATGAACTGGCGCACGTTGCTGACGCTGCTTTCTGTTCGCAATAGTAAGCGCCTGGCCGACGGACTGCGAGGACGCTAAGTATGCTGGAAGATTTACGCGCGAACGGCTGGAGTCTGCGACCCTGCTGCATGGTGGTGGCCTATCGGATTGCCCATTTTTGCTCCGTCTGGCGTAAAAAAAATGTCTTGAACAACCTGTGGGCGGCGCCGGTGCTGGTGATGTATCGCCTTATTACTGAATGCGTGTTTGGCTATGAAATCCAGGCCGCTGCATCTATTGGTCGTCGTTTCACCATCCATCATGGCTATGGGGTGGTGATCAATAAACACGTGGTGGCGGGGGATGATTTCACCCTGCGCCATGGCGTCACCATCGGCAATCTTGGCGGCAACGATCTGTCCTGTCCGGTCATCGGTAACGGCGTTGAGCTGGGGGCCAATGTCACTCTGCTTGGCGGCGTTGCCATTGGCGATAACGTGACGATTGGCGCCGGGAGCGTCGTAGTGGATAGCATCCCGGACAATACGTTGGTCGTGGGCGAGAAGGCACGGGTGAAGGTAATAAAATGAAGATATTACAGTTTAATGTGCGGCTCGCAGAAGGCGGGGCGGCAGGCGTGGCGTTAGATTTGCATCTGAGGGCGCTGGAGAAAGGGCTGTCATCGCGTTTTGTCTACGGCTATGGCAAAGGCGGTAAGAAAAGCGTCAGCCATGCGAATTACCCGCAGGTTATCAAACATACGCCACGTCTGACGTCGGCGGCGAACATTGCGCTGTTTCGTTTCGCGAACCGCGACATGTTTGGCAATCTCGACAAGTTGTACCGTACGGTTACCCGCACTTCCGGCCCGCTGGTACTGCATTTTCATGTGTTGCACAGCTACTGGTTGAATCTGGAAGAGGTGGTCGCCTTTTGCCAAAAAGTGAAGGCGCATAAACCGGATATCACCTTTGTCTGGACGCTGCACGATCACTGGAGCGTGACCGGGCGCTGTGCCTTTACCGATGGCTGCGAAAGCTGGAAAACGGGCTGTCAGAAATGTCCAACGCTCAGTAACTATCCGCCGGTAAAAATCGATAAAGCCCATCAACAGTTGCCTGGTAAACGGCAGATGTTTCGCACCATGCTTGCGCTGGGCTGCCAGTTCATCTCGCCCAGTCAGCATGTGGCCGATGCATTCAACAGTCTGTATGGCGTCGGTCGTTGCCGCATTATTAACAACGGCATCGATGTGGCAACGGAAGCCATTCTTGCCGAACTTCCCGCTAAGCATGAGGAAAGCGGCAGACCAAAAATCGCCGTAGTGGCCCATGACCTGCGCTATGACGGTAAAACCAGTCAGCAACTGGTGCGAGCGATGATTGCGCTCGGAGACAAAATTGAGCTGCATACCTTCGGCAAATTTTCCCCGTTTGTGGGGGATAACGTCATCAATCACGGGTTTGAGAGCGATAAGCGCACGTTGATGAGCGCGCTTAACGAGATGGATGGGCTGGTGTTCAGCTCGCGCGTTGATAACTACCCGCTGATTCTGTGCGAAGCGCTTTCCATCGGCGTACCGGTGATTGCTACGCACAGCGATGCCGCGCAGGAAGTGCTGGCGAAATCGGGCGGCAAAACGTTCAGCGAAGCGGACGTTTTGCACCTGGTGCAACTGAAAAGATCAGACATTGCGCAGGCGGTATTTGACACGTCGCTTGCCGCGTTCAGCCAGCGCAGCCGGGTGGCATACAGTGGACAACAGATGCTGGAGGAGTATGTCTCGTTCTATCAGAATCTGTAGCTATCTGGTGCTACCGCTGCTTTATCTGCTGGTTAACGTCAAACTCGCCCAGCTTGGCGAGAGCTTCCCGATAACTATCGTCACGTTCTTGCCCGTTCTGCTGTTGCTGTTTGTCGAGCGCATCAATATTAAAAAATTAATGATTGCGCTGGGCGTGGGGGGCGGACTGACGGCGTTTAACTATCTGTTCGGACAATCACTGGATGCCAGCAAGTACGTGACGTCCGCAATGCTGTTTGTCTATACCGTGGTGATTATCGGTATGGTGTGGAGTATTCGCTTCAAAACCATTTCGCCGCATAACTACATTAAGATCTTGCGTTTTTTCTGGCTGGTTGTGGGCCTGGTGGTGGGGTTAGCTGCGGTGGAAATGGCGCAGATAATTCTTAGTGGCGGCAGCAGTTTAATGGAAGTTATTTCGAAATATCTTATTTACAGTAATAGCTATGTTCTGAACTTTATTAAGTTTGGCGGGAAGCGCACCACTGCACTCTATTTCGAACCGGCATTCTTCGCTCTGGCGTTAATCTCAATTTGGCTCAGTATCAAACAGTTTGGTATCAAAACGCCTAAGTCCGATGCTATGATTCTGGCAGGGATAATATTATCAGGATCGTTTTCAGGGGTAATGACATTTATTTTGTTTTACCTCCTGGAGTGGGCGTTCCAGTATCTGAATAAAGATGCGATAAAAAAGAAGTTGCCGCTGGCGATAATCTCATTAAGCGTGTTTGTCGTTGGTGTGATATTTGCGTTTCCGTACATCGCGACACGGCTTGGAGATTTAGGAACTGAAGGCTCATCATCGTATTATCGTATCGTGGGACCATTAGTAATGGTCGGTTATTCGTTACTTAACGTTGATGGGGTAGTGAGATTCGGCTCACTTTATGAATATGTTGCGTCATTCGGAATTTTTAACGGTGCAGATGTTGGTAAAACGATAGACAATGGCTTGTATCTGCTGATTATTTATTTTTCATGGTTCGCGGTGATATTAGCCCTGTGGTACATGGGGAAAGTCATGAAGATGATGATCAATGAGTTTGGTGATAATCAGAATTATCGGGTGCAGCTTTATCTTTTTACGCCGCTGTCGCTGTTTTTTACAGGTTCAGTATTTAGTCCGGAATACGCATTTTTAATTGTATGTCCGTTTATTTTGCGCAAGGCGCTGAATATAGCGAGGTAGAACGCATGCTGCTCAGTATTATTACCGTCGCCTTTCGTAATCTGGAAGGGATCGTCAAAACTCACGCGTCGTTAGCTCATCTGGCGCAGGCGGGTGATATCAGTTTTGAGTGGATTGTTGTTGATGGCGGCTCCTCTGACGGTACCTCGGCCTTTCTTGAAGGACTCAGTGGAGAGCACCGGTTACGGTTTGTCAGCGAGCCGGATAAGGGCATCTATGATGCAATGAACAAAGGTATCGCTATGGCGCGCGGGCGGTTTGCGCTGTTCCTCAACTCCGGGGATATTCTGCATGCAGATGCGGCTCATTTTATCCGCCAGCTAAAAACGCAGAGCGATAAAGCGATGGTCATTGGCGATGCGTTGCTGGATTTCGGTAATGGTAACAAAATTAAGCGGCGGGCCAAGCCGGGTTGGTATATTTATCACAGCCTTCCCGCCAGCCATCAGGCAATCTTCTTTCCTCTCTCTGGACCGAATGTCTGGCGCTATGATTTGCAATATAAGATATCGTCTGATTACGCACTGGCAGCCAAATTATACAAGTCAGGTTACGCGTTTAAAAAGCTGAGCGGGCTGGTGTCAGAGTTTTCCATGGGTGGGGTGTCAACGACGAATAATCTGGAATTGTGCCGGGATGCAAAAAAGGTACAGCGCCAGATATTACACATGCCAGGTTTTTGGACCGGGTTGTCAGAATATTTACGTCTGCGCACAACCGGTAAAACAAAAACCTTATATGGAAAAGCGTAAGGGTACATTATGCAGGATTTAAGCGGCTTCAACGTGCCGGGAGGTTTTCGCGGCGGCGGTGCCATTAAAGTGCAATTATGGTGGGCAGTGCAAGCCACATTATTTCGCTGGTCCCCGCAGGTAATGTATCGCTGGCGTGCGTTTTTATTGCGAATGTTTGGCGCAAAAATAGGAAAAAACGTAGTTATTCGACCTTCAGTAAAAATTACTTATCCGTGGAAATTAACCCTGGGAGATTATTCCTGGGTGGGTGATGACGCGGTTTTATATACGCTGGGTGATATTACGATTGGTGCGCACGCGGTTATTTCGCAAAAAAGTTATTTATGCACCGGGAGTCATGATTATGCCAGTCAACATTTTGATATTAACGCCACACCAATTGTAGTTGGTGATAAATGCTGGCTGGCGACAGATGTCTTTGTCGCGCCTGGCGTGACGATTGGCGATGGCACCGTCGTCGGAGCACGCAGCAGTGTATTTAAATCGCTGCCAGCCAATGTCGTTTGTCGGGGAAATCCCGCAATAGTCACACGCGAACGCGTCGAGAAAGTTACTCCCTGAGGGGATCATTTAAGAGGTAATAACATGTCAAAAGTCGCTCTCATCACTGGCGTAACCGGGCAGGATGGTTCTTACCTGGCAGAGTTCCTGCTGGAAAAAGGGTATGAAGTGCACGGTATTAAGCGCCGCGCTTCATCATTCAACACCGAACGAGTGGACCACATCTATCAGGATCCGCATTCGGGCAATCCCAAATTCCATCTGCACTATGGCGATTTGACGGACTCCTCCAACCTGACCCGTATTTTACAGGAAGTGCAACCGGATGAGGTCTATAACCTCGGCGCCATGAGTCATGTCGCGGTGTCGTTTGATTCACCGGAATACACCGCGGATGTCGATGCTATCGGCACCTTGCGTTTGCTGGAAGCTATCCGCTTCCTCGGCCTGGAAAAGAAGACCCGTTTTTATCAGGCTTCCACCTCTGAACTGTACGGTCTGGTACAGGAAATCCCGCAGAAAGAGAGCACGCCGTTCTACCCGCGCTCGCCGTATGCCGTTGCTAAGCTGTACGCCTACTGGATAACCGTCAACTACCGCGAATCTTACGGTATGTATGCCTGTAACGGCATTCTGTTTAACCACGAATCTCCGGCCGCGGCGAAACCTTTGTCACGCGCAAAATTACGCGTGCGATCGCCAACATCGCGCAGGGGCTGGAGTCTTGCCTGTACCTGGGCAATATGGATTCGCTGCGTGACTGGGGGCATGCCAAAGATTACGTAAGGATGCAGTGGATGATGCTGCAGCAGGACAAGCCGGAAGATTTCGTGATTGCCACCGGCGTGCAGTATTCCGTGCGCCAGTTTGTGGAAATGGCCGCCGCTCAGTTGGGGATTAAATTGCGCTTTGAAGGCGAGGGCGTGAATGAGAAAGGCATCGTGGTTTCCGTAACCGGACACGACGCGCCGGGTGTGAAACCTGGGGATGTCATGATTGCCGTCGATCCGCGCTATTTCCGTCCGGCAGAGGTGGAAACGCTGCTGGGCGATCCGGCCAAAGCACATGAAAAACTGGGCTGGAAGCCGGAAATCACGTTGCGCCAGATGATCTCGGAAATGGTTGCCAACGATCTTGAAGCAGCGAAGAAGCATTCCCTGCTGAAGTCGCACGGTTACGAGGTCGCCATCGCGCTGGAGTACTGAGGATGAAGACACAACGTATTTTTGTGGCGGGCCATAGCGGGATGGTGGGGTCCGCCATCGTCAGACAATTGTCGCAGCGAGATAATGTCGAGCTGGTGCTGCGTACCCGCGACCAACTTAACCTGCTGGACGCCAGTGCGGTGCAGGCGTTCTTTGCCACTGAACGTATTGACCAGGTTTATCTGGCGGCGGCTAAAGTCGGCGGGATCGTGGCGAATAATACTTATCCTGCTGATTTTATTTATGAAAACATGATGATTGAGAGCAACATTATTCATGCTGCGCATTTACATAACGTGAATAAACTGCTGTTTCTCGGATCATCCTGTATTTATCCAAAGCAAGCCACCCAGCCAATAGCCGAAAGCGAACTGTTGCAGGGGCAGCTGGAACCGACCAATGAGCCGTATGCGATTGCCAAAATTGCCGGGATCAAGCTGTGCGAATCGTATAACCGCCAGTATGGCCGCGATTATCGCTCGGTGATGCCGACCAATCTGTATGGGCCGCATGACAACTTCCACCCGAGTAATTCGCATGTGATCCCGGCGCTGCTGCGCCGCTTTCATGACGCTCGCGAGCACAATACGCCGGATGTGGTGGTGTGGGGAAGCGGGACGCCAATGCGTGAATTTCTGCATGTTGACGATATGGCAGCGGCCAGTATCCACGTGATGGAGCTGGCTCAGGAAGTCTTGCAGGAATATACCCAGCCGATGCTGTCGCATATCAACGTGGGCACCGGCGTGGACTGCACTATCCGCGAACTGGCGCAAACTATCGCGCAGGTCGTGGGTTACAAGGGGCGCGTGGTGTTCGACGCCAGCAAACCGGATGGAACGCCGCGCAAATTGCTCGATGTTACGCGTCTGCATCAGTTGGGCTGGTATCACGAGATATCACTGGAAGCGGGGCTTGCCAGTACCTGGCAGTGGTTCCTTGAAAACCAGCAGCGCTACCGGGGGTAAGCATGTTTTTACGTCATGAGGATTTTGCCACCGTAGTACGTTCAACTCCGCTGATTTCCATTGATTTGATCGTGGAAAACACCCACGGTGAATTTCTGCTCGGTAAGCGTCTCAATCGTCCGGCGCAGGGTTACTGGTTCGTGCCCGGCGGTCGGGTGCAAAAAGATGAAGCGCTGCACGTGGCCTTTGAGCGGCTTACTGAAGCGGAGCTGGGGTTACGTTTACCGCTGTCCGCTGCGGAGTTTTACGGTGTCTGGCAGCACTTCTATGACGACAACTTTTCTGGGGATGATTTCTCAACGCATTACATCGTGCTGGGATTTCGTCTGCGGGTGTCGGAAAACGACTTGCAACTGCCTGATGTTCAACATGATGCGTACCGTTGGATGGCGGCTACACAGATTCTGGTCAGTGACCACGTGCACGACAACAGTCGGGCTTACTTCTGTAAAACAAGTCAGGCCGGAGTACCCGGGCTATGAAGATCCTCGTGTATGGCATCAACTATTCGCCGGAGTTGACCGGTATCGGCAAATACACCGGTGAAATGGTGGAGTGGATGGCGCAGCAGGGGCATGACGTTCGGGTGATCACCGCGCCGCCTTATTATCCCCAGTGGAAGGTAAACGGCAGTTATTCATCCTGGCGCTACCGTCGCGAAGAGGGCGACGCCCTCGTCTGGCGTTGTCCGCTGTATGTGCCTGAGCAACCCTCAACGCTCAAGCGCCTGCTGCATTTGGGCAGTTTCGCCCTGAGCAGTTTTTTCCCGCTACTGGCGCAACGTCGCTGGAAGCCGGATCGCATTATCGGCGTAGTGCCGACGCTGTTTTGCACGCCGGGCATGCGCCTGCTGGCAAAGCTTTGTGGCGCACGTACGCTATTGCACGTTCAGGATTACGAAGTCGATGCCATGTTGGGGCTAGGAATGGCGGGCAAAGGCACGCGCGGTATGGTGGCAAAACTGGCCAGCGCCTTTGAGCGCAGTGGGCTGTTGAATATGGACCATATTTCGACGATTTCCCGTTCCATGATGCACAAAGCCATGGAAAAAGGCGTTGCGCCGCACAAGGTTATTTTCTTTCCGAACTGGTCAGAAGTGCCGCGTTTTCGTGATGTGAGCGACGCCGATGCCCAGGCGTTGTCCCGGCAACTGGGATTGCCTGCCGATCAAAAGATCGTTCTTTACTCAGGCAATATCGGTGAAAAGCAGGGGCTGGAGAGCGTGATAGACGCAGCGGTCGAGTTGAGCGAACACCCCTGGCTGTTTGTGATTGTCGGGCAGGGCGGTGGTAAAGCGCGGCTGGAGAGCATGGCCAGCGAACGCGGCCTGAACAACGTGATGTTCTTTCCGCTGCAATCATATGACGCGCTGCCGGCGTTGCTCAAGATTGCGGATTGTCATCTGGTCGTGCAAAAGCGTGGTGCGGCTGATGCCGTACTGCCCTCCAAATTGACCAATATCCTCGCTGTTGGTGGTAACGCAGTTATTACCGCCGAACCAGAAACCGAGCTGGGTCAGCTTTGTGACGCTCACCCTGGCATTGCGGTGTGCGTGGAGCCGGAGTCGGTAAACGCGCTGGTTTGCGGTATTAAACGGGCATTGATGATGCCAAAAGTAAACACGGTGGCACGTGATTATGCCGAACGCACGCTGGATAAAGAAAACGTGCTGAGTCAATTTCTTGCAGATATACGGGGTACATGATGAGTCAAAGCAAACTCTTTCCGGTGGTGATGGCCGGTGGCTCGGGTAGCCGTTTATGGCCACTGTCCCGCGTGCTGTACCCAAAGCAGTTCCTGTGCCTGAAAGGCGATCTCACCATGCTGCAGACGACGATTTGCCGTCTGAACGGCGTGGAGTGCGAAAGCCCGGTGGTTATCTGTAATGAACAACACCGTTTTATCGTAGCGGAACAGCTACGACAGCTGCACAAGCTGACTGAGAACATTATTCTCGAACCTGCCGGGCGTAACACGGCACCAGCGATAGCGCTGGCCGCGCTGGCGGCAAAACGTCAAAGTCCGGGTGAGGATCCGCTGCTGCTGGTCTTGGCGGCCGATCACATGATTGCCAACGAAGAGGCATTCCGCGAGGCGGTTCGCAATGCGATGCCCTATGCCGGAGCGGGTAAGCTGGTGACGTTTGGTATCGTGCCGGACCAGCCGGAAACCGGCTATGGCTATATCCGCCGGGGGGAGGTCTCGCCGACGAATACCGACGCCGTGGCTTTTGAGGTGGCACAGTTTGTTGAAAAGCCCAATCTGGAAACCGCGCAGGCTTACGTGACGAGCGGCGACTACTACTGGAACAGCGGCATGTTCTTGTTCCGGGCCGGACGTTACCTGGAAGAACTGAAAAAGTATCGTCCCGATATTCTTGAAGCCTGTGAGAACGCCATGAGCACGGTCGACCCCGATCTCGATTTTATCCGCGTTGATGAACAGGCGTTTCTCGCCTGCCCGGAAGAGTCTGTGGACTATGCGGTAATGGAACGTACCGCCGATGCGGTGGTGATGCCAATGAACGCAGGCTGGAGCGATGTTGGCTCCTGGTCATCGCTGTGGGAAATTAGTGCCCATACCGCTGAAGGCAATGTGCATCACGGCGACGTCATTAGCCACAAAACGGAAAACAGTTACGTGTATGCCGAATCCGGCCTGGTGACGACCGTCGGGGTGAAAGATCTGGTGGTGGTGCAGACCAAAGACGCGGTGCTGATAGCCGATCGCAACGCGGTGCAGGACGTCAAAAAAGTGGTAGAGCAAATTAAGGCTGACGGGCGTCATGAGCATCATATTCACCGCGAAGTTTATCGTCCGTGGGGCAAGTACGACTCAATTGATGCCGGAGAGCGTTACCAGGTGAAGCGAATTACCGTCAAGCCTGGTGAGGGATTGTCTGTGCAGATGCATCATCACCGGGCTGAACACTGGGTTGTGGTTGCCGGTACCGCGAAGGTGACAATCAATGATGATATCAAGCTGCTTGCGGAAAACGAGTCTGTCTATATTCCGCTGGGGGCGACCCATTGTCTGGAGAACCCCGGGAAAATCCCGCTCGATCTGATTGAAGTGCGCTCCGGATCTTACCTCGATGAGGATGATGTGGTGCGGTTTGCGGATCGCTACGGGCGCGCGTAACACAACATCATCGTTGCCGGATGGCGGCGTGAACACCTTATCCGGCCTAAAAACTAACGGCTAGTCATTTTGGGAAAAATATCTCCAGTCAGGAGAGGGCTAACTGTTGCCTGAAGAAGGGGAAATCATGACGAAATTAACCTGTTTCAAAGCCTACGATATTCGCGGCAGGCTGGGCGAAGAGCTGAATGAAGAGATCGCGTGGCGCATTGGCCGCGCTTACGGCGAGTTCCTGAAGCCAAAATCTATCGTTCTGGGCGGCGATGTGCGTCTGACCAGCGAGACGCTAAAGCTGGCGCTGGCGAAAGGGCTGCAGGATGCGGGGGTGAATGTGCTGGATATTGGCATGTCGGGCACCGAAGAGATTTACTTCGCCACCTTCCACCTTGGCATTGACGGCGGTATTGAAGTGACCGCCAGCCATAATCCGATGGATTACAACGGCATGAAGCTGGTGCGGGAAGGGGCGCGGCCCATCAGCGGTGATACCGGTCTGCGCGACGTGCAGCGCCTGGCGGAAGCCAACGACTTCCCGGCGGTTGATGTGACAAAACGTGGGCACTACCAGCGTATTACTACCCGCGATGCCTACATCGACCACCTGCTGGGTTACATCAATCCCGGCAGCCTGAAACCGATGAAGCTGGTGCTCAATTCCGGCAACGGTGCGGCAGGTCCGGTGGTTGACGCCATTGAAGCCCGTTTTAAGGCGCTGGGTGTGCCGGTCGAGTTCATCAAAATTCACAATACGCCGGATGGCAACTTCCCCAACGGTATCCCCAACCCTCTGCTGCCGGAATGCCGGGCCGACACGCGCAATGCGGTGATTGAACACGGTGCGGATATGGGGATTGCCTTCGACGGTGATTTTGACCGCTGCTTCCTGTTCGATGAAAAAGGTCAGTTCATTGAGGGCTACTACATTGTCGGCCTGCTGGCAGAAGCGTTTCTGGAGAAGAATCCGGGGGCGAAAATTATCCACGACCCGCGCCTGTCCTGGAACACTGTGGACGTGGTGACGGCGGCAGGCGGTAAACCGGTGATGTCAAAAACCGGGCACGCGTTTATCAAAGAGCGGATGCGCCATGAAGATGCCATTTATGGCGGTGAAATGAGCGCGCATCACTATTTCCGTGATTTTGCTTATTGCGACAGCGGAATGATCCCCTGGCTGCTGGTGGCGGAACTGCTGAGTCTGAAAGGACAGGCGCTGGGTGAACTGGTCCGTGACCGGATGGTGGCCTATCCGGCGAGTGGGGAAATCAACAGCACGCTGGCAGAGCCGGCGGCAGCGATTGCGCGTGTGGAGCAGCACTTTTCCCGTGAGGCGCTGACGGTGGACAGAACGGACGGTATCAGCATGGCATTTGTCGACTGGCGCTTCAATTTACGCTCTTCCAATACCGAACCGGTGGTGCGCCTGAACGTGGAATCGCGCGGAAATATTCCGTTGATGGAAGCGCGAACGCGCACTCTTCTGGCGTTACTGAATCAGTAATGCCGGTGCTTCCTTTGCCCGCTTATGGGCAAAGGGTGACTAACAGGAACCACGATGACACATCTAAAAAAGCGCGAACGCGCCAAAACCAATGCGTCGTTAATTTCGATGGTGCAACGCTTTTCAGATATCACCATCATGTTTGGCGGGTTGTGGGTGATCTGCGAATTAAGCGGTTTGCCTTTCCTGTATATGCACCTGCTGGTGGCGCTGATCACGCTGGTCGTTTTTCAGATGCTCGGTGGCATAACGGATTTTTATCGCTCCTGGCGCGGCGTCAAAATTTCCACTGAGCTGGTGCTGTTACTACAAAACTGGACGCTGAGTCTGATTTTTAGCGCAGGTCTGATCGCCTTTAATAACGATTTCGATAATCGTCTCGCCGTCTGGCTGGCATGGTATCTCCTTTCAAGCGTCGGCCTGGTGTTGAGTCGTTCGTTTATTCGCTACGGTGCGGGGTGGCTGCGTAATCGTGGTTACAACACCCGCCGGGTAGCGGTGGCTGGCGACCTGCCCGCCGGACAAATGCTGCTGGACAGTTTTCGCCATGAACCGTGGCTGGGATTTGAAGTGGCGGGGGTCTATCACGACCCAATCCCTGGAAAAAACTCCCGCGACTGGGCCGGTAATCTGCAACAACTGGTGGACGACGCCAAAGCTTCACGCATTCATAACGTTTATATCGCCATGTCGATGAGCGATGGCGCCAGCGTAAAAAAACTGGTGCGTGAGTTGGCCGACACCACCTGCTCGGTGATCCTCATTCCTGATGTCTTTACCTTCAACATCCTGCATTCACGGATTGAAGAGATGAACGGCGTTCCGGTCGTACCGCTGTATGACACGCCGCTCTCGGGGATTAATCGCCTGTTAAAGCGCGCGGAAGATATCGTGCTGGCTTCACTGATCCTGCTGCTTATTTCCCCGGTGCTGTGTGGTATTGCGCTGCTGGTAAAACTGACCTCCAAAGGTCCGGTGATTTTCCGCCAGACCCGCTATGGCATGGACGGGAAGCCGATCAAAGTCTGGAAATTTCGCTCGATGAAAGTGATGGAGAACGACGCGGTGGTGACGCAGGCGACGCAAAACGATCCGCGCGTTACCCCTGTGGGAAATTTCCTGCGCCGGACATCGCTCGATGAACTGCCGCAGTTTATTAACGTCCTGACCGGGGGTATGTCTATCGTCGGGCCACGTCCGCATGCGGTGGCGCATAACGAACAGTACCGCCAACTGATCGAGGGGTACATGTTACGCCATAAGGTGAAACCGGGCATTACCGGCTGGGCGCAAATCAACGGCTGGCGCGGTGAAACCGATACGCTGGAAAAAATGGAAAAACGTGTGGAGTTTGACCTCGAATACATTCGCGAGTGGAGCGTGTGGTTCGATATCAAAATTGTTTTTCTGACGGTATTCAAAGGCTTTGTGAACAAAGCGGCGTATTAACATGAGCTTACGAGAAAAAACGCTTAATGGCGCAAAGTGGTCGGCGATTGCTACGGTGATCATTATTGGTCTGGGACTTATCCAGATGACCGTCCTGGCGCGGATTATTGATAACCACCAGTTTGGGTTGCTAACCGTGTCGCTGGTGATCATTGCGCTGGCCGATACGCTGTCGGATTTCGGTATTGCCAACTCAATTATTCAGCGCAAAGACATCGGTTATCTTGAGCTGACGACGCTGTACTGGCTCAACGTTGGGCTGGGTATGGTGGTATGTGTGGTGATGTTTCTGCTTAGCGGGACGATTGCCAGCGTGCTCAATAATCCCGAACTGGCGCCACTCATCAAAACCTTATCGCTGGCGTTTGTGGTGATACCGCACGGGCAGCAGTTTCGCGCGCTGATGCAAAAAGAGCTGGCCTTCAACAAAATAGGAATGATTGAAACCAGTTCGGTGTTGGCCGGTTTTACCTTTACCGTGGTCAGTGCCCATTTCTGGCCGCTCGCGCTGACGGCCATTCTCGGGTATCTGGTGAACAGTACGTTACGAACGCTGCTGTTCGGCTATTTTGGTCGCCGGATTTACCGTCCGGGGCTGCATTTTTCGCTGGCATCCGTTTCGTCGAACCTGCGTTTTGGTGCGTGGCTGACGGCAGACAGCATTATCAATTACCTCAATACCAACCTTTCCACGCTGGTTTTAGCCAGAACGTTGGGCGCTGGCGTGGCGGGCGGATTCAATCTCGCCTGGAACGTGGCGGTTGTTCCCCCGATCAAACTGAACCCGATTATTACCCGTGTCCTGTTTCCGGCGTTTGCCAAAATTCAGGACGACAGTGAAAAGCTACGGGTGAATTTTTACAAGCTGCTGTCGGTGGTTGGGATCATCAATTTCCCGGTACTCCTGGGATTGATGGTGGTGTCGAACAATGTGGTGCCGCTGGTATTTGGCGAGAAGTGGAACGGTATTATTCCCGTCTTGCAACTGCTGTGCATTGTTGGACTGCTGCGCTCTGTGGGGAATCCGATCGGTTCACTGCTGATGGCGAAAGCACGGGTCGACATCAGCTTCAAATTCAATGTGTTCAAAACCTTTCTGTTTATTCCCGCCATTTTCATCGGTGGTCATCAGGCCGGGGCGATTGGCGTGACGCTGGGCTTTTTGCTGGTCCAGGTGATTAACACGATCCTCAGTTACTTCGTGATGATCAAACCTGTTCTTGGCTCCAGCTACCGCCAGTACATGCTCAGTCTGTGGCTGCCGTTATATCTCTCTTTACCTACCCTTGTGGTGAGCTATGCGCTGGACGTAATGCTGCGCAGCCAACTGTCGCCAGGTGCGTTGCTGGGGATCCAGGTAGCGGCAGGAGTGCTGGCGTTTGCGGCGATGATTGTGGTGTCGCGCCATCCGTTAGTGGTGGAAATAAAACGCCAGCTCTGCCGCAGTGAAAAAATGAAAACCTTGCTTCGTGCAGGATAAGAACAACGCTTTAAGAGGTCATAATGAAACTATTAATTTTAGGCAACCATACCTGTGGGAACCGTGGGGATAGCGCGATTCTGCGCGGTTTGCTGGATGCCATTAACGCGTTGCGTCCTGAGACTGAAGTGGATGTTATGAGCCGTTATCCGGTGAGTTCTTCGTGGTTGCTGAACCGCCCGGTGATGGGCGATCCGCTGTATTCGCAGATGAAGCAACACAATAATGCTGCGGGCGTTATGGGACGCGTGAAGAAAGTGCTGCGTCGTCGCTATCAGCATCAGGTGCTGCTCTCGCGTGTCACCGATTCCGGTAATCTGCGCAATATCGCGATCGCCCAGGGGTTTACCGATTTTGTTCGTCTACTGTCGCACTACGACGCCATTATCCAGGTCGGCGGATCGTTTTTTGTCGATCTGTATGGCGTACCGCAGTTTGAACATGCCCTGTGTACGTTTATGGCGAAAAAACCGCTGTACATGATTGGCCACAGCGTGGGGCCATTCCAGGATGAGCAGTTTAATCAACTGGCGAACTACGTTTTTGGACATTGTAATGCATTGATTTTGCGTGAATCCGTCAGTCTGGATCTGATGAAGCGCAGTGCAATAAACACGGATAAAGTCGAAACCGGGGTAGATACCGCCTGGCTGGTAAATAACCATGATGAGGATTATGAGCCTGGTTATGCCGTACAGCACTGGTTACACATGGCGGCAAAACAGAAGACCGTTGCCATTACTCTGCGTGAGCTGGCTCCTTTTGATAAGCGTCTGGGGACAACGCAGCAGGCCTATGAGCAAGCCTTTGCCGGGGTAGTGAACCGCATCCTTGATGAAGGTTACCAGGTGATAGCGCTGTCAACCTGTACCGGTATTGATAGTTACAACAAAGATGACCGCATGGTGGCGTTGAACCTGCGCCAGTATGTTAACGACCCGGGCCGTTATCACGTGGTGATGGATGAACTCAACGACCTGGAAATGGGGAAAATTTTGGCTGCATGCGATCTGACTGTGGGGACTCGTTTACACTCGGCCATCATCTCGATGAATTTTATGACGCCAGCCATCGCCATTAATTATGAGCATAAATCGGCAGGGATCATGCAACAACTGGGGTTAGCAGAGATGGCCGTCGATATTCGCCATCTGCTCGATGGCAGCCTGGAAGGGAAGGTCGCCGATGCTCTCGGACAGTTACCTGAGCTGAACATACGTCTCGGCGACGCGGTCAGGCGTGAGCGTGAACGTGGGGTGAACATGGTGCAATCGGTTTTAACGCGTATTGAGGGGGAAAAATGAAGGTTGGCTTTTTCCTGCTTAAATTTCCGCTCTCCTCCGAGACCTTTGTACTCAATCAGATTACCGCATTTATCGACATGGGCTACGACGTGGAAATTGTCGCGTTGCACAAGGGCGATCTTGAAAATACCCATGCCTCATTTAATACCTACCGGCTGGGTGAAAAAACGCGCTGGTTACTGAATGAGCCGAACAGCAAACTGGCGAAGCTTAAGTATAGGGCAGTGGCGGCCCTTCGCGGTATTACCCGCGCAGCCACCTGGAAAGCGCTGAATGTTTCACGCTATGGCGATGAGGCGCGCAATCTGATTTTGGCGGCCATTTGCGGTGGGAATCCGCGGGCGTTTGAAGCGGATGTGTTTATCGCTCATTTTGGACCCGCAGGCGTAACGGCCGCCAAACTGCGTGAGCTTGGGATGATCCGCGGCAAAATCGCCACGGTATTTCACGGCATTGATGTTTCGCATCGGGATGTGCTTGCCCACTACACCCCTGAATATCAGCAACTGTTTGAACGTGGGGATTTGATGTTACCTATCAGCAACCTCTGGGCCGGACGTTTAAAAAATATGGGGTGCCCGCCGCAGAAAATCGCGGTCTCGCGCATGGGAATCGATATGACGCGCTTTACGCCCCGCCAGTTGAAATCGCCAGCCGCACCGCTGGAGATTATCTCTGTCGCCAGGTTAACTGAGAAAAAAGGACTGCACGTCGCCATCGAAGCCTGTCGTCAGTTGAAAGAGCAGGGCGTTGCATTCCGTTATCGCATCCTTGGCATTGGCCCCTGGGAGCGTCGTCTGCGTACGCTGATCGAGCAATATCAACTTGATGATGTGATTGAGATGCCAGGCTTTAAACCCAGCCATCAGGTGAAGGAAATGCTTGAGCAGGCCGATGTCTTCTTGCTGCCCTCAATTACCGGAAGGGATGGCGATATGGAGGGGATCCCGGTGGCGCTGATGGAGGCGATGGCGGTGGGCATCCCGGTGATTTCCACCGTCCATAGTGGGATCCCTGAACTGGTCGAGTCGGGCAAGTCTGGCTGGCTGGCACCGGAAAACGATGCGCAGGCGCTGGCAGAGCGATTAGCGGCATTTAGCCTGCTCGACAGTGAGCAGGTGCAGCCGATTGTGCAGTGCGCGCGAGAAAAAATTGCAACTGAATTTAATCAGTTAGCGATCAATAAACAGTTAGCCAGTCTGCTGCAAACGATGTAAATCGAGGTTGTATGTCAGAGAAAAAACTCTCACGCCGTACTTTTCTGACGGCAGGCTCTGCGCTTGTCGTGCTGCATTCTCCCGTTGTTCGGGCGCTAGAATCACCGGGCAGCGTCAACATTCAGGATTACAACCCACAGGATTGGGTGGCCTCTTTCAGGCAGGCGTTCAAAGAAGGACAAACGGTCGTCGTACCAACAGGGCTGGAATGTAAGGATATCAATACCGCCATCGTTATCCCACCAGGCAAAACGCTATTCCTGCAAGGGCGAATAAGTGGCAATGGCCGTGGGCGCTTTGTTCTGCAGGATGGATGCAAGGTGATGGGCGAGCAGGGCGGGAGCCTGAGGAACGTTACCCTCGATGTGCGGGGGTCGGACTGTGTGATAAAAGGGATTGCCATGAGCGGTTTCGGTCCGGTGACGCAAATCTATATCGGCGGTAAAACCTCGAGGCTGATGCGTAATCTGACTATCGATGATATTACCGTCACGCGCGCTAACTATGGCATTTTGCGTCAGGGTTTTCATAATCGAATGGACGGCGTAAAGATCACGAACAGCCGTTTTAGCGATTTACAGGGTGATGCTATCGAGTGGAATGTAGCGATAAATGACAGCAACATCCTCATTTCTGACCATGTCATTGAACGTATCAACTGTACCAACGGCAACGTGAACTGGGGCATTGGCATCGGTCTGGCGGGGAGTACCTATGACAATACCTATCCCGATGAACTGGCGGTAAAAAACTTTGTGGTAGCGAACATAACCGGTAGCGACTGTCGACAGCTAGTGCATGTGGAGAACGGCAAACACTTTATTATTCGTAATATTACCGCGCGAAATATCACTCCGGATTATAGCAAGAAAGCGGGCATTGATAATGCGACGGTCGCTATTTACGGATGTGATAATTTCGTAATTGATAATATCAATATGGAGAATAGTGCAGGTATGCTCATTGGTTACGGCGTAATCAAAGGGCGTTATTTATCCATTCCACAAAACTTTAAGTTAAATAATATCCATCTGGATAATACGAAACGTGAATACAAATTGCGCGGTATTCAGATCTCCTCTGGTAATGCGACTTCATTTGTGGCGATTACCAATGTGGAGATGAAACGTGCCACGCTTGAGTTGCATAACCAACCACAGCACCTTTTTTTACGTAACATCAGGGTGATGCAGCAATCCGCGACGGGACCCGCGCTTAAGATGCACTTCGATCTCCGTCAGGATGTGCGCGGCAAGTTTATGGCTAAACAGGACACATTACTCTCGCTGACGAATGTCCATGCGGTAAACGAAACCGGGCAAAGCTCAGTTGACATCGACCGGGTAAACCATCAGGTGGTGAATGTCGAAGCGGTGAATTTTCGACTCCCGGGACGGGAGCGGTAACTTTGCGACCATTCCTGGCTAAAGTGACACTCCCTGGGATTAAGATTACTGCATTGCGAAGTTAAGCGGCGTAACATACGCTGCATCGGAGTAATGTAATTCATACTGGCTAAAACAAGCTAAAAAGCTATAATTCAGCAACAATTGAATAGGTGAATGACTTAATGATTAATTTGAAAGCAGTTATTCCGGTAGCAGGTCTGGGGATGCACATGTTGCCTGCCACGAAGGCAATCCCTAAAGAGATGCTACCGATCGTAGACAAGCCGATGATTCAATACATTGTCGACGAAATTGTAGCTGCAGGTATCAAAGAAATCGTGCTGGTGACTCATGCGTCTAAGAACGCGGTTGAGAACCACTTCGACACCTCTTACGAACTCGAATCGTTGCTTGAGCAGCGTGTTAAGCGCCAGCTATTAGCCGAGGTGCAGTCTATCTGTCCTCCTGGCGTGACTATTATGAACGTTCGTCAGGCTCAGTTACTGGGTCTGGGTCATTCAATTCTTTGTGCTCGCCCAATTGTTGGGGATAACCCTTTCGTCGTCGTATTACCTGACGTCATTCTTGATACAGCGAGCGCGGATCCGCTGCGCTACAACCTGGCTGCCATGGTTGCTCGTTTTAATGAAACCGGGCGTAGTCAGGTGCTGGCTAAGCGTATGGAAGGCGATCTGTCTGAGTACTCTGTTATTCAGACCAAAGAGCCTTTAGATAATGAAGGCAAAGTCAGCCGTATTGTTGAATTCATTGAAAAACCAGACCAACCGCAGACTCTGGATTCCGATCTGATGGCAGTAGGGCGCTACGTGCTTTCTGCTGATATCTGGGCAGAACTGGAGCATACCCAGCCAGGTGCCTGGGGGCGTATTCAGTTGACGGATGCTATTGCTGAGCTGGCGAAAAAACAGTCTGTTGACGCCATGCTGATGACGGGTGACAGCTACGACTGCGGGAAGAAGATGGGGTATATGCAGGCGTTTGTTAAGTACGGGCTGCGTAACCTGAAGGAAGGGCCGAAGTTCCGTAAGAGCATTGAGAAGTTGCTCGGAGAATAGGCAAGACGAAAGATTAATTATATTAGTAATACTTCATGATAAATGGCAGGGGAAGACTCATGATGCTATCAGTATACAGGCATGTCTTCACTGCCTTTTTTATGATAAAAATCAAGTAGTAAAAAGATCAATGCTCTACCTTTTCTTGTAGCAAAAATCGATTTCTTCTTGTTTCTTAGTTAGATTAATACGACAATATTTGGGATGTTTTGGGGCTAAATGTGTCAAAATGTAATCAATAATTGATAGGCTAAGCCCCCTCAAAAATTGGAGTGTACAGTACACTGGTAGCTGTTGAGCCAGGGGCGGTAGCGTGTTTTTTATTATGCAATACTAAAGTAACATCTTCTAAAACCCTATAAAAATTGTTATAGGGACTCGTTATTTCTTAAATAATAACTTGACAAGTTATTATTAAGAAAATTAGGCTCAACTTCATTAAATATGGAAAGGTTAACGTGAGAATTTTGATTACCGGTGGTGCAGGTTTTATTGGTTCTGCTGTTGTTCGTCATATAATCAATAATACTAATGACAATATCATCAATGTAGATAAACTCACCTATGCTGGAAATCTTGAATCGCTGAAAGAGGTGGAAAACAACGAACGCTATACATTCTTTAAAGCTGACATCTGTGATGGCGAAGCAATGGCGAGAATTTTTCAAGAAACACAACCTGATGCTGTGATGCACCTCGCAGCTGAAAGTCATGTTGACCGTTCTATCACAGGACCAGCGGCATTTATTGAAACAAATATAGTCGGTACTTACACTTTGCTGGAAACCACAAGAAGATACTGGCAAGGTCTGGACGAAGCGAATAGGAACAGTTTCCGATTCCATCATATCTCCACTGATGAAGTTTATGGCGATTTACCTCATCCGGACGAATTACCGGAGGGGGCTGAGTTACCATTATTCACTGAAACTACCTCTTACTCACCGAGTAGCCCTTACTCTGCCTCTAAAGCATCAAGCGACCACCTCGTTCGTGCTTGGAGACGTACCTACGGGTTACCTACTGTAGTGACTAACTGTTCTAACAATTACGGTCCCTATCACTTCCCTGAGAAATTGATTCCATTAATTATTATCAATGCACTTGCGGGTAAATCTCTACCAGTTTATGGCAATGGCGCGCAAATTCGAGACTGGCTGTTCGTTGAGGACCATGCTCGCGCGCTATACAAAGTGGTCACAGAAGGTGTTGTTGGCGAAACTTACAATATTGGTGGCCATAACGAGCGTAAGAATTTGGAAGTCGTTAAAACAATTTGCGAAATTCTGGACGAGGTTGTGACATCTAAACCTGCTGGAATTGCTAACTTTGCTGATTTAATCACTTATGTAACCGATCGTCCTGGCCACGATCACCGTTATGCAATTGATGCCAAAAAAATAAAAAATGATTTGGGCTGGGTGCCAGAAGAAACATTCGAAACAGGCATTAGGAAAACAGTTAATTGGTACCTGAATAATAAAGAATGGTGGAAACGGGTCATGGACGGTTCTTACGCTGGTGAACGTTTGGGTTTGGTAAAATAAAGGTCAAATAATGAAAGGTATTGTTTTAGCTGGTGGTTCTGGGACTCGTCTATATCCTATCACACTTGGAATATCGAAACAGCTGTTACCCGTGTACGATAAGCCAATGATATTCTATCCAATTTCGGTTCTAATGTTGGCAGGTATACGTGATATTTTGATTATTAGTACTCCTGACGATTTACCCGCATTCAAGCGCCTATTAGGGGATGGTTCCCAATTTGGTGTGAAATTCAGCTATGAAGAACAGCCGACGCCAGATGGTTTAGCGCAAGCATTTATCATTGGTGAAGAATTTATAAACAATGATTCTTGTGCACTTGTGTTGGGCGATAATATTTATTTTGGTCAGAGTTTTGGTAAGAAGTTGGAGGCCGCATCACAGCTAAAATCAGGTGCCACAGTATTTGGTTATCAGGTTTTGGATCCGGAACGTTTTGGTGTTGTTGAATTTGATGAGAATTATAAAGCTCTCTCAATCGAAGAAAAACCACTTAAACCCAAATCTAACTGGGCTGTCACTGGGCTTTATTTCTATGATAACAACGTGGTAGAAATGGCTAAGCAGGTTAAACCATCTGCACGCGGTGAACTGGAAATTACAACCTTAAACCAGATGTATCTCGAACAAGGTAACTTGCAGGTTGAATTACTCGGTCGTGGTTTTGCTTGGTTGGATACTGGTACCCACGATAGCCTGGTTGATGCTTCACAGTTTATTCATACTATTGAAAAACGCCAGGGCATGAAGGTTGCCTGCCTCGAAGAGATCGCGTATCGCAATAAATGGATTAGTAGAGATCAACTTTTTGAACAGGCTAATAAAATGAGTAAAAATGGATATGGCCAGTATCTGAAGATTATTGCTGGAGAGAACCAATGAAAGTAATTGATACTAAAATTAAAGATGTAAAAATCATTGAGCCGAAAGTCTTTGGTGACGAACGTGGATTTTTCTTAGAGACCTTTGAGAAAAATAGATATCAAACCATGCTCAATATTGACATGGATTTTGTTCAGGATAACCATTCTCGTTCAAGCAAAGGTGTCCTGCGTGGACTGCATTTTCAGCGTAACAATCCACAGGGCAAACTTGTTCGCGTAGTACGTGGTGAAGTGTTCGATGTTGCAGTTGATATTCGTAGGGACTCTCCAACATATGGTACTTGGGAAGGCGTAATTCTTTCTGAAGCTAACAAAAAGCAATTCTGGATACCACCTGGACTTGCCCATGGCTTCTTAGTGCTGTCCGATATTGCTGATTTTGAATACAAATGCACGGATTACTATGATGCAAGTTCTGAAGGCTGTTTGATCTGGAATGATCCGCAGGTAGCTATTGAGTGGCCTGAGATTGATGCTGAGATTAAGCTTTCAGTGAAAGATGCTGTTGGTAAATCATTACACGATCTATAGCATGATTGTAAGGCATAGATAATATCTATGCCTAATAATTATAAGAGGTTTATGTGTTTAATAGTTTTTTTAATGATCTAGTTAAATATAAAACTGTCCTTGGGCAGCTCGTTAAACAACAAGTTACTCTCCGCTACCGAAGAACAATTTTTGGGTTTTTATGGACATTACTAAACCCATTATTAAATATGATAGTTATTGCCACGGTATTTTCTATAGTACTAAAGTTTCAAATAAGAGACTATAGTATTTTTTTATTTTCAGCAATTATTCCATGGACAATGTTTTCGAATACAATTGCTCAATGTTCGCAGTCTCTCATAATGAATGAGAGTTTAATTAAGAAGATATATCTACCGAAGCAATTATTCATTACGGCAAATGCATTCTCAGTGCTGATTGATTCATTCTTAAGTACTATCTGTTTATTTATCATTGCATTATTGTTTGGTGCTAAATTATCTTTTGCACTTTTATTTTTGCCATTTTCTTTCTTTATTCTTTTCTTTTTCACGTTTGGACTAGGATTGATTCTGTCCATATGCTCCGTATTTCTTCGAGATATGCAATATTTAATCGGGGTGCTATTGCAGGCGCTTTATTTTATCACGCCAATAATTTATCCGATTAGTGCAGTGCCTGAAGAATTTAGATGGGTATTCTCTTGGAATCCAATGTTTTATTTTGTGGAGTTGTTTCGAGATCCTATTTACAATAATGTGCTGCCATCATTCGATTTAATAAAAACCTGTATTGTATTCTCAGGTGTCGCCTTTGTAATGGGCGTGTATATATTTAAATCCAACGAACATAAAATTGTATTTAGGTTGTAAAATGGAATCTAAAATAGTGTTTGACAGCGTATCATTATATTTTAATGATCATAAAAACTCTCGGGTAACTTTTAAAGAGTTATTTGCTAATATTTTTAAGTCTAGAGCTAATTTACCGAATTACACCGGTAAACATTTAGCCCTTAATAATGTAAACATAACCATTAGACATGGAGAAAGGTTAGGTGTTGTTGGTAGAAATGGTGCTGGTAAGAGTACCTTTCTGAAAACGTTATGCAAAATATATGCACCGTCTTCAGGCCAGATCAGAGTAAACGGCAATATTGCCCCATTATTGGAAATTGGTGCTGGATTTAATCCAGAGTTAAGCGGCCGTGAAAATATATATCTTAATGGGGCTATATTAGGACACTCAATACAAAAGCTGAAGACACTGGAAGATGAAATTATTGATTTTTCTGAGTTAAATGAATTTATTGATATACCTGTAAAATACTATTCAACTGGAATGTATCTCAAATTGGCATTTTCAATTGCTACGGCAGTTAAGCCAGATATTTTAGTTTTAGATGAATTATTTGCTGGTGGGGATGCGGAGTTTATTGCAAAGGCAAAACTCAGAATGTCAAAATTCATTGAAGACTCAAGTATTATGGTCTTTGTTTCTCACCAGTTAGAGCTTTTAGAAGAATTGTGTACCCGTGTAATTTGGATCGATAACGGAGAAGTTATTGCAGATGGTAAGCCAGAAGTAATTATCAAACAATATTTAAATAAATGATAAATGATAAATGATAAATGATAAATGATAAATGATAATATGATAGATATAGTTATTGTTAGCCATGGTAATTATGAAGACTTAGTTAATATTTTTAATGAATTATCTGGTTGCGAGCAATGTAATATTTGGGTTAGAGATAATCTTTCAGAATACAAAGTTAGAGAACTGTGCTCACAGTACAGTATTAATTATAGTCCAGCTTTACGATGTGAAGGATTTGCTCTAAACAATAATATTATAGTTGAGGAGATTATTAGGAAGTATAATGCGCTTTGTACAAATAATGAATCACACTATGTGCTTTTTATGAATCCAGATGCCTTTATCACTAAGACTGCTCTAACATTACTGAATGAAAAGGTGCTCCAAAACCAGCCTGATATGTTTACTATCGATTTATACAAAGATAAATCATTTACAGTTAGAGATCCTGCAATAAGACGTTTCCCAACTGTAGCTACTTTCTTATGTTCATTCTTGATGAATAAGAATAATAGTATTTTAGATCGCAACAGTTTAATCGAAACTAGTAATCCTGATTGGTGTGCAAGTTCATTTTTCGGTATAAAGTTAAATCATTATATTGATTTGAATGGTTTCGATTCCCGTTTCTTTATGTACTGTGAAGATGTAGACCTCTGCTATCGTGCAAAGCAAAGAGGGCTAAATTTAACTTACTATCCTGATATATGCGGCATACATCGAGCAAATCACGGTAGTAAGAAAATTTTTTCTCAGAATTTTCTATGGCATTTTTCAAGTGCCATTCGCTATATCTGGTACAGAATAAATGAGCACAGATAATAAAACGATAGTTTTAGGTATTCAACAAAACTATAAAATAGCAGCAGCGGTGTTGATAAAATCTCTAATCAAGAATAACCAAAACTCTATTTTTGATATTTTTATTCTAACAGATGCAGATCTGTCAGAGTATTTCAATAAATTACATTTACCTAACTGTACGATAAATATTAAAGTTATTGATATAAGCGAAATTAAGAATATCGACTGTGGTCGTTTTGGACTTGGTACATTATATCGACTGTTAATGGATCAATACATACCTACAAACTTAGATAAGGTTTTATATTTAGATTCCGATATAATTGTTAATGGTAGTATCGATGATTTATTTGGAATTGAATTTAACGAACATGAATTAGTGGCTGCTGTGGAATGTAGTATATCCAAAGAACATATAAAAAAAATAAAAGTTAAAAGTAATAAAATATTTAATGCTGGAGTTATATTATTTTCATTTAATAGAGCATGCAATGCTGAGGTTTTCTCTCAAGCGCGAGATTATGTGATTGAAAATAATACCAGTTTCAATGATCAAGACGCATTAAATACTGTGCTCGATGGAAGAGTGAAATATATAAGTCCTAAGTGGAATTATGAATTATTTAGAGCTAAACGTGATCTGATTTATAACAAAGTTGATGCGTCTAAAATCAATATGATTCATTATACCGGGAAAGATAAACCGTGGGATTACTATGATATAAACCCTTATTCCTATCTTTATCGTTTTTATTACAAAGAGTTATTTGGTGAACTCATGAAATTTAATAATGTTTCACCATTTGCCAGACTAATAAAAACGCTCAAGTTGTATTTATATAAAAACTTCTTAACATCTCGTATGTATATACTCTTACAAAACATATTTAGAACGAGAGCTTAATGAAAATCTATGCAATATCATATGGGCATTATAAAGGTTGCTACAATGATAAAGTCGTGATTCCGATTCAGGCTGGGAGCGTTCTTGTGGATACAGATAAAATACAAATAAAAGACGCTGGACTGATAAATATTTCCGATAAAAATAGCACATATAATGAATTAACTGCTATTTATTGTGTCTGGAAAAATCCTGATCTTCAGTCGCCATTTGTAGGAGTCTGTCATTATAGAAGATTTTTCGTTAGTGCAAAAGGCATGGATTTTTTTTTCTTAAGATTGTTAAGGAAAATACAACTGCCAAAGTGGTTGCTGAAAAAAACGTATAGTTATTTTCTTTCAAAAACGACAGCAACCCTTCTTGATAAATCAAATGATATTGATGCTATATTTCCATCAAAAATTAAACTTAAAATATCACTCCGAGAGCATTATTGCTTATTCCATGATTCAACTCATTACGAGGCTATGATGAAAGTCATCAAAAGAGACTTTTCATACCTTTATGATACAGCTGAAAAATGTAGTGATTCATGCTCAGGATACTTTTTTAATATGAGCATCCTGAAACAAGATTTATTTAATGAATACTGTCATGAGCTTTTTAAATTTGCATCTCTAGTGGAAGATGAACTGTCTTATAATTTGCCAGATAAAAAATCACGCTACATTGGGTATTTAAGTGAACGTTTTAGTAGTTTTTACTTTTACTATCTAATTAATCAAAATAAAATTTCTTATACGGAAATGAATGTTATGCTTATTAAAAGTGAGGTGTATTTGTGATAATTAATATTCAACCAATAATTATTCCAGATAGTGAAGTATGTAATGTTCGGTCTCTTTTTTTTAGAAGCGATGACTTGGTAGAATATGCGTCAGGTAAATTTACACCATTAATAACTTCATTAAGTTCAAAAATTTCGTTTAATACCTATTTTAATAGTTTTTCTGCTGGTAAATGGATCAAACATACAAATATTGAAAAAGCATTTCTTCAATTAAACGTCTATGGTAAGGGTTTAATTAGAGTTATTAAATCTAAATTAGATTTAGATTCTATTAATGAGTCCACGGTAAATGAATATTTTTTCGAAACGAAAGAAGAGAAAGTTCTAAAAATTGATCTCCGACTTGATGATCTAACTTTTAAAGACACGATCAGCTTTGAAGCTTTCTTTACAACAAATGAGTCGTATATTAGTGAAGCTGGATATTGGGGCGAAATTAATGAAAGTAACATTAAACCTGTTAGCTTGGCGCTTGCTTCATGCACTTATAAAAAAGAAAAATATATAAATAAAACACTGTCTCTCATTGATAGATATATAATTGATTTACACCCAGATTATGATATAAAAACTTATATTGTCGATAATGGTGGTACTTTAGATTATGATATTTGTGAAAAATATAAACGTACCACTCTTGTGAAATCAGATAATCTGGGAGCTAGTGGTGGTTTTTCTCGTGCATTATATTGTGCTATTCAGAATAATGATACACACGTAGTATCACTAGATGACGATATTCTTCTAAATCCATACTCGGTGAGTTTATTATATAATTTTTTACAATGCCTTAAAACTGAATATAGCGACTATGCTATTGCTGGTGCTATGCTAATGTATGATAAACAGTATATGCAACATGATTCTGGCGCATATATTGAAAAAAATCGTTTGCATGGAATACATAGTAATCTCGATTTACGTAGTTATTACAATTGTTTATTGAATTCTGTACAAGAGTTTCATGATAAAACATTTAATGGCTTTTGGTTCTGTTGCTATCCTGTCCATTTATTAAGCTCCAAAGGGTTGGCATTTCCTTTCTTTATGAAAGGTGATGATGTCGAACTTGGGATTAGAATTTTCAATAAAAAAATGCTGTCATTGAATGGTATTTGCACTTGGCACGAAAGTTTCTATAAAAAATTTACGCCTGTTTATAGTAATATATATGAATTGAGAAATCTTCTCATAATTTATAGCACTCAGTTTAAAAATTATTCGGCTGTTGATGCCTGCACTTTATTTGTTAAACGCTCTTTAAAGGAATTATTCTTTTATAGATATAAAGGAGTGGTACTTAATTGCAAAGGAGTCGAATTATTTTTAAATGGTAGTGAAGGTATTAAAAATATCGACAATGCCACTATTGTAAAAGAGAATCAGATATACAAATTATTAGATCCGATTGATAGTGATTACAATTTCTCATATGAAGCCTACCTTCGCTCAATTTGTCCAAAGAAAGAGCATTTCGCAAAAAGAATTTTGCGACTTGTGACATTTAACGGAAATCTCCTTCCTAGTATTTTCTTGAAGAAGAATATTATCGTACCAACTGTCACCGCCTCAATGCGTAGTGTATTTGGATACCGTAATATTATTCATTACAATGCTGAAGAACATAAAATTTATGTTACTAAAAACTCTAAGATTGAGTTTTTAGGCGCAATATGGAATATTTCTAAGATAAGTATAAAAATTCTACTAAACTATAGGAAAATTAAAATAGATTATCTTGCTAACTTTTCTCAGTTGACTGCTATAGAGTCTTGGGAAGAAAAATTCAAACAGAGTGACAGGAAATAAGATGGCTGTTAAATACGATTATGTCATTATCGGTTGTGGTCTTTCCGGTATTGTATTAGCAAATAATATTGCTACTAAACTGAATAAAAAAGTACTCATAATTGAAAAGCGTGATCACATAGGTGGAAATTGCTATGACTACTATGATGAACATGGTGTTCTTGTCCATAAATATGGTCCGCATATATTTCATACAAATTACAAAGATGTATTTGATTACTTAGATCAATACACTGAATGGTTTGTTTATAAATTTCAGGCGCGTACTTTAATTGATGGTAAGAAGACTTACTTACCGTTTAATTTGAATACGATGAAAGATATTCTCGATGAAAACTTATATGGTGAAATTTCTCAAAAACTCATCGAAACTTATGGTTATGACAAAACGGTTCCAATCTTTGAGCTTAAAAAATCTAAAGATAAAAAAATTCAATGGTTAGCTGACTATATTTATGACAAGGTTTATGTCAATTACATTGCTAAACAGTGGAATCTCAAACCTGAAGAGCTTGATAAAAGTGTTCTTGAACGTGTTCCTGTTTATATTTCCCGTGATAATCGGTATTTTAAAGATAAATATCAGATTATGCCACGAGATGGTTACACGGTTATGTTTAATAAAATGCTGGCTAATAAAAATATCCATGTTTTGTTAAACGCAAATGCTGATGATTTCATCACTCTTACTGACGATAATCAGATTCAATATATGGGGGGGCGATTTGACGGTAAATTAATTTATACAGGTCAAATTGATCATCTTTTCGGGTATAAATATGGTGAACTTCCTTATCGTTCTTTACGGTTTGATTTCGTTAATTATACCAAAGAGTTCTTCCAGGAAGTCGCTATGGTAAGTTATCCAAATAACTACGATTTCACTCGAATTACTGAAAGTAAACACTTAACTGGTCAGGATTGTAAAACTACAACAGTAGTATATGAATACCCTCAAGATTATGATAAGAATGATCCTGATAAAAATGTGCCATATTATCCTGTACCTCGTGATGAAAATCATCAACTTTATTCCAAATACTCAGAGTTAGCATCCAATTATAAATCGTTGATATTGGTTGGTCGCTTAGCTCAATATAAATATTATAATATGGACCAAATGATTAAAGTTGCTCTTGATACGTTCGTAGAAATTCAGGCTGGAGAGAAATAGTGAAAAATATTCTTATTATCGGTGGCTCAGGTTTTATGGGGGCCAATTTTACTGAGTATTTTCTTGGTAAAGGTTACAAAGTAATCAGTTTTAGTCGTTCGCCAATCCGTATTCAGCATGAAAATGTCATTAGCATTTGCGGCGATAGTCGCGATGCAGCTAAGATTGAGGAAATCTTTACTAATTATGATATTGATCTTGTAGTCTTCACTCTTACCAGTTTTTGGGTTGTGGATGGTGTGAGTTCTTATCAGGATTTGACGGCTATCAATTTAGCAGCTTTTATTGATGTTCTTAATATTATGAAGCGTAATAACGTAAATAATATTATTTACATTTCTTCTGGAGGCTCTATCTATGGTCAATCGGATAAGCCGATTCCTGAGAATGCACCTCTTTGCCCTGTGAGTTTCTATGGCTGGATTAAAGAAGCCGCAGAGAGTTATCTGAAATATGAAGCACGAATTAATCCTGCCCTTAACTATTTGATTTTTAGGCCTTCAAATGTCTATGGTAAGTATCAGCAACTTAATCGTATTATCGGTGTGGCTCTGAAAAATACTTATCTTGGAATACCAATGAACATCTTTGGTGGTGCGGATACTAAGAAAGATTATATTTATATTGACGATTTCTGTGAGATCATTTTTGAAACAATTAATAAAGGTGTTTGGAATGAAACCTATAATATAGGTTCTGGTGTGGGTACCAGCATAAGAGATATTCTTGAGCTTGCACAAGAGGTTGTTAATAAGCCACTTTCAGTGGAGTACGGGAAGCAAAAAGAAGGTGACATTAGTTATAGCGTTCTAAACGTTGATAAAGTTAAAATGATATCAGGTAAGAATAACTTCATCAGTGTTAGAGATGGTATGGCTAAAATGTATCCATATGTTGTCGAAGAATTAGCTCGGTTAGAGCAGAAAAAATAATTTTTTGTGCCTTAAAACACCAATTGCTAAACGGTAAACTAGTTCTCTTACCGTTTGTTGGAGTAACATGTGATTTCAATACCAAGGCAGTTTGGCTACTTACTGCCTGGAGCTTACACCTGACAGGAGTTTTACATGTCTAAGCAACAAATCGGCGTCGTTGGTATGGCTGTGATGGGGCGCAATCTGGCGCTCAACATCGAAAGCCGTGGTTATACCGTGTCCGTTTTCAACCGCTCGCGTGAAAAAACGGAAGAGGTTATCGCCGAGAATCCGGAGAAAAAACTGGTTCCTTACTATACGGTAAAAGAGTTTGTTGAATCCCTTGAAACGCCTCGTCGTATCCTGTTAATGGTGAAAGCAGGCGCTGGCACTGATGCTGCTATCGACTCCCTGAAGCCATATCTGGATAAAGGTGACATCATTATTGATGGCGGTAATACGTTCTTCCAGGACACTATCCGTCGTAACCGTGAGCTCTCAGCTGAAGGATTTAACTTCATCGGTACCGGCGTCTCCGGTGGCGAAGAAGGTGCACTGAAGGGACCATCTATTATGCCTGGTGGTCAGAAAGAAGCTTACGAGCTGGTTGCCCCAATCCTGACCAAAATCGCCGCTGTTGCAGAAGATGGTGAACCGTGTGTGACGTATATCGGTGCCGACGGTGCTGGTCACTATGTGAAGATGGTACACAACGGTATTGAGTACGGTGATATGCAACTGATTGCTGAAGCCTACTCATTATTGAAAGGTGGTTTGAACCTAAGCAACGAAGAACTGGCTAGCACTTTCACCGAGTGGAATAACGGCGAACTGAGTAGCTACCTGATCGATATCACCAAAGATATCTTCACTAAAAAAGATGAAGATGGTAAATATCTGGTGGATTTCATCCTGGATGAAGCGGCGAATAAAGGGACGGGTAAATGGACCAGCCAGAGCTCTCTGGATCTCGGTGAACCACTGTCTCTGATTACTGAGTCTGTGTTTGCACGTTACATCTCTTCACTGAAAGATCAGCGTGTTGCTGCCTCTAAAGTCCTGTCCGGTCCTAAAACTCAGCTTGCGGGTGATAAGGCAGAATTTATTGAGAAAGTACGTCGTGCGCTGTACCTCGGTAAGATCGTGTCTTATGCTCAGGGCTTCTCTCAGCTGCGTGCCGCATCTGACGAGCATAATTGGGATCTGAACTACGGCGAGATTGCAAAAATCTTCCGTGCGGGCTGCATCATCCGCGCGCAGTTCCTGCAGAAAATCACCGATGCCTATGCTAAAAACCCTGGTATCGCAAACCTGCTGCTCGACCCGTACTTCAAGAACATTGCCGATGAATACCAACAGGCGCTACGTGATGTTGTTGCGTATGCTGTGCAGAATGGTATCCCGGTACCGACATTCTCTGCTGCTGTCGCTTATTACGACAGCTACCGTGCAGAGGTGCTCCCTGCAAATCTGATTCAGGCCCAGCGTGACTACTTCGGTGCGCATACTTATAAACGTACTGATAAAGAAGGTGTTTTCCATACTGAATGGATGGAATAAGTCTTCTGACGTTCACTGGCCCGGTTTTTTGACCGGGCTTTTTTTATCCCAAATCTTATTGATTTAAGTTGATTGCTTAATCTTTACTTAATATTTCTAGCGTACTCTGATAAAGAAAATCTGAATTGTTTTAACCTTCGTTGACACAATATTCAACAAAACGTTAAAACATTATTCTCTTATCAGGATGTACAACATCATGATTAAATATTAAGATAATACTGAGAGCATGAAATGAAAATCAGCATTTCTGGTACCGGATATGTTGGCCTGTCAAATGGTCTTCTTATCGCCCAACATCATCAGGTCATTGCTCTGGACATAGTTCCTTCCCGTGTCGAGATGCTAAATAATCGGATATCTCCGATAGTTGATCAAGAAATTGAACAGTATCTGCAATCAAACGATATAACATTTAGCGCTACCCTGGATAAGTACAAAGCTTATCAGAACGCAGAATTTGTCATTATTGCTACCCCAACAGATTACGATCCCAAAACTAATTATTTCGATACTAGCAGCGTCGAGTCAGTTATACAGGATGTTATTAAAATAAATCCAGATGCGGTAATGGTGATAAAATCGACGGTTCCTGTCGGTTTTACTCAATCGATGCGTCAAAAGTATAGCTCAGACAATATCATCTTTTCCCCAGAATTCCTGCGAGAGGGTAAAGCGCTATATGACAATTTGTACCCTTCACGCATTGTAATTGGTGAACGATCTTCCCGTGCTGAAACGTTTGCTGCACTGCTACAGGAAGGGGCTCTGAAGAAAGATATTCCGACCCTATTTACCGACTCAACCGAAGCCGAAGCTATCAAGCTCTTTGCAAATACCTATCTGGCGATGCGTGTTGCCTATTTTAACGAACTTGATAGCTATGCAGAAACCCTGGGGCTTAATGCTCGACAGATCATCGAAGGTGTTTGTCTGGACCCGCGTATTGGTAACCATTACAACAATCCCTCATTCGGTTACGGTGGATACTGTCTGCCAAAAGACACTAAGCAATTACTCGCCAACTATAAATCTGTACCCAATAATATTATTTCAGCAATCGTTGATGCTAACCGGACGCGGAAAGACTTTATTGCTGATGCAATTATTTCACGAAAGCCAAAGGTCGTCGGTATTTATCGATTGATTATGAAAAGTGGCTCAGATAATTTCCGGGCATCGTCTATCCAGGGTATTATGAAGCGTATTAAAGCGAAAGGTATCCCGGTCATAATCTATGAGCCTGTATTGCCAGATGATAGTTTTTTCAATTCGCGGGTTGAGCGTGATCTGGCTAAATTTAAAAGCGAGTCCGATGTTATAATCTCTAACCGGATGGCCGAAGAACTGTTGGATGTAGCCGATAAAGTCTATACCAGAGATTTATTCGGAAATGATTAAACGCTCAATTAAATAAAGATACCGGCATAGTGCCGGTATCTGTCTATTACTGATGTCTTTTGCGTAAATTCTCAATCACCGTCGTCAGGTCGAGGTCCTGATCCTGCAGCAGAACCAGCAGGTGATATATCAGATCAGAGGCTTCATTGGTCAGCTCAAAACGGTCGTTCACCGTCGCAGCCAGCGCGGTCTCTACGCCTTCTTCGCCTACCTTCTGGGCAATACGTTTAGTGCCGCTGGCATACAGCTTCGCAGTGTAGGAGCTTGCCGGGTCAGCGGTTTTACGTTCGGCCAGTAGTTGCTCCAGTTGATACAGGAACAGCCACTGGTGGCTGGCATCGCCAAAGCAGCTTGAGGTGCCTTTATGGCAGGTCGGGCCAATCGGGTTAACCAGCACCAGCAGGGTGTCGTTGTCGCAGTCGGGCGCGATGCTCACCACGTTCAGGAAGTGACCGGAGGTTTCACCCTTGGTCCACAGGCGCTGTTTGGTCCGCGAGAAAAAGGTCACTTTGCCGCTTTCAAGCGTTTTATCCAGTGCTTCCGGGTTCATATAACCCAGCATTAGTACCTCACCGGAAACCGCATGCTGCACGATGACTGGCATCAGTCCGTCGGTTTTTTCCCAGTCCAGCTCGCGGCATTGTTGCTTCGTTAACATTTCCTGATCTCCACGCCCTGTGTTGCCAGGTACGCTTTTAATTCGCCAATATTAATAATTTGCTTGTGAAAGACGGAGGCGGCAAGCGCGCCGTCAACGTCGGCGTCCCGGAATGCTTCAAGGAAGTGTTCCATGGTGCCCGCGCCGCCGGAGGCAATCAGCGGTACATGGCACACGTCGCGCACTTTTTTCAGTTGCTCCAGGTCATAACCGTTACGCACGCCGTCCTGGTTCATCATGTTCAGGACGATTTCGCCTGCGCCGCGTTTTTGTACTTCCTGCACCCAGTCCAGCGTTTCCCACTGTGTGACGCGGGTACGGCTTTCATCCCCGGTATATTGATTAACATGATATTTGCCGGTTTCGGCGTCATACCAGGTATCAATGCCTACCACGATACACTGCACGCCAAAGCGGTCAGCCAGACGAGTGATAAGCTCCGGTTCGGCCAGCGCCGGGGAGTTGATAGAGATTTTATCCGCCCCGAAGGAGAGGATGCGCGCCGCATCGTCGATGGATTTAATGCCACCGGCAACGCAGAACGGAATATCGATCACTTCCGCCACGCGAGATACCCAGCTTTTATCCACTACGCGGCCATCGCTGGAGGCGGTGATATCGTAGAACACCAGTTCATCTGCGCCTTCATCGGCATAGCGTTTTGCCAGCGGGACAATGTCGCCAATAATCTCGTGATTGCGAAACTGGACGCCTTTTACCACCTGCCCATCACGAACGTCCAGACAAGGAATTATGCGTTTTGCCAGCATTGAATGGCCTCCTCAACGGTGAACTTACCTTCCAGCAGGGCGCGTCCGACGATCACGCCGCGTACGCCGGTTCCACGCAGGGCTGCTACGTCCTCGATCCCGCCAATGCCGCCAGATGACTGGAATGCTACCTGCGGATATTTGGCGCACACTTCTTCATAAAGCGCGACGTTTGAGCCAGCCAGCGTACCGTCGCGGGAGATATCGGTGCACAGCACGTGCTTCAGGCCGACGGGTAAATAGGTCTCAACCAGTTCTTCCAGAGAAACCCCGGAATCTTCCTGCCAGCCGCTAACCGCTACCTGTTTATTACCGCGCTCGTCAATACGAACGTCCAGCGCCAGTACCAGCGCGTCGGCGCCAAAACGGGCAAACCAGCTCTTGACTACCTCGGGGGATTTTACTGCCGTCGAACCTACCACCACGCGCGCCACGCCTGCGTCAAGCAGCGCCGCAACGTCCGCTTCAGTACGCACGCCACCGCCAACCTGTACCGGAACATTGACACCTGCGACCAGCGTTTTAATCAGCGGGATCTGCCGCTGCGCCGGGTCTTTCGCGCCAGTTAAATCAACCAGGTGCAGTACTTTGGCACCCTGAGCTGCGTAATCCTGTAAACGGGGGAGAGGATCGTTGCCATAATCACGTTGCGTTGCGTAATCGCCCTGATGAAGACGCACCACCGTGCCGTCGATTAAATCTAATGCCGGAATAATCATTACATCTCCAGAAAGTTTTTCAGCAACTGCGCCCCAGCCGCGCCCGAGCGTTCAGGGTGAAACTGCACGCCAAAGAAATTGTCCTTTTGTACTGCCGCGGTAAATGGTTCGCCGTAATGGCACTGGGCGATAGTCCACGGGTTCACCGGCATAGCATAGCTGTGTACAAAGTAGAAATATGCGCCATCTTCAATGCCCTGGAACAGACGATTTCCCGCCTGCGGATAGACGCGATTCCAGCCCATATGCGGCAGCGGCAGACCGAAATCGGTCATCTTCGGAACGTCCTGCTCAATAATGCCCAGTAGAGAGACACCGTTACTCTCTTCGCTGCGGCGGCCAAGCAGTTGCATGCCTAAGCAGATCCCCAGTACCGGTTGCGTACAAGCTTTAATCAGTTCAATCAGTTCACGCTCGTGCAACTGGTCCATAGCCGCCTGGGCGGTACCTACGCCCGGCAGAAACAGTTTATCGGCACGCAGCACCACGTCCGGGTCACGGCTGACAACCGGGTCGTATCCATGGCGTGCGACGGCGGATTTCACCGAGTGCAGGTTGGCGCAGCCGGTATCAAGGATCACCACGTTCATTACAGCACTCCTTTCGAGGAGGGCAGCGTATCGCCTTCTACGCGAATAGCCTGACGCAGCGTACGACCAAAGGCTTTAAACAGGCTCTCCACACGGTGGTGGTCATTTTTCCCTTTGGTTTTCAGGTGCAAGGTGACACCCATGGTGTAAGAGAGTGAACGGAAGAAGTGTTCAATCATCTCTGTGCTCAGATCGCCAACGCGCTGGTAGGTAAACTCCGCGCGGTATTCCAGGTGCGGACGCCCCGAGATATCCAGCGCGCAACGTGCCAGGCACTCGTCCATCGGCAGCACAAAACCAAAACGGTTGATACCGCGTTTATCGCCTAATGCCAGCTTTAAGGCTTCACCCAGCGCCAGACCGGTATCTTCAACGGTGTGGTGATCGTCAATATACAGATCGCCTTTGACGGCAATCTCCATGCGGAAACCGCCGTGGGTGGCGATTTGATCCAGCATGTGGTCAAAGAAGCCAACGCCGGTATTGATTTTGCTACGGCCTTCGCGGTCCAGCCAGACTTTGACGTCAATCTGCGTCTCTTTGGTATTACGCTCAACGTGCGCGTAACGGTCTCGTTTGGTCAACTGCTCACCGATCATCGCCCAGTTCAGGGTGTCGCGGTGGTAGCGTAATCCGCTAATGCCCATGTTTTCTGCGAGCTGAATATCGGTCGCCCGATCACCAATGACGTAGCTGTTTGCCACATCCATGGCCTGTTCAACCAGATACTGCTCAACCAGTTTCACTTTTGGCTTACGGCAATCACACGCGTCCGCTGGCAGGTGCGGGCAGATCAGCACCTCATCAAATGCTACGCCCTGAGAGGTGAATATTTGCATCATCAGGTTATGCGGACCGTCAAAATCGGCCTGCGGGAAGCTCTGCGTACCGAGTCCATCCTGGTTAGTAATCATCACCAGCTTAAAGCCGGCTTTTTGCAGCTTCAGCAAAACGGGAACGACGTCCGGCTCGAAGGCGAGTTTGTCAAAGCGATCGACCTGAAAGTCACTTGGCGGTTCTGAAATCAGGGTTCCATCACGGTCAATAAAAAGATACTTCTGGCTCATACTTGCTCCGCACGTAAGGCGTCAATGACGCGCTGGCTCTCTTCGCGGGTTCCGACAGTAATTCGCAGGCAGCCGCTTAATGAAGGTTGTTTATTCTGATCTCGTAAGATAATGCCCTGATCCCACAAAGATTTAAATACGCTGCTTGATGCGGTGAAGCGCGCCAGAACATAGTTGGTTTCAGAGTCGAAAACCTGCTCTACACAGCGAATGGTTTTCAGGTTCTCCACCAGATACTGACGCTCTTGCAGGATCTGCTCTACGCGTTGGCGCATGGCGGAAATCCCTTGTGGCGTCAGCGCCTGGGCGGCAATATCCGCTACCGGGGTAGAAAGCGGGTAGGGAGCAATCACCTTTAACAGCAGATTGATAACCTCTTCATTCGCCAGCGTAAATCCGCAGCGTAAACCGGCGAGAGCAAACGCTTTGGACAGCGTGCGTAATACTGCCAGATGCGGATACTCAGACAGCCAGCCTGCCAGCGTAGCCTGCGGACAAAACTCAATATAGGCCTCATCAGCGACCACGATGGCTTTACCCTGCGTCATTTCGAGCAGTGAACGTAGGTCCTGCGGATTTATCAGCTGGCCGGTTGGGTTATTGGGGCTGCATACGTAGACCACTTTCACGCCATCAAGCTTGTCCGCGATGCCTTGTAAATCCAGCTGCCAGTTATCCAGGGTCGGGACGGTGCGGCATTCAACGCCAATCGTTTCGGCGCTGACGCTGTACATGCCGTAAGTCGGCGGACAGTAGAGAATGGCATCTTTACCGGGTTCGCAAAAAGCGCGCACCAGCAGTTCGATCCCTTCATCTGCACCGCGGCTGACCAGCACCTGCTCTGGTTTGACGCCAGCATACTGCGCGTAATTCTCAATTACGGTTTTCGGCTGACACTCTGGATAGCGGTTCAGCGTCTGCTGGCGTAGCTGGAACTCAACGGCGGTTGGGTACTCATTCGCGTTGAGCCAGACGTCCCCGTTACCGCCAAGACGACGGGCAGATGATAGGGCGTTAACTCGCGAACATTCTTACGGGCTAAATCAGTGACGCTGAGAAAGTTGTCAGTGCTCATGCTTGCTCCTTCAGGGCGTTAACGCGCAGGGTGACGGCATTTTTGTGGGCAGTCAGTCGTTCAGCCGCGGCCAGTGTTTCAATGGTGGAGGCCAGGGTAGAGAAACCTTGGGGAGTTAATTCCTGTACCGTCATCCGTTTCTGGAAATCAGCCAGCCCAAGGCTTGAGCAGGTTGCGGTATAGCCGTAGGTCGGAAGAACGTGGTTGGTGCCGGAAGCATAGTCGCCAGCCGACTCAGGAGACCAGTCACCCAGGAATACCGAACCAGCGCTGGTAATATCGTCAACCAGTTCACGCGCGTTACGGGTCTGAATAATCAGGTGCTCCGGGCCGTAGGCGTTAGAGATGGCCACGCATTGCTCAAGATCTCTGGCGACGATCAGTCGACTGGCGGCGAGCGCCTGACGTGCGGTGTCGGCGCGGGAAAGCTCGGCAAGCTGGCGTTCAACGGCTTTGGCCACGCCTTCGGCAAGCGTAGCGTCTGGTGTCAGCAGGATAACCTGCGAGTCGGGGCCGTGTTCGGCCTGAGAAAGCAGATCGGAAGCAACAAAGTCAGGCGTCGCGCCGCTGTCGGCGATAACCAGCACTTCAGACGGGCCCGCAGGCATGTCGATAGCCGCGCCGTCAAGACGTTGGCTGACCTGACGTTTGGCTTCGGTCACATACGCATTGCCTGGCCCGAAGATTTTATCGACCTTAGGAATAGATTCGGTACCCAGCGCCAGAGCGGCAATGGCCTGCGCGCCGCCCACGTTGAACACCTCTTTTACGCCACACAGTTGCGCGGCGTAGAGGATTTCATCGGCAATCGGCGGCGGTGAGCAGAGCACCACTTTTTTGCAGCCAGCGATACGCGCCGGGGTCGCCAGCATTAATACGGTCGAGAAGAGCGGTGCCGATCCCCCAGGAATATACAGCCCTACGGAGGCGATAGGGCGAGTAATCTGCTGGCAGCGCACGCCAGGCTGAGTTTCAATATCCACCGGCGGTAGAATTTGCGCGGTGTGGAACGTATCAATATTACGTACCGCCGCCCGCATGGCTTGTTTCAGCTCGTCGCTCAGGCGGCTACTGGCTTGCTGAATTTCTTCTTCGGTGACGCGCAGCGCGCCGACCTCGGTTTTGTCAAACTTTGCACTGTATTCACGCAGCGCCCGGTCGCCGTTATTTTTGACGTTCTCAAGAATCTCGGCCACCGTGCGGCTGATGCTTTCAGAGGCGGATATCGCCGGGCGCATCAGCAGTTCGCGCTGCTGCTCGGGGCTACAGCTATTCCAGTCGATCAGGGTATTGAAGCTCATGGCTATCACTCCATCATCTTCTCAATCGGCAGCACCAGAATTGAGCTGGCGCCGAGCGCTTTCAGTTTTTCCATCGTTTCCCAGAACAGGGTTTCGCTGCTGACCATGTGCATGGCTACGCGCTGCTGGTCACCCGCCAGTGGCAGAATGGTAGGGCGCTCAGCGCCTGGCAGCAGGGCGATGACTTCGTCCAGACGTTCGCTCGGTGCGTGCATCATGATGTATTTTGATTCACGTGCCTGAATAACCCCCTGAATACGGGTCAGCAGTTTGTCGATCAGTTGTTGCTTGGCTTCGGCCATTTCGCCGTCGCGCTGAATCAGGCAGGCTTTAGAGCGGTAAATCACTTCTACTTCACGCAGACCGTTGGCTTCAAGCGTGGCTCCGGTTGACACCAGATCGCAAATCGCATCAGCCAGACCTGCGCGGGGAGCGACTTCTACAGAGCCGTTTAACAGACAGGATTTAAACGACACCCCTTTTTGATCAAGATAACGTTTAAGCAGGTGTGGGTAAGAGGTAGCGATACGCTTACCGTTCAGCGCTGCCGGGCCATCCCAGGCTTCATCAACCGGGGTAGCCAGCGAAAGACGGCAGCCGCCGAAGTCCAGACGACGCAGGGTAAAATAGCGCGGATCTTCACCCTGGGCCCGGCGGTTGAGCAGTTCCTCTTCGAGAACGTTTTCCCCGATGATGCCGAGATCTACGACGCCGTCCATCACCAGACCCGGAATATCGTCATCACGCACGCGCAGAATATCGATCGGCATATTCTCAGCCATCGCGATCAGGCGCTGGGTGTGAAGATTAATTTTAATGCCGCAACGGGCCAGCAATTCGCGTGAATCATCGCTTAAACGACCTGATTTCTGCATAGCTATGCGTAAACGGGTGTTATCTAACATTCTTTATTCCTCGTTATCCTGTCTGAATCAGTTTGGGTCACGCACAAAAAAAAGCCCCCGGAAGAAATCTTCCGGGGGCTTTCTCATACGCTCATGCACCGCTGGAAGATTTAAATGTCTCCCAGCACACATCGCCTGAAAGACTAGTCAGGATGATGGTGATGATGGTGTTTGAATTGAGCGCGTGTCATAAATTTTCTCGATGAATGTTTATTCATTTGATGTCTTTTAACCTAAACCACTTTAGCTACGGAAAGCAAGGGCTTTTTTTGATCATTAATTCATTTCATATTGATACTATGAATTGTCAGCCACTGTGGGCTAGCGTAGCCTTGCGTTATAGGCCAAAAGTCAGGAGAGAAGGCATGAAAAAGGTCGCAATTGTCGGTTTGGGTTGGTTAGGCATGCCGTTAGCTATGTCGCTGGCGGCGAGAGGCTGGCAGGTTACCGGCAGCAAAACCACATTGGATGGGGTGGAAGCGGCCCGCATGAGTGGTATAGAGAGCTACTCGCTGCGCCTGGAGCCTGAACTGGTCTGTGAGACAGACGATCTCGACGCACTGATGGACGCCGACGCGCTGGTTATTACGCTACCTGCGCGCCGTAGCGGTCCGGGGGAGACATTTTACCTGCAGGCTATGCAGCAGCTGGTCGACAGTGCGCTGGCGTACCGTATCCCGCGGATTATTTTTACCAGTTCGACGTCGGTCTATGGCGATGCACAAGGCATCGTGAAAGAAGGGACTCCGCGTAACCCGGTCACGGCAAGTGGTCGCGTTTTGAAAGAACTTGAAGACTGGTTGCACAATTTACCCGGCACTTCGGTGGATATTTTGCGCCTGGCCGGACTTGTCGGCCCGGGAAGACATCCCGGTCGTTTTTTCGCTGGCAAGACAGCGCCAGATGGACACCATGGCGTCAATCTGGTGCATCTGGATGATGTGGTTGCCGCCATCTCTTTGCTGCTGCAAGCGCCAAAAGGGGGACACATCTATAATATATGTGCGCCTATGCATCCGGCGCGCAATGTGTTCTATCCACAGATGGCCCGCCAGTTGGGGATGGAGCCGCCGGAATTTCGTGGCAATGAGGATAACGGTAAAGGTAAAGTCATTGATGGCAACCGTATTTGTAACGAGCTTGGGTTTGAGTACCAGTATCCTGACCCGCTGGTGATGCCGATGGAGTGACAGACCAGCAGAGTGCCGCTGATACCGCCAGGGGGCGAGTATGAAACCACTGCTGGACGTTCTTATCATCCTCGATGCGTTGGAAAAAGAGGGCAGTTTCGCTGCGGCGTCGGCAAAATTGTTTAAGACGCCGTCTGCGCTTAGCTACACCGTCCATAAGCTGGAAAGCGATCTTAATATTCAGCTACTCGATCGCAGCGGACATCGGGCTAAGTTTACCCGTACCGGACAGATGCTGCTGGAAAAGGGGCGGGAGGTGTTGCACACCGTCCGCGAACTCGAAAAGCAGGCGATTAAACTTCATGAAGGTTGGGAGAATGAACTGGTTATTGGCGTAGATGATACGTTTCCCTTTTCGCTGCTGGCCCCACTCATCGAATCTTTCTATCAACACCACAGTGTGACGCGCCTGAAATTTATCAATGGCGTGCTGGGCGGCTCCTGGGATGCCCTCACTCAGGGGCGGGCGGATATTATTGTCGGCGCCACGCATGAGCCGCCTGCCGCGAGCGAATTTGGCTTTGCGCAGCTAGGAGTTCTGGAGCAGGTGTTTGTGGTTGCGTCGCATCATCCGCTGGCGCAGGAACAGGAGCCGTTGAATCGTCGCACTATTCGGCGTTTTCGCGCGATTGTGGTGGGCGACAATGCACAGCATGCTAACGTCTCCGGCTCTCAGGTGCTTGACGATCAGGAAGCCATCACCGTTTTTGACTTCAAAACCAAGCTGGAACTGCAAATCAGTGGTCTGGGATGCGGCTATATTCCGCGCTATCTGGCGCAGCGATTTCTGGAGAGCGGCGCTCTGATTGAGAAAAAGGTAGTCGCACAAATTATCTTTGAACCCGTGTGGATAGGTTGGAATGAACAGACTGCCGGGTTGGCCAGTGCCTGGTGGCGGGATGAGATTTTAGCAAATAGTGCTATTGCGGGGGTGTACGTTAAAACGGCTGCTGATAAATCAATCAGTTAAGAAAAAATATTCTTTTGTAGTAGCTTCAATCTCTTGTTATTTCTCTCCAAATTAGTGCAAAATACGCCGCTTGCAAAAAATGACATTAACCGACGTTTTAATACGCGTCGGTTATTTTTTTGCATCAAACCAATCATTCATAAAAGAGGCCGGGCTTCGTACCGGATAGATACTTACTTAAAAATCGACAGTTGTTGTCGCTGAGGATTAACAAAAAATGGGGCAATTTTTTGCTTACGCGACGGTTTTCGCCGTAATGGGGGATAACCATGTCGCATAACGCTACTCCAAACACCTCTCGCGTGGAATTACGTAAAACGCTTACGCTGGTTCCGGTTGTCATGATGGGCCTTGCCTATATGCAGCCGATGACGCTGTTCGATACATTCGGTATCGTATCAGGAATGACCGATGGTCACGTCCCGACAGCTTACGCCTTTGCACTGATCGCCATCCTCTTTACCGCACTGAGCTACGGTAAACTGGTGCGTCGCTATCCGTCTGCAGGCTCTGCCTACACTTACGCCCAGAAATCCATTAGCCCGACCGTTGGCTTTATGGTGGGTTGGTCGTCACTGCTGGACTACCTGTTCGCACCGATGATCAACATTCTGTTGGCGAAAATTTATTTTGAAGCTCTGGTGCCGTCGATACCGTCATGGATATTCGTGGTGGCGCTGGTGGCCTTTATGACCGCCTTTAACCTGCGCAGCCTGAAATCTGTTGCGAATTTCAACACCGTAATCGTGTTGTTGCAGGTGGTGCTGATTGCAGTGATCCTCGGCATGGTCGTTTATGGCGTGTTCGAAGGGGAAGGTGCCGGTACGCTGGCGAGCAGCCGTCCGTTCTGGTCAGGTGATGCGCATGTGATCCCGATGATCACGGGAGCGACTATTCTGTGCTTCTCGTTCACCGGTTTTGACGGTATCAGCAACCTGTCTGAAGAAACCAAAGACGCTGAACGTGTGATCCCGCGGGCGATTTTCCTGACCGCGCTGATTGGTGGCCTGATCTTTATCGTCTCCACCTATCTGTTGCAGCTGTACTTCCCGGATATCTCACGCTTCAAGGATCCGGACGCTTCGCAGCCGGAAATCATGCTGTATGTCGCTGGTAAGTTCTTCCAGGTCGGCGCGCTGATTTTCTCTACCATTACCGTACTGGCGTCAGGTATGGCGGCGCATGCAGGCGTAGCGCGTCTGATGTATGTGATGGGGCGTGACGGTGTGTTCCCGAAAAGTTTCTTCGGTTATGTCCACCCGAAATGGCGTACTCCGTCCATGAACATCATTCTGGTTGGTGCGATTGCTCTGCTGGCAATTAACTTCGACCTGGTGATGGCGACGGCGCTGATTAACTTCGGTGCGCTGGTGGCGTTTACCTTCGTTAACCTGTCGGTGATCTCCCAGTTCTGGATCCGTGAGAAGCGTAACAAGACGCTGAAAGACCACTTCCAGTATCTGTTCCTGCCAATGTGCGGTGCGCTGACCGTTGGTGCGCTGTGGGTGAACCTGGAAGAGAGCTCAATGGTTCTGGGTCTGATCTGGGCCGCTATTGGTCTGATTTACCTGGCTTGCGTGACCAAAAGCTTCCGTAACCCGGTGCCGCAGTACGACGAAGATATCGCGTAATAACTGTATTTAGATAAAAAAAACCGGAGACATGTTCTCCGGTTTTTTTATACGTGGGAGTTATACAATCTCTTGCGCATACTGCCAGAGTGACTTCAGCAGCATCAGTTTCTCTTTGTTATCTGCATATTGCTGGCTCAGCATCTGCAATTCATTGGCGTAATTTTGCAAAAACTCCGGCGTGAATATTTGACGACGATGGTCCAGCCAGCGCTGCTGTTCGGCTTCATCCAGCGTTCCGGGGAAGTTACGTGCGCGGTAGTTAAACAGCAGCTTTTCAATGCGCTTATCGACAAAGGAGATATCCAGCGCCGGTAAATTGCGCGGCTCAGTTTCCAGAACGATTTTCATCGCGGCACGATCGGCATCGCTGAAAAAACCATTGTACAACTGTGCGTCTACGTTATCTGATGGCATAAAGGGTTCCGCATCGGCGAAGATGGCCACCACTTTGTCGCGAACCTGCGGGTTTTCGCGCAGTATTTTGAGATTATCCAGACAATGCTGGCGGTTAATGCCAAGGCGATCGGCATCTTCCGGGCGCAAGGTATTCGCCTGTGCCAGTACCGGGCATTTGTTGATGTGCACCAGTTTAACCGGCACGGCTGGGTTATCTCCCAGATCAGCTTTAGCAGTGTAGAGCCGCTCACGCAGCGCGTCGCTGTCCAGTTCGAGCAGCGGTGAAATATCACCGGCTAAGTCGACCATAATCACCGCGTTGCGATTCTCAGGATGCCAGGCTAAAGGCGCCACCCAACTGGTGTTGCCGCGCCATGCGCCGAACATCCCCGAAACATGGACCAGCGGCTTCATTTGCGGGACATCAATCAGTGCGGCCAGCTTGTGCTTATTGCGATGGCTGTAGAGATAATCAAACAGGCGCGGCTGGCGCGACTTCACTAATTGCGCCATGGCAATTGTGGCGTATACATCGGCCATCGCATCGTGGGCATTGGCATGTTCAATACCGTTGGCTTTGGTCAAATGCTCCAGGCGAAAGCTGGGTAAGCCGTCGTCGTTTTCCGGCCAGTTAATTCCTTCAGGACGCAAGGCATAGCAGGCGCGCATCACATCCAGCAGATCCCAGCGTGAATTATCGTTCTGCCAGCTCCAGGCGTAGGGATCGTAGAAATTGCGATACAGGATGTTGCGCGTCACTTCATCATCGAAGCGCACGTTGTTATAGCCCAGGATACAGGTTTTCGGCACGGTGAACAGGGCGTGGATGCGCGCAGCAAAGGCGGCTTCATTTTCTCCTTTTTCACGCGCTTCCTGCGGTGTGATACCGGTTATCAGCACCGCCTCAGGCTGCGGCAGATAGTCGTCTGCGGGTTTGCAATAAAAGACTTCAGGTTCACCGATGATGTTGAAATCGCTATCTGTGCGGATAGCCGCAAATTGCGCGGGTCTGTCCAGCGCCGGATGGGTACCAAAGGTCTCGTAATCGTGAAAGAGAAAACCAGGTTGCTGCTTGCCGTCATTCATTGTTCAGTTATGTCCGGGATCAATTTAGCGCTCGTCCAAGAATACCAAAAAATAGCGAGGTAATCAGCAAAGCGATTATCAATGCTGAATGATGTACGCAATAAAATTGAGATGAACAGGCTTTAATAGAATTGATTAATAAATTTTGTACTGTTAAGGGAAGTTACTGGAATAAATTTTCTGAAATCTATGAGCTGATAAATAATATAAATGAGAACCATTATTGTTATTTAGTGCTGATTTGTTGTGTTCTGGAAACTTTAAAATTCTTTTATAAACAATGGGTTTTTATTTTGGTGGTTAGCTGCTCTATATTCTAATGAAATGTGAGTGAGGTTAAAAATTAATAATTTAAACACCATATAATAATTGGATATATCTAATAACAGGAGGTTATATGAGCATTAGTCGGCGTAATTTTTTGCGAGGAGTGGGTATCGGTTGCTCGGCCTGCGCGATAGGCAGTTTTCCGCCTGGCGCACTGGCGCGAAATTCTCCAGAGAGCATTAAGGGGAAAACATCCCTGACGCCAAGCTTGTGCGAAATGTGTTCTTATCGTTGCCCAATACAGGCACAGGTAATTAATAACAAGACGGTTTTTATTCAGGGGAACCCTAATGCGCCTCAACAAGGCACGCGTGTCTGCGCGCGCGGAGGCAGTGGTGTTAGCCTGGTCAACGACCCGCACCGTATTGTCAAACCCATGAAACGCACAGGGCCTCGCGGCAGCGGAGAATGGCAGGTTATTAGTTGGGAACAGGCTTACAAAGAAATTGCTGAAAAAATGACGGCAATAAAAGCGCAGCATGGTCCTCAGGGGGTCGTATTCTCTTCCAAATCTGGTTCGCTTTCGGGTCATTTATTTCAGCTGGCAACGGCATTTGGATCGCCAAACACCTTTACGCATGCGTCGACATGCCCTGCCGGAAAATCGATTGCCGCCAAAGTGATGATGGGCGGCGATTTGGCTATGGATATCGCCAATACCCGTTATATGGTCTCTTTTGGCCACAATCTCTATGAAGGTATTGAGGTTGCCGAAACGCATGAACTGATGACCGCGCAGGAAAAGGGCGCAAAAATGGTCAGCTTCGATCCCCGTTTGTCAGTTTTCTCCAGCAAGGCGGATGAATGGCATGCGCTCAAGCCGGGCGGCGACTTGCCGGTGTTAATGGCCATGTGTCACGTCATGATTAATGAACATCTGTATGACGCGGACTTCGTAGCGCGCTACACCACAGGGTTTGACCAACTGGCCGAAGCGGTACAAGAGACCACGCCGGAATGGGCGCAAAATCAAGCTGACGTGCCTGCTGATGTTATTGTTCGGGTCACCCGCGAAATGGCCGCCTGTGCGCCTCATGCTATCGTCAGCCCTGGCCATCGCGCGACGTTTTCGCAAGAAGAAATTGATATGCGGCGTATGATTTTCACCCTCAATGCGCTGCTGGGAAATATTGAGCGTGAAGGCGGCTTGTACCAGAAAAAAGCCGCGGCAACCTACAATAAGCTGGCCGGAGAGAAGGTCGCTCCGGTGCTGGCAAAACCTGATGCCAAATTGCCCAAGCCAACGGCGCAGCGCATCGATTTGGTTGCCCCACAATTCAAGTACATCGCGGCGGGCGGCGGCGTGGTGCAAAGCATCATCGATGCCGTGTTAAACCAGACGCCGTATCCGGTGAAGGGATGGATTATGTCCCGCCACAATCCTTTCCAAACCGTGACCTGTCGGCCTGATCTGGTCAAAACCGTCGAACAACTCGATCTGGTGGTCAGTTGCGATGTCTATTTAAGCGAAAGCGCGGCATATGCCGATTATCTGTTACCCGAATGCACCTACCTTGAACGTGATGAAGAAGTCTCTGACATGTCGGGCCTGAATCCGGCCTATGCCCTGCGCCAGCAGGTTGTAGAGCCGATTGGGGATGCGCGTCCGAGCTGGCAAATCTGGAAAGAGCTGGCCGTGCAGTTAGGCCTTGGGCAGTTCTACCCCTGGCAGGATATGCAGACACGGCAGCTGTACCAGCTTAATGGCGATCATGCGCTTTCCGCTGAACTGCGTCAGAAAGGATATCGGGAGTGGGGGATTCCGCTGCTGCTGCGGGAACCTGAAGCAGTGCGTCAGTTTGTGGCGCGTTATCCGGGCGCGGTGGCGGTTGACGGCGACGGTACCTATGGCGAGCAACTGCGCTTTAAATCCCCGTCTGGAAAAATTGAACTCTACTCTGAAGAGCTGGAAGCACTTTTGCCTGGCTACGGTATTCCGCGCGCCCGCAATTTTGCCCTCAAAGGCGACAATGAACTCTATTTTATTCAGGGAAAAGTTGCGGTGCATACCAACGGCGCGACGCAATATGTACCACTGCTGAGTGAGCTGATGTGGGATAACGCGGTGTGGATCCACCCGCAAACGGCCCGTGAAAAAGGCATCAAAAACGGCGATGAGATTTGGCTGGAAAATGCGACCGGTAAGGAAAAAGGCAAAGCGCTGGTTACTGCCGGAATACGACCCGATACGCTGTTCGTTTATATGGGATTTGGCGCCAAGGCGGGAGCTAAAACCGCGGCGACGACGCACGGTATTCACTGCGGTAATTTGCTTCCGCATGTTACCAGTCCGGTTTCCGGTACGGTGGTGCACACCGCTGGCGTCACGCTTCGTCGGGCATGAGAAAGGAGAACATCATGAATCAATCAACAAACCCTTATGTCATGCTGCATGACGAGAAACGCTGTATTGGCTGTCAGGCGTGTACGGTTGCCTGCAAGGTACTGAATGACGTGCCGGAGGGATTTAGTCGCCTACAAGTGCAGATCCGTTCACCCGAACATGAACCCGAAGTGCTGTCCCACTTCCAGTTTGTTCGCGTTTCCTGTCAGCATTGTGAAGATGCGCCGTGCGTCAGCGTCTGTCCTACTGGCGCTTCATTTCGTGACGAAAATGGCATTGTGCAAGTGGATAAGTCTCGCTGTATTGGTTGTGACTACTGTGTTGCCGCTTGCCCGTTCCATGTCCGCTACCTCAACCCACAAACGGGGATTGCCGACAAATGTAACTTCTGCGCCGATACTCGCCTGGAGGTCGGACAATCGCCAGCCTGCGTTTCCGTTTGTCCGACGGATGCGCTGAAATTTGGTCGTCGCGATGACCCGGAAATTCAGCACTGGATTAATCAAAAAGAGGTTTATCGCCAGCAGGATACGCGTAGCGGCCCGGTAAGTGTCTATCGGCGTAAAGAGATCCATCAGGAGGGTAATGTATGAATTCTATCTGGGGAGCAGAGCTTAACTATGCGCCGGACTACTGGCCGCTGTGGCTCATTTATGCAGGCGTCGTTATTGTGCTGATGATTGCGGGCCTGGTCACGCACGCGCTGTTACGTCGGATGCTGGCGCCCAAAACGGCAACCGGGGAAGAGCATCGGGACTACCTCTATTCGCTGGCGGTCCGCCGCTGGCACTGGGGTAATGCGCTGCTCTTTATCCTGCTTCTGCTGAGCGGCCTGTTTGGCCACTTTTCTGTCGGACCGGTGGCCTTAATGGTGCAGGTACATACCTGGTGTGGCTTCGCATTGCTGGCCTTCTGGATTGGCTTTGTGTTAATAAACGCAACCAGCGGCAACGGCTGCCATTATCGCGTGAAATTTAGCGGGTTGATATCACGCTGCCTGCTGCAAACACGCTTTTATCTGTATGGCATTATGAAAGGTGAGCCGCACCCGTTTGCCGCAACGGCAGAGGACAAATTTAACCCGCTGCAACAGCTGGCCTACCTGGCCATCATGTACGCACTGGTTCCACTACTGATCATCACCGGGTTGCTATGTCTCTACCCGCAGGTGGTAGGGGCGGGGCCGGTGATGCTGGTGCTGCATATGGCGTTAGCGATTGTGGGCTTACTGTTCATCTGCGCGCATATTTACCTGTGCACGCTGGGTGACACGCCAGGGCAAATTTTTCGCAGTATGATCGATGGTTATCACCGCCATCGCAGTCATCACGCAGAGACCGTGCCGCGTAAAGGGTAGTTCCGGCGAGATTTGTCTCTGAAACCCTTTCCTGATAGCAAGAAAATGTGCCTTATGTCACATTTTCTTGCAATTTATCCATGTTTGTTCGACAGAACTTCCGTAAAAAGAACGGCTATTTCTCCCTTTCCTGAGGACATGCTGTTGAAACGCCGTTTGTTTATTGCCGCTTCACTATTAACGATGAGTTTTTCGCCCGCCTGGGCGAGCGATGCCGTGAGCTTCGCCCCACAACCTCCTGCGATTACTGCCGGGGCATGGGTGTTAATGGATTACACCACGGGCCAAATCCTGACAGCCGGTAATGAACACCAGCAGCGCAATCCTGCCAGCCTGACGAAACTGATGACTGGCTATGTTGTCGATCGCGCAATTGACAGCAAGCGTATTAGTCCGACAGATATTGTGACCGTCGGGCGCGATGCATGGGCAAAAGATAATCCGGTATTTGTCGGTTCATCCTTGATGTTCCTGAAAGAAGGGGATCGCGTTTCGGTACGCGACCTCAGCCGTGGGTTAATTGTTGATTCCGGTAATGATGCCTGCGTGGCACTGGCGGATTACATCGCCGGAGGGCAGCCGCAGTTTGTCGCGATGATGAACAACTATGCGCAAAAACTGAACCTGCAGGACACCCATTTTGAAACGGTACATGGTCTGGATGCGCCGGGTCAGCATAGCTCCGCGTACGACCTGGCCGTGCTGTCCCGCGCTATCATCCACGGGGAACCGGATTTCTACCATATGTACAGTGAGAAAAGCCTTACCTGGAACGGCATCACACAGCAAAACCGTAACGGTTTGTTGTGGGATAAAACCATGAACGTAGATGGCCTGAAGACAGGGCATACGTCCGGTGCCGGGTTTAACCTGATTGCTTCCGCCGTCGATGGTCAGCGCCGCCTGATTGCGGTGGTGATGGGCGCGGAGAGTGCGAAAGGGCGCGAAGATCAGGCGCGTAAACTGCTGCAATGGGGGCAACACAACTTCGATACAGTGCAGGTTTTGCGTAGCGGTAAGCAGGTTGGCACTGAACGCATCTGGTATGGCGATAAAGAAAAAATCAGCCTCGGAACCGAGCAGGATTTCTGGATGGCCCTGCCTAAAGCAGAAGTCCCTAACATCAAAGCAAAATATGTCCTTGATAAGAAAGAGCTGGTTGCTCCCATCGCTGCGCATCAACGTGTGGGGGAAATTGAACTCTACGATCGGGATAAGTTGGTGGCACATTGGCCTCTGGTTACGCTGGAATCCATCGGCGAAGGCAGCGTTTTCTCGCGCCTGAGCGATTATTTCCACCACAAGGCGTAGTTTTTCCTGATGCGTCTGACTGGCAAGAGTGCGAATCTGCTCACATAATAATCACTATTTCCTTGTGGCCGACATAGCCAGAAATTACACTGTATATAAATACAGTGTAACAGTGGAGGTTGTATGGAGTACGAGATAAAGCTGGTCGAAAAACGCATGATTGCCGGTTTCCATATGGTTGGACCGTGGGAACAAACGGTGAAGCAGGGGTTTGAGCAATTAATGAAGTGGGTCGACGGTAAACAGATTGTGCCGTTGGAATGGATTGCTGTTTATTACGACAACCCTGATGTTGTTCCTGCGGAAAAATTGCGCTGTGATACCGTGGTTTCTGTGCCTGAAGGTTTTGAAATCCCAGAAAACAGCGAAGGGGTGATCCTCACCGAACTGGCGGGTGGCGACTATGCTGTCGCCGTTGCGCGCGTTGAGAATCACGATTTTGCGACGCCTTGGTATCAGTTCTTCGAGCGCCTGATGCAGGATACGACTTATGCGATAGCCGCTAAACCCTGCTTTGAGGTTTATATGAACAATGGCATGGAGGACGGTTACTGGGACATTGAAATGTACGTGCCAGTGCAGACGAAGTAACTGTTTGGGGTGTAAATCAGGATGATCTTTTCACGCTAAAAACAGGTACAATTCGCTTCTTTGCTATTCCCTGACGGAGTGCATGAGTGCGTGCAGACAAATCGCTGAGTCCTTTTGAAATTCGTTTGTATCGTCATTATCGTGTGGTGCATGGTATTCGCATTGCGCTGGCGTTTCTCCTTACTTTTCTGTTGGTACGCCTGTTAAACATTCCCGAAGGTACATGGCCTCTGATCACGCTGGTGGTGATTATGGGGCCAATATCTTTTTGGGGTAACGTTGTTCCCAGGGCCTTTGAACGTATAGGCGGCACGATCCTGGGCTCGGTCCTGGGACTGGTTGCCCTGCGTCTGGAACTCTTCTCGCTGCCGTTAATGCTGATATGGTGCGCGGTAGCGATGTTTCTCTGCGGCTGGCTGGCGCTGGGTAAAAGGCCGTATCAGGCGCTGCTGATTGGCATAACGCTTGCCGTGGTCGTGGGTGCGCCTGCCGGAGATATGAATACCGCGTTATGGCGCGGCGGTGATGTTATTCTGGGGTCGTTACTGGCGATGCTGTTTACCGGCATCTGGCCGCAGCGGGCATTTATACACTGGCGTATCCAACTGGCGCATTGCGTAACGGGGTACAATCGGGTGTATCAGGCCGCGCTATCCCCCAATCTGCTCGAGCAACCGCGGCTGGAGAAGCATTTACAACAACTGTTGAGCGACGTTGTCAAAATGCGTGGGCTCATTGCTCCTGCCAGCAAGGAAACCCGCATTCAAAAATCGATCTTTGAGGCTATTCAGACGGTGAATCGCAATCTGGTCTGCATGCTCGAGCTGCAAATTAATGCGCTGTGGGCCAGCCGTACCAGCCACTTTGTCATGTTGAATGCGCATACGCTGCGTGAAACTCAGCTCAGGACCCAGCAGGCACTACTGACAATAACCCACGCCTTGTATGAAGGTAATCCGCAGCCAGTGCTTGCCAATACGGAAAAGCTCAATGACACCGTGGCAGAGCTGCGTCAGCTTATTGCTGAGCATAAAGGCGATAATGTCGCAGAAACGCCCATTCACGGCTACGTTTGGTTGAACATGGAGATGGCTCGACAGCTGGAGTTACTCTCACATTTAATCTGTCGCGCACTGCGCAAATAAAGAGCAGATGAGGGGATTGGTTCTACTGCTGCTTCGATTCAGCAAAGATTAGAGGTATGATACTGAAAAAGGCTAAAACCATTGGTAACTGCAATGGCTTTACCCTCGATAACTCAGGTTTCAACCATGCATTGTCGATGCAGATGCAACTTGAAGTATGGCGGGCATGAAAGTAATGTTGACCCACTTTAGCCGTTGTTTTAACGAATCCGAATCTCACATTATCAGGGGTGTAAAAATGGAAACTACCAAGCCTTCTTTCCAGGACGTGCTGGAATTTGTTCGTCTGTTCCGTCGTAAAAACAAACTGCAACGTGAAATCCAGGACGTTGAGAAAAAGATCCGTGACAACCAGAAACGCGTTCTGCTGTTGGACAACCTGAGCGACTACATCAAGCCTGGTATGAGCGTGGAAGCGATTCAGGGCATCATTGCCAGCATGAAAAGCGATTATGAAGATCGTGTTGATGACTACATCATCAAAAACGCCGAGATCTCTAAAGAACGCCGCGATATCTCTAAAAAGCTTAAAGCCATGGGCGAAGTGAAAAACGGCGAAGCGAAAGCCGAGTAACGATTTTATGCTTGTCCGGGTCGCTGCCGTGCGGCGACCCTTATTGCAGTTCGACCCCGCCCGTTACCATGCGTAACAAATGCTGTTCTGGCCAGTGAATCGTAAGTTTTTTCTGCGTCAGCATCCATTTAATGTAATCCACATCATGACGATTTCTGTCCAGCATCAGTCCGACTACGCTGCCGCTGTGCGCGACGTTGACGCCGTATAAATCACATTCTTCCACCAGTGCTAATAGTGAATCAAAATCCGGTTTTGGTAACAGCAATTGGCTGGCGATTGCGCTAAGCGTAGCCGCTTCTCCCAACCGGTAAGGATTTTGGCTAATACAGGCTTCCTGTACTTTTTCCCATGCCCGTTGGAGGGCCGCAGCTCCCGCCTGCAAGCCGGAATGACGTGGAATACGGTGATAATCCGCGGTACGCAATGTTTCAGGGCTTTCGAGAACCAGCAGATCGAGTTGAGGCTGAGCTTCACAACCAATTTGCGTGGAAGCGTTGTTATGATCGAAAAGGGTTAGCTTACGAAAAACGGTGCTGTCGGTTGGCTCCAGAGAAACGCAAAGCTGTGCCAGTGTTGGCTCGTCCAGTTGATGACCCAGATAATGCGCTGCGGCGATGGCCGTGGCGGCAATATCCGCAGTGCTGCTGGCCATTCCTTTCGCGATGGGAATGGTTGACTGAACATCTATCCGGATATCCTGACTGAGAAGCGCCGGGTACTGCCAGTGCTGTAATAACCTGTCAACCATTGCCCGAGAAAGTGGACGTTCATCTGTCAGCGGTGAGCCTGAAGTGACCTCAACGGTGCTATACCATTCGACCGGGCAGGAGACCAGCTTCTCACTGCCCAGAATCCAGCCCTGGATAAGTTCTCCGCACGATGCGGGACATTGCGCAACAGCCACGTCTTCACCTTTGTGTTCAGCAATCCTCGGCGCATAGTGTCATGGCGATCGCGCTATTACCATGATTTGCCGCAATTTGCGGTGCGGCAATATCAGGCGGGAATGCCCAATGTCACAGTTTCTGATATCGCTAAACGCATAACGTCCTGGGCTATCATCAGCTCTTCATTGGTATTAATCACCGCCACTTTAACCACCGCATTTTCCGTTTGAATAAAGGTGGCGTTACGCTGATTTTTTTCTTCATCAACGGCCAGACCTAAGAAATTCAGGTTGTGGCAAATCGCGGCGCGAGCACGCGCTGAATTTTCACCAATTCCCCCGGTAAACACCAGCGCATCCAGACCGCCCATCTGCATAATATAGCTGCCAATAGTGGCGCGAATCCGCTCGGCAAAAAGCGTCAATGCCAGTGCTGCCTGGTGATTGCCCGTATCTGCGGCATGTTCAACATCCCGGTAGTCGGGTGAAACACCAGAAACTCCGAGTAATCCGGACTCATTGTTGAGCAATTGGTTGAGCTGCTGCGGGGTTTTGCCTTCACGCAGGGCAATCCACGGCAGAATGGATGGATCAATATCGCCACTTCGCGTGCCCATCATTACGCCAGACTGCGGCGTAAAACCCATGGAGGTATTCACCGAATGTCCGCCTTTGATAGCGCAGATGCTGCTGCCGTTGCCCAGATGACAACAAACAACCCGCAGGGCGCTGAGCGGCACGCCCAGCTTTTCAGCAAGTTGAGCGCTGACATACTTGTGGCTGGTACCATGAAAACCATAACGACGAATACCCAGCTCTGAATAGTAGCGCCAGGGCAGGGGATAGATGAAAGAAGGCTCATCAAGGGTCTGATGAAAAGCCGTGTCAAAAACCGCAACGGCCGGCGTTTTCGGCAGTAGCTGGCGAAATATCGCAATCCCCAACGCATTAACCGGGTTATGAAGCGGTGCCAGTTCCGCAAGGCGTTCGATTTCCGCCAGTGTTTCATCGGTTACTCGTGCGGAATCTTTGAAGGATTCTCCACCGTGTGCGACGCGATGGCCAACGCCGTCGATCTCTTCCAGACTGCTGATAATATTGTGGCTGAGCAGTTTTTCCAGTAGCAGCGTTACTGCTTCACGGTGATCGGCTACGGGCAAAGTCTCCTGCCATTTTTGCGCTGGTGTTTTTAGGGTGACCTGCGCATCAGACATACCGATACGCTCGATCAGTCCCTGGCAAATCATTTCACCCTGCGGCATCGCCAGAAGCTGAAACTTAAGCGAGGAACTACCTGCATTAATGGCCATTATTTTGTGAGACATGAAGGTTCCTTTGCATTCAGAAAAATGAACATCTCATCGACCCCGGTATTCTCCAGCGCGCTGGTGACAAATACTTTTTGCGCGCCAGCCTGAACTAGCCAACTCTCCACGAGAAAAATACGCTGCGGGCTGGCTAAATCGGCTTTGGTGACGAGGCCGATAACGGGTCGGTTCATCGGGCCAGTAAAACCTGGAGAAAAAGGTGACCACGGCGCGTCAGCATTGAGAACCAGCGCGATGATGTCTGCTTCACAGGCGCTGGCCAGCAGCGCGCTGTACAGGCAGCGGTTTTCGAGATATTCACCCGGTGTGTCTATCGTTGTGGGAGACCAGACAATGGCCTGGGTCTTCTGATAGTGAAGCGCCTCTCCCCGCATGCACTGCGTGAGTGACGTTTTACCGCACTGGCTGGGGCCAATTAGCATTATGCGTTTCATGAGATTATGTCCGGGTGATGGGACAGGCGGTAAAACGCATCATTTCGCCCAGCGTCCGGGTTACCTGTTTCAGCGCGTACTCAACGGCGGAAACATCGCCCGTCAGTACCACGGCGCCGGTAAAACGGTCGAGAAAACCAATCTCTACCGCCCCGGATTTCGTGGCGATATCACAGGCGATGATTGAGGCTTCGCTGGGGGTAATCGTCAGAATACCGATTGCGGAAACCGACTCTGGTAATCCCAGTTTCTTGAACAAATCTTTACCCGGATTAGCGATAAGATGCGCCAACGTAACCTGCTTGCCAGGAACATATTCCTGAATCATACGATCCGTGGTGGGTTGTCTTTCCATTATCCCTCCACCATCTGTCGCCACATGCTTTCATGCGGACGAGGGATGACCGAACGGTAAACCAACAGGCCTTTATCACCCGCACTTTCACTGGCAACTGTCACTGCGTTATTCACATCAGACACATCGCCAGCGACAACCATGTAGCACTTGCCGCCAATACCAAATGCCATATGGACGCGTACCAGCGTGACATTGGAGGCTTTAACCGCACGGTCGGCGGCGCAGATGCAGGCCGCAACGCTCCATGTTTCAACAATGCCAACGGCCTGACGCTTATCCACGCTGTTAAGTCCACTGATCGCAGGAAGTACGCTGGCGTGAATGTTGGGTAATACCAGACTATCAACGAGCATATCGCCAGCAAGAGAAGTTCCGGTGGCGATCGCCTGTTGTACTGCGCCTACGTCACCACCGAGCATGAGCAGAAATTTGCCCGGGCAGATGGTCTTGCTGACCAGTAAATTCACATTCGCGCTTTTTAACATGGCATCGCCAGCTTCCATTCCTTTGGCAATGCTGGTGAGTTCTAAAATCCCTATAGCCTGAGACATGATTAACCTCTTATTACCGTGATGGATTGCTCAGTAATTTCGCTGACAATACCGTCAATACTGGCGTGGACAGGTGCGCCTAATGCACCGGACGGCACATCGGCAACGCATTGACCGCGAACAATGTGTTCGCCCTGCTGTACGCATGGGATGGCGCTGGCACCAATATGCTGGCGTAGCAACAGCGTCGTTTTATCCGTGGGATAATCAGTCTCAGTCAGTGGCGCATCGTGATACCAGTCGCTAAGGCCCAGTTTGGTAATAAGGCGCTTCACCGGAATAAGCCGATACTTCGCCATTTCATCCTCAGGATTCAATGGCCCTTCATAACGATGGTTGAGCGCCCGTAGCTCGCGTTTAAGCATGCGGTTGATTCGCATCGGTGAAATCCCAACCGGACAGGCTACGCTTTCACATACATTGCATTCTGAACAGGTCAGGGCTGTGAGCAGTAACTGCGGTGTGGCCGCCTGCTGATAATTAACCGCGCGAACCAGCAGGTGCGGCGATAATTCATGGCCGATCAAATGTCTTGGGCACAAATCCGTACACAACCGACACTGCTCGCAAACGGTTTTTGCGACGGAAAGCACGGTGCGTTCATCCTGCATCCGCCGCTGAATCAACGCATGAGACTTTGGTAAAACCAGCAGTCCCCCGGTGGTCTTGCTGACTGGGGTATCCAGTGAGGTAATCAGGCCGCCCATCATCGGACCACCGTTAATAAAACCGGGATCGTCAACGGTAACACCACCGGCCAACGCCAGAACCTCACGTAAAGACATTCCGATAGGGACGGTCAGAGTGATTGGTCTGGCGACCGCGCCGTTAACGGTCAGGGTACGACGCGTAACCGGGTATTGCTGCTCAACGGCTCTGGCGATGTTGAGCACCGTCTGGACGTTATTGACCACCACGCCGACGCTGACCGGCAGCGCGGCAGGCGGAACTCGCCGGCCCGTTGCCATCCAGATGGTCAAAACCTCGTCACCAGCCGGGTAGACATCAGGCAAAATATGTAAGCGGATCCCGGCAGGCAGAAGGGGCGTTAACGCATTGATAGCCTTTTGATATTTCTCTTTGAGCGCAATAATACCGGCCCTGGCCCCGGTAGCCGTCATGGCATATTGAACGCCACGGATAAGTCGCTCAGCCTGAACGGCCATCAATTGCTGGTCAACTTTCAGCATCGGTTCACATTCTGCCGCATTGACCAGAAACGTATCGACCTGCGCCTGTAATTTTACGTGAGCAGGAAAGCCTGCGCCTCCGGCCCCGACAACACCCGCTGCGCGAACGCGTTCGCGAATTGTCTGCGCATCATAAAGCGTGGACTCTGCCGTCATGGCTGTCTTCATAATAATTCCTCAAGCAGTTCCTGCATGGCGCTGGCGTCGGCAACACGAGGATTGGTTTGCAGCGTGACATCAGCCAGCGCGGCCTGAACCATCGACGGTATACGTTGTGACCAGGCTTGCTTTCCGTCTTTAAGCGCGTCAGCAAAAGAAGGTAACGCACACTGTTTTTTGAGTAGCTCTATATGACGAATTAGCGCATTCAGTGCCGCCGTATCGTTCGCGTTATCCGGGCATAGGTGGCAGGCTTTAGCGAAACGGGCATAGCGCTTCGCAGCCCGCGGATCGCGGGCATTAAAATGAATGACATGGGTCAGCAGCAGCGCATTGGCAAGTCCGTGGGGCAGATGAAACTGGCCGCCCAACTGATGGGCAATCGCATGATTGATACCCAGACCAGCCTGACTGAATGCCATTCCCGCGAGCGTTGACGCGTTGTGCATTTTTCCTCTGGTTGCCAGGCAGTCGCCTTTGCTGACGGCGACAGGCAGGTACTGGAAGACAATTTGTGCCGCTTTTTCAGCCAGCGCATCGGTGAAGTCGCTGGCTTTCGTGGACACGTAAGCCTCCAGCGCATGCGTTAATACGTCCATGCCGGTATTCGCTGTTATGGCTGGTGGAACGCTGACGACCAGCGTCGGATCAAGGATGGCCATGTCCGGATAAAGCGCATTATTAAATAATGGATACTTAATGCCTTTATCCGGATCGCTAATCACGCAGGCGCTGGTCACCTCCGATCCCGTGCCGCTGGTGGTGGGAATTGCAACGCAGGTTTCAATCTCAATACCGAACTGTCGGCTGAACCAGACGATGGCTTTTGCGGCGTCCAGTGCAGAGCCACCGCCAAAACCAATTACGACGTCCGGTCGTAGGGACTGCATTTGCGCAATCCCTTGTACTACCGTGTTAATGGTGGGATCGGGGGTGATATCGCTGAAAATGCTGATGCGGTTATCCGCTGGCAGCGCGTCGCGCAGCTTTTCAATCAGGGGAGAACGCGCGAGAAAACCATCGCAGATAATCCAGATATGCTTATTCGTGAAGCGCTTAAGCACATCCAGGCTTCCCTGGCCGCTGTACAATCGAGTTTGCAGTGAAAAGCTTTTCATAACGGCCCCATTAGCGAATAGAAAAACCGTTTGTCAGCACGCAACGACGAGAGCGTGCGAAAGTGCGCGCAGATGTCGTTCCTTCGCCGGTCGGCGTTGCGATGGTGAAGGTGGTAAAGCCTTCACCACCAACGCCAATCCCAGCATAAGAGGGGCCATTTTTCACAAAAATGGAGGTCTGAAGCGTGCGCGCGGCAAGGTTCAGACGTGACACATTTTGCGAATGCATAATGGCGGTGTGATGCAATCCCTCTTCAACCTTCAGGGCCAACGTTAACGCGCTGTCAAAATCGCTCACCGTTACGATGGGGAGCATTGGCATCAGTTGCTCGCTGGTAACCCATGGGTCGTCAGCCTTGACGATACCTATCAGTAATCGAGGTGCTTTTGCCGGAACCGGTATTCCCGCGGCTTCCAGTAAGGTTGCCGGGCTTTTCCCTACCAGTTGTTTATTGGCTATTCCTTCTGGTAGACAAACTGCGCGCAGTTTGTCTACCTCTTCGCTATTGAGTCGCATCGCGCCAAAAGACTGCATTTGTTGAACCAGTCGTTCGGCAACGGCATCAACAACAATGAGGCTCTTCTCAGCAATGCAGGGGAGGTTGTAATCAAAGGATGCGCCATTGATGATATCTTCCGCCGCCTTAACCAGGTCGGCTGTTTCATCAACAATGCAGGGAGGATTGCCTGCGCCTGCGCCAATGACTTTTTTCCCGCTTTTCATGCCCATAGCAACAATGCCTGGACCACCGGTAATCGCCAGAACTGCGATTTTAGGGTGCGCCATCATCTGCTGGGTAGCCTCAAAAGTGGGTTCTGTGACCGTGACGACAAGATTCCGAATCCCGCAGCAGCGAAAAGCAATATCTTCAATCATGGTAATCAGCTTCAGTGAGACCGCTTTTGCACCTGGATGTGGGCTAAAATAAACGCTATTTCCCGCAGCCAGCATACTGATGCTGTTGTTAATAATGGTTTCCGTCGGGTTGGTGCTGGGGGCGACGGAACCAATCACGCCAAAGGGTGAATACTCGAATAACACCATGCCGCCGTCACCGGTAAGCGCCGTAGTGGTGAGATCTTCGATACCCGGGGTATTATCCAACGCAGCTTTATTTTTAAGGAACTTATCCTCTTTGTTGCCCATTCCCGTTTCGGCAGCGCTTTCAGCAGCCAATGAAGCAAGGTGAGGCGTCAGCTCTTCTCGCAGGGCGTTAATGATGGCGCTGCGGGTTTTCAATGGACATTGCTGATAACGCAGAAAAGCCTGATGAGCGGCATCGATCGCTTCGCTAACGGACGGAAAAATTCCATTACCCTTAACTTCTGCTTTTGCCGGGGCAAGTTGCTCACTCAAAATGTTACGAATAAGGGTTTCAAGTTCTGAAGTGTTCATTGATGTGTTCTCACGTTAATTGCCGCAATGGCCGTTTCTGCAATGTCCATATCCTGCTCAACGCTTCCCCCGCTGATGCCAAGACCCCCAAGGAGTAACCCCTCACGCCATAATGCGTACCCGCCACCGAAGGTGACGACTTTTCCCTGCATATGGCTTTCCAGACCGTAAAGCGCGGCGCCTGGCTGCACTGCCGATGTCAGCTCATGCGTGGCGGTTTTCATTGCCACGGCGGTCCAGGCTTTTTTCGGTGCCAGTTCGCTACTGACGAGTAATGCGTCAGGCATGCGCCAGGTCACCGTTTGGGTCCCATTCGCATCAACAATGCTGATGACGACCGGAACCTGAAGTTCTTCTGCTCTCGTTACCGCAGCGCGAATGAGTTGGTGGAGTTCCTGAAAAGACAGAGACATAGCCGGCTCCCTGGTGGCTGATGTACGGATGGCTGCGAGATAACGCTCCGCCACTTTCTGAATAATGTTGTTTTGATGGGCGTCATGATCTTCTGCTCGTGCAAGCGCATATAAGCAGTCGGAGAGGCGATTGATATAACGCATCAGCACGTGTCTGACGGAAATCTCGGTGGAGAGTTCGACCAGTCGCCTCTCTGCGCGGCGGGCCAGCGTGCGGGCAAAGTGCAGACGGCTGGCGGCTTCGCTGCGGCCAGGTAAAATAAAGCTGCGTAGGGGGGGCACTCTCCCCATCGCGGTATCGATGGCGGCCTCCAGCGCGGCAATTTCTTCTGAGCTGATGTAGCGCTGCTCTGGCGCTGGCTTTTCGCTTTCGCTTGCCAGCTCGGCGCTGAACCAAAAAAGCTGCAGTTGAATGTTTTCGAGTAACTGGCGGTGCTGCGGGTTTTTCGCTGCGCAAACACACAGGCTAAGCGCCGCATTAAGTTCGTCCAGCGTACCGTAAGCCTCGACGCGCGGGTGCGTTTTGCTCACGCGTTGCCCGGTAAAGAGGGCCGTTGTGCCGGCATCGCCAGTGCGGGTATAAATCGCCATAGTTCCTCCTAACGAGAAAGCGTGTCGACAATGCCGACGATAGCCAGATCGATGGCCTCATTAGGGCCGGAAAAAACGTGTCTGGCGCTGGAGCCACTGCTGAGTAATACCAGTTCTCCAGTTCCAGCGCCGACAGAATCAACCGCGACTTCATCTCCACTCACAGGGGACGCGGGAAGCTCTCCGTCCGCACTCACCCGACGTACCAGCAACAGTTTCTTCCCCACCAGTGATGGGGATTTTTGCGTGGAAACCACAACGCCTGTAACCCGTGCCAGATGCATAGCTCACTCCTGCTTAATTAATTGGACATTTCGCGTACCGACGGCGTCCTGAGCCAGAGCCGTCACGACACATCGACGACGTAGCACCAGAACGCCCCCTTTCAGTTGGGCGACGTCGGCATAGCTGAGAAGTTTGTCAGGATGCAAAACGATGATTCGCCCCAGCTCGTCACTGAACTCCAGAGGCAGACGCGCGAGTTTTCTAACGGGGATTGCGGGTAACAATCGGTGTTGTAGTGAAATTTTCACGCGGACTCCGCATGCCAGTGCTTCGTGGATCGTTACCACCGACATGTTGTCCGCGCAGCCCTCGGCAATTTGCTCCAGCAATGGCAGGTCCGCCTGCAGGAGGTGGAGCGACGAGTACTGGCAGCACAATGTCCGTGGTTCGATTTCCCGTAACTGCGCGACGCTAAGCGAGAGCGTGCTTTCCGCGCGTTTTTTTAATCGGGAAACAACCTCCTCGATAATGCGTTGCAGCAGTTCGTTGTTCATCGTGGGCTCACCAGTGTGGCAAATGCCTGCGGATTATCTGCGCCCGCAGCATTGGCTTCGTCGGTATCGATATGCATCTCAAGGCGCATATCCGGCGAAACGCGTACGGCGACGTTATCGAAAATCAGTCGACGTTCATCGCCATTAATGGCAACAGAGACTTTATCGCCATGGGAAACGCGCAGGATTAGGGCATCGAGCGGCGACATATGGATATGGCGTTGGGCGACGATTACCCCGGATGCTAAGTCCAGTTCAGCAAATGGACTGATAAGGCGAACGCCTGGCGTGCCCTCGATACTGCCTGACATCCGTAGTGGAGCAGCAATTCCCAACGTACGAGCGTCGGTACGAGAAATTTCGACCTGACTGGTGCTACGCAGTGGGCCGAGTAAGCGCACATTTTTTAACTGACCTTTTGGTCCCACCAGTGTGACGGTCTGGTCTGCTGCATATTGTCCGGGCTGCAGCAGCTCTTTTTTCTCACTAATAGGGTGATTGGGAAACAAGCGGTCGTAATCTTCAGCGCATAGATGAATATGACGATTAGAGATCCCTAGCGGAATAGGGCGCTCACGCATTTCATCCAGAACTTTGGTGACCGTTGTCTCCAGTTGCTGTTTATCCATCACGCTTCACCTCGTTTGCCTGAGTGCAGACAAAGAGAGCGCGGCTCGCCTTTTTGACGGGGGCAGGCAGGGTCAAGACACAGATTGCAGCTAATCAACTCTGCATCTTGTGGCGCTTCGGGCGCTGCATGGTCCTCAGGCATCTCTTCATGTGGTACGACCGGTGTCGGGGCGGGCGCTGGCTCAGACTCCGGGGTGACGCTATGTGACAGAATGCCATCCCCTGGTCTGGATATGACTTTGTGAGCCACCAGTCCATCTCGCTGGTCAGCGAAACTGACACCGGTGGAAATGGCCGCCTGGACGGAGGCCACATCCCCGATTATCTTGATCACCATCCAGCCTGAACCGTTGGTTTTTTCGAGGCCCACCAGCGTGATGGAGGCGGCTTTCGCCATGACGTCCGCGCAACTGATGGCTAATGCCAGACCACTAACTTCAAGTAATCCCAGTGATTGCTTCACGCTGTGCTCCTTGGTTGCAACGATTTATGCGGATTTAGGTAAAATGGCTTCAACGTCGCTGTGCGGACGTGGGATAACGTGGCAGGATTTCACCTCGCCAACGGCGCTTGCTGCAGCGCTTCCTGCATCTACGGCAGCTTTCACTGCGCCGACATCGCCGCGAACCATAACGGTGATAAGGCCTGAGCCGATTTTTTCGTAACCAACCAACTGCACGTTTGCGGATTTCACCATGGCATCAGCGGCTTCAATAGCGCCGACGAGCCCTTTTGTTTCAACCAGTCCCAGTGCGTTATTCATACTGCTTTTCTCCTGTGGGTTATGAGTGGCATTCCCGAAACGGAATGCCTTTAACCAGCCGCGCAGCGTTATTACCAATGCTGCGTCGGGCATGGTTATCTTGTTGATACGTCAGCGTAAATAGTGGCGCTGATGTGGGTAAGTTTTTATAGTGCACGACCAGTTTTTCGCGACTGCAGCCAATGCCAACCAGCAGTGGCGATTGGCAAGCCGCCAGCCATGCGTTGTGGATAACGTCAGTTGACGGGCTCTCCTGAATCACAAAGGGGATCCCTTCTTCTTCAATACCCAGCAGCACATCACTCCAGACGTCAGTGCATCCAGCAGTGGCGAAGATAACGATGGCTGGCGTGGTGAGATTACTTTCCATGAGCGAATGCCTTGTACCAGGAGAGAATCAGCCCTGTCGCGACCGCGTTGCGCGGACCTTCGGTGCCACGAATGTTGCCGCGCCCGGCAACCAGGCGATAGTGTGCCAGTGCGTCGGTGACCAGTTGCGGAACTTCAAAGTCCAGGGATGAGCCGCCAACCAGCACCACAAAGGGAATATCCCGAATGTTCCCGGTCGGACTCACCTGACGTAGCGCTCTGAGTGCGTTGGTGACGAAAACGCGTTCCTTAGCGCTGCGGCGAATGGCCCGGACTTTCTCCAGCGCCAGTTCGCCTGGCAGTGGCACCAGTTCATCGGGTTTTACTACGCATACGCGGGCAAAAACCGTTGGCGGGAGAGGTGTAGGGAAGAACTGGACGCTGCCATCTTCGTGGCGAAGATGGAACAAGCTCTCGACTTTCGCCAGCGGGTACTTTTTGATCTCTTCAGCGAGATAACGGTCTTCCAGCCCCAGTTCACGGGCAATAATCATCGTGACCATATCGCCCGCACCCGCCAGGTGCGTGGCAATAATTTCGCCTTTCGGGTTGATGATGGAGGCATCGGTCGATCCTGCACCGAGGTCCAGAATAGCCAGTGGCCGCGTCGTGCCGGGGGTGGTTAAGGCCCCCAGAATGGCAGCTTCGGCTTCGGCGCCGCCAACCTGGACGTCAATGTTGAGCTTTTGCGTGATTTCCTGAGCAATCATCGCCATTTGCAGGCGGTCTGATTTCACCATGGAAGCAATGCCGACAGCCTGTTCCAGCGAGAACTCACCGGCTAGTCCGCCGGTCACGCTGACGGGAACCGAGGTATCGACTGCCAGCAGGTCCTGAATAAAAATTTCGTGGCTGGGTTTGTTGGTTAATTCAGCCATTGTCTGGCGCACATGCTCCAGCATGCCGCCAATATTGGTGCCAGCCTCTCCGGTGACGTTATCCAGTTTCGGGCATTCGCCAACCGCTTTCATAATCGCTTCAGCGCCAGCTGCAACGTCGACCCGTACGGTACGACCCTGCGACTGTAGCTCCAGATTTCCGGCAGGAATGGCTCGTGCTTTCACATCACCTGATGGCGTTTTCACGACCACGGCAGAACGGTTGCCGATCAGCGCCCGCGCCATCGGGACAATGTTTTTAGTTTCGTCGGCGTTGAGGCCAAAAACGGTCGCAATTCCGTAAGGGTTAGAAAGCGTTTCAATGACTTTTCCTGGAATCGCGACCTCAATGGCAGCCAGCATACCTAACGGGATGCGGTCGATATGAAGGACTTCATCGACGATAGGCAAGGGGTGAGTCAGACGATTACTGACCAATACGCCATCGTCCTGCTGCAAAATAACGCCAGTTAACTGGTATCCGGCGCGGACGGAGGCATTAATCATCGTGGCGACATCGGCGAAATCAAATGCCGATGACACCACCAGAATATAGGGCGTATCCGCCGGACGGCTGAGCAGGTCTTCCGGCGTAATAGTGACGCCAACGCCTAATCCGACGCCGCCCGGCGTTTTAGGGTTATGGCCGATCATGGTGGATTCAGTGATGATGGTTTCGGTTATCGTTTCCATCGCGACGTCACCAATGACCGGGGTGGCTTCATTGATACGGATGAGCGAAATATCGCTGACATTGATACCGGCGTTTTTTGCTGCCAGCGAAAGTGCCTCCTGAATACCAAACACATTACGTAATGTGCCTTTAATTCCGGTGGTTTCTGCCAGCGCGCTGCCGGTGATGCTCAGTGCGCCAGACTCATCGAGGGTAGCCAGAGCGACTTCCGTTGATGAGTTGCCTATGTCAATGCCAGCTATATATCGCATGATCCTGTCCCTGAGTTAGTCGTCGCCTTTGAGTTTTTTACGCTCAACGTACAGCGCTGCCGCTTCACGAACGAAAGCTGCACAGATCTTTGCCTGATAACGATTTTCGAGATCATCAGCGATAGCCATCAGCTCGTCTTTCGTTGAGCGGTATGGGCGCAGCGCGTTGTAGATCTCAAGAATGCGATCGTCAGGTACAGCGGTTAGCTCAGCGGCACGCTCGAAGTTCATCGCCAGTCTGTCACGTCCGGCATCTTTGGCGATTTCCGCCTGAAGGCGCAGCGTTTCAGGGGTGATGCGCATGTCCTGCGCCGTCACTTTGTTGCTCAGAACATTTTCGAGCGTGAAGTCATCCAGAGTTTTGTTGGTTGCGGTTTTTACCCACTCAGGATGTTTATTCGCGAGAGGGTAATCCGTGACTTTCGCGGTATGTGCTGATGAACTCGCCGCGGCCGGCGTCGCGGGCTCGCCTTGCAGGCTGTTCATCCGGCTCAGCACATCCCGAACCATCGATTCAATTGCGTCGGTATTCATGGAGTTATCCTTTATCAAAGCGCCACGCGCAGTTCCTGCGGGTTTTTGCCCGTCACGACGTATTTGGTCTCTTTAATGTGCAGAATGGCCGATTTCGCCTGGTACTTAGGACGAGCCATCTGGTCATTCAGAGTAGGGACCGGTTGCGGAGATTCACGCTTGGCATAACGCGCGGCGTTTTTACCGATCTGACGATAGGTTTCCAGTGTGAGAAGTGGTGCCTGAGGGAACAGCTCCAGGTTAGAAAGCGGCGGTAACCCCTGCTGGTGGATAACCGTGGTGCCTTTTGACTGGATGCCGATAGAGATCCCGGAACCGCTCAGACGGTTACCTTCCACGGCGACAAATGCCACATCGGAGGATTTAAAGCAGCGGATAACGCGCGCTTTAATGCCTTCTTCTTCAATACCCGCAATCACTTCGCGCAAGATGTTCTTATGCGGGATCCCTACGATATTGACGGTTTGCGACAGTCCAAACGCGGGACCTACGGCAATAATCACTTCGTCCTGCTGCTGGCCTTGTTTGGCTTCGCCAATCTCGGTCAGAAAGCTGTCGCCCTGCGCCGCTGCAGCCTGTGGCGCGCTAGCCGCTGTCGATGCGCGGAATGAGACGGGTTTGTCGCTGGTTTGCATTTCAGACAGTACGTCTTCAATTATCTGGCGCAGCAGCTTTTCATTGATTTCCATTTTTCACCCCTTAGCCAAGTTCGTTGGGATCAAGTGCGCCAGGGATGTTTTTGATCTCTTCCCAGCGTTCGCCTTGTAGGCGATAACCTGTTGCCGGACCGGCATAGTCATTGACGTCATTTACTGCGGATAGCACCTGTCCGTCGCCAACGATAATGGCGGAGGTATGCAGATAATCCCCGGTTAACTTGGCTTTCTGGATGTTGAGCATGTCCTGAGCGACATCGGTAAACCCGCCCTGAGCAAGGGCTTTCACCACTTCCAGACCGTTACGGTTTTTATTGATGATCTCTTGCGCAAACTTGATATCTTCAACGATGTTTCGCTCCGGCATATCTTTCGAACCGTGGGCGTAAGTCGCCGCTTCCACTTCTTCATCAGTGATTGGCGGTAATCCCATCCCGGCAAAGACGGCCTGCAGTGCACGTGCCGCTTTATTACGAATGGCGATAACGTCTTCTTCACGAACCGGACGCAGACCCCCATCTACCTTGAGGTCTCGCTGGAGAACGTTGTAGTCGTCAAAATCTTCGGCATCCTCGTTCGAACCCGCAAACATGTTGTCGTAGTTCGGCACAGCGGAATAACCGGAAGAGATGAAGTCAGTACCCGGCAGGAACTGCATCAGCAGGCGGGCAGTACGACGCATATCCGAGTGGGTAAAGGTTTGGTCGTTGCTGGAGGCACACTCCAGATCCAGGGAGGAACAGATCAGGTTTTCAGCTAACACCGCACGAATGCCTGACGGCACAGCGGAAGGCACGCCGATGCAGCTTACTGAACCATTTTGTAAACCCTGTACGCCAGCGGCTTTGGTGATGTAAATACAGCGGGCTTCGAGATAAAGCATCGATTTACCTTCGGCGTAACCCATCTGAACTTCTGAGCCAGAACCGGAGGTAAAGCGCATTTTCAGACCGCGTGAGGCGTAGGAAGAGGCGAGGAAACCTTTCGACCATGGCGTGTCATCGCCGTCGGTAAATACGGGTTCAGTACCATAGACAGAGATGGTTTCCGCGTAACAGGTGTGGCCTAACATACCGAGTTTAAGTTCGGTCGCTTCTTCCAGCGAGCACTGGGTTAATACGCCAGGGCGCCCAACCTGTGAGCCGACTAACAGCGCAATGGCGTTAAAGGGTGCATAACGCGCAACGGCAACCGTCGTTTCCTGTTCGTCAAATCCGCGCCAGGCGCCTTCAGCCGCATCAGCGGCAATCTGCACCGGATTATCTTTAACGTTAGTGACGTGCGCCTGCTGAGACGGTGTACGGCGAGCACGCATTTTCTGCATGGCCATCATCATCTCAACGACGTTCATATGGGACACCACTTCGACAATTTTTGCCGGGGTCATTGCGGTGGTCAGCGGCACAATGTCTTTGCGCTTCACGTTAGGGTCGCAAAGCATATTGGCAAGTTTTACTGAGTCCATCGCCATGACTTCTTCAGCGCGCGCCAGGTTAATGCCATAGCGGGCAATGAAATGGTCAATTAAGTCAAATTCACTGGCGGATTTTCCGTCCAGTTCTGTGACTGTACCGTTGACGATTTTAATCGACGGTTTAGGGTCGTTCGGGCTTTCCATTGCAATGAAGCCTTCTTCGATCCACTCCTTAACGAAGCCATCCTGATTCACAGGGCGCTTCGCCAGTGCTTCAAATCTTTTCGATCTCATGAATCAGCCTCACTGATATCAGATGTAGGACGGACGATCGTTTTTCGGTTCTGAGCCGAGGGTCCCGAGTACGGTTTTACCGATTTCGCGGGCGGAGATAACGGCCTGACGCACAGCGCCGGAATCGCCTGAAATGACCAGAATGGCTTCGTTACTGAAGCTGGTGCCATGAGCAGGGGAGCTGTAGGCCACTACTTCCACGTTGGCGGATTTCAGCGCAGTATCAGCCATCAGGACACCAACGGATGCCGGGGCGCCGACGATCACGCCACAGGCACGGCCAATCGGTGCACCAAAGGCTTTTTCCAGCGCGTAGCTGGCGCGTGCGGTGTATTGCATCTCGATGTGACCGGCTTCGTTGGCATACACATCGCCAAAGGTGCGATCCAGTTCTTTCAGCGCAACCTCAATTCCGCGTTTCACGTCGGAAACATCGTTGCCGCCGAGAATAATCAGCGAACCGTGACCCGCGCCGCCTTTGGTATCACGTGGCAACTCAATACTGACGACTTCAGTATTGGTGGCTTTTACCGCTTCATCTGCGGCCATGATGTGCGGGCCTGCACCAGTACGCGCGCCAAGGATGCCAATGGAGCGATACCGTTTTTCAAGTTTCATTGCGTCCAGTAGGGCGCTGTCCACGTTGGCGATTACCAGACCGACGGTGTCGCCAATCGCAGTACCGACAAACTCCGTTAAACTGCAGCTTTTCTCTGCCATAGCCGTTTCTCGTGTTGGAGGATTATTTTCAGGGATAGCCTGCTGTTCCGGCGTTGCCACGCGAGCAATCACCTGCGCCATGATCTGATCAACCAGCTCATTGCTGCTCATTAGCTAATTCCCTTCGGTAAGATTTTTTCTACATCGGTGTGAGGGCGTGGGATGACGTGTACGGCTTTCACTTCTCCCACATTACGTGCTGCGGCGGCACCTGCATCTGTTGCTGCTTTGACTGCGCCAACATCGCCGCGGACAATGACTGTTACCAGCCCCGAACCAATTTTTTCGTAGCCGACCAGCATTACATTGGCTGACTTCACCATTGCATCTGCGGCCTCTATGGCTGCAGTTAAGCCTTTGGTTTCTACCATTCCTAACGCTTCTTGTTGCATAAAGACCTCGCCTGGGTTGTCCCGATGTTCATGACTATAAAAAGAAGCGAGGAAAAAGAATGGCTGACTTGAAATTGATAGTGAAAAAATAATAGAGGTAAGGTGATATAAAATTGCTATTAATTATTTTAACTTGTTGTTTTTAATGACTATATTGAATCTCATTGATATGATTATTTAGTTATGTCAGTTCCACATTTACACTTTTTCTGGTGACATTATAAATATCATTTGCTATGCGAAAAAAAAGAAATTGTGATGGTGGTTTGAAAACGGATTTCTGCTAATAGCAATATTTTATTGTTTTGAAAATGTCCGTGTAATACGCGAAATCCCGATTGTCTCTAATGTTTTAATAAAGTGCGTAGCAAGAATTTGCTATTGCGCCACGATTTTAAAGGGCAAGCTATCCGCAGAATGCCAACAATTTGCTGATACGGCCTTTTATAGTAAGCCTCGAAGTATTCTACTTGCCAGTAAGGAGTCCGCTGGTAAAGACACGAACTCTGCTTAGAAGGGGCTTTGTTGAATAAATCAGATTTCGGGTAAGTCTCCCCCGTAGCGGGTTGTGTTTTCAGGCAATACGCACGCTTTCAGGTATACCTGCTTTCGTCATTTTGTTCAGCGCTCGTACCAGGGCCATAGCCTCCGCAACCTGACCATCGTAGTCACGCAGCGTCAGTGAACCCCCGAACAGCTGTTTTACCCGGTACATCGCCGTTTCCGCTATCGAGCGACGGTTGTAATCTGTTGTCC